>CAWFYR010000013.1:0-74951 GCA_963819995.1 uncultured Alphaproteobacteria bacterium | reverse complement strand
GAAGACCTGGGTCGCCCGGGTCTCGCCGGTGGTGCGCTCGGCCTCGGGCAGCCCGGCGAGCCTGGCCTCGTCGGGCACCGAGCGCCAGAGGAACGTCGGCACGCCTTTCTCGCGCACCCGCTTCAGCGCCACCGGCACGCCGGCCTTGCGGAAGTACTTCTGCGCCAGCACGTCGGAGGCCACCTGGCTCCAGCCTTCCGGCACCTCGAGGTTGTCGAGGCTGAACACCACCGAACCGTCGGGATTGCGGATCTCCGACGTCGTCGTGCGGAACGCGAGCGCCCCGTAGGCCCCGGTCTCTTCGGTGGTGAAGCGGCGTTCGATCTTCATGGTCGGTGTTCCGTTCCTTGCCTGCGCGCGCGCCCCGCTCCCCGGAGTCGCACTAGATGTTGTGGTCCACGTTGGGCCGAACACCACAGAACGCCTCTGGCCTCCGCGGGTCAACGAAAATATGTCACGGAATTGCAGATTTTGTGTTTGACAGCGATTCAGACGCTAGATGCCGTTAACCTTCGATTCCGCCGCCCGCCGTCCGCGCGAGTGCGGAACGAACCCCGGCACGGCCGGTTGATCGGGCAAGGATTGCGCGGCCGACACATCCGCCGGCCGGGTCGAGGCCGCATCTGCTTTCCTTGGGAAACCGCGCGAGCGGCAACTGCGGGAGCGAGCGGTGGAGGACAGGAGCGAAAATCCACGGGTGGTCCGGTGGGTCGACGCGGACTCCGGCAGGTTCGTGCGGCGGGTCCTGATCGTTCTGGCCTTGACCGGGCTCGCCCTGTTGCTCTGGAAGCTGCGGCTCGCGCTCCTGGTCAGCTTCGCCGCGGTGATCGTGGCCGTCATCCTTCTCGCCGCGAGCCGCCCCCTGGAGCACAGGCTGGGCTTGTCGCGCCGCGTTGCGCTGGCGATCGTCGGCGCGGCGATCCTCGCCGTGTCCGGGCTGACCTACTGGCTGGTCGGCACGCGCCTGCAGGCACAGGTCTCCGACCTGGTCAGTCAAGTTCCGGCCGGCTGGGCGCAGTTGCAGCAGTACCTCGGGGTACCGGGCGCAGGCGCGGCGGCCGCCGACGAGGGCGGCGGCATCGTAGGCACCATCGTCTCCGCGTCGCGCGGGCTGGCGGGCCAGCTCTTCTCCTATGCCTACGTGGTGGGCGAGACGGTAACGACGCTGATCCTCGTCCTGATCGGCGGAGCCTACCTGGCCGGCGATGCGAAAACCTACCGCTCCGGGATCGTCAAGCTCTTCCCGCCGACCCGGCAGGAGCAGGTGCGAGAGGTGCTCGACGATGCCGGCCGGGCGCTTCGTCTGTGGCTGCTGGCGCAGCTGGTTGCGATGGTGACCGTGGGCGCGCTCGTGGGCCTCGGCGCGTGGATGATCGGTTGCCGGCGCCGCTCGCGCTCGGGATCTTCACCGGCATCGCCGAGTTCGTGCCGATCCTGGGACCGATCGTCGGTGCCGTCCCCGCTCTGCTGCTCGCAGTGCCTCAGGGGTGGAACATGGTGCTCTGGACGCTGGCTCTCTACGTGGCGATCCAGCAGCTCGAGGCCAACGTCATCACCCCGCTGGTGCAACAGCGGATGGTGGCGATCCCCGCCGGCATCCTGATGATCGCGGCGATCGCCTTCGGCATCATCTTCGGCCTCGGCGGCGTCATCATCGCCTCGCCGCTCGCGATCGTCACCTACGTCGCCGTCAAGAAACTCTACGTCGCCGACACCCTGGGGCAGGAGACCTCCATTCCCGGCGAGGCATGAAGCCGGTCGGGAGCGGCGGGTAACCGAAAATTATTGAATATGAATCGCAGCATACTCAATGGCTTACTTATAGTTTCACGCGCGATATCACGCTACTCGCGGGCAATCTCCACCACCAGACGCTGGTGGTATGGGCGGTCGGGGGTGCTGATGATGCCCGGCCAGTCGGGGTTGTGCATGGTGTCGGGGAAGTGCTGGGCCTCGAGGCAGAGGCCGGCGAACGGGCCATAGGACTGGCCGTCGAGGCCGCGGGTGCCGATGGTCATCTCCGGGGCGTCGAAGAGCTGCAGGCCGGGCTCCTCCGTCCAGAGCTGCAGGCGCATCCCGGTGCGCGGGCAGCGGACCCGCGCGGCGGGCCGGCCGGGGTCGCGGCCGGGGGTCAGCACGAGGTTCTGGTCGAGGACGGTGTCGCCGATCTCGCGCTCGGTCGAGAAGTCGAGCGGCGTGCCTTCGACGGGGCGGATCTCGCCCAGGGGGATCAGCTCGGCGTCGGTGGGGGTGTAGTCGGCGGCGTCGACCCAGAGCAGGTGATCCTTGACCTGCCCGCTTCCCCCGAGATTGTAGTAGCTGTGGTTGGCGAGTGCTATCGGCGTCGGCCGGTCGGGCAGCCCGGCCATGTCGCAGACCAGCCGCGGGCCGTCGAGCCGGAAGGTCACGGTGAACGCCACCGTCCCGGGATAGCCTTCCTCGCCGTCGGGGCTCACGTACGCGAGCTGGACGGTCCCGGAGGTGCTGTCGGTCTCCATCTGCCAGACCCGGCGACCGAGCCCGGTCGGGCCGCCATGCAGGTGGTGCCGGCCTTCGCTCGGGGTGAGCGCGTAGGTCGTGCCGTCGAGGGTGAACTCCGAATTCGCGGTGCGGTTGGCGATCCGGCCGACGATCGCCCCATGCGAGCGGGCATGCCGCTCGTAGTCGTCGACCCGGGGAAAGCCCAGCACCATCGGCAGGCTACCGGCCGGCGCGTCGACCCGCCAGTCCCGGACGATGCAGCCATAGTTCAGGATCGACACCGCCGCGTCCGGGCCTTCGAGCACGACCTCCTCGACCGCACGTCCGTCCTCGGTCCTGCCGAAAAGCCGCTTCTTCATCGTTCCCTCCCCGATTTTCGCGGTATCTGGCACGACGCGGCCGGGGTTTGCCAGCCCCCATGGACGGGCGCGGGATGCCGGCGCCGAAGCGCCGGCGGGGTCAGCGGAACGCCTGCTTGATCGCCATGCCGGCGCGGGAGAAGTCCATCTTGCCGGTGTGCCGCGCCTTGAGCGTGGCCATCACCTTGCCCATGTCGCGGATCGAGCAGGCTCCGGTCTCCACGATCGCGTCGGCGATCGCCTTCTCGACCTCGGGCTCGGACATCTGCCGCGGCAGGTAGTCCTTGATGATCGCGATTTCCTGGCGCTCCTGCGCCGCGAGGTCGAGCCGCCCGCCCTCCTCGTAGAGCCGCGCGCTCTCCTGCCGCTGCTTGATCATCTTGGCGAGGATGGCGCAGATATCCTCGTCCGAGACCCCGGTCGTGCTGTCCTCCGTCCGGGCGGCGATGTCGCGGTCCTTGATCGCGGCACAGATCAGCCGCAGCGTCGACGTCCGCTGCTGGTCCCTGCCCTTGATCGCTTCCTTGAGATCCCGTGAGAATCGCTCGCGGATCATCGTGCACCCTGTTCAACGCGCCGCACAGTCGGCTGAGAGGGCAATATATAGGCGCGGTGACGCTCGCCCGCAAGCTTTGACCGCCTCCGCAACCTGCTGAAAACGCTTGCGTAACGGTGCCGGCTCATTCCTTGACCCTAGGCGCCGTCGCGAGTACGTTCCCGGCCGAAGCCTCGGGATTCGATCATGACCACACGCGCGGCCCCTTCCGATCAGGCGCTCGCCTCGGCGCCGAACGGGCTTTTGAAGCCGACCGCATGCATCGTTCTGGCCGACGGACAGGTCTACTACGGCCGCGGCTTCGGGGCGACCGGCGTGGCGGTTGCCGAGCTCTGCTTCAACACCGCGATGACCGGCTACCAGGAGATCATGACCGATCCGTCCTATGCAGGGCAGATCGTCACTTTCACCTTCCCGCACGTCGGCAATGTCGGGGTCAACCCCGAGGACGACGAGACCGCCGACCCGGTGGCCGCCGGCATGGTGGTGAAGTGGAACCCGACCGAGGCCGCGAGCTGGCGCGCCACCGAAGCGCTCTCAGTCTGGCTGGCCCGCCGCGGCCGCATCGGCGTCGGCGGCGTCGACACGCGCCGGCTGACCCGGGCGATCCGGCTGCAGGGCGCGCCCCACGTCGCCATCTGCCATTCGCCGGAGGGCGACTTCGATCTCGACGACCTGGTGCGCCAGGCGCGCGCCTTTCCCGGCCTGACGGGCATGGACCTGGCACGTGAGGTCACCTGCGCCCAGAGCTATCGCTGGGACCAGATGCGCTGGGCATGGCCCGAGGGCTACACCCGCCGCAATGGCCCTGGCCGCCGCGTGGTGGCGATCGACTACGGCGCCAAGCGCAACATCCTGCGCTCCCTCGCGAGCGCCGGCTGCGACGTGACCGTGCTGCCCGCGACCGCTACCGCCGAGGACGTCTTCGCACACGACCCCGAAGGCCTTTTCCTGTCGAACGGTCCCGGCGATCCGGCGGCGACCGGGCAATACGCCGTTCCGATGATCCGCGACGTGCTGGCCAGGAGCCGGATGCCGATCTTCGGCATCTGCCTCGGCCACCAGATGCTGGCGCTGGCGGTCGGCGCGCGGACGATCAAGATGAACCACGGCCACCACGGCGCGAACCACCCGGTCAAGGAACTCGCCACCGGCAAGGTCGAGATCACCTCGATGAACCATGGCTTCACGGTGGACAGCCAGACGCTGCCGCCCGGCGTCGTGGAGACCCACGTGTCGCTGTTCGACGGGTCGAACTGCGGGATCGCGATGTCCGACCGGCCGGTCTTTTCGGTGCAGCACCACCCCGAGGCGAGCCCCGGACCGCAGGACAGCTTCTATCTCTTCGAGCGCTTCGTCGCGTCAATCGGCGACGTCGAGCTCGAAGGCCATTAATCCTTAGCAATCAATAAACTTAAGCGGTTCTTAAGACTGCGGTATCACCTTCGCAGGTCGGTGTGATTTGCGAGTTCGATCATGGCTGTGGTGGTGCCGTTCCTCCCGTTCGAGGCGTCCGAGGCGGTGCCGCCGCCGGCGCCGCGCCGCAAGTTCCTCGGTGAGCTGCTAGTTGAGGCCGGAGCGCTCGGTCAGGACGAGCTCGGCGGCGCGCTGGCGCAGCAAGTCCACCAGGACCAGCGGATAGGGCGAATTCTCATTGCCAACCGGCTGATTTCACCAGATGATCTCGAGACGGCGCTCTCGAGGCAGTCCGGGATCGGGCGCATCGACCTGGCGGCAACGCCGCCCGACCCCGAATTGCTGCGGGGAATCGATCCCTACCGCTGCATCGCGCTCGAGGCGGTGCCTTGGCGGCAGATCGGCGGCACCCGGGTCGTCGCGATCAGCAATCCCGAAACCGCCGAGGCGGCGCTGGCGGCCTGCGGTGGCGGCGCGGCGCGGGTGGCGCTGGCGCTCGCGGCGCCCGAGGACGTGCGGCGCGCCATCACCGACGCCTTCGCCGGCCGCCTGCGGGATGACGCGCGCCAGCGCTGCCCGGAGGCGTTCAGCTGCCGGACCTGGACCGCGTCGCCGCGGCGACACCGCGCGTTCGGCGTTGCGGCGGCGGCCGTTGGCGCGGTGCTCGCGGCGCCTTTGCTGATGCTGCAGCTGCTGATGGTCTGGATCCTGATCTCCAATGCCATGACGATGGGCCTGCGGCTGGTGGCGATCGTCGCCCGCCTGCGCCGACCCCGGCCGGAACTGGCCGCGGACACGCCTCGGCTCGCCGACTACATGAAGCTCCCGCGGGTCTCGATCCTCGTGCCGCTGCTGCGCGAGGAGGCGGTCGCCGAGCGGCTGCTCGGGGCGCTCGCGGCGATGAACTACCCGGCGGCGCTCCTCGACATCAAGCTTGTGCTCGAGGCCGACGACGCGATCACCCGCGCCGCGATCGAGCGGGCGGAGCTGCCGCCGATGATCGAGGTCGTCGCGGTGCCGCACGACGCACTGCGCACCAAGCCGCGCGCGATGAACTATGCGCTGCCCTTCTGCCGCGGCGACATCGTCGGGATCTACGACGCCGAGGACCGGCCCGATCCGGACCAGATCCGGGGGGTCGTGGCGCATCTGCAATCGGCGCCAGCTGGACGTGGCCTGTGTCCAAGCCTACCTCGACTTCTTCAACGCCTCCGACAACTGGCTGTCGCGCTGCTTCACCCTCGAATACGCGATCTGGTTCCGCGTGGTGCTGCTCGGGGTGCAGCGGCTCGGCCTGCCGATCCCGCTCGGCGGCACCAGCGTCTTCTTCCGGCGCAAGGTGCTGGAGGAGATCGGCGCCTGGGACGCCCACAACGTCACCGAGGACGCCGATCTCGGGATGCGGCTGGCGCGGTTCGGCTATCGCACCGAGATGATCGAGACGACCACCTGGGAGGAGGCGAACTGCCGGGCGCTGCCGTGGATCCGCCAGCGCTCGCGCTGGCTCAAGGGCTATGCGGTGACCTGGGCCACCCACATGCGACGCCCGCGCGAGCTCCTGGACGACCTCGGGATGCGCGGCTTCATCGGCTTTCAGGTGCTGTTTCTCGGGGCGATCACCTCGTACCTGTCGCTGCCGCTGTTCTGGGCGGTCTCGGCCGCATCGCTCGGCTTCGACGTGGCGTTCTGGCGGAGCTTTCCGGGCTGGCTGATGTGGAGCTTCTTCGCCTCGATGATCGCGGGACAGGCGGTGATGCTCACGACGGCAGTGATCGCGGCCCGGGAGACCCGCCGGCCCGGGCTACTCATCTGGGTCTTCACGCTGCCGTTCTACTGGCCGCTCGGCGCGGTGGCGGCCTGGCGCGCAGTAGGGGAGGTCTTCACCCGGCCGAGCTACTGGCACAAGACCGAGCATGGGTTCGCGATCGGCGGCGGCCGGGCGGATCAGAGAGACCTCCGCGAAAGCGAGCAGAGCTCGTCGGGCTTGGTGAAGAGGGAGTGAATGGCGTTCCTGAATTCCTTCTAGGTCAATAGCTTATCCGGAGTTGCACGCGTGTTACGAGGTAAGCGCGAACCGTTCTGACACCGGAAGCGTCTTTCGCAGATGGCGCTCAGAGCGCGCCGTAGCGGTCGGCGTCGAGCTTCAGGCGGGTCTCGAAGGCGTGGCTGATATGGGCGCGGATCGCGCTCTCGGCGGCGGTGCCGTCCCGCGCCTCGATGGCGCGCACGATTGTCGCATGCTCGTCCTGGGCGGTTGCGCCGCGGCCTTCGGCGGCGAGCGACGTGGTGGCGAGCAGCGCCATCGAGCGGTGGACCATCTCGAGCTGCTGGATCAGGTAGCGGTTGTGGCTGGCAAGGTGGATCTGGTGATGGAAGCGGCGGTTGGCGCGGGCGAGGAGCTGCGGCCGGCCGACGAGCTCGGCGTCCTTGCGCACCATCTCCCAGAGGACGCTGACCTCTTCGGGGGCGGCGTGCTGGGCGGCAAGGCGCGCGGCGAGCCCTTCGAGCTCGCCGCGCACGACGTAGAGCTCGCCGAGCTGGTCGTGGTCGAGGCTGGCGACGATCAGGCTGCGGCCGTCCCGCGTGAGAACCGCCTGGGTCTCGAGCCGCTGCAGCGCCTCGCGGATCGGGGTGCGCGACACCCCGAAGCGTACGGCGAGCTCCAATTCCACCAGCCGGTCGCCCGGCCGGAACTCGCCCTCGTCGATCGCTTCGAGGACGAGGCTGTAGGCGTCTTTCTGCGAGCTCGAGGGCGCGGACATGTCCGGTCGAGAGTAGTCGCTAACCGGCGGCACCGGCAACCTCGCAAGGTTCCGCGCGACATTGTTCCGGCCCCCGGCCTGCGCTAGAACCTCCTCTATGCCGCGCGCGCTCTTCTCCCACGTCGAGACTTGGGTCTTCGACCTCGACAACACGCTCTATCCCCCGGCGATCCGGCTCTTCGACCAGATCGAGCAGCGGATGACCGACTACGTGATGCGCACCCTCGGCGTCGAGGCGGCGGAGGCCGACGCCCTGCGCCGGCGCTACTGGCAGGACTTCGGCACGACACTCGCGGGGCTGATGCACGAGCACGCCATCGATCCGGAGCCCTATCTCGAGCATGTCCACGACATCGACCTGACCACGGTGCTGCCGGCGCCGGAGCTCTCGTGCGGCGCTGGGGCGGCTCCCGGGCCGCAAGGTCGTCTACACCAACGGCTCGCGCGAGCACGCGCGGCGGGTCACCAAGGCGATCGGGCTCGATGGCTGCTTCGACCGGCTCTACGGCTTCGAGGACGCCGCCTACGTGCCGAAGCCCGAGGCGGCGGCCTTTGCCGCGATCTTCGCGCTCGACGGTCTCGCGCCGGGCCGCGCGGCGATGTTCGAGGACGACCACCGCAACCTCAGGGTCCCGCACGGTCTCGGGATGCGCACGGTGCTGGTCGGGCCGGCCGCGACCCATCCGCACGTGCACCACCAGACCGAGGATCTGGCGGGCTTTCTCGCGGCGCTCGGCGTGACCGGGGCGCGACGGATGGAGCGGATCGAGACCGACGTTTTGATTGCCGGCGGCGGGGTGGCGGGGCTGACCGCTGCTGCGGCCTTTTCCGGCGCAGGCTTCAGCGTGATCTGCGTCGACCCGGTGCCGCCGGTGACCTCGGCCGAGGCGGAAGGCTCGGACCTGCGCAGCACCGCGTTCCTGATGCCGGCGGTCGACCTGCTGCGCGAGGCCGGCCTCTGGGAGCGGCTGGCGCCCCATGCCGCGCCGCTCAGGGTGATGCGGATCGCCGATGCCGGCGGCGCCGAAGGCGTGGTCCGCGAGACCGCGGATTTCACCGCCGACGAGATCGGCGCCGAGGTCTTCGGCTGGAACCTGCCCAACTGGCTGCTGCGCCGCGAGATGGTGGCGCGGCTGGAGGACCTGCCGGGGGCGCGCCTTCTTGCGGGCGTGCGGGTCGATCGGGTGACACCGCGCACCGGCGCCGCGCTGGTGGCGCTGTCGGACGGCAGCCAGGTCCGGGCGGCCCTGGTCGTGGCCGCCGACGGCCGCGACAGCGCGGTGCGCGAGGCGGCCGGCATCGGGGTGCGGCGCTGGGGCTACGGGCAGAAGGCGCTGGTCTTTACCGTGACCCACGAGCGGCCGCACGACGACGTCTCGACCGAAATCCACCGCTCCGGGGGACCGTTCACGCTGGTGCCGCTGCCCGACCGCGACGGCCAGCCGGCTTCGGCGGTGGTCTGGATGGAAGCGGGGCCGCGCGCGGCGGCGCTCGCGGCGATGGCCGAGGACGGCTTCGAGGAAGCGCTGAACCTTCGGAGCTGCGGCGTCCTGGGGCGGCTGCGGCTCGCGAGCCCGCGGCGGGTCTGGCCGATCGTGTCGCAGCTGGCGCACCGGCTGGACGGCCCGCGGGTCGCGCTGGTCGCCGAAGCGGCGCACGTCCTGCCGCCGATCGGCGCCCAGGGGCTCAACATGAGCCTCGCCGACATCGCCACGCTGGTCGGTCTCTGCCGCGAGGCGAAGGCCACCGGCGGCGACATCGGCGCGCCGGCGCTGCTCGGCCGCTACAACCGGGCGCGGCACGGCGAGCTGATGCTGCGGCTTGCCGGCATCGACGCGCTGAACCGGGCGGCGATGGCCGGGGCGCAGCCGCTGCGCGACCTGCGCCGCGCCGGGCTGAAGGCGCTGCACGGCATCACGCCGGTGCGGCGCGCGGTGATGCGCCTCGGCCTCGGCGCGCGTCAGGGCCGATAGGCGTTCCGCGGCGGCGGGCTCCAGCCCGCGGGCGGCGCCGCGGGGCGGAACACCTCGACGAGGAGCGGGTGGCAGAGCGCCGCGTCGCTCGAATGCTCCGATGCGCAGTCGCCGCCCGGACAGGCGGAGAGCGCGCCGAGGAGATCGATCTCGGCGAAGAGCTCCAGGAAGTCGCCTGCTCGTGCCGGGCTCGCCTTCATCAGGTACCGGCCGGTGTCCCGGTCGAAGCCGGTGCACATGAAGACGTTGAGGACGTCGTGCACGAGCCGTTCGGCTTCGGCCGGCGGCAGCCCGGTCCCGGCCGCGAGCGCCCGCGTCAGGTTGGAGTGGCAGCAATGATGATAGTCGCCGCCGGACAGCAGGCGATGGGTGTAGGGGTCGCAGCGGGTGCCGATGACGTCGTGGACCCGCGCGCCGAATTCGTCGGTACCGTACCAGCCGAGGCTGTCCTCGGTGATCGTCGCCATCGGCCGGAGATACGGCAGGCATGACCAGAGCCGGTCGCCTGCGGTCAGGTGGCTGCCGTGCAGGGCGCGGGTCTTGCCCGAGAAGAACCGCTCGTCGAGATCGGCCGCGTTCCAGAGGTTGAGATCGCCGACCTGGCTTCCTTCGCTGCAGGTGATGCGGAAGAAGTGTCCGGCCGGAACGTGGAAAGCGCGGGCGTCGCGCGGCGGCACCACGACGCTTGCGACCCGATCCGAGCCGGCGCGCGCGGCGCGATAGCCCGCGAGGTCGGGGACGGGCAGCACGTCGGCGGGATAGCACGGCACCGGCGGCACGGCGCGGCGGGCGGCGGCATCGGCGGGGGCGGAGCGGTCGGACGGTGTCATGCACGGACCCTGCCCCGAACCGGCCGGGAAGACCAGCGAGGCGAATTGCATTCCCGGACGCGGGCAGATAAGCGCAAGGCGCGCGACAGCGACAGACGACTGGAGGAAGACAATGCGGGTTTACTACGACCGCGACTGCGACATCAACCTGATCAAGGACAAGAAGGTGGCCGTGGTCGGCTACGGCAGCCAGGGACATGCGCACGCGCTGAACCTGCGGGATTCCGGCGTGAAGAACCTCGCCGTCGGACTCCGCCCCGGCTCGCCTTCGGCGAAGAAGGCCGAGGCCGAGGGGCTGAAGGTCATGTCGATCGACGAGGCGGCGCAGTGGGCCGACGTCCTGATGATGACGATGCCCGACGAGCTGCAGGCCGAGACCTACCGCAAGTACATCCACGACAACCTGCGCGAAGGCGCGGCGATCGCGTTCGCGCATGGGCTGAACGTGCACTTTGGGCTGATCCAGCCCAAGCCGGGCGTCGACGTGATCATGATGGCGCCGAAGGGGCCCGGGCACACGGTGCGCGGCGAATTCGTCAAGGGCGGCGGCGTGCCGTGCCTGGTCGCGGTCGCGGCCGACGCCTCGGGGAATGCGCTCGAGATCGCCAAGAGCTACTGCGCCGGCATCGGCGGCGGACGCTCGGGGATCATCGAGACCGACTTCCGGCAGGAATGCGAGACCGATCTCTTCGGCGAGCAGGCGGTGCTCTGCGGCGGACTGGTCGAGCTGATCCGCATGGGCTTCGAGACGCTGGTCGAGGCGGGCTACGAGCCGGAGATGGCGTATTTCGAGTGCCTGCACGAGGTGAAGCTGATCGTCGACCTGATCTACGAGGGCGGCATCGCCAACATGAACTACTCGATCTCCAACACCGCCGAGTACGGCGAGTACGTCTCCGGGACCGCGCATCCTGCCGCGCGAGGAGACCAAGCGGCGGATGAAGGAAGTGCTGGCCGACATCCAGTCGGGGCGGTTCGTGTCGGGCTTCATGGCGGAGAACGCGGTGGGGCAGCCCTACTTCAAGGCGACCCGGCGGATGAACGACGAGCACCAGATCGAGAAGGTCGGCGAGAAGCTGCGCGGCATGATGCCGTGGATCAGCGCCGGCAAGATGGTCGACAAGAGCCGGAACTGAGGCCGGCATCGGCAAGGCGGCGGTTGGACAAGTCGCGGACCGGAGGTTATATCCGGACGGTCATGTCCGACCCGCAAGTCATCCCTGATCCTGGCGACCTGCTGTCCCGCGAGGCGGCGCTGCGCGCCGGCGGGGCAACGCCGCGGATGCGGGACGCGGCGGCCAGCCTAGGCGTGCCGGAGGCGGCGCTGCTGGAAGCACGCCGGCCGAGCGGCGCTGCGATCCGGCTGAAGCGACCCGATGTCGCGGAAGGGTTCGGGGCGCTGCTCGCCCGGCTTCCCGCAGTCGGCGAGGTGATGGCGCTGACCCGCAACGAGGCCTGCGTCCACGAGAAGCACGGGAGCTTCGCCGCGCCCGACTTCGAGGGCGCCATGGGGCAGGTGGTCGGCGAGATCGACCTGCGGCTTTTCATGCGGCACTGGCGCTATGGCTATGCGCTGTCCGAGGAGACCCGCTCGGGGGTGCGGCGCAGCCTGCAGTTCTTCGACGCCGCGGGCACGGCGGTGCACAAGGTCTATGCCACGCCCGTGACCGATTCCGAGGCGTTCGCGCGTGTCGCCGAAGAGGCGGCCGAGCCGGACGCCGCGCCAGCGGACTTCGCGCCGGTTGCCGCGCCTGCGCCGGATGCGGCGGACGCGAGCATCGACGTTGCCGGGTTGCGGGCGGACTGGGATGCGCTCGAGCACACCCACGAGTTCTTCGTGCTGCTGCGGCGGTACGGCGTCGGCCGGTTGCAGGCGATGCGGCTCGGCGGCCCGGAGCGCGCCCGCCCGGTTCCGGCGGCGGCCGCCGGGCAGACCCTGCGCGAGGCGGCGCGTGCCGCGCTGCCGATCATGATCTTCGTCAGCAACCCGGGGTGCGTGCAGATCCATTCCGGGACGGTGTCGCGCATCGAGACGGTGGGGCCGTGGCTGAACGTGCTCGACCCGCGGTTCAACCTGCACCTGCGCGAGGACCGGGTCGCGGCGGCGTTCGTCGTGCGGAAGCCGTCGGTCAATGGCCCGATCCATTCGCTGGAGCTCTACGACGCCGCCGGGACCTGCGTCTGCCAGGTCTTCGGCGCGCGTCCGGCCGGCAGCACCGAGCGCGCCGACTGGCGGGCGCTGGTCACCGACCTGCCCTCCGCGGCCACCTGACGAAACTCACGGCCTGCGGTCTGGCGGCGGCCGGATATGCCGGTATGGTGGCGACCGGCCGAGACCAACGAGGACAGCACCATGGATTTGCCGATCAACAGCTTCAAGCGCGGCCTGGCGGAAGGTCGGCAGCAGATCGGGCTCTGGAATACCATCCCCGGCAGCCTCGTCGCCGAGGCGCTGGGGCTGACCGGCTTCGACTGGGTCTTGCTCGACACCGAGCACTCGCCGAGCGACCCGCTGACCGTGCTGCCGCAGCTGCAGGCGCTGGCCGCGTGTCCGGTCGCGACGATCGTGCGGCCGGCCACGAACGATCCGGTGCTGATCAAGCGCTTCCTCGACATCGGGGTGCAGACGCTGCTCATCCCTTATGTCCAGAATGTGGCGGAAGCGGAGGCGGCAGTCGAGGCGATGCGCTATCCGCCGGTGGGCATCCGCGGGGTGGCGGGGACGACGCGCGCCTCGCGGTTCGGCAAGGTGGCGGGGTATCACGCCCGCGCTTCGGAGGAGCTCTGCCTGCTGGTGCAGGTTGAGACCGGCAGCGCGCTGAAGGAGATCGAGGCGATCGCGGCGGTCGACGGCGTCGACGGCATCTTCATCGGGCCGTCCGACCTCGCCGCCAGTCTCGGGCACCCGGGCAGCCCGGGCCACCCGGAGGTCGTGGCGGCGGTCGAGGACGCGATCGCCCGGATCGTGAAAGCCGGCAAGCCCGCGGGCATCCTGACGCTCGACACCGCCTTCGCGCACCGCTGCGTCGAGCTCGGCACCACCTTCACCGCGGTGGGGGTCGACCTGTCGCTGCTGATGCGCTCCGCCGAGGCGCTCGCGACGGATTTCCGGGCGTGATCGGTCGGACGTCTGCGGGATTTCACGCTATTTCGCACGTGAAACTATGGTCAAGCCATTGATTAGAAAGAGATTAATCTTCATTAAAATTTGCGGCCGCTCGGCAGGTTGCGTTGGGCGTGCGATCCCTGCACTGCCGGTGCCGGTATGAGCACCCTGGCGGACGAGTTGCCGCCGACCGTTCTGCGGGCGCTGGCGGCGCTTGCGGCGCTGCCGACCGACAAGCGGCCGATCGCCGAGCTCTCGCTCGCCGAGGCGCGGGCGCGCACCCGGGCGGTCTGGGTCGGGTTCTGGAACGCCGCACCGCCGCGGGTCGAGACGGTCTTCGACCATCGGGTCGAGACGCCGGCGGGACCGGTCGGCGTGCGGGTCTACGACCCGGCCTCGGACGGCACGCGGCCGATCGTCTACTTTCACGGCGGCGGCTTCGTGGTGGGCGATCTCGACACCCACGACGGCATCGCGCGGCGGCTCGCGCTCTTCTCCGGGCGGCCGGTCGTCAGCGTCGACTACCGCCGCGCGCCGGAGCACCCCTACCCCGCGCCGCTCGACGACTGCACGGCGGTCGCCGCCGCAGTGGCCTCCGGGGCCGCGGGCCTCGGCATCGACGGCGCCCGCTTCGCCGTCGCCGGCGACAGCGCCGGGGCGAACCTCGCGCTCGGCGCGGCGCTCCGGCTGCGCGACGCCGGCACGCCGCCGCGGGCGGGGCTGCTGTTCTTCGGGAACTACGATCCGGCGCAGGCGCGGCCGTCGCACCGGCGCTATGCCGAAGGGTATGGCCTCACCTCGGCCGACGTCGCCTGGTTCTGGAAGCAGTACCTAGGGGATGCGCTGGACGCGCCGCCGCCCGATGCCGCGGCCCTCGGCGCCGATCTTGCGGGCCTGCCGCCGCTCTTCGTGACGGCGGCAGAGTGCGACCCGATCCGGGACGACAGCCTCGCGCTCGCCGAGGCGCTGGAGGCGGCCGGCGTACCCCATGTCTTCCGGCTCTGGCCGGGGATGATCCACGGTTGCGTCGGGATGTCGCGCGAGCTGAACGAGGCCGACGCCCAGCTCGCCGAGGCCGCGGTCTGGCTCGCGGCTAACCTTTGACGCCGGACGAGATCATCACCGCCTCGGTCACCCGGCGCTGGAAAATCAGGTAGGCGGCCACCACCGGCAGTGCGGCGAGGAGCGCCACCGCCATCAGCCGGGCATAGGCCACGCCGAAGACGTCGTTCACCTGGGTGATGCCGACCGGGATCGTCATCTGGTCCTCGGAGGTCACCACCAGGAACGGCCACCAGAAGTTGTTCCAGGCGCCAATGAAGGTGATGATCGCCAGCGCGGTGGTGATGCCCCAGTTGAGCGGCAGGTAGACCTTGAAGAGCATGGTGTACTCGCCGCCGCCGTCGAGGACGACCGCCTCGCGCATCTCCTTGGGCACGGCGTCGAAGAACTGCTTGTAGATGATGATCACGACCGGGACGATCAGTTGCGGCGCGATGATCCCCTGCCAAGAGTTGATCCAGCCGAGCCGGTTCATCAGCAGGAACTGCGCCACGTAGAGCGCGGGGATCGGGATCATGAAGCTGACCAGGATCGCGGCGTAGAGGATGCGCCTGCCGGGGAAATCGATCTGGGAGATCGCGTACGCGCACATCATGCCGAAGACGACGACAATCGCGGTGATGATGACGGCGGTGCCGATCGAGTTCAGGTACCAGGTCGTGAGCTTGGTGTTGACGAAGGCGCTGACAAACGCGCCGAGGTGGAACTGGTTGAGCAGGAGCCCCGGCTGGGTGACGACGCTCTCGTCGGTCCTGAGCGAGGTCACGAGCGCCCAGTAGATCGGGAAGATCCAGCAGATGCCGATGACGATGGTGATGACGACGAGGACAAGGTTCTCGACGCGGCGGGTGGAGATCATCGCCGGCCTCCGATACGCAAGAGCTGGAACTGCAGCACCGAGATGATGCTGATGGCGACGACCAGCACGACGGCGATCGTGGCGCCGTAGCCGCCTTGATTGAGCTGGAACGCCTCGCGGTACATCATCAACAGCAGGACGTAGGACGAGTTGAACGGCCCGCCCTGGGTGAGGAGGTAGATCTGGTCGAAGAGCTTGAGCTGCAGGATGAGCTGTAGTGTCAGCACCAGCGCCGTCACCGGCCAGAGCAGCGGCCAGGTCACCCGCCAGAAGCGTTGCCCGGGCGTGGCACCGTCGAGCGCCGCCGCCTCGTAGAGCTCGGACGGGATGTTGCGCAGTCCGGCGATGAAGAGCAGCACGTTGAAGCCGTTGGTCCACCAGATCGTCAGCACGGCCACGGTCGGCATCACCCAGTAGGGGTTCTTGAAGACTGCCACGGGTTTGCCGGTGATGAAGCCCACGACCGGCTGCAGCACGCCGTACTGGAAATCGAGCATCCAGAGCCAGATCTCGGTCACGACGGAGACGGGCAGCACGTAGGGCAGGAAGAACACCATCAGCGCCAGGGCCTGCCACTTGCCCTTGAGCCGGTTGACCATCAGCGCGAGGAAGAGCGCGATCACCGTCGTGGGGATCACCGTCAGCAGCACGAAGTAGCCGTTGTTCTTCAGCGACGTGAAGAAAAGCTTGTCCGAGAACAGCTTCTGATAGTTGGCGAACCCGACCCAGTGGCCGGCGCCGATCAGGGGCGAGTCAGTGAAGCTGAGCTGGAAGACCTTGAATGTCGGATAAACGAAGAAGACCGCGAAGGTGATGAGGAAGGGCGCCACCAGGCTGTAGGCGACGAGGGTCTTGCGGCGTCTGTTCGTCAGCATCGCCATGCGCGGGAACTCCGGGGACGGTGGTGGCGGCGGCCCTGCCGGGCCGCCGCGTCGGCATCAGTTGAGCAGCGGCTGCAGCTGGTCCTTGATCTGCTGGACGGCGTCTTCCGGCGACATGAAGCCGTGCGTCGCGGGGGCGATGATGTTGATCGCGGCGTCGTAGACGGGCGAGGCGACGCCGGCGATCTTGGAGCGCGGATCGTAGGCGGCGTGCTCGGCCAGCGGCGCGTAGGTCGCGTTCGGTTCCATTCCCTTGTACTCGTCGCTGGTCGCGACCGGCAGGTAGGCCGGGATATGGCCGGCGTCGGCCCAGCGGATGGCGTGCTTTTCCATCCAGCCGATCACTTCCATCACCGCCTTGCGCTTGGCCGGATCCATCTCCTTGTCCCCCTCCTTGGGGATCGCAAAGGAGTGCGAGTCGGCCCAGGTCGCCGGCTGGTCGAGGAGCGTCGGGATCACCGCGGCGCTCCAGTCGAAGCCGAGCTTGTCGTTCTTGGCGAGGTCGGTGAAGGTGGGCACCTCCCAGACGCCGTTCCAGTGGAACCCGGCCTTGCCCGAGCTGAAGAGCGCGACGGAGGCGGGATACTCGGCCTGCTCGGGGGTGTAGCCGTTGGTGCGCCAGTCGGTCATGATCTGGATCGCCTTGACCGCCTTGGCGGCGTTGTCGCCCGGCAGCACCTCGTTGCCGACGATGAACTCGCCGCCCTGCTGCGCGAAGAGCGTGTAGAACACCCGCCACGTCGCGCCGTCGTTCCCGGTACCGAACGAAAGCGGCGCCTCGACGCCCTTGTCCTTGAGCATCTTGAGCGCGGCGTTGAAGTCGTCGAGATTGTTGATGCCGGTCAGCACGCCGTTGGCGTCAAGATACGGCGTCCCCTTGAGCAGGTCCTTGTTGTAATAGAGGATGACCGCGTGGATGTCGAAGGGCACCGCGTAGAGCGTGCCGTCCGAGGTCGCGGCCTCGATCGCACGCGGGAAGAAGTCCTCCTTCTTCAGGCCTGCGTTCGCGAGGTCCTCGTCGGTGATCGGGCTGAGCACGCCTTCATCGAGCGCGATCGGAATGCGCGACAGGTGATAGGTCATCACGTCGGGGCCCTGCCCCACCGCGGCGGACGTGCGGACCTTGGTGTAGAACGGAACACCCCACTCCAGCGTGGTCGCCTCGATCTGGATATCGGGATTTTCCTTGTTGAAGTCGGCGATCAGCGCCTTCATCCGCACGCCGTCGCCGCCGCCGAGGAAGTCCCACCAGACGACCTTCTGCGGCGCTGCCGCGGCAATGCCCGCCGAGGCCACCAGCATCGCCGCGGCGGCCGCGGCCCTCATAAATCTCTTCACGTATCGGTCTCCCTTCCCGGTTGGTTATCTCCGCCGCCTTCTGGCGGCGGCATGCTCGTCATCTGAGGCGTTCGCCGGCCTCGTCGAACACCAGCGCCCGGTCGGGCGGGATGGTGACGGCGATCCGCCGGCCTTCGTAGTCTTCTCGGTTGCCGCGGCGCTCGAGCACGATCGGCTGGCCGGAGGCCGACCGCGCGTGCAGGTAGGAGACCCCGCCGAGGTCCTCCTCCATCTCGACGGTGAGCGGCAGGCCGGCCTCGGCGATCTCCAGATGCTCGGGCCGCATCCCGAGCGTCACGCTGGTGCCATCGGCGAGCCGCGCGCCGTCCTTGAGCTGGACGGAGACCGCGTGGCCGTCGGCGCCTTCGGGCAGCACCGACACGCCCTCGGGGCTTCTCCCCACCACCTTGCCGGTGAGGAAGTTCATGCTGGGCGAGCCGATGAAGCCCGCGACGAAGCGGTTGTTGGGATCGTCGTAGAGCTCGAGCGGCCGGCCGGCCTGGCGGACCACCCCGGCTTGCAGCACGAAGATCTTGTCGGCCAGCGTCATCGCCTCGACCTGGTCGTGGGTGACGTAGATCATCGTGGCGCCGATCTGCTTGTGCAGGCGCGCGAGCTCCAGCCGCATCTGCACCCTGAGCTCGGCGTCGAGGTTGGAGAGCGGCTCGTCGAACAGGAAGACCTTGGGCTCGCGGACGATCGCGCGGCCGATGGCGACGCGCTGGCGCTGGCCGCCGGAGAGCTGCGAAGGCTTCTTCTGCAAGTGTTCTTCGAGCTGCAGGATGCGGGCGGCCTCGCCGACGCGCTTCTCGACCTCGGCCCTGGGCCTGCGGGCGAGCCGCAGGCTGAAGGCCATGTTCTCGTAGACGGTCAGGTGCGGGTAGAGCGCGTAGGACTGGAACACCATCGCGACGCCGCGGCTTGCCGGTTCCTCCGCCGTGACGTCCTTGTCCTCGATGCTGATGCGGCCGGCGCTGGTTTCCTCGAGTCCGGCGATCATCCTGAGCAGCGTGGACTTGCCGCACCCGGAGGGCCCGACGAACACTGCGAAGTCGCCCCGCTCGATCTCCATCGAGACGCCGTGGATGACCTTGACGGTCGCGAAGGACTTCTCGACGTTGCTGAGCTTCACTCCCGGCATCGGTCCGGCATCCTCCCCGAAACGCAGCGTCTGGCGGCTGCTCTTGGACTTACGCGACGCGCATCCGGACTACATGATAGGACAGCGGCGGCAGCGATCCAATGACGCGCCCATCTTCCACTCCGATCCCTGTCCCGTCCCGCGGCGCGACGCGGTCGGGATCGTCGGGGGTGTTCGCCTCGCGCAGGTTCTGCCCCTGCCCTCCAATCGTCAGGTGCTTGTCGAGCGTCAGGCCGTCGAAACCGCCCACCTCCATGTCGAGTTCCATCGCCTGATCGAGATGGCGGTTGACGATGAAGGCGGTGACCGTGCCGCCCGGATGCGTCGTGGACCGCGGCGACGTCGAGATAGCTCACGTCGTGCTCGACCTCGCAGTCGTAGGTCGGCGCGTCCACAGCGACGGTCAGCGCCGTGCCGCGGCCGTAGAGCGAGGCGAACTGGTAGGGGTAGTAGATCGAAGTCTTCCACGCGTGCCCGCCCCTCTCGGCGCGGATCGGCGCGATGACGTTCACGAGCTGGGCAACGCAGGCAATCTTCACCCGATCGCTGCGGCGGATGAACTCGTTGAGCAGGCAGCCGATGAAGAGCGCGTCCTCGAGGTTGTAGTTCTCCTCGAGCAGCGCCGGCGCCTCGGGCCAGTCCCAGGCCCGCCACTTCCGGCTGTCTTCCTCTCGGTTGTGGTACCAGACGTTCCACTCGTCGAAGCAGATGAAGACGTCGTTCTTCGCCCGCTTCTTCGCCTTGACGAAGTCGATGACGCCGCCAATCGCCTGGATGTAGCGGCCGGTCTCCTCGACCTTGCCGAAGAAGTTCAGGGTATCGCGGCTTGAATTGCCGAAGTACTTGTGCAGCGAGATGTAGTCGACGTTCTCGTAGCACTCCTCGAGCACCTCGCGCTCCCAATCGGGATAGGTCGGCATCGCGTCGTTCGAGCTGCCGCAGACGATGGTCTCGATGTGGGGGCCGAACGGCTTCATCGCCTTGGCCGTCTCGTTGGCGAGGCGGCCGTATTCTGTGGCGACCTTGTGGCCGATCTGCCAAGGGCCGTCCATCTCGTTGCCGAGGCACCACATGCTGACGCCGTAGGGTTCCTCGACGCCGTGGCTGCGGCGCAGGTCGCTCCAGGCGGTGCCGCCGGGGAAATTGCAGTACTCGGCAAAGGCCCGCGCTGCGTTGAGGTCGCGCGAGCCGAGGTTGACCGCCAGCATCATCTCGATGCCGGCCTTCTTCGCCCACTTCGCGAACTCGTTGATGCCGACCTGGTTGGTCTCCTTCGAGCGCCAGGCGAGGTCGAGGCGTACCGGGCGCTGGTCCTTGGGCCCGATCCCGTCCTCCCAGTTGTAGGCGGAGACGAAGTTGCCGCCGGGATAGCGGATCGCGGGGATGTTCAGCGCCTTCACCAGCTCGAGCACGTCCTTGCGGAAGCCGTCCTCGTCGGCCTGCGGATGGCCCGGCTCGTAGATGCCGGAATAGATCGCCCGGCCCATGTGCTCGATGAACGCGGAATAGAGCCGGTCGTCGATGCTGGCGATCTTGATGTCCCGGTTCAGCGTTGCCCTGACTTTCATCGGAGCGTCTCCCTTCGATTTCCTGTGCAGTCTTTTTTCAGTCCTTGAACGCCGCGGTCGTCTCGCGCTTTCCGAGCAGGAACGCGTCGGCGACGATCCGGAGCGGGCTGGCATCGACGTCGATCCGCCGCTCGCGAAGCAGCGTCGCGAAGTGCTCGTAGATGCGGGGGTATTCGCGCTCGGGCTCGCGGGTTTTCTCCTCGCCGTCGATGCGCATCGCCGCGCCGCCTTCGGAGAGCTCGAGCAGCGCGCCGTCGGCGTCGACCGCGATGTCCCAGCTCTGCGGGCCTTCCTGGCGCCAGTCGAGCTCGACATGCACCGGGTAGCCGCCGGCGCCGCTCATCGCGAGTTCCGCCGCGATCGGCGTCTGGCGGTTGCTCGGAACGATGAGCCGCGCGTCCGACAGCACGAAGGGCCCTGGCAGGATCTCGGTCAGGATGGAGAGCGCGTTGATGCCGGGATCGAAGACGCCGAAGCCTGCCGGCTCCCAGATCCAGGCCTGCTTGGGGTGCCAGCGCCGCACGTCCTCCTTCCAGATGATCGAGACCGAGCGGATGGCCTTGCCGGCGAGCCAGGCCTTGGCCTCGGCGACCGCCGGTGCGAAGCGCGAGTGCCAGGTGGCGAAGAGGCAGACGCCGGCGCTGCGGGCGACGTCGACCATCAGGTCGACCTCGCCGAGGGTTGCCGCCGGCGGCTTTTCGAGGAGCACGTCGCGGCCAGCCGCGAGCGCGCGGACCGCCATCGCGGTGCGCACCTTGGGCGGGACGCAGAGCGCCACAGCGGCTTCAGGGCCGTCGCTCAAGAAGGCGTCGAGGTCGGTGAAGTTCGGCAGCCCCTCGATCTTCTCATGGCGCGAGACAGCCGCCACGAGCTCGAAGTCGCTGTTGCCGGCGATTGCCGGGATGTGCTGGTCGCGGGCGATCTTGCCGATGCCGACGAGCGCTACCGGAACCGCCATCAGTGCGAGTCCCGGCCGACGGCGTGGCCGCGGCAACCCTTGAGAAAGTCGAGATCGGCGCCGGTGTCCGGTCCGCCGACGTGGTCGTAGTAGAGCTGGAGATAGCCGCCATCCGGCCGCGGCGCCGGCGGCGTCCAGGCGGCGAGCCGGGTCGCGAGTTCCTCGTCGCTGATGTCGAGGTGCAGCCGGCGCGCCGGCACGTCGAGCTCGATCATGTCGCCGGTCCTGACGACCGCCAAGGGGCCGCCGCGCGCCGCCTCGGGGGCGGTGTGCAGCACGACGGTGCCGTAGGCGGTGCCCGACATGCGCGCGTCGGAGATGCGGACCATGTCGGTGATCCCCTTGCGCAGCACCTTGGGCGGCAGGCCCATGTTGCCGACCTCGGCCATGCCGGGATAGCCGCGCGGGCCGCAGTTCTTCATCACCATCACGCAGGTCTCGTCGATGTCGAGGTCCTCGTCGCCGATCCGCGCCTTGTAGTCGTCGATGTCCTCGAAGACGACCGCGCGTCCGCGATGCTGCATCAGGTGCTCCGATGCGGCGGAAGGCTTCAGAACGGCGCCGTCGGGCGCGAGGTTGCCGCGCAGGACGGCGATGCCGCCGTGCGCGGTCAGCGCCTTCTCCACCGGCCGGATCACCTCTTCGTTCCAGTTCTGCACCGCGCTGACCTCGTCCCAGATGCCGCCACCCGACACCGTCAGGGCGTCGCGGTGCAGCTTGCCCGCCTCGCCCAGTGCGCGAATGACGACCGGCAAGCCGCCGGCATAGAAGAATTCCTCCATCAGGAACTTGCCCGAAGGCTGCAGGTTCACGATGGTCGGAATGTCGCGGCCGAGCCGGTCCCAGTCGTCGAGCGTCAGGTCGACCCCGACCCGGCCGGCGATGGCGAGGAGATGGATCACTGCGTTGGTCGAGCCGCCGATCGCACCGTTGACGCGGATCGCGTTCTCGAAGGCTTGCTTCGTCAGCACGTCGGAGGGCTTCAGGTCGTCCTTGACCATCTGCACGATGCGCCGGCCGGTGACGTGCGCCATCACCCGGCGGCGGCTGTCGACGGCGGGGATTGCGGCGTTGCCGCTGAGCGCCATCCCGAGCGCCTCGGTCATGCTCGCCATCGTCGAGGCGGTGCCCATGGTGTTGCACGACCCCGGGCTGCGGCTCATCGACGCCTCGGCGTCGAGAAAGTCCGCCTGGCTCATCGTGCCGGCCTTCACCGCCTCGGACATCTGCCAGATCGCGGTGCCCGAGCCGACCCGCTCGCCGCGGAACCAGCCGTTCAGCATCGGGCCGCCCGAGACGAGGATCGCCGGGATGTCGACGCTGGCGGCGCCCATCAGCAGCGCCGGCGTGGTCTTGTCGCAGCCGGCGAGCAGCACCACGCCGTCGATGGGGTTGCCGCGCAGCGCTTCCTCGACGTCCATCGCGCAGAGGTTGCGGAAGAGCATCGCGGTCGGCCTGAGCGCGCTCTCGCCCGGCGAGAACACCGGGAACTCCAGCGGCAGCCCGCCGGCCTCGTAGATGCCGTGCTTCACCCGCTCGGCGAGGTCGCGCAGGTGCGCGTTGCACGGCGTCAGCTGCGACCAGGTGTTGCAGATGCCGATCACCGGCCGCCCGTCGAAGAGATCGGCCGGCAGGCCCTGATTCTTCATCCAGGAGCGGTGGTAGATGTTGTCCTTGCTGGTGCCGCCGAACCATTCCTGCGAGCGGAGGCGCCGCGGCCATGCCGCGGGAGAAAACCCGCTCACGCCCGGCGCTCCGCCGACAGCGCCATTGCCTTGCAGCGACACCCGACATGCTCTTCCCCCCACCGGGATGCGCTTGCCGCGCAGTTCCCGTCAACGCCTCGGTCCGGCCGATGCCGCCGACACTAGACCGACAGCCGCATGCCGCACAAATCAAAACCGGCGCAATCGGCATGCCGATTTCTGCATGCCACGATCGTCGTTCTCGACATCGCCGCAATCTCGTTCCAGGACTGGCGGCGGAACCGCCGCTCAAAGAACCGGTCCGAGGAAGCGCCCATGTTCGACCGCGCCCGCAAGAAGTCGCCCGAGGACCTCCGGTCCGCCCGCTGGTTCGCGCCGGACGACCTGCGCAGCTTCGGCCACCGCTCGCGGATCATGCAGATGGGCTATGGCGCGGCCGACTACGCCGGCAAGCCGATCATCGGCATCCTCAACACCTGGTCCGACCTCAATCCCTGCCACGTGCACTTCAAGCAGAGGGTCGAGGACGTGAAGCGCGGCGTGCTCGAGGCGGGCGGCTTTCCCGCCGAAATGCCGGCGCTGACGCTGTCGGAGAGCTTCATGAAGCCCACGACGATGCTCTACCGCAACCTTCTCGCGATGGAGACCGAGGAGCAGATCCGCGCGCATCCGGTCGACGGCGTCGTGCTGATGGGCGGCTGCGACAAGACGACGCCCGGGCTGATCATGGGCGCGCTCTCGGCCGGCATTCCGATGATCTACCTGCCGGCCGGCCCGATGCTGCGCGGCAACTATGCCGGCCAGACGCTCGGGTCGGGGTCGGACGCCTGGAAATACTGGGACGAGCGGCGCGCCGGCACGATCAGCGAGAAGCAATGGCTGGGCGTCGAGGGCGGCATCGCGCGATCCTACGGCCACTGCATGACGATGGGCACTGCCTCGACGATGACCGCGATCGCCGACGCCATGGGCCTGACGCTGCCCGGCGCGTCCTCGATCCCGGCGCCGGACGCCAACCACATCCGCATGTCGTCCGAGTGCGGCCGGCGCATCGTCGGGATGGTGTGGGAGGACCTGACGCCCGACCAGATCGTCACGCCCGCTGCGGTCCGCAACGCCGCGGTCGTCGCGATGGCCACCGGCTGCTCGACGAACGCGGTCATTCACCTGCTCGCCATGGCCCGTCGCGCCGGGGTGCCGCTGACCCTCGACGATCTCGACGCGCTCGGCCGCACCACGCCCCTGGTCGCGAACGTGCGGCCTGCGGGCAAGACCTACCTGATGGAGGACTTCTTCTACGCGGGCGGGCTGCTGGCGCTGATGAACGAGATCCGCGGCAAGCTCGACCTGACGGCGCTGACCGTCACCGGACGGCCGCTCGGCGATGCGCTCGACGGCGCCGAGATCTACAACGCCGACGTGATCCGGCCGCTGTCGAACCCGGTCTATCACGAGGGGTCGCTGGCGGTGCTGAAGGGGAACCTGGCGCCGGACGGCGCGGTGATCAAGCCGGCGGCGTGCGATCCGCGGTTCCAGTTCCACGAAGGGCCGGCGATCGTCTTCGACAGCTATCCCGAGATGAAGGCGTTCGTCGACGACGAGGCGAGCGACGTCGGCCCGGACCACGTCATGGTGCTGCGCAACGCCGGCCCGCTCGGCGGACCGGGGATGCCGGAATGGGGCATGCTGCCGCTGCCGAAGGCGCTGCTGAAGCAGGGGTTTCGCGACATGCTGCGGCTGTCGGACGCCCGCATGAGCGGCACGAGCTATGGCGCCTGCGTGCTGCACATCGCGCCGGAGAGCTTCGTCGGCGGGCCGCTGGCGTTGCTGCGGACCGGCGACATCGTGCGCTGCGACATCCCCAACCGCCGCCTCGACATGCTGGTTTCCGAGGCCGAGCTGGCCGCGCGCCGGGCGGCGTGGCTGAAGCCCGAGCCGCGCTTCGAGCGGGGCTACGGCTGGGCGTTCTCGCAGCATGTCGGGCAGGCCGACCAGGGCTGCGACTTCGATTATCTCGGGCCGGCCTTCGGCAAGGCCGCAGGCGAGCCGGACATCTTCTGAAAAGCGAGGCGAGGACGCGATGGCATCCCCAGACAAGACCGGCGTCCTGGCGGACGCCATCCGCGAGAAGCTGATGGGCGTGAGCGTCGCCACGCTGTCGACGGCGCTCTTCAAGCGCGGGCTGCGCAACCAGACGATCCAGGACGTCCACCCGGTGGCACCGAAGGGCCGCACCATGGTCGGCCCGGCCTTCACGCTGCGCTACATCCCGGCGCGCGAGGACCTGAACGGGCTGGAGGTGTTCCGCAACCCCGCGCACCCGCAGCGCGCCGGCGTCGAGCAGGCGCCGCCGGGGTCGGTCTTCGTGATGGACAGCCGCAAGGACGCCCGCGCCGCCAGCGCCGGCGGCATCCTCGTCACCCGGATGATGGTGCGCGGGCTTGCCGGCGTGGTCACCGACGGCGGTTTTCGCGACAGCCCCGAGATCGCGCGCCTCGACTTCCCCGCCTATCACCACCGCCCGTCGTCGCCGACCAACCTGACGCTGCACCAGGCGGTCGACCTCAACGTCCCGATCGCCTGCGGCGACGTGGCGGTCTGGCCGGGCGACGTCGTGGTCGGCGACGACGAGGCGGTGATCGTCGTCCCCGCCGGCATCGCCGCGGAGATCGCCGACGAGGCAGTCGAGATGACCGCCTTCGAGGACTTCGTCACCGAAGAGGTCCGCGGCGGCCGCTCGATCATCGGCCTCTACCCGGCGACACAGCAGGCGACGCTCGACGCCTTCGCGACCTGGCGCAGCAAGCACGGCCGCTGACGGCCGGGTTACGCGCCGAACTGGAACGCCTCGAACCGCGCCAGCGCCTCCTCGATCCGCGCCTTCTCGCCTTCGCGCGGGCCCTCGCCGATCCAGCTCCATTGCTGGATCAGGAGCGCGCGCGCGGTGCGGTCGGCCTTGGTGTCGATCGCCGCGACCATGCGGTCGCCGACGAGGACCGGCAGCGCGAAGTAGCCGCGCACCCGCTTTTCCTTCGGCACGTAGGCCTCGAAGCGATGTTCGTAGCCGAAGAACCGCATCAGCCGCGGCCGCTGGATCACCAGCGGATCGAACGGCGAGAGAATGTGGACGAAATCCTCCAGCGGCGCCGGCGGGGCGGCGAGGGTCTCGGGACGCGCCCAGAACGGGGTCTTGACGTCGCCCTCGAGCGTCAGCGGCACCAGGCGGCGGCGCCGGACGCGGGCCTCGAGCACCGCGCGCATCGCCTTCTTGCGGGCGGCGTCAAGCTGGGCGATGCCGTCGAGGCTGATGACGGCCTGCGCGGTCAGCGTGCGGTCGAGCAGGTAGTCGAGGATCTGCGCCTCGCTCGCCGGGCGCGGCGGCTTCGCCCAGGCGAAGTGCCGGCTGGCAACTTCGTAGGTCTTCACCATCCCGGCGCGCGCGCTGACCGTCAGCCGGCCGTCGAAGAACGCGATCTGCAGCGCGCGCTTGGACGGCTTGCGGCTCGCCCAGGGGTGGTCCTTCTCGACAAGCTCCTCGTCGTCGATGTCGCGGATCGTCAGCGCGCCGTCGCGGCGCACCCGCGCCACCACCCGGTCGACCTCGGCCGGCGGCACGCCGCGGAACCAGGTCCGCGGGGTCTCGCGGTGCGAGCGCATGTCGGGCATGAAGAAGCGGTAGGCGCTGGTCGGGACGTAACTCAGCGCGTGCGTCCAGTACTCGAAGACGGTCTTCTCCAACGACTGCGCCGCCTGCAGGTCGGCGCGGCGGTAGTCGGGGATGCGGGTCCAGAGGATGTGA
Source organism: uncultured Alphaproteobacteria bacterium (assembly GCA_963819995.1). Taxonomy (GTDB): domain Bacteria; phylum Pseudomonadota; class Alphaproteobacteria; order Rhodobacterales; family Rhodobacteraceae; genus Amaricoccus. The sequence goes on along the minus strand of CAWFYR010000013.1, from coordinate 48,156 downwards.
TGGTGCGAGCGCTCGATGACGTTGATCGTGTCGATCTGCACGTAGCCGAGCTGCTCGACCGCGGCGAGCGTCGCGGCGGGCCCGCTGCCGAACGGCGCCGGGACGTCGAGCCGCTGCGCCGCAAGCCAGAGCCGCCGCGCCTCGGCCAGCGTCAGCTCGAGCGGCTTTTTCGGATCGGCAGGCATCGGACGCGTCCCTCGCATTCGCTTTGGCCCGAGGTATACCGTGACCGCAGCGGGACGCCATGCCCGCGTGAGCGCGCTTGACCCGCCGCGGGGAACGGGCATTCCTGTGCCGGCCGCAACCGGAGACCCGCCGCCTTGACCCGCCCAATCATCGCCGACTGGATCGCCGTCGACTGGGGCAGCTCGAACCTGCGCGCGTGGGCGGTCGGCGCGGACGGCGGCACCCTCGCCGAGGCGTCCGCCGGCACCGGGGCGATCGCGCTGGCCCCGGACGCGTTCGAGGGCGCGCTCCTCGCGCTGGTCGGCGACTGGCTGGCCGAAGGGCGCCGCACCGACGTCATCGTGTGCGGCATGGCCGGCGCCCGCGGCGGCTGGACCGAGGCGGCCTACGCCACCGTCCCCTGCCCGCCCGGACCCCGCGCCTTTGCCCGTCCGCCGGTGGCCGACCCGCGGCTGGCCGTGCGCATCCTGCCCGGCCTGCGCCAAGATGCGCCAGCCGACGTCATGCGTGGCGAGGAGACCCAGATCGCCGGGCTGGTCGCGGGCGAACCCGGCTTCGACGGCGTCGCGTGCCTGCCGGGCACCCACACCAAGTGGTGCCACGTCAGCGCCGGCGAGGTGGTGAGCTTTGCGAGCTACATGACCGGCGAGATTTTCGCGCTGCTCGCCGGCAGCTCGGTGCTGCGCAAGACCGATCGCCGCGGAGGGCTGGTCGGAGGCCGAATTCCTGCAGGCGGTCGAGGACGGGCTGGCCCGCCCCGAGCGGGTCGCCTCGCGGCTCTTCGGGCTGCGGGCGGAGGCCTTGCTGCACGACCTCGACCCGGTCAGCGCCCGGTCGCGGCTCTCGGGGCTCCTGATCGGCGCCGAGCTTGCCGGGGCGCGGCCGTACTGGCTCGGCCGTGACGTGGTGCTGATCGGCGCGCCGGTGCTCGCCGAGGCCTACCGCGGCGCGCTGCGGCTCGGCGGCCTCGAGGCGCGCCTCGCCGACGCCACCGCGATGACCCGCGCCGGGCTGGCCGCCGCCCGGGCGCTGCTCCAGGCCGAAAGGATCCGCCCATGAGCCGCAACCTGATCGCCATTCTCCGCGGCATCGACCCCGAAGACGCCGTCGCCACCGCGACCGCGCTCGTGGAGACCGGCATCACCTGGATCGAGGTGCCGCTGAACTCGCCGCGCCCCCTCGTCAGCATCGCCGCGATGCAGGAGGCGCTCGGCGACCGGGCCGAGATCGGCGCCGGCACGGTGACGACGCCCGACGAGGTCCGTGCCGTCGCGGCGACCGGGGCGCGCTTCATCGTGTCGCCGAACTGCAACGGGGCGGTGATCGCCCGCACCAAGGCGCTCGGCCTCGGCTCCTACCCCGGCGTCTTCACCGCCAGCGAGTGCTTCGCGGCGCTCGAGGCCGGGGCCGACGCGCTGAAGATCTTTCCCGCCGGGGTCATGGGCACCGAAGGCGTCAAGGCGGTCCGCGCCGTCCTGCCCGCCGGCACCCGGCTCTATGCCGTGGGCGGCGTCGGGCCGGAGAACTTCGCCGCCTGGGCCGCGGCCGGCATCGACGGCTTCGGGCTCGGCAGCGCGCTCTACCGTCCCGGCTGGCCGGTCGCCCGAGTCACCGAGGCCGCGCGCGCCAGCGTCGCCGCGTGGGATGCGATGCACGGCGTCTTCGCCGCCTGAACCCGGTCGCTTTTCGCCGCCTCGCGCCGCAAACCGGCCAGACGCGCCGTCGCGACCGCGCTAGTCCGGGCGCGGGACACCGAGGCGATGGCGTCGCCGCCGGGCCGAACCGGCCCCTGGTCCCGGGCGAGAAGCCCGTTTCGTCCTGCACGCCGGGATGTCCCCACCGGGGGCGTGTCCCGCGCCCGGTCCCGTCGATCGGATGCCCGATGACCACGCCCCGCCCCGATTTCTTCGCCTTCGCCAATGGCGAGCAGGCGCCGCTGCCGTTTCGCTGCGGCCGAGTACGACGCCCGCGTCGCCGGGCTCCGCCGCATCCTCGACGAGGCCGGGCTCGATGCTGCCGTCCTGACGTCGATGCAGGGGATCGCCTACTACTCAGGGTTTCTCTATTGCAGCTTCGGGCGGCCGTTCGCGTTCGTCGTGACGGCGGAGCGCTGCGTGCTCGTCAGCCCCAACATCGACGGCGGCCAGCCGGGCCGGCGCAGCCACGGCGAGAGCCTGACCTACACCGACTGGCGGCGCGACGCCTTCTGGCGCGCGGTGCTGTCGCTGACCGGCGCCGAACCGCCGCCTCGGCGTCGAGGGCGACCACCTGACGCTGCAGGCCCGCGCCGTGCTCGACGCCTCGCTTGCGCCCGAGGCGGTCGCCGACATCGCGCCGGCCGCGATGCGCCAGCGCATGGTGAAGTCGCCGGCGGAGATCGCGCTGATCCGCGAGGGCGCCCGCATCGCCGATCTCGGCGGCGCGGCGGTCCGTGCCGCGATCCGCCCGGGCACCCGGGAGATCGACGTGGCGATGGCCGGCCGCGACGCGATGGAGGCGGAGATCGCCCGCGCGTTTCCCGACAGCGAGCTCCGCGACAGCTGGGTCTGGTTCCAGTCGGGCCTCAACACCGACGGCGCGCACAACCCGGTGACGACCCGCGCGCTGGAGCCCGGCGACATCCTGTCGCTGAACACCTTTCCGATGATCTCGGGGTACTACACCGCGCTCGAGCGGACGCTCTTTCTCGGCGATCCGGACCCGGCGAGCCTCGCGCTCTGGGAGGCGAACGTCGCGGCGCACGAGCTCGGCATCGGCCTGATCCGGCCGGGCGCGCGCTGCTCGGAGATCGTCGCGAGCCTCAACGCGTTCCTGGAGGAGCGCGACCTGCTGCGCTGGCGCAGCTTCGGCTACGGGCATTCGTTCGGCATCCTGTCGCACTACTACGGCCGCGAGGCCGGGCTCGAGCTGCGCGAGGACATCGACACCGTGCTCGAGCCCGGCATGGTGGTCTCGATGGAGCCGATGCTGACCGTGCCGCTCGGCACGCCCGGCGCCGGCGGCTACCGCGAGCACGACATCCTGGTGATCGGCGCGGACGGCGCCGAGGACATCACTCGCTTTCCCGTACGGCCCGGTGCACAACGTCGTGGCCTGCTGAAGCGGGGACCCCGGGATTGCGGCAGCGCGCGCCGGCGCGCTACTTGCCTGCGGCCTTGCGGCGGCTCTCGACGTCGGTCGGTCCGACCCACCAGTCGCGGGCGGCGACTTCTTCGAAGACCACCCAGACGTCGTCGTTGGCGAGGCCGGTGTTTTCGGTGATCGCCTTCACCACGCCTTCGGCGATACGGGCCTTCCTGCCCGCGGGGTCGTCGGCGATGACCTCGCGGACCAGCTGGATGTTCACGAACGGCATGATGTCTCTCCCTATCCTGCCCGTTTGCCGCCGGCGGCGGTGATGACGCCGACGATGATGAGACCGGTCAGCAGGAGGCGAAGCCCGGCGCTGACGTAGAAGGTGTTGAGCATGGTGAGCAGCAGCACGAGGAAGAGCGCGCCGCCCCAGATACCGGGCACGTTGGCCTTGCCGCCGCTGACCGAGGTGCCGCCGATCACCACCACGGCGATCGAGCTCAGCAGGTACTCGTTGCCGATGTCGATGCTGGCGCCGCGGAAGTAGCCCGCAAGCAGCGCGCCGTTGATGCCGCCGAGCGCGCCCGACAGCACGTAGGTGATCAGCCGCACGCGCTCGACCGCGACGCCGGCCAGCCACGCGGCGCGGCGGTTCTGGCCGATCGCGAGCACCGAGCGGCCCCAGACCGTGCGACGGAGCGCGATGTCGGCGCCGATGGCGAGGATCACCCCCGCAATCGCGAGGATCGGCACGCCGAGCAGGCGGATGTTGGTGAAATCGGCGAACCCCGGAGGCGGCTTGATCTGCAGGCCGCGGCCGTAGCTGATGTCGATGGAGAGAATGACGAAGCTCGCCGAGAGCGTCGCGATGATCGGCGGGATCGCCAGCAGCCGGATCAGCAGGTAGTTGGCGAGCCCGATCGCCGCGCCGCTGCCGAGCGCCGCGGCGAGCCCGAGCAGGATCAGGCCGTCGTCGCCCGCCATGGTCTTCATCGCCACGGCGCTCGCGAGACCGATGTTGGCGGGCAACGACAGGTCGACGTTGCCCGGCCCGAGGCTGACGACGAACATCTGGCCGATGCCGACGATCACGGTGAAGACGGCGAGCGAGAGCGCCGCCGTGATCATGCCGCTCGCGCCGGCCCCGCCGGTGAAGATCACCGCGGCGAGCCAGAGCCCGAAGGCGCCGAGGTAGGACCAGATCCACGGCTTCGCCAGCAGCCGGCGCATCTCAGGAGGCCCGCCGGGCGATCAGCGCCCGTGCCGCCAGCACGACGATCAGGATGACGCCGTTGGCGCCGGCCTGCCAGTCGGGCGGGATGTGCATGAAGGTGAGAAGCGGCGAGGCGGCGAGCGCCAGGGTCAGCGCGCCGATCACCGCGCCGATCAGGCGAGACGCGGCCGCCGACGAACTCGCCGCCGCCGAGGATGACGCCGGCGATCGAGAGCAGGGTGTAGCCGTTGCCGATGTTGGCATCGGCCGAGGTGGTGATGCCGATCAGCGCCATGCCGGAGAGAACGCCGAAGAGACCGGCGAGCGCGAACATGGTGACCTTGGCGGCGAGGATCGACCAGCCGGCGCGGCCGATTGCCTGGGCGTTGCCGCCGGTGCCGCGCAGCACCGCGCCCCGTGCGCTGCGCATCAGCGCGAAGTGCACGACGAGCGCGATCACCAGGGCTGCGATGATCGGGAACGGCACGAACGGCGGCTTCAGGCCCATGAGCCCGGCCAGCCACTCGGGGGCCTTGCCCCCCGGCTTCGGCAGGACAAGGATTGCAAGTCCTTGCCAGACGAAGCTCATGCCAAGCGTCACGACGATCGACGGCAGCTGGCGCAGGTGGATCAGCGCCCCGAGGCCGGCATAGACGCCGACCGCGCCGACGAGCGCCGCCACGCCCACGGCCGGCGTGTCGTGGAGCCAGGTGGCGGTGACGCAGCCGACGAAGCCGACGAAAGGCCCGATCGAGAGATCGAGCTCGTTCACCGTGATCACGAACATCTGCGCGATCGTCGCCAGCGCGATCGGGATCGCCAGGTTCAGCATCAGCGTGAAGCCGAAGTAGCTGATGGCGCGCGGGTTCAGCCAGGCGATTGCGGCCAGGATGATCGCGAGCGACAGCCCCGGAAGCAGGGTCCGCAGCAGGCGCGCGGTGCGCAGCGCCCGGCGCGAGGCGGGCGCCGGGACGCCGGCCACGCTCATTGCGCCGCCTCCTCGAAGGAGGAGTGGATAATGCGCTCCTCGGTCAGCTCGGCGCGGTCGAGTGCCGCGACGATGCGGCCGTTGCGGAAGACGTAGGTGCGGTCGCAGTTGCCGAGCTCCTCGGTCTCGGTGGTGTACCACAGGAAGGTGCGGCCGCGGCGCGCCTCGTCCCGGATCAGCTCGTAGACCTCGAGCTTGGTGCCGACGTCGACGCCGCGCATCGGGTCGTCCATCAGGATGATGCGCGCGTCCGAGCCGAGCGCCCGGGCGAAGAGCGCCTTTTGCTGATTGCCGCCGGAGAGCGACAGGATGTTGTTGTCGAGGTCGGGCGTGCGGATGCCGATCCGCCGCTGCCAGTCACGGGCGAGCGCCGTCTCGCGCGCCGCCGACAGGAACGGCCCGCGGCGCAGCTGCGTGAGCGACCGCACGGCGATGTTGTCGGCGATGGACCAGAGCGGGAAGATGCCGTCGGTCTGCCGGTCGCCCGGCACCAGCGCCACCGGCGCCGCGACCTCGACGCCGGCCTTGCGGGCCGAGGCGGCCGCGAAGATTTCGAGCAGGAGCAGCGTCTGGCCGTGCCCCGCAAGGCCGGCGAGCCCGACGATCTCGCCTTCGCGCGCGACGACCTCGGGGCCACCGGCCTGCGCCGACGGCCGCGCCCGCACCATCTCGGGCCCGTCGCTCCGGACCGCAGCCTCCGGACGGGCCGCCGCGTGGCCTTCCGCACCGCCCATCGTGGCAAGGAGCCGCGCCCGGTCGAAGCGGGCGGCGGCGTCGCTGGCGACGACCGTGCCGTCGCGCATCACGACGATGCGGTCGGCGGTGGCGAGGATTTCGCCGAGAAGGTGCGAGATCAGGATGCAGCTCGGCCCGTCCGCGACGCTGCGCCGCACGAAGTCGAGAAGCTGCCCCGCCGCATGCGCGTCGAGCGACGAGGTCGGCTCGTCGAGGATCACCAGCCGCAGCGGCTCGTCGGTCACGGTGAAGGCGCGCGCCACCTCGACCATCTGCCGCCGGCCGATCGAGAGATCGCCGACGACGTCGCCCGGGTCGATGCCGTGGCCTGGAAAGATCGTGTCGAGCATGTCGCCGATCAGCGCCGCGGCCCGCCTCGCCCAGCCGAACCCGCGAAGCGCCGGATGGCTGACGCGGGTGTTCTCGGCGACGGTCAGGTTCGGGCAGAGCGACAGCTCCTGAAAGACGCAGCGGATGCCGAGGTGGTGCGCCCGCTGCACCGAGTAGGCGGCGCCCCTCCCCGGCGCCGCCGACGACGATGCTGCCGCCGTCGGGGGCGGTTGTGCCGGCGAGCACGTGCATCAGCGTCGACTTGCCGGCGCCGTTGTGCCCGACGAGGCCGACGCACTCGCGCGGGCGCACGCTGAACGCGACGCTGTCGAGCGCGCGAACCGCACCGTAGTGCTTCTCGACGCCGGTCAGCGTGATAATGTCCGCGGGCGCGCCGGGCATGGCGATCAGACCTGCTTGCCCGGCGCGCGCAACCTCACTTCAGGTTGGCTTTGATCGCCTCGAGCGCTTCTTCCTGGGTGTACTCGTGACTTGCGACGCCGCCGGTCTCGATCGTCGGCAGCGCCGCCTCGAAATCGTCCTGGGTGAAGGCGAGGTAGGGCACCAGCAGGTCGTGCGGGATGTCGGTGCGGCCGTCGAGCACCTGCTGCGCCACCCAGAACGCCAGCGTCGAGACGCCCGGCGCGATCGAGGCGGACCAGGTCTGGTAGCCGTCCTTGTCCTTTTGCTCCTTCCACCAGGCGAGCTCGTCCTGGCGGTTGCCCATGATGATCGTCGGGCGCGGCTTGCCGGCGGCGGCGAACGCCTGGGCCGCGCCGTAGCCGTCGCCGCCCTGATCGACGATGCCGACGATGTCGGGCAGCGACGGCAGCACGGTGGTGACCGCCTTCTGCGCCGTCGTCTGGTCCCAGTTGCCGGTGACCGAGTTGACGATCTTGAACTCCGGATGCGCCGCAACGCCTTCCATGATGCCCTTGTGGATGGCGTCGTCGATCGAGGTGCCGGCGAGGCCGCGGATCTCGAGAAGGTTCCCGCCTTGCGGCTGGAACTTGGCCATCTGCTCGACTTCCTGCTTGCCCATCTCCTCGAAGTCGACGACGACGCGGTAGGCGCAGGGTTCGGTCACGATGCCGTCGAACGACACCACGACGATGCCGGCGTCGCAGGCCTGCTTGATGGCGCCGTTCAGAGCGTCCGGCGAGGCGGCGTTGATGACGATGGCGTTGTAGCCCTGCAGGATCAGGTTCTGCACCTGCGCCGCCTGGGTGGGGACCTCCTGGTCAGCGGTGGTGAAGACGTCAGCGGCGGCGACCACCCCGTCGGCAACCGCCTTCTTGGTGACCGCGTCGTAGCTCTTGAGCATCGCCTGCCGCCAGGAATTCCCGGCGTAGTTGTTGGAAAAGGCGATGCGGCTGTCGGCGGTGTCGGCGCAGGCAGCGCCAGCGGCCAGAACAGCCGCCAGCGCACTCGAAACGAGCGAATGTCTCATGGTGATCCTCCCCGGTGGGCCCAGCGGCGTTGCTGCCTCAGGATGCCCGCCGGGACGGTTGCACGAAGCCCCGTTGCGGTCAACGCGAAGTCACGGGGCAAAGCTTCAGTCGGGAAAGCCGGTGCCCAGACTGACGTCCCGCCAAGCCTGCAGCTCTCGCGCCTGCGCGTCCTGAACGGCCCGGAAGGCCTCGAAGGCGTCCTTGCCGAGCAGGAGCAGGAACGGAGGGTCCTGCGCCTCCACGGCAGCGATGATGGCCTCAGCGGCGCGGGCGGGATCGCCGGGCTGGGTGCCGTGGTAGGTGTCGTGCTCCTTGCGCCGGCGGCCGGCCGTTTCGGCGTAGTCGGCGATCGGCTCGCGCGACTGCTTGAGCGAGCGGCCGGCGAAGTCGGTTCGAAAGCCGCCGGGTTCGACCGCCGTCACGGTGATGCCGAGCGGGGCGAGCTCACCGCGCAGCGACCCCGACATCGCCTCAAGCGCCGACTTCGAGGCCGAGTAGTATCCCGATCCGGGCGGGCAGATCTGCGCGCCGATCGAGGAGATGTTGACGATCGCGCCGTTCCGGCGCCGCCGCATGCCGGGCAGCACCGCCTTGATCATGGCGACGGGGCCGAAGAAGTTGGTGGCGAAGAGCTCTGCCACCGCGTCGTCCTCTCCTTCCTCGACCGCGGCCCGGTAGCCGTAGCCGGCGTTGTTCACGAGCACGTCCACGGCTCCGAAGCGTTCCTCGGCCCGGCGGACCGCGTCGGCGACCTGGGCGTGGTCGGTCACGTCCAGCGAGAGGGCGAGAGCGGTTGCGGGATGGGCCTCGGCCAGATCCTGCACCGTGGCGGCGTCCCGGGCGGTGACGACCGCGTTGGCACCGCGCTGCAGCACCGCCTCGGCCAGGTGGCGGCCGAGGCCGGTCGAGCAGCCGGTGATCAACCATGTGGGCATGTGCATCTTCCTTTGCGATTGGCGGGTCCGCATCCGGCACAGGTCCGCTGCCTGGCGGAGGCGGAGGCCCGCGCCGTCTTCATCGCCGCACCGCGGGCGGCCTGCAAGGGCTGAACAAGGGCGCTGCCGCGCGGCACGCGGCGATGCTTCCGGTCAGCCCCCGGAGCGCCCGCGCCGAAAGTGGCTCGCCATCCGGGCCAGCACGTCGACGCCGAGCTGGCGCATCAGGTCGAGGACGTCGAGCGGCACCCAGTTCTCACGGATCAACCCCTCGTCGTGGAGATAGAAGTCCATCACTCGCATGCCGACCGTCCGGCCGGTTGCCGGAAGCCCCAGAAAGCCCGGGCCGCCGTGCAGATCGACCCGGCTCGGCCAGCCGCCGGTCACAGAGTAAGGGCCGTCGCCGATGCGGATGTAGTGGCCGCCGCCCATGCGCCTGCGGGCGGCGGCGACCGCGTCGGCTTCCGCGGCGGTCGCCGGTCGCGGAAAGGCTGTGCGAAACGGCAACTGGTGGTAGTCGACGAAGCCCTGCAATCCGCGAACGGTGCCGATGCCCGCGGGGCCGTACCACATCATCCTGGGGTGCCAGTGGTCGCGCTGGGGCATGGCCAGCAGGGCGTCGCGGCCGGCGGAAGTCTGGTCCGCAAAGGCGTGCAGCGTGCCATGCATGGCCAGGGTCTGGGCGATGCTGGCTGCGGAGAGGGCCGGGTCGCTGGCCTCGAAGCGCAACCCGTCGCCGGTGATCGGGCCCGGCCACATGCCCTCCGTGCCGAGGCTCGGCGGCAGAGGCCAGAACCCGGCTTGGCGAATCACGTCGATGATGTCCCAGAGGCAATTCGATTGCACGATGACGCCGTCGCGCACCTCGTGGACCTCGCCGTAGCGGATGAAGACCGGCCGCCCGGTGGCCGGGATGGTCAGCCAATCCTCGCGAAAGGTCCCGCAGTAGTGGCCGACCGCCGCCACGTAGTCGCGGTTCTCGAAAGTCCCGCCGACCACGATCAGATCACGGCGTTCGAGGTCCGGAAAGGCGCGGATCAGTGGGGCCCAGACCCGGGCCTCGACCGCAGCGCGGCCGCGCATCTCGTTGATCGGATGCGATCCTCGCCACTCGACCTCCGCGTGGCAGAGCCCGGCGAGCCGTGCGCCGATCGCTTCCGGCGGCGCCGACGCGAGCGCCCTGAGGCCATCGTGCAGCCGGCGCGTGATCCTTGCGGACGATCCGCTCACCCGGGCCTCCTTGCAATCCTATGCAGCGGCATATCTTGCATTCGTATTCAAAACGTGTTAACCATTGCCTGCGCTCGCCGCAAGATCAAACTCGGCGAAAGAGGTGAGAGCCCGAAGCCAGACCATCGGACCACGGGGCGAAAGACCCTGCCATGTCCTGCCATCCGCAACAGGAGACCTGCATGAAGTACCTGACCAACGCCTCGGTGGCTCTCGGCGCCCTGCTCGCGTCCGCCACGTTCGCGTCCGCCGATTGCGGCATTCCCGCAGGGTCGGTGCGAATTCTCTCGAACGACTTCGAGGTTCTCCACATCATCGCCGACGCGGCTGAGGCGTGTGCCAGTCCGACCGTCACCGTCACCAAGAACCAGACCACCGAGCACAAGAACATCCAGGTCGCGGCGCTCACCACGAACCCGGCGACCTATACGGTCGCGATGGTCGCGAACAATTCCATCGTGCCGCTGCTCAAGGACGATCTGATCCGGCCGCTGGACGACCTGATCGCCAAGTACGGGCAGGATCTGAACGAGTCCCAGCTCATCAAGATCGACGGCAAGACCATGGCGATCGCGTTCCAGATCAACGCGCAGCACCTGCACTATCGCAAGGACATCCTCGAACAGGCCGGCCTCGAGCCGCCCAAGAGCTACGAGGACATCCTCGCCGACGCCAAGGTGATCCGCGAGAAGGGCCTGATGCAGAACCCGCTGGCTGCGAACGACAAGCCCGGCTTCGACCTGGCGGCTGAATTCGTGAACATGTACCTCGGCTACGGCGGCGAATTCTTCGAGCCGGGCACCGCCAAGGCCACCATCGACAACGAAAAGGGCGTCAAGGCGCTCGAGATGATGAAGGCGCTCACCGAGTACATGGGCCCCGACTTCATGACCTACGACACCAATGCGATCAAGCCGATGTGGGAAGCCGGACAAGTCGGCATGATCAACGGCTGGGGATCGCGCGCCTCCGCGCTGATCGACACCTCCGGTCCCGCCCCCGAGGTCGCCGCGAACACCGTCCTGGCCGCGGCGCCGACGGTCGGCGGCGGCACGATCCCGGCGGCGTCGCTCTGGTGGGACGGGTTCGTCATCGCCAAGAACATCTCCGACGAGGACGCCGAAGCCTCGTTCCGGGCGATGATGCACGGCATCTCGCCTGCGGTCGCCAAGGAGCACGCCGCGGTCGCCGCCTGGCTGGTCACCGGCTACGAGCCGACGCCCGCCGCCGTCGGCGTCTACGCGACCCTGAAGGCCGGCGCCGAGCCGTTCCCGATGCTGCCCTACATGGGTGTCCTCTTCACCGCGATCGGCGACAACCTCGCCCAATACATGCAAGGCCAGGAAAGCGCGGAGCAGGCGCTGGCCGACGCGACCCAGGCCTACAACACCGCCGCCAAGGAAGCGGGCTTCCTGAACTGAAGCCCTGCCGGGGAAGGGTGTCGGCTCTTCCCCGCCCCCTGCCCCGCTCCGACCTGCATTGGCCTCTGACCGGACCGCATCATGCCGCATCGCACCTTTCTGGCCTTCATCCTGCCATCGCTGTGCGTGATGCTTCTGTTCATCGCGCTGCCTATCGTGTCGGTCGCCTACCAGTCGCTCTTCGTCGAAAACCAGCAGATCCTGGCGGAGGTGGAGTCCTGCGGTCCCTTCGGCTGCAAGACCGAGACGCGTGTCGACACCGAGGCGATGGCCCAGGCCCGCGCCGAGCATCCGATGGGCCAGTTCAACGGGCTGGGCACCTATGCCAACTCCGGCCACCTGGCATTCGACGAGGTCGGCAAAATCTGGCGGAGCAGCTCGAGCCTCGGCGCGGCGCTGCTCGGCATCTTCAACCTGCCGTTCTACAGCGCGCTCGTCTTCACCGTCGCCTATACGTTCACCGTCACGCCGGTGGTGATCGTGCTCGGCTTCCTGATCGCGCTCGGGGTCAACACCGTTCCGAAGCTGATCAAGGGCCCGGTGATCTTCTTCTCGCTGCTGCCGATGATCGTGACCCCGCTGGTCGGCTCGCTGGTGCTCTTCTGGATGATCGACAGCCAGGGCGTGATCGGCGCCAACCTGCAGCGCCTCTTCAACGACCCGCAGCTGTCGCTCAAGGCCTCGCCGGTGCTGACCTGGGTGACGCTCTTCGTCTACGGCGTCTGGCACATGGCGCCGTTCAGCTTCATCGTGTTCTACGCCGGCCTGCAGACCGTTCCGGGCGACACGCTGGAATCGGCGATGATCGACGGCGCCAGCCGATGGGAGCGCATCCGGTTCGTCGTGATCCCCTACCTCGCGCCGCTCGCGACCTTCGTGATGCTGGTGCAGCTGATGGACAACTTCCGGGTGTTCGAGCCGATCGTCGGCTTCAGCGCCGCCGCCAACGCCACCTCGCTGAGCTACCTGATCTACAGCGACCTGCGCGGCACCGACACGCCGCTGTTCGGCTCCGCCGCCGCCACCTCGATGCTTACGATCGCGGGCGTAGTGGTCCTGCTCACGCCAGTGCTGATCCGCACCTGGCGCGAATTCAACCGCAAGACGTAAGGGGGTAGCGATGGCAAGCCGCGCCCAACGCCGTTCGGCCCCGCTGATCGCGATCTCGACCGCGCTCATCGTCGTGTGGCTGATCGTCGCCGCCTTCCCGTTCCTCTGGACCACTTGGGGATCGTTCAAGGTCGAGGCGGACTTCTTCTCGCGCAGCGACTGGCTGAACGCGGTCTGGGGGCCAAAGACCGTCCAGCAGACCGGCAGTCATTTCACCGGCGCGGGCTATTACGGAGCCTGGGTCGGGCAGGAGTTCTGGCGCGCCGCGATCAACACGCTGATCGTCACGCTGTCGGTCACCGTGCTGTCGCTGACCATCGGCACGCTCGGCGGCTACGCCCTGGCGCGGTCGGGATTTCGCTACACCTTCTGGATCCTGATGGCCGCGCTGGTGTTCCGGGCCATGCCGCACGTGACGCTGGTCTCGGGGTACCTGCTGCCGTTCTTCCAGTTGAACATCTGGGGCATCCTGCCCACCACGATCGTCGTGCTGGTGGCGATCAACCAGCCCTTCACCCTCTGGATGCTGCACTCGTTCTTCCTGTCGATCCCCAAGGACCTCGACGAGAGCGCGATGGTGGACGGGTGCACGCGGTTCCAGGCGTTCCGCCTGGTGGTGATCCCGGTGATGTGGCCGGGTGTGGTGACGACCGGGCTCTTCAGCTTCCTGCTCGCCTACAACGACTTCGCCGTGACCTCGATGCTGCTGACCCAGCACAACCAGACCATGGTGCCGAAGATCGCGAGCTTTCTCGGCTCGACGCAGGCCGAGGGCAAGGTGATGTACGCCGTCGCTGCCGTGGTCTCGGCCATCGCACCGCTTTTCGTGCTGGTGCTGTTCTTCCAGAAGCAGATCGTCAGCGGCCTGACCGCCGGCGCCGTCAAGGGGTAAGGGGCCGGCATGGCGCAGATCAGGCTGAAGAACGTCAGCAAGCGCTGGGGCGCCTATGTCGGGGTCGACAACTTCAACCTCGACATCGCCGACCAGGAATTTCTCGTGCTGCTCGGACCGTCGGGATGCGGCAAGACCACGACGATGCGGATGATCGCCGGGCTCGAGGACGTCACCGACGGCGAGATCTGGCTCGGAGACCGCATGGTCAACAACCTCGAGCCGAAGGACCGCGACATCTCCATGGTCTTCCAGTCCTACGGTCTCTACCCCAACATGACCGTCTACGAGAACATCCGCTTCCCGCTGCGCGTCCGAAAGGTGCCTGCGGACCAGCACAGGGACCGGGTGCTCAAGGCCGCACGCACCGTCGAGCTGATGGACTTTCTCGACCGCAGGCCGGCGGAGCTGTCGGGCGGCCAGCGCCAGCGCGTGGCGCTCGGGCGCGCCATCGTGCGCGAACCCACCGCCTTCCTGATGGACGAGCCACTGTCGAACCTCGACGCCAAGCTCCGCGTCTCGACACGGGCGCAGATCAAGCACTTGCAGCACGACCTGAAGGTGACGACGATCTACGTCACCCACGACCAGATCGAGGCGATGACGCTCGCCGACCGGGTGGTGGTGATGAGCAAGGGGGTGATCCAGCAGGTCGGCACCCCCACGGACATCTACAACCACCCGGCCAATACCTTCGTTGCGTCCTTCATCGGCTCACCGGCGATGAACCTCATCGACGGCACGGTTACGGACGGGGTATTCCAGGCCGAGGGGATGCGCGTCCCTGGTCTGCCGGGCAGCTTCTCCGGCCCGATCACCCTCGGCTTCCGCGCCGAGGACGCGGCGATCGTCGCGGAAGGCGGCGAGGTCGCCGCACCGGTCTACTCGATCGAGCTGCTCGGCGAGGCGTCGATGATCACCTACCGCATCGGCGAGGCGCTGGTCTCGGTCAAGGCCGACAAGGACTACCGCGCCGACATCAACCAGACCGTCCGCGCCACCGTCCCGCCGGCGATCTGCCACCTGTTCGACAAGGCGACCGGCCAGCTGGTCTGGGCAGGGAACGCGCCTGTGAACACCTAACCGCACCAAGGCCGCTCACCATGTTCGCCATTTGCAAGGAGAAGACTATGAGACTCACCTTCCAGTCCGCTGTCACTCTAAGCGTGCTGCTGGCATCGTCCGCTGCCTGGGCCGACTGCGGCATTCCGACCGGATCTGTCCGGATCCTGTCGAACGACTTCGAGGCACTGCACGTCGTTGCCGACGGAGCCGAAGAATGCGCCAGCCCGACCGTCACCGTTACCAAGAACCAAACCGCCGAGCACCAGAGCCTGCAGGTCGCCGCGCTGACCACCAACCCGGCGGCCTATACCGTCGCAATGGTGGCGAATGATTCAATCGTGCCGCTGCTGAATGCCGGCCTGATCCGGCCACTCGACGATCTGGTCGCCCAGTACGGCCATGACCTGACCGACAGTCAACTTGTCCGGATCGACGGCAAGATCATGGCGATCGCGTTCATGGTGAACGCCCAGCACCTGTACTACCGCAAGGACATTCTCGAAAAGGCCGGCATCGCGCCGCCCAAGACGTACGAGGAGGTGCTCGCGGACGCTAAGCTCCTCCGCGACAAGGGCCTGATGCAAAACCCGCTGGCGGCCAACGACAAGCCCGGATGGGATTTGGCAGCCGAATTCGTCAACATGTACACGGGCTACGGCGGCGAGCTTTTCGAGCCCGGCACCGCGAAGCTCGCGATCCAGAACGATCAGGGCATCAAGGCGCTGGAGATGATGAAGGCGCTCAGCGCCTACATGAACCCCGACTTTCTCACCTACAACACCAACGCGATCAAGCCGCTCTGGGAAGCGAGCGACGTGGCGATCCTGAATGGGTGGGGATCTCGTACCGCCGAGTTGATCGATCCCGCCGGGCCCGAGCCCGAGATCGCGGCGAACACGATGTTTGCCAGCGCACCCACGGTCGGAGGCGGCTCGATCCCCGCGGCGACGCTCTGGTGGGACGGCTTCGTGATCGCCAAGAACATCTCGGACCAGGATGCCGCAGCCTCGTTCCAGGCCATGATGCACGGCATCGCGCCCCAGGTCGCGCAGGATCACGCGGCCGTCACCGCTTGGCTGATCAAGGGTTACCAGCCCACCCCGGCCGCCGAGGGCGTGATGGAGACCCTGAACGCCGGCGCCAAGCCCTATCCGATGGTGCCCTACATGGGCATCGCGCACAGCGCGATCGGCGACAACCTCGCGCAGTTCATGCAAGGCCAGGAGACCGCCGAGGCGGCGCTCGCGGACGTGACGCAGGCGTACCGCACGGCAGCGACGGAAGCCGGCTTTCTCAACTGAACGAAGCAACCGGGATCGCGAAGGTCCCGAAGCCAAGGAGACAGAATCCATGAAAGGGTCCCGCCCCGAACAGGCCGTGCTCAGTCGCGACACCGACATGAGCAAGACCGAGGCCACACGCAAGGTGATCGAGGGCATGGTCGACGGCCTCAACGACCATCGCATCGGCGATATCGGCGAATTCTTTTCGGAGGGCTTCCGCTGGCTGGGCAACACCGGGTGCGGCACCAAGACCGGGCTGAAGGAGTTTCAGGACAACTGGCAGCGGCCATTCCAGTCGGCTTTCTCGGACAAGGTCTGCGTCGACGAGGCGCGACTGTACATGGGCGAGTGGGCCGCGGCTTTCGGTCGCCAGGAAGCCACCCACTCCGGCGAGTTTCTTGGCGTCGCACCCACGGGCAAGCGCGTTGAGATTCGCTACATGGATTTCTGGAAGGTCGTCGACGGCAAGATCACCGACAACTGGGTGATGGTCGATTTTCCCCACGTCCTGGCGCAGCTCGGGGTCGATGTTTTCAACGGCGAGGGTTGGGAGGCCTTTGACCGGGGCGAGAAAACTCCGCCGAGGCCAAAGGAACCGCAGCCCGCTCACTAATGCAAACCGCGCTTCCGGGTCTCGACCGGAGCGACGCCCCCTGGAGAGGCCGTAAAGCATCATGACCGTCGAATATCTCAAGCGCGGCAGAGCCGAAGCCGACCGGGCCGAGGACGACGCCAAGGTGCGCGCCGTGGTAGAGAACGCCTTGAAGGCGATCGAGAGCCGCGGCGACGCCGCCGTGCGCGCGTTCAGCGAGAAGTTCGACAACTACAGTCCGCCGTCCTTCCGGCTCTCGCAGCAGGAGATCGACGCGCTGGTCGCGCAGGTCACGCCCCGCGATCTTGAGGACATCAAGTTCGCGCAGGCGCAGGTGAGAAACTTCGCCCGGGCCCAGCGCGACTCGATGCTCGACATCGAGATCGAGACGCTGCCCGGCGTGATCCTCGGCCACCGCAACATCCCGGTGCAGTCTGTCGGGTGCTACGTCCCGGCCGGCAAGTTCCCGATGGTCGCCTCCGCGCACATGTCGGTCGCCACCGCGAGCGTCGCGGGGGTGCCGCGGATCATCGCCTGCACCTCGCCGTTTCAGGGCGCGCCGAACCCGGCGGTCATCGCCGCGATGCACCTCGGCGGCGCCCACGAAATCTACGTGCTCGGCGGCATCCAGGCGATCGGCGCAATGGCGCTCGGCACCGAGACGATCGACCCGGTCGATATGCTGGTGGGCCCGGGCAACGCTTACGTCGCCGAGGCCAAGCGCCAGCTTTACGGCCGCGTCGGCATCGACCTTTTCGCCGGCCCGACCGAGACCATGGTGATCGCCGACGACACAGTCGACGCCGAACTCGTCGCCACCGACCTGCTCGGACAGGCCGAGCACGGCTACAACTCGCCCGCCGTCCTCGTCACCAACTCGCGCAAGCTCGCGGAAGGCACGCTGGAAGAGATCGACCGCATTCTCCAGATTCTACCCACTGCGGGCACGGCCCGCGTCTCCTGGGAGGACTATGGCGAGGTCATCCTCTGCGGCGATCACGACGAGATGCTGGCCGTCGCCAACGACATCGCCTCCGAGCACGTCCAGGTGATGACCGACCGTGACGACTGGTATCTCGAGAACATGCAATCGTACGGCGCGCTGTTCCTCGGCCCGCGCACCAACGTCGCCAACGGCGACAAGGTGATCGGCACCAACCACACCCTCCCGACCAAAAAGGCCGGCCGCTACACCGGCGGCCTCTGGGTCGGCAAGTTCATCAAGACCCACAGCTACCAGAAGGTCACCACCGACGCGGCCGCGACGATGATCGGCGAATACTGCTCTCGGCTCTGCATGCTGGAGGGGTTCGTCGGGCATGCCGAACAGGCCAACATCCGCGTGCGCCGCTACGGCGGCCGCAACATCCCCTACGGCACCGCCGCACCGTGGCGCGAGGCGGCCGAATAGCGATGGACCTGCCGCGCACCCCCTCGTTCCGTCTCGACGACCGCTGCGCGCTGGTGACCGGCGCCTCGTCGGGTATCGGCCTCGGCGCCGCCGTCGCACTGGCCGAGCAAGGGGCGCACGTGGTCCTCGCCGCCCGCTCGGCCGACAGGCTCGGCGAAGTCCACGAAGCCTTTCGGGCCGCCGGATTCTCCTCCGAGGTCCTGCCGCTCGACGTGGGCGACGTCGAGGCTACCGCCGCCGCCATCGCCGGGCGCAGCCCCTTCGACGTGCTCGTGAACAGCGCCGGCATTGCCCGCCACTCCGCCGCGGCTGACACCGCCACTGCCGACTTCGATGCGGTCGCGGCCCTCAACATCCGCGGCGCCTACTTCGTTACCCAGGCGGTGGCGAAGGGCCTGCTCGCCGCCGGAAAGCCGGGCTCGCTGATCAACGTCTCCTCGCAGATGGGCCACGTCGGCGGCGTCGAGCGCGCCGTCTACTGTGCCACCAAGCATGCGGTCGAAGGCTTCACCAAGGCCATGGCGAT
Source organism: uncultured Alphaproteobacteria bacterium (assembly GCA_963819995.1). Taxonomy (GTDB): domain Bacteria; phylum Pseudomonadota; class Alphaproteobacteria; order Rhodobacterales; family Rhodobacteraceae; genus Amaricoccus. Next base: position 29,716 of record CAWFYR010000013.1, on the reverse strand, counting down.
CGAGTGGGGCCCGCATGGCATTCGCGTGAACACCCTCTGCCCGACATTCATCCGCACGCCGCTGACCGAAGGCACCTTCGCCAATCCCGAGCGCGTGGCCTGGATCAAGGACAAGATCAAGCTCGGCCGCGCTGGCGAGATCGAGGACATCATGGGCGCCGTGGCATTTCTCGCCTCCGACGCCTCCGCGCTGGTCACGGGAACGGCACTCCTGGTGGACGGCGGATGGACGGCCGAATGAGGGCAACAGCTTACCCGGCAGGAGAGCGCCACCCCATGAACGGCTTCGATCCGAAATGGCGGGACGTTCCGCATTTCATCATCGGCATCACCAAGGAAATCTGGGAGGACCGCGAGATCGCGAGCCTCACCCATCGTTACGCGCCCGGGCTCATCGTGCGCTCGCCCGCCTCGGTCGTCGTCGACAACTCTCGCGTCATCGCCGCCACCATGGCGACGCTCGCCGAGTTCCCCGACCGCGCGCTCCTGGGCGAGGACGTGATCTGGTGCGAGGACCCGGCCCGCGCCGACGCCACCACCGAGGCGTTCCTCTCGTCGCATCGCCTGGTCTGCACCGCGACACACACCCGCCCGGGCGCCTACGGCGCACCTACCGGCAAGCGCGTGGCCTACCGCATCCTCGCCGACTGCGCGATCAGCCACGACCGGGTTACCGACGAATGGCTGGTGCGCGACCAGGGCGCCATCGTCCGACAGCTCGGATTCGACGTGACCGAATGGACCCGCGACCTGATCGCCCGCGAAGGCGGCCCCGAGAAATGCGTGCGGCCGATGACCCCCGCCAATGACGTGGCCGGCCCCTACGACGGACGCGGCAACGATAACGAATGGGGCGCGCGCTATGCCGACATCATCGGGCGCATCATGTCCGCCGATCTCGCGGTGATCCCCCGCGAATACGACCGTGCCGCCAACCTGGAGTATCCCGGCGCCACGACCGGGCTCGGCTGGTCGGACGCCGACCAGTTCTGGATGGGACTGCGCGCCGCCTTCCCCGACGCCGCGTTCTCCATCGACCACGTCATCGGCCGCGACGATCCGCTGATGCCGCCCCGCGCCGCCGTGCGCTGGTCGCTGCACGGCAAGCACTCCGGATGGGGCGCGTTCGGCACGCCGACCGGCGCCGAGGTCTACATCCTCGGCATGTCCCACGCCGAGTTCGGCCCGTTCGGCGGCGACGGCCGCCCTTGCGTCCGGCGCGAGTGGACGCTGATCGACGAGACCGCGATCTGGAAGCAGATCCTGCTCAAGACCGGAGCGGTCGGATGAAGGGCTTTCAGGAGCGGTTCACCGATCTGCCGGACTACATTCTCAAGATCACCCATGAAATCTGGGAGGAGCGCCGGCTCCGCACCCTCGACCACACCTACGCCCCCGATCTGCCGGTCCGGATGCCCTCCGGCCTCTCCACCGGCAACCGCGCCACCATCGACGGCACGCTGGCGACGCTCGCCGAGTTCCCGGACCGCCGGCTCCTCGCCGAGGACGTGATCTGGTCCGGCGACGAAGACGCCGGATACCTCTCGTCGCACCGGATCGTCACCACCGGCACCCACCTCGGCCACGGCGCCTTCGGCAAGCCTACCGGCCAAGTCCTTCACCATCCGCGCCATTGCCGACTGTGCGGCCAAGGACGACGTGATCTACGACGAATGGCTGGTCCGGGACGCCAGCGGCATCGCCAGGCAGCTCGGCAAGGATCCCAAGCGCTTCGCCCGCAAGCAGATCGCCCGCGAGGGCGGCCCGTCGAAGGCCGCCCGCCCGTTCGCCCCCGCCGACGACATCCCCGGCGGCTACACCTCTCGCGGCAACGACAACGAATGGGGGCAACGCCTCGCCGATATCCTCACCCGGATCATGGACAAGGACATCGCCGTGATCCGTGCCGAGTACGACCGCGCCGCCCGCACCGAGCATCCCGGCGCCAGCGGCGGCTGGTCCTGGGAGTTCCCCGAGTTCCGCTGGATGAACCTGCGCACGGCGTTTCCCTCGGCGACGTTCGCCGTTCACCACGTCATCGGCCGCTCCGACCCGCACCAGCCCCATCGCGCTGCGGTGCGCTGGAGCCTCGACGGCAAGCACGACGGCTTCGGCGCCTTCGGCAGGCCAAGCGGAGCCCAGGTTCACGTGATGGGCATCACCCATGCGGAATGGGGCCCACGGGGCCTGCGCCGCGAGTTCACCCTTTTCGACGAAATCTCGATCTGGAAACAGATCCTGCTGCACCAAGGAGACCATGCATGACCACGCTCGAGCAGACCCGGCCGACGCTCACCGCCGCGGAGATGGAGGCGCGGATCGTCCGCTACGGCGACCTGCAACCCTGCAAGACCGCCTTCATCGACGCCCACACTCCCGGCTCGGACACCAAGGAGAACTTCACCGTCATCGGCGGCGGCGTCTCGGAGTCGCCGGACCAGCACGTCCACATCAAGGAGACGCCGGGCTTCAATATCGGCGCCGCCGGCCAGCCGCCGAAGTGCCGCAACAGCTTGCACATCCATCGCACCGCCGAGGTGTTCTTCGTGCTCAAGGGCCGCTGGCGCTTCTTCTGGGGCCGCTGGGGCGATGCCGGCGAGGTGACGCTGGAGGAAGGCGACATCATCAACATCCCGACCGGCATCTTCCGCGGCTTCGAGAACATCGGCACCGACTACGGCATGATCATGGCGATCCTCGGCGGCGACGATGCCGGCGGCGGCGTCGTCTGGGCGCCGCAGGTGATCGAGGACGCCAAGAATCACGGCCTCGTGCTCGGCGACAACGGCAAGCTCTACGACACCAAGAAGGGCCAGACGCTCCCCGATGGCGTGAAGCCCATGCCTGTCCTCAGCGACGCCGAACTCGCCAAGATCCCCGAGCCCGCTGCCGAGGACGTGGTGCCCCGCTACGTCGCCCGCTACTGGGACCTGATGGCGATGGCTGGCAAGCACCCCGCCAAGGTGATCGGCGAGAACGCCATCCTGCGCGACAAGCCCGGCTTCGAGGTCGAACTGCTCACCCGCGGCTCCATTCCCGAGGAGATGCACACCTCCGACCGCCACCACGTCCTGATGGTGATGCGCGGACATTGGCGCCTGAACTGGGACGGCGGCACCACCGTGCTCGCTCCCGGCGACACCTGCGCCATTCCGCCGGGGCTGGCCCACAGCCTCGCGCCGTCGATGACCGGCGAGGCCAGCCTCTACCGCGTCACCAACACCGACGACGCCGCCGGCGCGACGTGGAACGGCTGAGCATGGGTCTTTCCGCCACCCACGTCGGGTCGCTGCCGCGCAGCCAGGCCGTCGTCGACTTCCTCTTCGCGCGCGAGCGCGGAGAGGACTACGACCGCGCCGCCTTCGACACCTGCATGACCGCCGCCGTCTCCGAGGTCGTCCGCCGCCAGGTCGAGGCCGGCATCGACGTGGTCTCCGACGGCGAGACCTCGAAGATCTCGTATGCGACCTACGTCAAGGACCGCTACTCGGGGTTCGCCGGCGACAGCCCGCGGAACGCCCCGGCCGACCTGAAGCGCTTTCCCACCTTCCTCGAGCGCCTCGCGAAGTCCGGGGGCACCCCGCAATACGCCCGCCCGATGTGCGTCGGCGAAGTCCGGCCCACCGGTCAGCACGCGCTGGAAGCCGACATCACCAACCTGCGCGCCGCCATGCAGACCCACGGCGCAAAGCGCGGCTTCATGAACGCCGCCTCGCCCGGCGTCATCTCGCTGTTCCTGCAGAACGACTACTATCCCAGCCGCGACGCCTATCTCGCGGCCCTCGCCGACGCGATGCGCGACGAGTACCGCCGCATCGTCGCGGCCGGCCTGGACCTGCAGCTCGACTGTCCCGACCTTGCCCTGTCGCGGCACATGCTGTTCACCGACCTCTCCGACGACGAGTTCGTCAAGGTCGCCGCCTCGCACGTCGAGGCCCTGAACCACGCGCTCGACGGCATCCCCGAGGACCGGGTTCGCGTGCACATTTGCTGGGGCAACTACGAAGGCCCGCATGTCTGCGACATCGACATGGACAAGGTCTTTCCCGTGTTGATGCAGGCGCGTGCCCGCTCTCTCCTCTTCGAGACCGCCAATCCGCGCCATGGTCACGAATGGACGGTGTTCCGGGACCGGCGCGCCGAGATTCCCGACGACAAGATTCTCGTCCCCGGCGTGGTCGACACCACCTCGAACTTCGTCGAGCACCCGAGCCTCGTGGCCCAGCGCCTCGAGCGCTTCGTCGAGATCGTCGGCGGCGACCGGGTGATGGCGGGCTCGGACTGCGGCTTCGGCACCTTCGCGGGCTTCGGGGCGGTCGACCCCGAAATTGCCTGGGCCAAGCTCGCCACCCTCGCCGAGGGCGCCCGGCTGGCGCGAGGCTGACGTGCAGAACGGCCTGAGGGTTCGTCGCTGCCTTGAGCCGCCTGCGCGGAGCGCGAAACCGGGCGCGCAGTGACGCCGGTCGTCCTCATCCCGGGCATGATGTGCGACGCCCGCCTGTGGGGTCCGCAGATCGCGGCCCTCTCCGGCAGCCGCGCCGTGCTGCTCGCGCCCATCGCGGGCCGAGACAGCGTCGCGGCCCTGGCCGCCGACATCCTGGCCGCGGCACCACCCCGCTTCGCCCTCGCCGGCCTCTCGATGGGCGGCATCGTGGCGATGGAGGTCCTCCGCCAGGCGCCGACCCGTGTCGAGCGCCTGGCGCTTCTCGACACCAATCCCAAGGCCGAATCCGAGACCGTCCGAGCCGGTCGCGAACCGCAGGTCGCCAAGGCCCTCGCCGGTGGCCTGGACAGCGTCATGCGCGACGAGATGAAGCCGAACTACCTCGCGGACGGGCCGAACCGCACCCCGATCCTCGACCTCTGCCTCGACATGGCCCTGGGCCTCGGGCCTGAGGTGTTCGCCCGGCAGTCCCACGCGCTCGCCACCCGCCCGGACAGCCAGGAGACGCTTCGCGCCTGGCGCGGCCCGACACTGATTCTGATGGGCGAGGCCGATCGCCTCTGCCCGCGCGACCGCCATGACTTGATGCACGCGCTGATCCCTGGCTCCCGCCTCGCGATCATCCCGGGCGCGGGCCACCTGCCTACCCTGGAACAACCCCAACGAACGACGGCGGAACTCACCCGCTGGCTGGAGGACGAATGGACGACGCCCTGCTGACGCTGCTCCGCCGCGTAGACACGCCCACGGTCTGCAATGCCATCGAGGTGGCGCAGGCCAGGCGCGGGTTCAACGGCTTCACCCGCGGCACCATGCTCTGCTCGGCGCCCACCGAGCCTGCGATCGTCGGCTACGCCGCGACCGCGAAGATCTCGGGCCTGAAGCCCTCCACCGAGGACCCTGCCACCATCCGGAGCCGCCGCATGGCCTATTACAGGATGATGGCCGAAGCCCCGAAACCCTCGGTCGCCGTCGTCGAGGACATGGATTACCCGAACTGCATCGGCGCCTACTGGGGTGAGGTGAATACCGTGGTTCACAAGGGCTTCGGCATGTCGGGCGCCCTCACCAACGGCGTGATGCGCGATCTCGGAGACCTGGCACCGGACTTCCCCGTCGTCGCGGGCTCCATCGGCCCGAGCCACGGCTTCGTTCACGTCCTGGCGAACGCCGTGCCGGTGGAGGTCTTCGGCCTGACCGTCTCGCCCGGCGATCTCGTCCACGCCGACCGCCACGGAGCCGTGGTGGTCCCGCCCGAGATCATCCCCGAACTCGCCGCCGCCATCGCGAAGATGCAGGCCACCGAAGCGCTCGTTCTAGAGCCAGCCCGCACCCTGGGCTTCGACTTCGCCGCCTTCGAGGCCGCCTGGTCGGCGTTCGAGAAGGCCCGGACGTGACGGCGTGAAACCTCAGGAGAACTTGACGGATGCGGACTTCGACGCCGCAACTGCGGCCGCGGGCCTGGTGCTGACCCCCGAGGATCGCCAGATCGCCCTCGCCGAGGCGCGCAAGCTCCAAGATGCAGCGGCGCGGGTCCGCGCCTACATCGCCACCGTGGACGCCGCAGAATGCACCCGTCCGACCTGACGATCGCCGAAGCCGGGGCAAGGCTGCGCGACGGCCGCCTGACTTCGGCCGAACTCACCCAAGCGCACCTCGACCGCATCAGCGACGTAGACTCCGAGCTGCACGCATTCGTTGCGCTTACCGCCGAGACCGCGCTCGAAGCCGCTGCCCGGGCCGACGCAGACCTCGCTCAGGATCTTGACCGCGGACCGTTCCATGGCATCCCGGTCGCCTTCAAGGACATGATCGACGTCGCGGGAACGACAACGTCCTGCGGATCGTGGCTCCGCGCGGGTCACGTCCCTTCGGCCGACTCCGAGGTCGCGCGACGGCTGCTCGCCGGTGGCGCCGTGTCCCTCGGCAAGCTCGCCACTTACGAGTTCGCCGTCGTGGGACCCAGCTTCGACCAGCCGATGCCGCCGGCGAGAAACCCCCGCGCTCCCGACCGCATCACCGGCGGCTCGTCATCCGGCGCCGCCGCGGCCGTTGCTGCCGGGCTGGTGCGTACCGCCATCGGCACCGACACCGGCGGCTCGATCCGGAGTCCCGCTGCCTATTGCGGCGTCGTCGGCCTGAAGCCAACCTTCGGCCGCGTTCCCGTCGCCGGCGTCTTCCCGCTCGCTCCGAGCCTCGATCACGTCGGTCCGATAAGCGCCTCCGTGGCAGAGGCCGCCCTGACCTTCGACGCCATCGCCGACGCGGCAGGTCCGGGCGCCGCTACAGGTCTTGGCCGGGGTATTGAAGGCTTGCGCATCGCATATGCACGCGACTGGTTCGCGGGAGACCCGGAGATCGATTCTGCGGTGCTGTACGCAGCTGATTCCGCGGTAGAGACGCTGGCGCGTCTGGGCGCGCAGATCAGCGAGGTGCAAATGCCTGATTATGCGCTCATGCATGATGCAGGCGCCGTGATGCTCCAAGCCGAGGCTCTGGCGACCCACCGCGCCCGGCTCGCGACCGACGGCGCCGCCTATGGCCGTGCCGTGTTCCGCAACCTCACTTCGGGAATATCGCTGAACGAAGCCGACCTCGGCGCCGCCATGCGCGCCGCCGCGCTGTTCCGGTCCGATCTCGACGCGAGGGTGTTCACCGACTGCCACGCGCTCGTGACCGTGACCACGCTCGGTCCCGCTCCGCCGCTCGCGCCCTTCCGTGACGGCCGCCCCGTCTGGACCGCGATGCGCACGCTGCCGTTCAACCTGACCGGGCATCCCGCCCTCGCGCTGCCGGTCGGCTTCTCGGAAGGGCTGCCGATCGGCGTCCAGATCGTCGGCCGGGCCTTCGACGAGGCCGGCATCTGCCGTGTCGGCCACGCCCTGGAGAGCGCAACGGCCCCCGGGCTTTAGCCCTGCAACCGGTCGAGGCGCAGCTGGGCCGCCCGACGATGCCCTTCCAGCCCTTCGCTGGCGCTCTGCCGCACGGCGGGCGGCGCCACGGCTCGCACCCCACGCTCGTCCAGCCACTGATGCGTCGCGATCTTCACATAGGCCCCGACCCACAGCCCGCCGGTGTAACGCCCCGCGGCCATCGTCGGCAGGGTGTGGTTGGTTCCCGAGCACTTGTCCGAATAGACGACGCTCGCCAGCTCGCCGATGAAGAGCGACCCGTAGTTCCGGAGCTTTTTCGCAAAGCCACGGGCATCGGCAGTATGGACCTGCAGGTGCTCCGCCGCGACCAGGTCCGAATAGGCGATCATCGCCGCCTCGTCTTCGGCCAGCACGATCTCGCCGTAGTCGCGCCAGGCCTGCCCAGCGGTCTCTCCGGTGGCGAGCCCCGGCAACTGGCGCTCCACCTCCGCCAGCACCGCCTCCGCCAAGGCCCGGTCGGTGGTGATCAGACCCACCCGCGTTCTCACGTCATGTTCCGCCTGCGCCAGCAGGTCGGTCGCGATCATCTCCGCGTCGCCGGTCGCGTCAGCCAGAACGTAGATCTCCGACGGCCCGGCGAGCTGGTCGATCCCCACAGGCCCGAACACCTGCCGCTTGGCCTCGTTGACGAAGGCGTTGCCCGGGCCGACGATCTTGTCGACCTTCGGCACGGTTTCGGTCCCGAACGCCATCGCCGCGATCGCCTGCGCCCCGCCGATCCGGAAGATGCGGTCTGCGCCCGCCATGTGGCATCCGGCGATCATCGCCCGATGCGCGTTCGGCGGCAGGCAGGCGATGACCTCGTCCACCCCGGCCACCTTCGCCGGCACGATGGTCATGATCGGCGCCGAGAGCAGCGGATACCGCCCCCCCGGCACGTAGCAGCCCACCCGCTCGATCGGGATCACCCGGTGCCCCAGGAACACGCCGGGCAGCGCCTCGATCTCGAGGGGCAGGATCGTTGCAAGCTGTGCTTGGGCGAACCGACGGACGTTTGCTATCGCGAACTCGGTGTCGGCTCGCGTCTGCGGGTCCAGTTCGGCGAGCGCCGCCTGCCGTTCCTCCCGTGTCACTTCGAGCTCCACCAGATCGGTCTTGTCGAACTGCTGCGTGTACTGCCGGACCGCGGAATCCCCGCGCTCCGCCACATTGCGGACGATTTCCGCGACCAGTGACTCGACGGGCCCATTGTCGGAGACCGAACTGCGAGCTGGAGACTTGAGCCGGACGACGGCTATGTCAGGCGAGGTCATGTTCGGGGGCGCTCCGATCAAATCAGGGTGGTCCTGTGTCACACAGACGAATATCCCGCAGTGCATACGAATGCAACTCTCGATAAACGCCATTTGCATACGTAAGCATCATGTGGCATAACACATCTGCCTTACGTCGCAAATCGTCTGGAGCCCTCCCATGAAGTCCTCGGAAACCGCACCATCGGAGGTCGCGAGCGAAACTCGCGTCCAGGCACAAGGATCGGGCAGCGTCCTCCAGGTCGAGCGGCACGATTTCACCGACCTCGTGCCTACCGACCGCAAGCGGGTGCAGTCGATGCAGGGCTTCGATCCGATCTACACCGACATCGTCGACTATATCATCCGGTGCACCCACCTGATCTGGGACGAGCGCGACGTCGGGCTGATCTACACCCATTACACCCACAACTGCGTCGTCTACACGGCGACCAAGACCATGTACGACCGCGAGGAGGTCGTGCGCGACACCATCCAGCGGCTGGTCACGCTGCCGGAACGCCGGGGAATGGGTACCCACGTGATCTGGTCGGGCGACGACCAGCAGGGGTTCTACACCTCGCATCTCGTCACCGGCTCCGGGCGCCACACGCAACACGGCAGCTACGGCCCGCCGACCGGGCGGACCTTCGTGTCGAGGACCGTCGCGGACTGCATGGTCTACCAGAACAAGATCTACCGCGAATGGATCGTCGCCGACGTCATGGCCATCGTGAAGCAGCTGGGCCTCGATCCGCATGGTCTCGCCGAGAAGATGGCGCGAGCCTACTTCGACAAGGGTCTGCTGTCGATCGACATAGGTGAGAACCGCCGCATGGTCGGACAGTACCCGCCCGACACCAAGGCGGATCTGGGCATCGCCAGCACCGACCTGGAGCGCGAGACGCTGCAATGGCTGCACGAAGTCTACAACCGGCGCATGTTCGGCAAGATCAAGGACGTCTACGCGCCGACGGTGCAGTATCATGGGCCATTGATGGCCGAGCTCTACGGAGTGGCGGCGGTCATGAACCAGACGATCGGCCTCGTAGGCTCGGTCCCGGACGCTGGCTTCGAGGCCCAGCACATCTGCTCGACGCCCTGCGAAGAAGGCGGCACCAAGGTCGCGGTGCGCTGGATCTTGGAAGGCCATCACCTCGGCTACGGCGTGCTCACCGATCTTGGAGAGCCGACAGGCAAGCGGCTGCAGATCATGGGGATCAGCCACTTCCACTACAAGAATGGCAAGATCGTCGACGAGTGGCGGGTCTATGACCAGCTCTCGCTGCTGATGCAGATCAAACTGGCGCAGATGGCGGACAAGACGTCCGACAAGGTCGCCGTTTAGGGCGAAGTCCACCTCTCACGCAGATCAGCTCCGGCCGCCTGGCTGGTTCGGAAGGTGCATTGACTACGAATGCAAGCTGTGCGACCTTTTATTTTTCCAAACCCGGGGAGGATACCGAATGTCAGTGACCAGGCGCCACCTGCTCCGCAGCGCAGCCGTATTGTCCACGCTCGGACTAGTCCCCTACGGGCTGCGCCCTGCCCGGGCCGCTGTCACTCCGGGAAAGCCGTTCGACGGCGAAGAGGTGAACGTCCTGGCCGTGAAGTCGAGCCAGTTCGAGGCTCATGAGAAGCGCGCCGCCGCCTTCACCGAACAGACCGGCATCAAGGTCAATTTCAACTACGTGCCGTTCGTGGCGCTGCGCGAGCGACTGACCGCGGAAATGGTTGGCGCCTCGGACGACTTCGACATCGTCACGGTCATGGACGTCTGGATCCCGCCCCTCGTCGACAACTATCTCCAGCCGATCGACGACATGGTTGCGGAACGCGGCATCGACCTGGCGGATTACCCCGAGCCCTTCCTGCACGCCGGCAAGTTCCCCAGCGGGCTCTACGGGCTGCCGGTCCGCTGTCATGTCCAGCTTCTGTGGTATCGCAAGGACCTGTTCGAAAAGGCCGGGCTGCAGCCACCCGAGACGTGGGAGGAGGTCGCCACCGCCGGCAAGGCCATCCAGGACCAGAACCCGGATGTCGCCGGCATCACCATCCCCTACAGCCAGAAGGACGGCCAGAACCTGATGGTCTGGTACAACTTCCTGTGGGGAGCTGGCGGCGAGCTTTTCGACGCCGAGATGAACCCGGTGTTCAACAGCGAGGCCGGCCGCAAGGCGACCGAAGACTTCACCGCCTACATCCTGAAGGACAAGATCACCCCGGCGGGGGCGGCGTCGTTCAACGAGGCGGATTCCACGACCGCCTTCTTCCAAGGCAGGGCCGCGATGGTCCCGGTGTGGTGGCACGTCTACAACCGGCTGGCGCTGCCCGATACCCAGGTGACCAAGGAGCAGGTGGGCTTCAAGGTGCTTCCGCACTATGCCGGCAAGGAGTCGACCACCTACACCAACGACTGGATCTACGGGCTGAACGCGATGGCGCGGAATCCCGGGCCCGCAAAGGAATTCCTCGACTACATCACCTCGGCGGAAGTCGAGAAGTCGATCCTGCTCGATCCCAGCGAGCATGACGTCGTCTGCGTCCACTGGCAGAACCTGCGGGACAAGGAAATCAACGCACGGTTCGACGGTCTGCAGGCGATGGCGGCGGACGTGCTGGAGACCACAAACCACTCGATCCCGAACATCCCGCAGTTCCTGTCGGTCGTCGACGTGCTGGCCGCGGGCGTCTCGGACGTGGTCACCGGCGCGGCAACGATCCCGGACGCTCTGGACGAGGCACAGAGCCAGTCGGCCCGCATCATGGCCGGTTGACCACCTTGCCGGGCTGCGGGGAGCGGTCCCCGCAGCATCGGCCCACCGGCTGAACCGGTCCCAGGACATCTGCACCAGAAAGCCCGAAAGCCCGGCCATGAAATACCGTGGACTGACAGCCATTCTTCTGGGACCGGCCCTGCTGCTGGTTGCGCTGACGACGGTCTATCCGCTCGTCAGCTCGTTCTGGACCAGCTTCCACGACTACAACCTGACCCAGGGCGTGAAGATGGGGCCCTGGGTCGGCCTCAAGAACTACATCGAGGCGTTTCGCTTCGATCCCAATTTCTGGACGGTGATGAGGGTCACGGCGACCTTCGTCATCGTCGACGTTGGCCTCACCATCCTGGTTGCCCTGGGACTGGCAATCCTCCTGTTGCGCAAGGGGTTCGGAAAATCGATCCTCAGGACGCTGCTGATCCTGCCCTTCGCCATGAGCCCGGTGCTCATCGGCATCTCCTGGCGCTTCATGCTCAATCCTGAGTACGGCGCGTTCAACCGTACCATCGCTGCCGTGCTGCCGTTCATGCGGGACGTCGACTATCTCGCCAACCCGACGCTTGCGATGGGCGCGCTCGTGTCGTCCGACGTCTGGCACTGGGCGCCCTACTTCACCTTCATGCTCATGGGCGGCCTGGCAGCGATTCCGCCCGAGACCCAGGAAGCGGCCAGAATTGACGGTGCGAGCAATTGGGCGGTGTTCCGCGACGTCACGCTGCCGCAACTCAAGCCGGTGCTGGTCGTCGCTGTCATCCTCAAGTCCGTCTTCGCGCTGAAGGTCTTCGACCAGATCGTCACCATGACCGCGGGCGGACCGGGACGCGAGACGACGACGCTCGCGTTCTTCGCCTATCAGATCGGCTTCCGCGACTATCGTTTCGGTTATGCCGCCGCAGTCGCCTACATCCTGACCGCGATCATGTTCGCCTTGTCGCTCTCCTACATGCGGGTCGCCTTCAGGAGAGCACCATGACCGAGGCACCGGTTCCCGGCGTCCTGCCGGCCACACGGGCGGGTGGCAAGGTCCGGACGGCGGAGCAGCGCCGTGCGGCCCGCACCCGCAGGCGCCGGTTGCTCTCGGGGCTCGAAGCAGCGGTTCTGGTCGTTGTCGCCGCTCTGATCCTCTTCCCGATCGTCTGGATGGTGGCGACGGCCTTCAAGCATCCCGCCGACGTCTATCGCTACACCATCTGGTTCTCGCCCACGCTCGACAATTTCCGCGAGGTTTTCGGCGAGCGCTGGGACATCGCCCACAACATCCTCAACAGCACGATCATCTCGGTCTCGACCGTCCTCATCGCCATTCCGCTGGCGGTCAGCGCGTCCTACGCCTTCTCGCGGCTGACCTTTCCCCTCAAGCGCACGGCGTTCCAGTGGATCCTGCTGACCCAGTTCATCCCGGCAGTGACCATCGTGCTGCCGTTCTACGTGATGTTCCGCAATCTGCGGATGCTCGACACCTACGGCGCGCTGATCCTGGTCGATCTCTCGATCGTGCTGCCCTACGCGGTCTGGACGATCAAGGGCTTCATCGACGCGATCCCGATCGAGGCCGAGGAGGCCGCGATCATCGACGGTGCCAGCCGGCTGCGGGTGATCTGGGACATCGTCGTGCCGATGGCCCGGCCCGGCATCATGACCGCCGCGATCTTCTGCTTCATCCTGACCTGGAACGAGTTCCTGTTCGCGTACATTCTTTCGCGCCGGGACGTCGTGCCGCTTCCGGTGGGCATCATCAGCTTCGTTCTCGAGCGCGGACCGGTCTGGGAGCTGATCGCTGCGACCGGCATCATCATCACGATCCCGATGTTCTTCTTCGCACTGATGATCCAGCGCCACTTCACCAAGGGCATGAACCTCGGCGCCGTGCGCTGAGAGAAGGACGAGCGATCAATGGCAAGCATCAGCTTCAGGGACGTCACCAAGAGCTGGGGGACCTTCGTCGCGGTCAAGAACCTCGACCTCGAGGTCGCCGACAGGGAATTCCTCGTGCTCCTGGGGCCGTCGGGGTGCGGCAAGACGACGACGATGCGCATGGTCGCCGGCCTCGAAGATCCCACCGACGGCGAGATCCTGATCGGCGAGGACGTGGTCAACGACATGTCGCCTCGCGAGCGCGACGTCGCGATGGTCTTCCAGAACTACGGGCTCTACCCGCACATGTCGGTTCGCGAGAACATCGCCTACCCGCTCAAGGTGCGCGGGCTCCCCAGGAACGAAGCCAAGGCGCTGGTGGATAACGCCGCCGAAAAGGTCGAGCTCTCCGCCTATCTCGACCGCAAGCCCTCCGAGCTGTCCGGCGGGCAGCGCCAGCGGGTGGCACTGGCGCGCTCTCTGGTGCGCACGCCCAAGGTCTTTCTCATGGATGAGCCGCTGTCGAACCTCGACGCCAAGCTCAGGGTCTCGATGCGGGCGGAACTGAAGCACCTCCACCACGAGCTTTCCATCACCACCATCTATGTCACGCACGACCAGATGGAGGCCATGACGCTGGCCACGCGGATCGCCGTCATGAACCATGGCGTGGTGCAGCAGCTTGCCGCTCCGGAGATCATCTACAACGACCCGGCCAATCTCTTCGTAGCCGGCTTCATCGGCTCGCCAAGCATGAACCTGTTGCGCGGCCGACTGGAGGACGGGACCTTTGTCGCCGGCCCTATCCGCGTCGAGCACATCGGTGGCGGAACGCGCGACGGCATCGTGCTCGGGATTCGCCCCGAGGACGTCAGCGTCACCGGGGCGGGTGCGGGCCTGTTCGACTCCGAAGTCTACACCGTCGAACTGACCGGCGAGTCGATCCTGGTGACCGCCCGGGTGGGAAAGGCGCAACTGACCGCCCATGCCGACCGCCACTACCGGTGCGGGATCGGCGACGTGGTCGGCATCACCTTCGACCCGGCCCGCGCCTACCTTTTCGACGAAAAGACCGAAGGCAGAATCCGTCTCAGCGAGCGAGGACGACAGTGAAGGACGACAATCCCCCGCCCGCAACGGCCGATGCGCTCAAAGACCTCGATCCTTCCGCCTACGCGCCCTTTCGCAACCCTCGCGACTACATCCTGTCCTGGACCGACAGGATCTGGGTCGACCAGACGCCCGGCTTGATCCGCGATCACTACGGCGATCAGGTCAAGGTGCACACCGCCTACGCCGAAACCTATGATCTTGAGCTCGTCATCCAGAACTCGCTTCAGAAGATGGCGGCGTTCCCGAATGGGGGCGGTGGCGTGGGCGAGGATGTCATCTGGGAACCCCGGGGCAGGAACGGCTTCATCAGCTCGCACCGCGTGCTCAAGTGCGGAACCCATCTGGGGCATTTCATCTACGGCCCGCCCACCGGCCGCGACTACATCTCGCGGACCGTGGCGCACTGCCTCGTGCGTGATGGCCTGATCGTCGAGGAGTGGCTTGCGCGCGACGAATACGCGGTCCTGAGCTGCCTCGGCATCGATCCCTGGAAGGTGGCGGCCCAGGTTGCCGGGGCGTCGCCGGTCACCGGCGAAGCAATGGCGTCCTCCACCGACCGGACGGAGGCCTTCGGCGGAAGGATCGCCGATCCCGCCACGCTCGGCGTGTCGGGTGCGCGGCCAGACCGGCACATGAGCGAATGCGAGCTCATCAAGGACTACTTCGAGACCGTCTGGAACCAGCGGCTTTTCCACCGCGCCCGGGAGTTCGTGTCCGAACGGGTCTTCTGCCACACCGTGCGGATGAAGCGGGTGCAGGGTCTCTGGTGCTACGAGAGCGAGATCATCGACCTCCTGGCCCGTTTCCCCGACTGCACCGTGGAAATCCGGGACATCGCCGTCCACGAGAACGACGAGATCGGCACGCGCGCAGCTGTGATCTGGCTGCTCCGCGGACACTATGCCGGGGCGCCGTTCTACGGCCCGACGAACGGGGCTCCGGTCACCATCCTCGGCGCGTCGCATTTCGACATCGAGCACGGAAAGCTCGCGCGCGAATGGCGGGTGTTCGACGAAATCGCGGTGATGGCGCAGATCATCGCACACGGCGGCGCGGCAGACCGCGCCCCATGACCACGATCGGTTTCATCGGACTGGGGCGAATGGGCCAGCCGATGGCGGCAAACCTGCTGAAAGCGGGTTTTCCGGTCATTGGATACGACACCGATCCGGCCCGTACTTCGGCCCTTGCCGGGATGGGCGCCGCGAGCGGAACCGGCGTGGCCGAGGTGGCGAAGGCAAGCGACATCGTGATCTCGATGATCATGAACGACGCGATCCTGCATCGGGTGGCGCTGGGGCCGGAAGGTGTGGTCGAGAACCTCGCCGCCGGGGCGGTATTCGCGGATCTCTCCACCGTCACGCCCGCGGCTTCGGCGGAGGTCCGCAAAGCCGCGGTGGAGCGAGGCCGCGGCTATCTGTGCGGAGCCGTCGCGGGCAGCATCGGGCCGGCGACCGACGGCACGCTGACGCTCTTCGCCTCCGGCGCGCCGGAGGACTTCGCGCTCTGCCTTCCGGCCTTCCAGGCGATTTCGGCGAATGCGCTCCATGTGGGCACAGGCGAGACGGCGGCCTACCTGAAGCTGGTCCACAGCCTGATCGTCGGCGGCTACTCGGCCCTGATCGGCGAAGCGCTGGCCTTCGGCGAGAAAGGCGGCCTCGATCTCGGCCAGATCGTCGACGTTCTGGAGTTCGGGACCTCTGGGGTCGCGCCAACTGAGCCTGAAAGCGCCGGTCCTGAAGACGCGCAGCTTCGCCGATCCCCCGTCTGACATCGACACGGCGGCCAAGGACGTGGACATGATCCTCGAGACGGCACGCAGGGACGCCATGCCGCTGCCGGTTCTGTCCGCCGCTCGGCAGATCATGGCCGCAGCGCAGGCCGGAGGCGGCGGCAAGCGCGACATCTATTCGATCCTGGAGACCTTCGAGCGGATGGGTGGCATCGGACCCGCACGATGACGGCGCTCACCGCTGGCTCGCTGCCTCGCCGATCTGCCTTGACGGCAACCGTGTGGGTGCGGAGTTCGATCCCGACCGGTCATGCGCTGCTCGACGCCTTCGAGGCGGCGGTGAAGCTTCGTCGACACCGCCACGTCTACGCTCCAGACACCTCTTGCATTCGTATGCATCCGCAGGTAGGCTCTGTTCGCAGAATCAGGGAGTTCCGCCGCCATGGCGCCCGAGTGGCATCGCTGCATCTGTCGCGCCTCTGCGCCCCCGTGTGCGTCCTTCTTCCCCCCTCGAAACCGATGAGCCCACCGTGGCCAGCGAAAAGGTAACGTCAAACGACGTGGCCCGGCTTGCGGGCGTCAGTCAGTCGGCAGTCAGCCGGGTTTTCACTCCCGGCGCCTCGGCTTCCAAGGCGACCGTCGAGAAGGTCCGTCGCGCCGCGGCCGAGCTCGGCTACCGGCCGAACGTGCTCGCGCGCTCGCTGATCACCGGCAAGAGCCGCATCATCGGCCTCGTCGTCGCGTACCTCGAAAACTACTTCTATCCCGAAGCGGTCGAGCGCCTGTCGGTGGCGCTGCAGGAAAGGGGCTACCACGTCCTGATCTTCATGGCCGCACCCACCGTCGGCGACGTCGATCGTGTCATGCAGGAGATCCTCGACTACCAGGTCGACGGGTTGGTCCTGGCCTCCGTCTCGCTCTCCTCGGTCCTGGCCGACCAGTGCCAGGCATTTGGCATCCCGGTGGTCCTCTTCAATCGTGACCAGGACGACCACCGGCTCTCAAGCGTCACCACTGACAACCGGGCGGGCGGCCGAGCTCTCGCCGAGCATCTCGCAGGCTGCGGCTGCAGGCGCATCGCCTATATCGCCGGCTTCGAGGGCGCCTCCACCCAGCGGGACCGCGAGCGCGGCTTCCGCGAAGGGCTCCAGGCGGCGGGAGTAGCGCTCTACGCCCGCGGCATCGGCAATTTCGACTTTGCCCAGGCTCAGGAGTCGACGCGGCGCATGTTCGATCGCCCCGATCCCCCCGACGCGGTCTTCGTCTGCAACGATCACATGGCCTTCGCGGTGATGGACGTGCTCCGTTTCGAACTCGGGCTGAGCGTGCCGGGCGACGTTGCGGTGGCGGGGTTCGACGACGTGCCCCCCGCCGCCTGGCCCGCCTACGATCTCACGACGTTCCGGCAGCGGATCAACCGCATGGTCGCCGAGACCGTCGCAACCCTCATGTCGCACATCGACGCCGAAACCGCCGCTCCGCGCCGCGTCCAGATCGACGGCCTGATGGTGGTGCGGGGATCTACGCGAACGACACTGCCGCAAAAGGGAGAGAACGCCTGACCGCGATCGAGAGGCCACGGCGGACGTTCACCGGCGTGCCATGGCCGCCCATCGAGCGCCCCGTGAGCTCCAGCCGCTCCGCATCCGGCGCGCCGAAGACGAGGTCAGGCAGCTCGTCCACCACATAGTCCCACATCCGGAAATGCGGCACCCCCCGGGCGCCACGGTGCCGCTGACGCAGAAGCCCGCCCTGGCCGAGGTCGAACGCCGCGTCGTTCGCGACCCAGTCACCGCGCGGCGAGGTATCGCGAAACACCACCGCGATCCGCGCCGCCGGCAGCCACACCTGCGCCCCAGCCTTGGTCACCGCGTTCTCGTCCGTGCAGGTCAGCCCCGACAGGAACCAGAGCACCGGCACCCGCCCCCGCTTCGCCTGCGGCGGCAGGTAGACCGCGAAGGTCATCTCGCAGCCGCAGACGTCGGACGCATGACGGTAGACGCCCTGCATCCCGCCGAAGCTCGCGTTCTCCGATACCGTCTTCATGCTCCGCCCTGTCCCACTCCGCCGCCATAGGGACCCGGCCGGCGCGGAGGCGTCAACTCGTGCCAAAGGTGGAGGTCCCTGCCGCGCGAGCGTCGCCGGCCAGCTCGCCGCCGCACTCCTGCCATGCAGGATCGCGCCCGGGGAGGCCAGCATGTTCCGCGACGAGACCTGCCTCGACCGCTTCGCCGCCATCGCCGTCGGCGCCTCGATCGCCGGCGCGGCGACCGCCGGCCTCGTCCTCCGCCCGGCGCCGCGAGGCCCTCGGCGCCTGCGCCGGCCTCCTGTGCGGCTCCGGCCAGCGCCGCCTGGACGCCGACACGTCCTCGCACGCTCCACCGCGACCTCCAGGCCGACTGGCGCGCTGGGGCGCCCCCTCCTCCCACGCCGACGAAACCCTCCGCGAGAGCGTCGTCGCGCAGCTTCGAAGCGGTCGACCCCCGCCTCCGCCCCCGACCGCGAAGTCGCCCGCACCCTCGCCCGAAGCCCTCAGCGCCGCCCTCACCGCCGAAGGCCGCGGCGGCGCGCTCGCCACGACGCTCAACCAGTTCAACGCCTCGACCGTCCCGCCAGTCCAACGCCCCTCGCGCGGCACCTTCCTCCTCAACGCTCCCGCGGCGAAGCCTGACGCACAGCCTAACCCTCGCCGAGCTCCGACTGAAGACCTACGAGGCCCGCGACAACGCCACGCAATACAACGCCGAGACCCAGCTCTTCGGCGCGACCCCAGAGGTAGGTGCGCGCGCTGATCGCCGCCGCGACCGCGCCCTCTCGCGCTCCTCGACGCCGACGCAGCGGGACGAGATCGTCCGCCTGTCAACGCCGCCCACCAGCGCCGGCCTCACCGACGCCCGCCTCCTCGCCCTCGCCCGCCGATCGCCGCCGAGGTCCCCGACATCGACCCCGCCTTCGCCGAGCTCGACCGCCTCGTCGCCGTCGCCATCGAGGTCCAGACCCGCGGCGCCGCTCGGCTCCAACACCGGCCACTTCGTCGACGACGTCCTCGCCCGCATGGCCGCGCTCTCCGCCGAGAACCGCGACGCCGAGGCCGCCGCCGAGGCCGACCGCGCCTTCGCCGAATGGGAGGACGCACCAGCGCCTCGAAACCCAGAAGGGCATCGCCCTCCTCGAAGCCGGCCTCCGCGCCGACATCCTCCGCCGAGACCCCGCCTCCGCCGCCCGCCGCATCGCCCGCAAGCTCGCGCTCGAGTCCCCCGACCCCACCCGCCGCTTCGCCGCCCTGCGCGCCGAACAGGACGACTGGTACGTCCGTGGCCGCGACCAAGGGCCTGAACTTCGACCTCGAAGTCTCGATCGACCTCGCGCGCCTCGCCCACGACCACGCCCGCGACCCGGACGAGCGAGGCGCTGCGCTCAACGATCTTGCCGTGTCGCTCTGCGGCGCTCGGCGCGCGGGAGAGCGGCACGGCGCGGCTGGAGGAGGCGGTCGCCGCCTACCGCGCCGCGCTGGAGGAGCGGACCCGCGAGCGCGTGCCGCTCGACTGGGCGATGACGCAGATGAACCTCGGCAACGCGCTCGCGACGCTCGGGGAGCGGGAGAGCGGCACGGCGCGGCTGGAGGAGGCGGTCGCCGCCTACCGCGCCGCGCTGGAGGAGAGGACCCGCGAGCGCGTGCCGCTCGACTGGGCGACGACGCAGATGAACCTCGGCAACGCGCTCGCAGACGCTCGGGGCGCGGGAGAGCGGCACGGCGCGGCTGGAGGAGGCGGTCGCCGCCTACCGCGCCGCGCTGGAGGAGCGGACCCGCGAGCGCGTGCCGCTCGACTGGGCGATGACGCAGATGAACCTCGGCACCGCGCTCTAGACGCTCGGGGAGCGGGAGAGCGGCACGGCGCGGCTGGAGGAGGCGGTCGCCGCCTACCGCGCCGCGCTGGAGGAGCGGACCCGCGAGCGCGTGCCGCTCGACTGGGCGACGACGCAGATGAACCTCGGCGCCGCGCTCTAGACGCTCGGGGCGCGCGAGAGCGGCACGGCGCGGCTGGAGGAGGCGGTCGCCGCCTACCGCGCCGCGCTGGAGGAGCGGACCCGCGAGCGCGTGCCGCTCGACTGGGCGACGACGCAGATGAACCTCGGCACCGCGCTCGCAGACGCTCGGGGCGCGGGAGAGCGGCACGGCGCGGCTGGAGGAGGCGGTCGCCGCCTACCGCGCCGCGCTGGAGGAGCGGACCCGCGAGCGCGTGCCGCTCGACTGGGCGACGACGCAGATGAACCTCGGCAACGCGCTCCAGACGCTCGGGGAGCGGGAGAGCGGCACGGCGCGGCTGGAGGAGGCGGTCGCCGCCTACCGCGCCGCGCTGGAGGAGCGGACCCGCGAGCGCGTGCCGCTCGACTGGGCGACGACGCAGATGAACCTCGGCAACGCGCTCCAGACGCTCGGGGCGCGGGAGAGCGGCACGGCGCGGCTGGAGGAGGCGGTCGCCGCCTACCGCGCCGCGCTGGAGGAGTGGACCCGCGAGCGCGTGCCGCTCGACTGGGCGACGACGCAGATGAACCTCGGCAACGCGCTCCAGACGCTCGGGGAGCGGGAGAGCGGCACGGCGCGGCTGGAGGAGGCGGTCGCCGCCTACCGCGCCGCGCTGGAGGAGCGGACCCGCGAGCGCGTGCCGCTCGACTGGGCGATGACCAAGGCGAACCTCGCGATCGCGCTCGCGGCGATCGCCGATCGCACCGGCCAGCCACGGGAGCGCGCCCTTTCGGAGATCGATGCGGCGCTGGAAGTGTTCGAAGCCGCGGGGGCGCGTTCCTACATCGACTGGGCGACGGCGCTCCGGTCGCAAATCGCGGGACCATGACCCCGCGCGCCCCGCGTTAACAACTCAAACCCGACAAATTCTGTCTACATACGCTTTCCATACGCATCCCATACGCGTTCCATACCGAGCAAACCGCCGTAAACCTTTGATCTCGCGGCTGGCGTTCAGTAGACCACCACCGACCGGATCGACTCGCCCGCATGCATCAAATCGAACCCTCGGTTGATGTCCTCCAGCCGCAAGCAGATGCGTGATCATCGGGTCGATCTGGATCTTCCCGTCCATGTACCAGTCGACGATCCTCGGCACGTCCGTCCGCCCGCGCGCCCCGCCGAAAGCCGTGCCTTTCCAGACCCTTCCGGTGACGAGCTGGAACGGCCGCGTCGCGATCTCCGCCCCCGCCGGCGCCACGCCGATCACCACCGAGACGCCCCAGCCGCGGTGCGTGCACTCGAGCGCGTCGCGCATCACCTTGACATTTCCCGTACAATCGAAGCTGTAGTCCGCCCCGCCGATCTGGTCCGCCTTGGTCCTGGTCATGTTGACGATGTGCTGGACCACCGACCCCTCGACCTCCTTGGGATTGACGAAATGCGTCATCCCGAACCGCTCCCCCCACTCCTTCTTGTCATTGTTGAGGTCGACGCCAATAATCATGTCGGCCCCGGCCATCTTCAGGCCCTGAATGACATTCAGTCCGATCCCACCCAGCCCGAACACCACTGCCTTGGCGCCGATCTCTACTTTGGCTGTATTGATGACCGCGCCAATTCCAGTGGTGACGCCGCAGCCGATATAGCAGATCTTGTCGAATGGCGCATCCTCGCGCACCTTCGCCACCGCGATCTCCGGCAGCACCGTGAAGTTCGAAAACGTCGAGCAGCCCATGTAATGCAGGATCGGCTCGCCATCCAAGGTCGAGAACCGGCTGGTCCCGTCCGGCATCAACCCCTGCCCCTGCGTCCCGCGGATCGCCGTGCAAAGGTTGGTCTTTCGGCTCAGGCACGACGGGCACTGCCGGCACTCCGGCGTGTAGAGCGGGATCACGTGATCCCCCTTCTTCACGCTGAAGACCCCGGGCCCGACGTCCACCACCACTCCCGCCCCCTCGTGCCCGAGGATCGCCGGGAACAGCCCCTCGGGGTCTGCCCCCGACAGGGTGAACTCGTCGGTGTGGCAAATCCCCGTCGCCTTGATCTCGACGAGCACCTCTCCGGCCTTCGGCCCCTCGAGGTTCACCTCCATGATCTCGAGCGGCTTTCCGGCGGCAACGGCAACGGCGGCGCGCGTTCGCATGGGCATTCTCCATCAGCTCAGGGCTCGAGGCATGTCGGGACTAAACTCGAACGACGCCGGCCGGTCCAGCCCCGCCCGGGAGGAACTGGGCCAGCGAGGACCGGCCGGGCGCTGGCAGGCCGCTGAAAACCGGTGGCGCTGCGGCGACCGCTGCCGGGCTTGTATTTTCCACACCGACCGCGGATCGCAGTGGCTTCATCGGCACAATGAGCCGTCACGGCATTCCCGATGACAACGCCATGTCGCCGACGACCCTCCGCGCTTCATCGACGAGGTCTACAGCGAAAGACGACTACATTCCGCCCTGGGGCTGTCTCAGCCCCGTCCAGTTCGAGGTCCGCAACGCCTGCAACCCTGTCCGAACCGCCGCACGATCTTGTCGAGCGACAGGGGCCCACTCCGGTCTGGTTTCAAGAGACAGCGCCGATTGACATCCTTGTGCAATGGTTTCGTCGTCCTCCCTGGCTGATCGCTTTAGACGGTTGCGTGCGGTAATCTCCTCTCATGAGAATACCAGACCGCAGCACGCGGCCAATCACCCGGAAGTTTGGATCGGCGCGGCGGCTGTTTCGCGAGCCGATGGTGCACTTCCTCGCGATCGGTCTCGGCGTCTTTTTGCTGTTCGGGTTGCGGGGTCAGGTCCCGGCAGCGCGCTCCGATACGGTGATCGAGGTGACGCCGGCGCAGGTGGCGCAGCTTGCTGGGCAGTTCGAGGCGGTGTGGCGGCGGCAACCGACCGCGAGCGAGCGCGACGGGCTCATCGACGACTACGTGCGCGAGGAGGTCTACTACCGGGAGGCGCTGGCGCTTGGCCTCGACCGCGACGATACGGTAATCCGGCGGCGGCTGATGCAGAAGATGGAGTTCCTGACCGAAGGCCCGGCGGCAGACACTGCACCGGACGATGCCACGCTCCGGGCGTATTTCGCGGCGCATCCGGAGCGCTTCGTGCGGTCGACGCGGGTGACGTTCGAGCAGGTGGTGCTCGGCGACGGCGATCCGGTGGCGGCGCTGGCTGCGCTGAACGAGGGGGCGGCACCGGACTCGGTCGGACGCGGATCGCTGCTCCCGCCCGCGATGGAGGGCGCGGTGCAGACCTCCGTCGACGGGGCATTCGGCGATGGGTTCTTTGCCGGGGTGACCAAGCTCGCTCCGGGGGTATGGCAAGGGCCGGTGGCGTCCGCCTTCGGCGAGCACCTGGTGCGGCTGGAGGAACTCGAGCCGGGAAGGATGCCACCGTTCGAGGAGGTGCGGACGGCGGTCGAGGCGGACTGGCGGCAGCAGACCGCGGCGGACCAGCGTGAGGCAGGCTACCGGGCGCTGCGGGACCGCTATACGGTTCTTCTCCCCGACGGGACGGATCCGGCTAAGTGAAAGGAATCGCGGCGCTTTTCTGCCTCCTGATGGCGCTCGCCGGGCCGGCGACGCCGCATGCCCTGCAGCCGGGGTTTCTCGACATGAAGGCGCTCGGCGGCGAGGCGTGGCGGGTGTTCTGGAAGGTGCCTTCGGGCGGGGCCGGGCCGATGCCGATCGAGGCGGTGCTGCCGGAGGCCTGCATGCCGCGGCGGCCGGGGGCGCTGGGGTTCGACGGGGCGGCGTTCGTGGTGGAGTGGGTGGCGCGGTGTCCGGGCGGGCTGCAGGGCGGCGAGATCCGGATCGAGGGGCTGGAGGCGACGCAGACCGACGTGCTGGTACGATATGAGCTCATACCGGAAAGGGTGGAAAGCCATAGGCTTACGGCTAGCTCTACCAGCTTTGTGGTGCCGGCCTCGCAGGGACGATGGGGAGTACTCTCGACTTACTTCGGGCTCGGGGTCGAGCATATCCTGACCGGGATCGATCACCTGATGTTCGTCTTCGCGCTCATCCTTCTGGTTCGGGACCGGCGGCGCCTGGTGGGTGCGGTGACGGCGTTCACGGTGGCGCACTCGCTGAGCCTCGCGGCGGCCACGCTGGGGTGGATCGTGGTGCCGGCGCCGCCGGTGGAAGCGGTGGTGGCGCTGTCGATCATGTTCCTGGCGGCGGAGCTGGTCCGGCCCGGACCTCCAAGCTTAGCCGTCCGATTCCCATGGGTTGTGGCGTTTTGCTTCGGGCTGCTCCACGGGCTGGGGTTCGCGCGGGCTCTGCTCGACGTCGGGCTGCCGGAGGGAGAGGTGCCGCTGGCTCTCTTCGCGTTCAACCTCGGGGTGGAGGCGGGGCAGCTGATCTTCATCGCCTTGGTGCTGGTGGCGGGCGCGCTGCTTGGGCGGCTCTATCCGCGGCTGGTCGGCAGCATCACCCGGACCGGAGGGCGGGGGCTCGGGGCGGTGAGCTATCTCCTTGGCGGGATGGCGGCGGTCTGGTTCGTGGGACGGGTGGCGGCGTTCTGAGGGCAAATCCGGGCACGTAAAATGTACATCGCAGCACGCTCGATGTGCGTGATTTTACGCCGGCAGCACCGCAGTCATGAGGCCGATGGCGGCGAGCCAGGAGCCGGCGACAGCGCCGGCGACCGGGCCGATGCGGCGGATGGCGAGGTCGACGGCGCCCCAGACGAGGAGCGCTGCGAGCGCGATGCCGGCGGCGCCGCCGAGGGCCGCGAGGAGGCCAGGGCGGGGGCCGGGCGGCAAGTCGACGGCGCAGCCGGCGGCGATGGCAGCGGCCGCGGCGAGGGCGGCGGTCAGGAGCACCCCGAGCCGAAGGCCGGAGAGCGCCAGCGCCCCGAGGACGGCGATCGCGACACCCGTGGCGCGGAGGCCGGGCGAAGGCGGCGTGACGACGGCGTGCAGCGCCACGGCGAGCGCACCGCAGAGCGCCAGGGCGGCGTAGGCGGGACGGACGGTGGCGAGCGGCTGGCGAGCGAGCAGGACGGCGGCGGCGACGATGAGGAGGCCTTGGGCCGGGTCGGCGAGCGGGTGGAGCAAGCTCGCGTAGAACGGCCCGAGGTCGCCGAAGGCGGCGTGCGCCGAGGCGGCGGCCGGCACGAGCGCCAGCACGACGGCGAGCGCGAGGCGCCTCACAACGTGCCGGTGAGAAAGCCGACACCGGCGAGCGCGATCACCGCGCCGATGCCGCGCACGGCGAAGGTGCCGGCGGGAGTCCGGGTGAGGAGGCCGAGAGCGATGCCGCAGAGGTGCAGGAGGCCGGTGGCGATGACGAAGCCGGCGGCATAGGCGATGGGGCTGGCGGCGAGCGGCATCTCCTGCCCGTGCGCGTAGCCGTGGAAGATCGCGAAGACGCCGACGATGACGGCGGCGATCCAGAGCGGCGGGCGCAGCGCCAGAAGCACCGAGCCGCCGATGACGATCGCTGAGACCGCGATGCCGATCTCGATGCCCGGGATCGGCACCCCGGCCACCCCCAGAGCGCCGCCGACCGCCATCACCAGCGGGAATGTGACCGGCAGCAGCCAGATCGCGGGGGCGCCGAGGAAGGCGCCCCAGAGGCCGACGGCGACCATTGCCGCGACGTGGTCCCAGCCGGTGATCGGATGCTCGAAGCCGCGCAGGAAGCCGGCACCGGAGACGTCGCCGGTGTGGGCGGAGGCGGCGCCGGCGAGGAAGAGAAGGCGGCGGCGATCGCAAGGGTGCGGCGCACGCCGGTCAGTCCGGCGGGATGCGTACCAGATCGGCGAGGTGTAGGCGCGCTCCTGGTGACGGTCATCGGCACCTCGGGGGCGAAGTCAGCCTCCTCGAAGTAGGCGGCGTCGTAGGCGGTCCAGCGCGGGGTCGGGATCTCGATGACGCGCGGCGTAGTAGAAGGCCGTTCTGCGCCGGGTCGAAGTCGGGATCCTTCCAGACGGTGATCAGCTCGGGCGCGCCGATGGTGTTGGTCCAGGTGGCGTTCTCGACATCGACGGTGTTGCCGACCAGCGGCACCTTGCCGTCCGCGCCGGGCTTGCGGTCGCCGGCCCAGACGACGTCGTAGACCTGCTCCTGCGTCTCGCCCTCCGCGTCGAGCCAGCCCTTGATGATCTGGATGCGGTCGAGGTTGCCCGAGAGCGGGTCCTTCAGCGCGGCGACGAGGAAGTTCGGGCGCCTGCGCCCTCGGGGGCCGGGGGCAGGTCGCCGCCCATCGGCACGCCCTTGCCGTAGCCGACCGCGCCGGGGTTGCGGCCGAGGGCGTCGTCGGCGGTGAAGTCCCAGCCGCCGAAGAAGCGCACGGACATCCGCGGGCCGGTGGTGGCGTAGACCTCCTTGCGCTTCATCGCGTCCCAGATCGCCTCGCGGGTGTTCTCGGTCGCCCAGACGCGCGGTCAGGCCGCGAGGCGCCGAGCTGCCAGTCCTTGATGGTGCGGCCGTCGAAGTCGAAGGCGTTGGCGGTCGACGCGCTCCAGCGGCCGCGGCTCGCTGGCCGGGAACTTGCCGAAGAAGTTGTTCTCCTCGGCGGAGGAGATGCCGGTGTGGTCGTCGGTCGAGCCGACGATGCCGAACTTGAACGGGTTGGTGCCGAGCTCGTCCTCGAGCGCCAGGCCGCGCTTGAGCGCCTCGCGGGCATACTCGTGCTCGATCATGCCGGGTCTTCTTCGGCACCACGTTGAGGTTGCCCTTGTCCCAGATCTCGAAGTCGGCGAACTCGTCGGTCGGCGCGAGCGACGGGTGCTGCTCGGACGTGCCCTTGCTCTGGGTGATCTCGTAGAGCGGCTCCCACGGGCGCGCGTCGCCGCCCATTCGCGCGTCGATCGGCTTGCCGTCCGGGGTCTCGGTCGGCGAACATCAGGCCGTTCGACAGGTTGCCGTTGTGCGGGATCGGCGAGCACGCCGGCCGCCGGTCTCTTCCTCGTAGTTCGCCATCCACTCCCAGAGCTTGTTCGGGATCTCGCTGTCGAAGGTGAGGTCGTGAAGGGCCGCACCTGGTCGGCCTCGGCCTTGCCGTCGCGGTAGATGATGTTGCGGTGCAGGTTGTTGCCGCCGCCGTAGTTCGAGGTCCACTCGTAGCCGATCATCGCGGTGAACATGCCGGGCTTGTTGTGGCTCTCGACGATCCCGGTCATCTTGTGCCAGCATGTCGAGCTGGACCTCGTGTCGGTCATCGCCTCCGGCAGCTTGCCCTGGCCCTGCAGGGTGATGATGTCCATGACCACGGCGCTGGCGGCCGCGCCGCCGGCGTTCATGCCCTGGTTCCATCGCTTCAGGGTCGGGTCGGCCATCAGCGCCGGGTCGCCCTCTAGCACCCCGCTCATCACGCCGAGCGCGTCGGAATGGTCGGCGACCATCATGTAGTCGTAGGGCCGCGACAGCTGCACCCGCTGGCCGGTGCTGGAGGTGATCTCTGCGCCCTTGGCGTATTGCAGCGCCTCCTCCGGGCCGACCCGCGTGCCGCCGGCGATGGCATCCCCGGACCAGGAGGTGTGCAGGTGCATGCTCGCCCCAGAGCGGGCGCATCGGGTAGTCGTGCCCGGCATAGGGCGAATAGCCCGGCTGGTTGAAGAAGCGCTCGATCTCGGCCGGGTCGATGGTGCCGGCGTCGGTCGTCACCTGCGCCGCGGCGGGCGCGGCGAGCAGCAGGAGGGCGGCGGCTGTCTCAAGGGCGCGGCGTGGCACGGTGGTATCCCTTCTGTACAGGTCGACTGGGACGGGGCGCGTGTGCGGACCGGACGGGATGTCCCACGGCGGTGCCGCGTTGTATCCGTTCAGCTCGGCGGTCGTACCAGATCGGCGAGGTGTAGGCGCGCTCCTGGGTGGCCATCGGCACGTCGTCGGTCATCTTCACGCCGAAACGCAGCGCGTCGTAGGCGGTCCAGCGCGGGGTCGGGATCTCGATGACCTTGGCGTAGTAGAACGCCGAGAGCTTCGGGTCGAAGTCGGGATCGGTCCAGACGGTGATCAGCTCGGGATCGCCGATGGTGTTGGTCCAGGTGGCGTGGACGACATCGACGGTGTTGCCGACCGGGGGCAGCTTGCCGTCGGGGCCGGGTTCGCGATCGCCGCTCCAGACGACGTTGTAGACCTTTTCCTGCGTCTCGCCGTTGGCGTCGAGCCAGCCCTTGACCACCTGGATGCGGTCGAGGTTGCCGCTAGAGCGCGTCCTTCTGCGCCGCGACGAGGAAGCTCGGGCGCCTTGCCCGCGGGCGCCGCGGGCAGGTCGCCGCCCATCGGCACGCCCTTGGCGTAGCCGGCGGCGGCGGGCTGTCGCGAGAGGGCGTCATCGGGGGTGAAGTCCCAGCCGCCGAAGAACCGCACGGTCATCCGCGGGCCGGTGGTGGCGTAGGTCTCCTTGCGCTGCATCGCGTCGAAGATCGCCTCGCGGGTGTTCTCGGTCGCCCAGACACCGGCCATGCCGCTGGCCGCCTGCTGCCAGCCGAAGGTGGTAAAGGCCGGATCGGGGGCCTCGATCACCACGTGCTCCCAGCGGTGCGGCTCGGGCTCGACGCCGGAGTGCTTGCCGAAGAAGTTGTTCTCCTCGGCGGTGGAGAGCGAGGTGTGCGAGTCGGTGCGACCCGACCATGCCGAACTTGTAGGGGTTGGCGCCGATCTCGCTCCGGAGCTTCAGGCCGGTCTTCAGCGCCTCGCGCGCGTATTCGTATTTCAGCATGTCGGGCATCTTGGCCTCGGTGCCGTTCAGGTTCGACTTGTCCCAGATCTCGTAGCCGGCGAAGTCGTCGTCGGGAGAGAGGTACGGGTGGGACTCGCCGTCGCCCTTGATCTGGGTCACCTCGATCAGCGGCTCGTACTTGATGCGCTTCTCCGCGAGCTCGCGGGTCAGCGGCTTGCCGTCGAAGCTCTCCACCGTGAACATGCGGCCGTTCGAAAGGTTGCCATTGTGCGGGATCGCCAGCACCTTGGACCCGGTCCGTGCCTCGAAGTCGGCCATGAAGGTCCAGAGGTCCTCCGGGTTCTTGCTGTCGTACTGCGAGAAGGGCAGCGTCTGGTCGGCCACGCCGGCGTCGCCGCGGAAGAGCACGTTGCGATGCAGGTTGTAGCCGCCGATCGCCGTCCACTCGAAGCCGATGATCGCGCTGAACGTGCCGGGGTCGTTGTAGCGGTCGGCGAGCGCGGTGTAGCCCTCCCAGGCGCTGCGGACCGCGGTCTCGCTCTTGATCGGAGGCTCGTCGCCGGAGAGCGAGCCGACAATCTCCATCGCGGTACCAAAGATGGTGTCGAAGTCGCCACCGGTCAGCGCTTTGTACCAGCGCTTTCCGGTATCTGTGGCCAGCACCTCGGGGTCGCCGCTCAGGAGTTGCGGCATCAGGCCGTACATCTCGGCGTGGTCGGCGATCACCAGAAAGTCGAGCGGCCGCGACAGCTTGGCGCGCAGCCCGCCGGTCGAGGTCACCTCCTCGCCGCGGGCGAAGCGGAATGCGTCCTCCTGGCCGACCCGGTTCAGCGTGCCGGCGTCGACCGAAACCGCGGTGTGGAGGTGCGTATCGCCGAAGAGCGGCCGGGTCGGGAAGCTGCGGCCGGCGTAGGGGGAGAACTGGGGCTTGATGACGCGCGCGACGTCGGCTGGCGTGGTTGCCTCATCGTTGCCGGCGTGCTGCTGCGCGACGGCCAGCGGCGCCGCCAGGCCGGCGACGACCAGTGTGGCGGCCCAGAGGCT
>CAWFYR010000012.1:0-100718 GCA_963819995.1 uncultured Alphaproteobacteria bacterium | reverse complement strand
TAACCTTCGCCTCCGTCAGCTCCTCGGCAGCAGCGGCTCGAAGGCTGCCAGCACCTCGGGCGCATCCGGCTTCGTCCAGGTGCCGAAATCCGTGACGATCCGCCCCTCGCCGTCGAGGAGGAGCTTGTAGAAGTTCCACCGCGGCCGGTAGCCCTGCTCAGCCGCCCAGAGGTAGAAGGGATGCGCCGACCGCCCGACCACGTCCACGGTCGTCGTCATCGGAAAATCGATCGAGAAGTTTGCCTCGCAGAAGTCCTTGACCGCGCCGTCGCTGGCGAGTTCCTGCTTGAAGCTGTCGGACGGCACGCCCACGACGGTAAGCCCGCGGACGCGGTAGCTGTCCCAGATCGCCTGGAGCGCATCATACTGCGGAGTGAAAAAGCACCGCGAGGCGGTATTGACCACCAGCACCGGCCCGCCACGATAGGCCCTGAGGTCGAGCGGTCCGCCGTCGATCGACTGAAACACCCACGGCGACCCTGACGCGGAAGCCGCCACCGCCGGCCCGACGAACGGCACCGCCATCATTCCGCCGAGAAAGCTCCGTCGCCCGATCCTGCCCATCGTTCCGCTCCGCCATCTTTGCCAACGAAGTCTACGCCCCAGCAGACCGCACGGATCATTCACCGCGCCGACCGGGCTCACGCTTCGCCGAACACCCGCCGGAAGATCGTGTCGACGTGCTTGGTATGGTAGCCGAGATCGAACAGGTCCTCGATCTCGGCATCGCTCAGCGCCGCCCGCACCTCCGCATCGGCCTTGAGCTCCGCCAGGAAGTCCGCGCCGGTCTCCCAGACCTTCATCGCGTTGCGCTGCACGGCCGAATAGGCCGCCTCGCGGCTCAGGCCTTTCTGGGTCAGCGCCAGCAGCACCCGCTGCGAGTGGATCAGCCCGCGGAACTTGTTCATGTTCCGCAGCATCGTCTCGGGATAAACCACCAGCCGCTCGACGACATTCGTCAGCCGCGCCAGTGCGAAGTCCAGCGTCACCGTGGTGTCGGGCGCGATTGCGCGCTCCACCGACGAGTGCGAGATGTCGCGCTCGTGCCAGAGCGCCACGTCCTCCATTGCCGGCACCACCGCCATCCGGACCAGCCGCGCCAGCCCGGTCAGGTTCTCCGTCAGCACCGGATTGCGCTTGTGGGGCATCGCACTCGAGCCCTTCTGTCCCGGCGCGAAGTACTCCTCCGCCTCCAGCACCTCGGTGCGCTGCAAGTGCCGGATCTCGATCGCCAGCCGCTCGATCGAGGACGCGATCACGCCCAGCGTCGCGAAGAACATCGCGTGCCGGTCGCGCGGGATCACCTGGGTCGAGACCGGCTCCGGCACCAGCCCCATCGCCTCCGCCACGTGCGCCTCGACCGCCGGGTCGATGTTGGCGAAGGTCCCGACCGCGCCCGAGATCGCGCAGGTCGCGACCTCGGCCCGCGCCGCCACCAGCCGCGCCCGCCCGCGCGAGAACTCGGCGTAGGCCTGCGCCAGCTTCAGCCCGAACGTCGTGGGCTCGGCGTGGATGCCGTGGCTCCGCCCGATCGTCACGGTGTCCTTGTGCTCGAACGCCCGCCGCTTCAGCGCCGCGAGGAGCGCGTCCATGTCGGCGAGCAGGATGTCCGACGCCCGCACCAGCTGCACGTTGAGGCAGGTGTCGAGCACATCCGACGAGGTCATCCCCTGGTGCACGAACCGCGCCTCGTCGCCGACGATCTCCGCGAGATGCGTCAGGAACGCAATGACGTCGTGGTGGGTCACCGCCTCGATCGCGTCGATCCGCGCCACGTCGAACTCGGCGTCCCTGGCCTTCCAGATCGCCTCCGCCGCTGCCTTCGGGATCACCCCGAGCTCCGCCTGGGCGTCCGCCGCGTGCGCCTCGATCTCGAACCAGATGCGGAACTTCGTCTCCGGCGACCAGATCGCGACCATCTCGGGTCGGGAATAGCGCGGGATCATGCGGGCCTCTCGGGTTCACGAACGAGCGCCGCCTCTGTAGTATCGGGCCGGCAGGCGCACAAGGTGGGGGCAGGGGATGCGGGTCGAATCGTTCGCCGGACGCTGGCGGCTCAAACGCACGATCGAGGACGTGCGCGGCGGCCGCACCGGCCGCCTCACCGGCGAGGCGCGCTTCGAGCCGGCGCCCGGCGGCCTCGCCTATCACGAGGCGGGCACCCTCGCCTTCGAGGGCGGCCCGCCCATGCACGCCGAGCGCCGCTATCTCTGGCGCAACGGCGGCGCGGGCACGATCGAGGTCCTCTTCGAGGACGGCCGCTTCTTCCACCGCTTCGACGGCGAGGACCTCGCCCCGGGCTCGAGCCACCCCTGCGACCCCGACGCCTACCGCGTCCGCTACGACTTCCGCGCCTGGCCGCGCTGGCAGGCCGAATGGCGCGTCACCGGCCCGCGCAAGGACTACGCGATGGTCTCGAGCTACAGCCCGTTGGCCGCCGCATGAGACCGCTCCTCGCGCTGCTCCTCGCCCTCGCCGCCTGCGCACCGAGCCCGGCGCCGGAGGCGTCGCGTGCGCCCGATCCCAACGGCCTTCTCCACGCGATGCAGGCCTGCCTCGCCGACCCGCAGGGGGCGGACTGCACCGAAGTCGACCGCGCCCGCGGCTTCGTCGTCATCAAGGACGACAGCCCCGAGAAGCCCGAGGCCTGGCTCATCGTCCCCGACCACGAGGTCACCGGCATCGAGAGCCCCGCCGTCTTCCGCCCGCCGGTCGCGAACTTCTGGCGCTATGGCTGGCAGGCCGGCGCGCGCCTCCTGCCGCAGCACCCTCCCGCCGACCGGGGCCTCGCGATCAACTCGAAAGCGGGCCGCAGCCAGAACCTGCTGCACATCCACATCTCCTGCGTGCTTCCGGAGGTGCGACAGGCGCTGGCGACGGCGCAGATCGGCCCCGACTGGGCCGAGGCGCCGTTCTTCCGCTTCGGCAAGGACGTCTACAACGTCCGCAAGGTGAGGGCGCTCGAGCCGAGCCCCTTCCTCCGGCTCGCCGAACTCCCGGGCGCCCGCGCCGAAATGGCCGGGCAGTCGCTCGCCGTCATCGGCAGCCCCGACGGCGGCTTCTACCTCTTCACCGATTCCACCGAGCCCGGCGTCGTCGCCGAGGCCGAGGATCTCCTCGACGAGCGCTGCGCCGGCTGATCTCAATGCAAGTGGCGCAGCTTCTCGGGGTTCCGCACGATGTAGATCGTCACGATCTTGCCGTCCTCGATGTCGAACGCGGTCGTCTGCAGCTCGCCGTCGCCTTCCAGGGTCACGAGGCCGGGCAGGCCATTGATCAGCGCGACGCGGACCAGAGTCGAGCCATGGGTGCGAAAGAGATGCGTCAGCCCCTCGTGGACGCGCAGGACCGCCTCGAGGCCCAGGAGCGGCCGCATCGCCGCCGACCGCTTGCCGCCGCCGTCGGCATGCATGCTGACGTCGGCCGCAAGGAGCGTGCCGAGCGCCGTCATGTCGCCCCGGCGCGACGCCGCGAAGAACGCCTCGGCGATGGCGAGCCCGCGCGCCTTCTCCACCTTGAAGCGCGGCCGCTCCGCCCGGACGTTCGCCCGCGCCCGCGCCGCGAGCTGCCGGCAGGCGGTCGGGCTGCGCTCGATCGTCGCCGCGATCTCCTCGAAGCCGACGCCGAAGACGTCGTGGAGCAGGAAGGCGGCGCGCTCGAGCGGCGAGAGGCGCTCCAGCGCCAGCATCAGCGGCAGCGTGACGTCCTCGTCCTCCTCGGCCTCCTGGACCAGCGGCTCGGGCAGCCAGGGGCCGACGTAGACCTCGCGCTGCCGCCGCGCCGACTTGAGCTGGTCGAGGCAGAGCCGCGTCACCGTGCGCCGCAGGAACGCCTCGGGCTCGCGCACCGCGCCGCGGTCGGCGCCCATCCAGCGGATGAACGCTTCCTGCACCACGTCCTCGGCATCGGCGACCGATCCGAGCATGCGGTAGGCCACGCGCGTCAGGCGCGGACGCAGCGGATCGAAGACCGCCGCTGCGCCCCTGTCTTGCGGCTGGCCCGTCACGCCGCCGATTGCCGCGCCGGCTGCTCGAACCAGGTGCCGAAGCCCACGGAGAGCCGGTTCCAGCCGTTGATGACGTTGATCAGCACCGTGAGCTTCACCTGCTCCTCCTGCGAGAAGTGCGCGTCGAGCGCCGCGGCGGCGCCTCCGTGCGTGTGGCCTTGCGCGATCCGCGTCAGGGCCTCGGTCCAGGCCAGCGCCGCCCGCTCCCGGTCGGTGAAGCAGGGCGCCTCCTGCCAGGCCGAGAGCAGGTAGATGCGCTGCTCGGTCTCGCCTTTCGCCCGCGCCTCGGCGGTGTGCATGTTGATGCAGTTGGCACAGCCGTTGATCTGCGACGCACGGATCTTCACCAGCTCCACCAGCGCAGGGTCGAGGCTGCCGTTCGCGGCCAGCGACACCGCCATCCAGTCCTTCATCAGCCCCGGGGCTGCGGCCATCACATCGAGCTTCGCGGTCATCTGTCGGGTCCTTTCATGACTTCCGACACTATGACGAGCAAGGGCTGCCGCGTGTGACATGCTTCACCGAAAAAGACCGGCAGCGGAGCCGCGTTAAGAAACGAGTCATAGTTTGTTATCGTTCAGGATCAAGGACTTGACTCATGCCCAAACTCGGGGAGACGGACGCGACCCGCGGGTCGTCTTGCGGCCCGCTGGACAGGCCCGCCGAATTGCGCCATGAAAATCGCAAAGCCCCGCGCATGAGGACCCGTTTTGCCCATGGCCGATACCCCGTCCCGAACCGTGCTGACCGAAGCGATCTGGCCCGCCGATGGCGCCGGCCTCTGGGCCCGGCGGGCGGTCCTGCTCGTCCTCGGCGTCGCGGCGCTCGTCGTCTCCGCCAAGGTCTCCGTCCCGCTCTGGCCTTCGCCGGTGCCGATCACCCTCGGCACCTTCGCGGTCCTGACCATCGGTGCGGCCTACGGCCCCCGCCTCGGCTTCGCCACGATCCTGGCCTATCTCGCGATCGGCGCGCTCGGGTTCGACGTCTTCGCCGGCACCTCGGCCGAAAAGAACGGCATCGGCTACATGCTCGGCGGCACCGGCGGCTATCTCGTGGGCTATCTCCTCGCCGCGGTCGTGCTCGGCTTCGCCGCCCGTCGCGGCTGGGACCGCACCGTCGCCGGCATGGCGCTGGCGATGCTCGCCGGCAGCGTGGCGATCTACATCCCCGGTCTCGCCTGGCTCCACCACCTGGTCGCGACCGGCCTCTTCGATCCGGCCACCTACGCCTCGCCGTGGGACCAGACGCTCGCCTGGGGCCTCACCCCCTACCTCGTCGGCGATCTCCTGAAGCTCGCTCTGGCCGCGCTCATCGTCCCGGCCCTCTGGAAGCGCATCGGCCGCGCCCGCGGCTGACCCGGTCTCCGACGGAGGCGGCCTTCTCGTGCGTTGAGAAGGGGAGGCGCGTCGTCGCGCCGCCCCCGACGCGGAGACGAGAATGGAGCGCATCCCCGATCCCGGCCGGCGCAGCGTCCTGCAGGCGCTGGCGCTGACGCCGCTGACGCCGTTCCTCTTGCCCTGGGCCGAGGCGGCCGCGGCGAATGCCGGACTGATCACCCCGAACGTCTGCATGGTCCAGCCGGAGCTCGACCGAGGGGCCGTTCTACCTCGACCCCCAGCTCGTTCGCTCGGACATCACCGAAGGCAAGCCCGGCGCGGCGATGACGCTCGCCCTGCAGGTCGTCAGCGCCGACTGCACCCCGGTCCCGGGAGCCCGCGTCGATCTCTGGCAGTGCGACGCGCTCGGGAACTACTCCGGCTTCGCCCGCCAGGGGAGCCAGAACACCCGCGGCCAGACCTTCCTGCGCGGCACCCAGGTCACCGGGTCCGGCGGCGTGGCAACCTTCCGCACGATCTATCCCGGCTGGTACCGCGGCCGCACCACCCACCTCCACTACAAGGTCTTCCTCGACGAGCGGACGGTGCTCACCAGCCAGATCTTCTTCCCCGACAGCCTCAGCGACCGGATCTACGCGCAGCGCCCGCCCTACGCGGCGCGGGCCGGGCAGCGCACGCTGAACCGAGCCAACTCCATCGCACGCCAGGCCGGCGACGGCGCCTATGCCTCGGTGCGCGAGACAGGCGATGCGCTTTCCGCCGCGCTCGTGGTGGGGATCGCGGCCTAGACCGCCCCGAGGAAGCGGACCTTGCCGATGTGCGGCAGGTTGCGGTTGCGCTGGGCGTAGTCGATGCCGTAGCCGACGACGAACTCGTCGGGGATCTCGAACCCCACCCATTTCGCCTTCACGTCGACCTCGCGCCGCGACGGCTTGTCGAGCAGCGCGCAGACCTCGAGCCGCCGCGGCCCCCGCGTGCCCAGGAACGCCAGCACGTGCTTCAGCGTGCGCCCGGTATCGACGATGTCCTCGACCACCAGCACGTCGCGGCCCTCGATCTCGCCCCGCAAATCCTTGAGTATCCGGACCTCGCGGCTCGACACCGTCGCGTTGCCGTAGGACGAGGCTTCGAGGAAATCCACCTCGACCGGCAGGTCCAGCTCGCGCACCAGATCGGCGATGAAGACGAAGGACCCCCTGAGCAGGCCCACTACCACCAGCTTGTCGGTGCCGGCGTAGAACTCGGCGATGTCGCGCGCCAGCGCCTCGACGCGCGCGGCGATCGCCTTCGCCGAGATCATCTCGTCGATCACGTACTGCCTCGTCGTCATTGCGGATTTGGCGCTCCCGGTCCGGCCTTCGGCCTTGTGCCCGGAGCCATCCTATTGGCATTGTCGGCGCCCGACAATCTCAGAAGCCGGTCCGACGCGCCATGCCCACCCATGCCGAAAAACGTGTCGTGCCGTTCACGCCGGAGCAGATGTTCGCGCTGATCGCCGACGTCGGCGCCTACCCCGAGTTTCTCCCCTGGTGCGCCGCCGCCCGCGTGCGCGAGACCCACCCGCTGCCCGACGGCACCGGCGAGGTGATGGACGCCGACCTCGTGGTCTCCTTCAAGGTCTACCGCGAGCGCTTCGGCAGCCGGGTCACCCTGCGGCCGGAAGCGCGCACCATCGACGTCGAGTACCTGCAAGGCCCGTTCCGCTACCTCCAGAACCACTGGCACTTCCGGCCGCACGGCGACGGCGCCTGCGAGGTCGACTTCTTCGTCGACTTCGAGTTCCGCTCGGCGCTGCTGCAGCGGCTGATCGGGCTGGTCTTCCACGAGGCGATGCAACGCATCGTGCGCGCCTTCGAGCGGCGGGCGGCCGCGCTCTACGGCAACCGCACCACGGCCTGAAGCGTCATCTGGAGCGCGGTCTCGACGCTGCGCGCCCGCACCCGCTCGCGCCCGAGGGCGCCGAAGTCGCGCCGCTCGGTGCGCGTCCCCTCGCCGGTCGCGGTTGCGAACCAGACGAGCCCCTCGGGCTTCGCCTCCGACGCGCCCGGCCCCGCGACGCCCGTGACCGCCACCGCGACCTGCGCGTCCGATGCGGCCAGCGCCCCTTCCGCCATCGCCCGCGCCACCGGCTCCGACACCGCGCCGTACTGGGTGAGCAATTCCTGCGATACGCCGAGCAGCGCCACTTTCGAAGGGTAGGAGTAGGTGACGAAGCCGCGGTCGAAGACGTCCGATGACCCGGCGATGTCGGTGATCGCGGCGCTGACCAGCCCGCCGGTGCAGCTCTCGGCAGCCGCGATCTTCCAGCCGCGGGCGCGGGCCGCCTCGATCAGCGCGCGGGCGGAGGCCTCGGCGATCACATCAGGAACCCGTGTGCGATCCCGGCCATCACCGTGACGATCGCCGCCGTGAGCAGGCCCGCCACCACGTCGTCGAGCATCACGCCGGTCGGCCCCTCGCGCCGGTCGGCCCAGCCGATCGGCCCGGGCTTCCAGATGTCGAAGATGCGGAAGAGCACGAAGGCCGAAACCCAGCCCGGCCAGGGAAAAAGCGTGGCCGGCGCTCCCGCGAACCAGAGCCCGGCCGACAGCGGCATCAGCGCGATCCACATGCCGACCACCTCGTCGATGACGATGTGCGACGGATCGAGATCGGCCTGCTCGAAAGTCTCCACCCGCGTCGCCCAGATGCCGAGGCCATAGGCCGCCACCGTCGCGCCCAGGAGCAGGGGAAACCCGCCCGCGACATGCAGCAGGTAGCCCGCCAGCAAGGCCGCGAGCGAGCCCCAGGTGCCCGCCGCGACCGGCAGCAGGCCGACGAAGCCGAAGGTTGCGATGAACCGGGTCACGGCCGCACCAGCGTCGCCGTGGCGAGCGCGGCGATCCCTTCGCCCCTCCCGGTGAAGCCGAGCCGCTCGGAGGTCGTGGCCTTGACGCTGATCCGGTCGGCCTCGATGCCGGCGATCCGCGCCAGCTCGGCCCGCATCGCCGCCGCATGCGGGCCGATCTTCGGCGCCTCGCAGACCAGCGTGCAGTCGAGATGGGTCAGCGCAAAGCCGCGGTCTCCGGCCCGCTCGACTGCCTTGCGCAGGAAGATCTCCGAAGCGGCGCCCTTCCAGGTCGGATCGGACGGCGGGAACCACTGGCCGATGTCGCCTTCGGCGAGCGCGCCGAAGATCGCGTCGGTCAGCGCATGCATCCCTACGTCCGCGTCGGAATGCCCGACCAGCCCGCGATCGAACGGGATCGCCACTCCGCAGAGCGTCACACCTTTCCCGGGTCCGAAGCCATGCACGTCGAAGCCGTTGCCGGTACGGATGTCCATCGTCTCTCCAACGACTGCGCGCGCCCGGTCGAGATCGGCCGCCGTGGTGATCTTGAAATTGGCCTCGTCGCCGGGCACCAGCCGGACCTCGAGCCCCGCCGCGCGCGCCACCGCCGCGTCGTCGGCGGCATCCCCGTCGCGGGCACGGTGCGCCGCGAGGATCGCGCCGAACGCGAAGCCCTGCGGCGTCTGCGCCCGCCAGAGCCCGTCGCGCGGCCGCGGCGCCTGGGCGCATCCGCTCTCTTCGCGCCAGAGCGCGTCGACCACCGGCAGCGCCGGCAGGGCGGCGGACGCCTCGTCGAGCGCCGCGAGAACCGCGGAGATCAGCCCCCGACCGACAAACGGGCGCGCCGCGTCGTGGATCAGCACCCGGTCCGGGGCGGCTTCGGCTACCGCCTCGAGCCCCGCCAGCACCGAATCCGGGCGGGTGGCGCCGCCCATGGCCGGAGGAAGCAGCCGCGGATCGACCAGACCTTCGGTCGCCGCCGCGTAGAGGACCGCATCATCGGGATGGATGACGACCTGCAGCAGGTCGACCTCGGCATGCGCCAGCATCGCCTCCATCGTGCGGCGCAGCACCGACCGCCCGCCGAGCGATGCGAACTGCTTCGGCACCGCGCCGCCGAGCCGCTGTCCCCGCCCGGCCGCTACGATCAGGCCCGCCGTCGTCATCCTCAAGCTTTCCACCCCCTGCACGCCGCCATATAGAGCGCAAGCGGCTCCGGCCACAATGCTCCGACCCACCATGCGATGCTTGTCAGCTATGCGGCACTGCGGTAGACAAGGATAACGCTGCTTACGGTTTGGGCACATGTCTGTCGATTTAGGGCGCATCGAACTCGACCCGCCCGTTTTTCTGGCACCGATGGCTGGTATCACCGACGTTCCGTTTCGGACGCTGGCGCTGCGCTTCGGCGCCGGCCTCGTGGTGTCTGAGATGGTGGCCAGCGCGGAGGTCGTCCGCGCCAGGCCTACGGCCCGGGCGCGCGCCACGCTGGGGCTGGGGAGCGAGCGCACCGCGGTGCAGCTCGCCGGCCGCGACCCGCACTGGATGGCAGAGGCGGCGCGGTACTGCGCAGGGCAGGGGGCCCGGATCATCGACATCAACTTCGGCTGCCCGGCCAAGAAGGTCACCGGCGGGTTTTCCGGATCGGCGCTGATGCGCGAACCGGACCATGCGCTTCGGATCGTAGAGGCCGTAGTCGGAGCCGTCGACGTGCCGGTGACGCTGAAGATGCGGCTCGGCTGGGACGAGGCGCGGATGAACGCGGCCGACATCGCGCGGCGCGCAGCGTCGGCCGGCGTGCGGATGATCACCGTGCACGGGCGGACGCGCTGCCAGTTCTACTCCGGCGCCGCCGACTGGGCCGCCATCGCCGAGGTGAGCCGGGCGGTGCCGATCCCGGTGATCGCCAACGGCGACATCGTGGATCTGGCGAGTGCGCGACGCGCCCGGGTGCTCTCCGGAGCCGCTGGTGTCATGATTGGACGCGGCGCGCGGGGGCGCCCCTGGATCCTCGGCCAGATCGCCGCGGCGCTGTCGGGCAGGCGTCCGCCCGAGGCGCCTTCCGGCGACGGCTTCCGCGAT
The DNA here is from genome assembly GCA_963819995.1 of uncultured Alphaproteobacteria bacterium. GTDB lineage: Bacteria > Pseudomonadota > Alphaproteobacteria > Rhodobacterales > Rhodobacteraceae > Amaricoccus. The sequence continues at coordinate 90,463 of CAWFYR010000012.1, read as the reverse complement.
CTCGTCTGCGGCCATTACGAGGCGATGCTCGGCTTTTACGGCCGCGATCCGGGGCTGCGCATCGCGCGCAAGCACCTCGGCTGGTACCTTGCCGACGCTCCGGTGCTCCGGGCGCGGCTCCTGCCCCTCACCGACGCCGGGACGGTGCTCCGCGAGCTCCGGCATGGCCTGGCCGATCGCGAAGCCGGCTCCGAAGAGGCCGCCGCGTGAACGCGGGCGCCTTCGAGACGCTCTGGGGCGCCATTCCCTATCCGGCGCTGGTGGTCGATGCCGAGGACCGGATCATCACCGCCAATCCGGCGACCGAGGGCTTCGGCGCGACTTCGCTCCGCCAGATGACCGGGCGGCCGCTGGGGCGTTTTCTCGGCGACGACAGCGCGGTGATGGATGTGATCGGGCAGGCCCGGCGGAACGGCGTCTCGGTCGCGCAGTACAACATCATGGTCGGCTGGGCCGACCAGCCGCCGCAGCTCCAGAACGTGCACGCCGCGCCCTTGCAGGACACCGACGGCGACATGCTGATCCTGATGCACCCGCAGGGCATGGCCGAGAAGATGGACCGCAGCCTCGGCCACCGTTCGGCGGCGCGCTCGGTCACCGGCATGGCCGCCATGCTGGCCCACGAAATCCGCAACCCGCTCGCGGGAATCTCCGGTGCGGCGCAACTGCTGGAGATGAGCCTCGGCGACGGCGACCGCGAACTCACCGGGCTGATCCAGGCCGAGGCGGCGCGCATCGGCAAGCTCGTCGATCGGGTCGAGCAGTTCGGCGACCTCAGGCCCGCGCAGCGCCGGCCGCTCAACATCCACGACGTGCTCGACCGCGCCCGGCGCGCGGCCCAGGCGGGATTCGCGTCGCACGCCCGCTTCTCGGAGGAGTTCGACCCGTCGCTGCCACCAACGGCGGGCGATCCCGATCAGCTGCTCCAGGTGTTCCAGAACCTCCTGAAGAACGCCGCCGAGGCGGTGCCGCGGGTCGGCGGCGCCATCGCGATCGCGACGGCGTACCGCCCGGGGGTCAAGATGGCCCGCCCCGGCCAGAAGAGCGAAAGCCTGCCGCTCCTGGTGACGATCGCCGACAACGGCCCCGGCATCCCGGAAAACCTGATCCGCGACGTCTTCGATCCCTTCGTCAGCTCCAAGGTCAACGGCACCGGGCTCGGCCTGTCGCTGGTCTCCAAGTTCGTCGCCGACCACGGCGGCGTCGTCGAATGCGACAGCCGCCCGGGGCGCACGCGGTTCCGGGTGCGGCTGCCGGTCTGGCAGGGCGACACCGGGGCCGACCCCCTCGATACGGAGGCCTGACGCATGGAGGGTACGATCCTTGTTGCCGACGACGATCGCACGATCCGCACCGTCCTCGCCCAGGCGCTGACGCGCGCCGGGTGCCGGGTCCGCGCGACCGGCACCGCGACGACGCTCTGGCGCTGGATCGAGGAAGGCGAAGGCGACGTCGTCGTCACCGACGTGATGATGCCCGACGGCGATGCGCTCGATCTGCTGCCGGCGATCCGCAAGCGCCGTCCCGAGCTGCCCGTCATCGTGATGAGCGCGCAGAACACCGTGATGACCGCGATCCGCGCCGCCGAAGTCGGAGCCTACGAATACCTGCCCAAGCCCTTCGATCTCAAGGAGGTGCTGGGCCAGGTGGCCAAGGCGCTCAACCACCGCTCGCGCAGGACGCCGCCCGCCGACGAGGAGCCTGCCCGCGAGGACAACCTGCCGCTGATCGGCCGCTCGCCGGCGATGCAGGAGGTCTACCGCATCCTCGCGCGGCTGATGAACACCGACCTCGGGGTGATGATCACCGGCGAGAGCGGGACCGGCAAGGAGCTGGTGGCCCGGGCGCTGCACAACTACGGCCTGCGAAAGGCGGGACCGTTCGTCGCGATCAACATGGCGGCCATCCCGCGCGACCTGATCGAGAGCGAGCTCTTCGGCCACGAGAAGGGGGCCTTCACCGGCGCCGACCGGGCGATGCACGGCAAGTTCGAACAGGCCCGCGGCGGCACGCTCTTTCTCGACGAGGTCGGCGACATGCCGCTCGACGCCCAGACCCGCCTGCTGCGCGTTCTCCAGGAAGGCGAGTTCACCCGGGTCGGCGGCCGCGAGCTGCAGACCGCGGACGTCCGCATCATCGCCGCCACCCACCAGGACTTGCGAAGCCTCATCAATGAGGGCCGCTTCCGCGAGGACCTGTTCTACCGGCTGAACGTGGTCCCGATCCGCCTGCCGCCGCTGCGCGAGCGGCTGGAGGACGTGCCCGACCTCGCCCGCGCCTTCCTGCGCAAGGCCGAGTCGGAGGGCTTGCCGCGCAAGACGATCGCCAAGGAAGCCCTCGACATCCTCAAGAAGCAGGACTGGACCGGCAACGTCCGCGAGCTCGAGAACCTGATGCGCCGGCTCTGCGTCCTCTGCCCGGACGACGTCATCTCCGGCGCGGTCGTCGGCCAGGAGATCTCGGCGCGGCCGAGTTCGGCGGCGAGCCCGCAGGCGACGCAGCCGCAGCGGCTGGCGCATGCAATCGAGGCGCACCTGCGGCGCTACTTCGACCTGCATGGCGAGAGCCTGCCGCCGGACGGCCTTTACGATCGTATCCTCAAGGAGGTCGAGCTGCCGCTGATCGCACTTTCGCTCGCGGCGACCCGCGGCAACCAGGTGCGCACGGCCGAGCTCCTCGGCATCAACCGGAATACCCTGCGTAAAAAAATCAAGGATCTCGACATTCGGGTTACACGTGGCAAGAGAATGATGTAAGAAGGCAACAGTCGAGCCGGAAAAAAAGCGTCACGAAGAATGCGCAGCCATGAACTGACCCACGCCGGACTCCGTCTGGCGCGCTGGCGAACCCGCCATAATCTGAGGCAGGCGGCGTTCTGGACCATGATCGTGCTGGGGCCGCTCCTGGCGGTCGCCACGTTCGCGACCCTGAGCGAGATGCAGTGGATGGGCGGCGGCTCGCTCCTGCGGCCGGTGTTGCTCGCGGACTTCGTCTACGCCCTGGTGGTTGCGAGCTTCGTGGCGCGGCGGGTCGCCGAGATGATCGCCGCGCGCCGGCGTCGGTCGGCCGGATCGAAGCTGCACCTGCGGCTGGTCCGCTTCTTCACCGCGATCGCCCTCATTCCCACGATCCTGGTGGCGGTCTTCGCCACGATCACGCTGAACTACGGGCTCGAGGGCTGGTTCTCCGACAAGGTCCGCAACGTCGTGTCGAACTCGATGGCGGCGGCGCAGGCCTACGAGGACGAGCATCGCTCGACGCTCCAGACCGACGCCCGGACGCTGGCCGACTTCCTCAACGAGCAGAAGGAGCGCAACCCGCTTCTGGCCGGCGGGCAGCTGCGCGATCTGCTGACCCGCGGCCAGCAGCAGATGCAGCGGGCCCTTCCCAAGGCTTACATCATCGACGGGGACGGGCAGCTGCGGGCACGCGGCGAGCGAAGCTACCTCTTCTGGTACACGCCACCCTCCCAGGACGATCTCGCCCGCGCCCGCGGCGGCGAGGTGGTCATCATCCAGGATTGGGAGAACAACCAGTTCTGGGCGCTGATGCAGCTCACGGCGTTTCCCGACCACTTCCTCTATGTCAGCCGCGAGGTCGACGGCAAGATCCTGAGCCTGCTTGACGAGACCCAGGAGACGGTCAGGCTCTACCAGCAGCTCGAGTCGGACCGCGGCCGGCTGCTCTTCGAGTTCGCGCTGGTCTATCTGGGCTTTGCGCTGGTGGTGATCCTTGCAGCGATCTGGGCGGGCCTCTGGTTCGCCGAGCGGCTGGCCCGGCCGGTCGGCCGGCTTGCGGCCGCGGCGGAGCGCGTCGGGCACGGCGACCTCGACGTGCGGGTCCGCGAGGAAAAGGGCGACGACGAGATTGCCCTCCTCTCCCGCACCTTCAACGAGATGACCCGGCAGGTGAAGGGCCAGCACGACGCGCTGATCGCGGCCAACGCCGAGACCGAGCGACGGCGCCGGCTGTTCGATTCCGTGCTCTCCGGGGTCACCGCGGGCGTCGTGGGGCTCGATGGCAGCGGACGCATCGAAATGATGAACGCCGCGGCGGCGATGCTTCTCGATCTCGACCGCGAGGTCTCGACCGGCCGCGCGCTGGTCGAGGCGGTGCCGGAATTCGCGGACTTGCTGCAGCGCCCGGACACCCGCAAGTCCGCCGTGACCCAGGCCGAGGTGCGGCTGCGGCGCAAGGGGCAGGAGCGCGACCTCCTGGTCAGGGTCGCGGCACGGCAGGCCGACGACGGCAGGCTCGAGGGATACGTCGTCTCCTTCGACGACGTGACCGACCTCGTCGTGGCGCAGCGCATGGCGGCCTGGGGCGATGTCGCCCGGCGCATCGCCCACGAAGTGAAGAATCCGCTGACCCCGATCCAGCTCTCCGCCGAACGCCTGCGGCGCAAGTTCGGCCCGATGGTCGGGGCCGATCGCGCCACGCTCGAACAGTACGCCGACGTCATCATCCGGCAGACCTCCGATCTGAGGCGCATCGTCGACGAGTTCTCCAAGTTCGCGCGGATGCCCGCGCCGGAGCGCCGGCCGCTCGATCTGGGCAAGCTGATCACTGAAGGGGTCGTCCTGCAGGAATCCGCCCACCCGGACATTCGCTACCGCGTCACATTGCCGGAGACGGTGGTTCTGGCGCATCTCGACGGCACGATGATCAACCAGGCCTTCACCAACCTGCTCAAGAACGCGGCCGAAGCCGTTGAGGAACGCCTCGCCGCCGATCCGGGTTCGCCACCGGGAGAGATCCGTGTGGCGATGGCCGACGAGGGCAATCAACTGGTCATCGACATCCAGGACAACGGCATGGGGCTGCCGGAACTGTCGGCCCGCCTCTTCGAGCCCTACGTCACGCACCGCGCCAAGGGCACCGGGCTGGGGCTGCCGATCGTCAAGAAGATCATCGAGGAACACGACGGCACGCTGGACCTCGTTCCGGCGCCGGTCTTCGAAGGCAGCGACAGGCCAGGCGCCTGGGCGCGCATCGCATTGCCCCGGACAATGCCGGGGCAGCATTGGGACGGCGACGAAAAGAGCAAGATCACCGAGAAGTTGAGGGAGAGCATGAAATGACCGACATCCTGGTGGTGGACGACGAGCCGGACATCCGCTCGTTGATCGGGGACATCCTCGTCGACGAAGGGCACGGCGTCCGCCAGGCTTGGAACAGCGATTCGGCGTTGGGTGAAATCGACCGGGCCGCACCCGATCTCATCATCCTCGACATCTGGCTGAAGGACAGCCGGCTCGACGGGATCGACATCCTGAAGCGGGTGCGCCGCGACAATCCGGCGATCCCGGTGGTGATCATCTCGGGCCACGGCAACATCGAGATCGCGGTCGCCGCGATCAAGCAGGGGGCCTACGACTTCATCGAGAAGCCCTTCAACATCGACCAGCTCATGGTGGTGATCAGCCGTGCGCTCGAGACCTCGCGGCTCCGGCGCGAGAACGCCGCGCTCAAGGGGCGCGATACGACCAACCACACGATGATCGGCTCCGGCCCGGCGTTCCGCCACCTCAAGCAGCAGCTCGACAAGGTGGCGCGCACCAACAGCCGCGTCATGCTCGCGGGTCCCGCCGGCGCCGGCAAGGAGGTCGCCGCCCGCTACCTCCACCGCAATTCCGAGCGCGCCAAGGGGCCTTTTGTCACGGTCAACTCCGCCTCGATCGGCGCCGAGCAGATGGAGGAGGTGCTCTTCGGCCGCGAGACCAGCGAGCGGGGTGTCGAGCCCGGCCTCTTCGAGCGGGCCCATACCGGCATCCTCTTCTTCGACGAGGTGGCCGACATGCCGCCGGGGACCCAGTCGAAGATCCTGCGGGTGCTCGTCGAGCAGTCATTCCAGCGGGTCGGCGGCGCCAACACGGTTCGCGTCGACGTGCGGGTGATCTCCGCGACCACCCGCGATCTCGCCCGCGAGGTCCAGGCCGGCCGCTTCCGCACCGAGCTCTTCCATCGCCTCAACGTCGTGCCGGTCAGCGTGCCGGGCCTCGAGGCACGGCGGGAGGACATCCCCGAGCTCGCCAGGCGTTTCCTCGAGGAGCTCAACGCCAGCCAGGGTCTGCCGCAGCGATCGCTTTCGGGCGAGGCCGAGGCGCAGCTTCAGACGATGCGCTGGCCCGGCAACGTGCGCCAGCTTCGCAACACGCTCGAGCGCGCGCTGATCCTCGGGCCCGACCACGGGCCGCTGGAGCCCGAGGAGCTGATGCTGGAGTCCGCGCCGAATGGCACCGCGGCCCACGGCATGCTCGGCGCCGCATTCGCGGGGCTCGCCCTGCGCGAAGCCCGCGAGATGTTCGAGCGCGAGTACCTCGTCGCGCAGATCAACCGCTTCGGCGGCAACATCTCGCGCACCGCGAACTTCGTCGGCATGGAGCGCTCGGCCCTGCATCGCAAGCTCAAGTCGCTGAACGTGATCGCCGCGGGCCGAAACGAGCGCGTCGAGGAGGCCGAAGCCCACGCCTGAGGGCCCCGGCCGTCAGCCGCTACGAGATTGTGCTGCGCCGCGCCCGGATGGTATAGCGCAGGCTGCCGCGGTCGAGCGGCCGGCGAGCGGCAGCTGACGGAGCGGCATGAAGATCATCATCTGCGGGGCAGGGCAGGTGGGCGGCCAGATCGCGCGGCATCTCGCCCGCGAGGAAGGCGCCAACCAGGTCACCATCATCGACACCAACGTCGGCCTCGTCCGCCGGATCACCGACGCCTACGACGTCAACGGCGTCGCCGGCTTCGCCTCACACCCCGACGTGCTGGAAAAGGCCGGCGCCCGCGACGCCGACATGATCATCGCCGCGACCCAGTCGGACGAGGTCAACATGGTGGTGTGCCAGGTGGCGCACTCGATCTTCTCGGTGCCGCGCAAGATCGCCCGGCTGCGCGCCCCGGCCTATCTCAACGCGATCTATTCCGACCTCTACCGCCGGGACCACCTCCCGATCGACGTGGTCATCTCGCCGGAATTCGCCGTGGCCGACGCCGTCATGCAGCGGCTGGCCGCCCCGGCCGCATTCGACATCGAGGGCTTTCTCGACGGCAAGGCCCAGCTCCTCGGCATTGCACTCGACAGCGGCTGCGCGGTGCTGATGACCCCGCTGCGGCAGCTCTCCGAGCTCTTCTCGACGCTGCGCGTCGTCGTCGTCGGCATCCGCCGCGGCGAGCGCCTCTTCGTCCCCGAACCCAGCGACCAGCTCTACGCCGCCGACCAGGTCTACATGGTCACCGCGACGGAGGACCTGCAGCGGGTGATGGAGGTCTTCGGCAAGCTGCACCAATCCGTCCAGCGCCTTCTCATCGTCGGCGCGGGCAACATCGGCCTGCATGTCGCGCAGACCCTCGAGTCCGACGGCCGCAAGCACCGGCTCAAGATCATCGAGAAGAACCGCGACCGCGCCGAGATCGCTGCCGACGCGCTGAAGCGCACGGTCGTGCTGAACGGCGACGGCCTCGATCCCGATCTGCTGGAGGAGGCCAACATCACCAGCATGGACGCTGTGCTGGCGCTGACCGACGACGACAAGACCAACATCCTCACCTGTGTCCGCGCCAAGACCGAAGGCGCGAAACTCGTCGTGGCGCTCGTCAACGACCCCTCGCTGATCGGGCTGATCGCGCCGATGGGGATCGATGCCTACGTCAATCCGCGCTCGACGACCGTCTCCTCGATCCTGCGCTACGTCCGCCATGGTCGCATCCGGGCGGTCTATTCGATCGGCGACGGCGAAGCCGAGGTGATCGAGGCGCAGGTTCTCGGCACGTCGGCGATCGCCGGCAAGACGGTGCGCGATGCGGAAATGCCCGACGCCTCGATCATCGGACTGATCCAGAAGGGCGACAAGGTCGTCGTGCCCCGAGGCGATACCCGGCTGGCCGAAGGCGACGTCATGACCATCTTCGCCATGCGGGAGTCGGTCGCCGAGGTCGAGCGGCTTTTCCAGGTGGGCCTGGACTTCTTCTGACCCATGGCCCTGCTGCGCCAGTTCCCGGCCTTCGTCGTGCTGCTCCTGGTCTCCTCGGGGCTGATGCTGCTGCCGGCGCTGCAGGCGGCGCGCCTCGGCAACTGGCCGGTCGCGCGGACCTTCCTCGATCACGGGCTGTTCTTCGGGCTCTGTGCGACGATCCTCGGCATCGCGACCAGCAACCGCAAGCCGCGTGTCCCCACCCGCTATCATCTGCTGACGCTGCTGCTGGCCTATCTCCTGCTGCCGCTCGTTCTCGCCGCCCCGCTGGTGGCGGTCGTGCCTTCGATCGGCCTCGGCGGCGGCTACTTCGAGATGCTCTCGTGCCTCACCACCACCGGGGCGACGCTCTTCGACCGGCCGCAGATGATCCCCGAGCCCGTGCACCTCTGGCGTGCGATCGTGGGCTGGATGGGCGGATTGCTCGTTCTCACCACCGCCTTCGCCATTCTCGCACCGCTGAACCTCGGCGGCTTCGAGATCGGCACGGCCGGAGCGGTGCGTCACGAGGTTATCCGCAGCGGCACCGTCGACGAGGCGAGCCGGCGCGTCTTCCGCTCGCTCCGCCGTATCTTTCCGATCTATTCCGCGATGACGGGTGTTCTCGCCCTGGTGCTCATCCTCGCCGGCGACAGGCCGTTCGTCGCGGTCTGCCACGCGATGGCCACGCTCTCGACCAGCAGCATCTCGCCGGTCGGCGGGCTCGCCGGAGCGCACTCCGGCCGGATCGGCGAACTGGCGATCGCCCTTTTCCTGATCCCGGCGGTCTCGAGCCTGGGACTGAGGTTCGGTCACGCGGCCCGCTACCTGCCGAGGCTGTCCGACCCCCAGATTCAACTCATGCTGATCTCGGTTCTCGGCATCACCGTCGTTCTCTTTCTCCGGAGCTTCGTCGGTGCCGCCGAGATCAGCCGTCAGGACAACCTGACGGCGGCGCTCCAGGCGGTCTGGGGCAGCATCTTCACCGTTCTGTCCTTCCTCACGACCACGGGCTTCGAGAGCCCCGACTGGCGAGCGATGCAGATCTGGTCGAACCTGCCGGCGCCGGGAACCATCCTGCTCGGCGTGGCGGTGATGGGCGGCGGGATCGCAACCACGGCGGGCGGAGTGAAGCTCCTGCGCATCTATGCGCTCTATCGCCACGGGCTCCGCGAGATGGCCAAGCTGACCCATCCCAGCAGCCTCGGCCTGCGAGGGCAGGGCGATCGGCTGATCTCCGACGGTGCGGCACGGATTGCCTTTCTCTTCCTCATGCTCTTCCTGATCAGCCTCGCCCTGGTCATGGTCGGACTTTCGGCGACCGGCCTGAGCTTCCAACGCAGCCTCGCCTTGTCCGTCGCCGGGCTGACGACCACGGGTCCGGCGATCCGGGCGCCCGACGACGGCTTCGGCTACGCTGCCTTGTCCGGGTCGGCGAAGGCAATCTTCTGTGCGGCAATGATCGTGGGGCGCATGGAGGCGCTCGTGATCATCGCGCTCTTCAATCCGAACTACTGGCGCCAGTAGCGCGCCGCGCAACGCCGAAGCCACAATCGCCGGGATGCCCGACAAAAATCCGGCCATGCTCTGGAAATGGCCCTGAACACCACACATACTGTCTCGCAAGAACAACAAAGGCTGCCGAATTCGGCGGTCCTCATACAACTTAAGGCTGAAAAAATGGCTGCCGACAAACAGAACCTGCAAGACGCCTTCCTGAACAACGTGCGCAAGGCCAAGGTGCCTGTCACGATCTTCCTGATGAACGGGGTGAAGCTGCAAGGTGTGATCACCTGGTTCGACAATTTCTGCGTTCTTCTCCGCCGCGACGGTCAGTCGCAGCTGGTCTACAAGCACGCGATCTCGACGGTGATGCCGTCACAGCCCATCACGCTTTACGAGGCCGAAGATCACTGAACCTGCTTCCCGGATGCAGACGCTGGTGCTGCATCCCGTCAGGTCGAAGGGGACCGACCGCGATCCCAAGGACGCGCTGGCCGAGGCCGTGAGCCTCGCCGGCGCGCTCGACTTGGACGTCGTCGGCGCCCAGACCGTCCCGTTGCCCAAGGCGAGGGCAGGGATGCTCTTCGGCAAAGGCAAGGTCGAGGAACTCGGGGCGCTGATCGCCGAGCGCGAGGTCGGCCTCGTGGTGATCGACGGGCCGGTGACGCCGGTGCAGCAGCGCAACCTCGAAAAGACCTGGAAATCTAAGGTGCTCGACCGCACCGGGTTGATCCTCGAAATCTTCGGCGAGCGGGCACAGACGCGCGAAGGCGTGCTGCAGGTCGAGCTCGCGCATCTGAGCTACCAGAAGTCGCGGCTGGTGCGATCCTGGACCCACCTCGAGCGCCAGCGCGGCGGCTTCGGCTTTCTCGGCGGCCCCGGCGAGACCCAGATCGAGGCGGACCGCCGAGCGCTCGACGAGCGCATCCAGCGCATCAAGCTGGCGCTCGGCAAAGTGGCGCGCACGCGCGGTGAGCATCGGCGCGCGCGCCAGCGGGTCCCGTACCCGGTTGTGGCGCTCGTCGGCTACACCAACGCCGGCAAGTCCACGCTCTTCAACCGGCTCACCGGATCGGGCGTCCTCGCCAAGGACATGCTCTTTGCCACGCTCGACCCGACGATGCGCGCCATCCCGCTGCCCGCGGGAAAGCGGGCGATCCTGTCAGATACCGTCGGCTTCATCTCCGACCTGCCGACGCAACTCGTCGCGGCGTTCCGCGCGACGCTCGAGGAGGTGCTCGAGGCGGACCTGATCCTTCACGTGCGCGACATCTCGCATCCGGAGACCGAAGGGCAGGCGGCCAACGTGCGGGCGATCCTGACGGACCTCGGCATCGATCAGGACGAGCAGGGCCGCATCTTCGACGTCTGGAACAAGATCGACCTCGTCGACCCGGACCGGGCCGAGACGCTGCGCCAGATCGCGGCGCGCACGCCGCGGGTCGCCGCGATCTCGGCCAGGACCGGCGAGGGCGTGCGGGCCCTGCTGGAAGCGATCGCCACCGACCTCGCGGAGCCGATGCTCGACGAGACCATCCGGCTGGGCTTCGACCAGGGCCGGCAGAGAGCCTGGCTCTTCGACCACAAGCTGGTCGCCTCCGAGGTGCAGACCGACCGCGGCTATGAGATGGCCGTGCGCTGGACGGACCGCGACCGCAGCCAGTTCAACGCGCTGGCGGACGGCTCGCCCGCTGCGACCGAGTAGCGGGTCCTCAAGCGTCCGGCACCAGATCCAGCGGATCGCGCGACGCAGGATCGACGCGGATCCAGTCCTTCATCCGGTTGCGAAACCACGTCCGTTGCCGTTTGGCGAACTGCCGCGTGGCGGCAACGCTGGCGGCGATGGCGCTGTCGAGGCTCGTCTGACCGCGAAGATGCTCCATGAGAGGCCCGGCGCCGATCACCCGGCCCGCCGGCAGCGCGGGATCGGTGCCGCCGGCAAGAAAGCTCCGGCACTCCCGAAGCGCTCCTTCCTTCAGCATCATCTCAAAGCGACCCGCGATCATGCTGTTAAGAAGAGAGATATCTGGCGTCAGCACCAGCCGAACAGCGCCCTCCGGAGCCAACAGCGGCCGGCTGACCTCTCGCTGCCACTCCGACAGTCCGCGGCCCGTGGCGGTCAGGACTTCCCAGGCGCGCTGCACCCGCATCGGGTTGTCGCGGTCGATCCGCGCGAAGGTCACGGGGTCGCTCTGCGCCAGCGCGTCGAGCATGACACTGGCGTCCCCGGACGCCAGGAGCGCCGCGGAGCGCGCGCGCACCTCGCGCGGAACTTCCGGGATCTCTGCCAGGCCTTCGGTCAGCGCGCTGAAATAAAGTCCGGTGCCGCCGACGATCACCGGTCGTTGCCCCAAGTCACGCGCGACGTCGAGCGCCGCGGCGACGTCGCGCAGCCACGCGCCGACGGAATACCGCACGGCGCAGGACACATGGCCGTAGAGCCGATGCGGCGCGCGCGCGAGGTCTTCGGCATCCGGCCGCGCCGTCAGCACGCGCCAGCAGGCGTAGACCTGGGAAGCGTCGGCGTTGATGACGCAGCCACCGTCGCGCTCGGCGATCCGCAGCGCCAGCGCGGACTTGCCGCTGGCGGTGGGGCCTGCGATCAGCACCGGCCGGGCGGGCATATCCATAACATAATCTTCATTATCCGCGAAGCTGATTGATCCAGCGCCGCCGCCTGCTCCGGGAAAAGGTTGACGCCGGACGCAAATAGCTCTGCAATGCCCCGGGGTCCCGAACAATACGTCACAGGGAGACGATCATGAGCACAGAGACCATCAATGGCAAGCCAGTGCACCCCGCGGTGCCAGGTCTCGCCCGGGAGGCTCGCGAGGGTAAACTCAGCCGCCGCGAATTCCTCGCCACCGCGACGGCGCTCGGCGTGACCGGTTCGGCGGCCTACGCCATGATCGGTCTCGCGGCTCCCGCGCGCGCTCAGGATTCGGTTGGAACCCCCGGTGGCACCATCAAGATTTCCCAGGCGGTGATGCGGATGGACGACCCGCGCATCTTCGACTGGTCGCAGAAGGCCAACCAGGCGCGGCTCTTCTGCGAGCCCCTGGTGCGCTACACCGCGGACTTCACCTTCGAGCCGTGGCTGGTCGAGAGCTGGGAGGTGAATTCCGACGCGACGGAATACACCCTGAAGCTCCGCCAGGGCGCCCAGTGGAACAACGGCGATCCGTTCACCGCCGACGACGTGGTCTTCAACGTCGCCCGCTGGTGCGAGAGCCACGTGCCCAACAACTCGATGGCGACGCGCATGGCGCCGCTGATCGAGAAGAAAGGCGAAGAGAAGTTCATGGGCGACGTCACCAAGGAGGACGGCTCCGTTGTCCAGGAGGAACAGACCCGCGAGCTCTTCGGCGCCCGCGACGGCGCCATCGAGAAGGTCGACGACTTCACCGTCAAGCTCCACCTCGCCAATCCCGACATCACCATCGTGCCGAACTTCGCCGACTACCCGGCATTGATCGTGCATCGCAGCTTCGACGAGACCGGCGCCGACCTGACGAAGAACCCGATCGGCACCGGCCCCTGGGAGCTCGTCTCCTCCGACGTCGGCGTCCGCGCGGTCTACAAGCGCCGCACCAACGGCAAGTGGTGGGGCGACAGCGTCGACGGCATGGGTCCGGTCTTCCTCGACGGGGTCGAGTACATCGACTACGGCACCGATCCGTCGGCCGAGATCGCCGCCTACGAATCCGAGGAGATCAACACCAGCTACGAGACCGCTCCGAGCTACGTCGAGATCTACGATGGCCTGGGCCTCACCAAGTCCGAAGCGGTCACCGCCAACACGCTCTGCGTCCGCATGAACGTGACCCAGCCGCCGTTCGACAACCAGCAGGTCCGCAACGCCGTGCAGCTCGGCGTCGACAACAGCGTCGTGCTCGACCTCGGCTACCAGGGCCTCGGGCGGGTCGCGCAGAACCATCACGTCGGTGAGATCCATCCGGAGTATTTCCCGCTGCCGCCGATCGCCAGGGACCCCGACAAGGCCAAGCAGATGATGGCCGACGCCGGCCAGGCCGATACCGAGATCGAGCTGATCTCGCTCGACGACGACATCAACCGCAACACCTGCGACGCGGTGGCAGCACAGCTGCGCGACGCCGGGATCAAGGTCAAGCGCACCGTGCTGCCGGGCAATACCTTCTGGAACAACTGGCTCGGCTACCCCTTCTCGTCCACCGAGTGGAACGGCCGGCCGCTCGGCGTGCAGGTCTACAATCTCGCCTACCGCACCGGCGTTCCCTGGAACGAGACCGGTTTCAGCAACGCCGAGTTCGACGATCTCCTGACGCAGGCCTATGCCATCGCCGATGCCGACCAGCGCCGGGATCTCATGGGCAAGATGGAGAAGATCATTCAGGACTCGGGCATCCTCATTCAGCCCTACTGGCGCTCGACCTTCCGCCACATGACCCCGAACGTGAACGGTCTGGTGATGCACCCGACTTTCGAAATCCACCTCGAGCGCACCTGGCTCGCGGCCTGACCGCCCTGCCCCGATCCCGTCCCGGCGTTCCCGCCGGGACGGCAGAGCAACGGAGGCCGGGATGTTCGCCTTTCTCCTGAAGCGGCTTGGCGTCGTCGTGCTCACGGCAATCTGCCTGACGCTGATCGTGTTCTCGCTGGTCAACCTCAAGCCCAACCTGGTGAAGCTCGCCAAGGAGCAGACCGGCAGCCGCATCACCGAGCAGCAGGTCGAGGTCTGGCTCGACCAGAACGGCTACAACCGCCCGCTGATGCTGCGCTACGGCGAGTGGCTCGGCGGCGTGGCCAGAGGCGATTTCGGCCACTCGACCCGGTTCAACGCGCCGGTCTCCGAGGTGCTCTTTCCGCGTCTCTGGCTGACCGCCAAGCTCATGTTCTGGGTGATGGTGGTGATGGTTCCGGGCGCGCTCATCCTCGGCATCCTCGCCGGCATGCGGGAGGGATCGGTGCAGGACCGGGTGCTCTCGACGGTGGCCATCGGTACGACGTCGACGCCGGAATACGTCTCGGGGGTGGTGCTGACGGTGATCTTCGCCAGCCAGATGGTTGGTCTTCAATGGTTTTCCGGCTCGGCCACGTCCGCCGCCGAGACCGGCCCCACCTTCTACAACTTCACCCTGCCGGTCTTGACCGTTGCGATCTACGGCATGGGCTATATCGCGCGGATGACCCGCGCCTCGATGGCCGAGGTGATGACCCAGCAGTACATCCGCACCGCCCGGCTCAAGGGCGTGCGCTTCCGCTCCATCGTGCTGCGCCACGCGCTCCGGAACGCGCTGATCGCCCCCTTCACCGTCATCATGCTGCAGTTCCCGTGGCTTCTGACCGGCGTCGTCATCGTCGAGACGCTCTTCAACTACCGCGGCTTCGGCTGGCTGCTGGTCGAGGCGGCCGCGAACAACGACATCAACCTGCTGCTGGGCTGCTCGATCGTGGCGGTGGTGATCGTCCTCGTCACCCAGCTCATCTCCGACATCGGCTACGTCTACCTCAACCCGCGCATCCGGGTCAGCGGCTGATGCAGGTCACCTATCTTTCGGCCAGCGCGATCATCCTCCGCACGATCGGCCAGTTCCTCCCGGTCCTGATGGCCATGGCGGTCATCATGGTGGCGAGCTTCGTCTTCCGCCGCCGCCTCGGCACGTACGGCCGCATCTACGACTCGCCCGATCGGCATGATCGGCTTCGCGCTGGTGCTGTTCTGGCTCCTCACCGCAATCCTCGCCGACCAGGTCGCGGTCTTCGATCCTTACGTCCAGTTCCGCGTGCTGCAGAACAAGCCCCCCGGCGCCATCGAACCGCAGAGCGGCCTGCCGTACCTCTTCGGCGGCGACGCGCTCGGGCGCGACGTCTTCAGCCGGATGGTCTACGGCAGCCGGACCGTCATGGCGATCGCGCCGTTCGCGACGCTCTTCGCCTACATGGTCGGGATCACCCTCGGCCTGCCTGCGGGCTATTTCGGCGGCTGGCTCGACACGGTGCTGAGCTTTCTCGCGAACCTGGTGCTGGCGTTTCCGGTGATCCTGCTCTTCTACCTCCTGGTGACGCCCGAGATCCGGGCGACGGCAATTCCCTCGACCATGGCCGCGGTGCTGTTCCTCTTTCCGGTCATCTTCGTGACTGTGTTCTTCTGGAGCCGGTTCCGCGAGCGTCCCGAAGTGCTCTGGTACTATATCGCGCCGGTCCTGCTCATCGGCGGCTTCGGCTACCTTGGCCTCACCGGACTCTGGGACCCGACCGGTCTCCTGACGATGGCGCCGAACACGCTCAACATCTTCCTTGCCGTGGTCTTCATCACCTCGCCCACGGTCTTCCGCATCGTCCGTGGCCTGACGCTCGACATCAAGACCCGCGACTACGTCGCCGCCGCGCAGACCCGCGGCGAGCGGCCCTGGTACACGATGATGTGGGAAATCCTGCCGAACGCCCGCGGACCGCTGATCGTCGACGCCTGCCTGCGCATCGGCTACACCACGATCCTTCTCGGAACCCTTGGCTTCTTCGGCCTCGGCGTCAGCCCGGAAAGCCCGGACTGGGGCTCGACCATCAACGAGGGCCGCAAGCTGCTCAGGGTCTTCGTGCACCCTGCCCTGCCTCCGGCGCTCGCGATCATGAGCCTGGTGCTGGGCCTCAACCTGCTCGCCGACGCGTTGCGCGAGCAATCGATGAAGGACTGACCGGCATGCGAAGCTTCGGACCGGCGCCCCTCATAGCCGCACTCTTCATCGGCATCGGCGCCGGTCAGGGTGCGGCGCAGTCGAGCCAGACCGTGCAGTTCACGGGAGGCAACGACAACGCCGCAGTCGTTGCGAGCGTCGAGGGCCAGCAGTACCGCGACTATGTGCTTGGCGCGCGCAAGGGGCAGAGCATGGGCGTCTCGCTCAGCGCGCAGGGGAGCGCCTACTTCAACATCCTGGCTCCGGGCAACGACGGCACCGCACTCTACAACAGCTCGATCGACGGCAACGACGCCACCGGCATCGCGCTCCCGGCGGATGGCGAGTACGTGGTTCGCGTCTACCTGATGGGCAACGATGCCGATGCCGGCAAGACCGTGCCCTTTACCTTGTCCATGACGATCATGTGAGGGACGCTATGGCCCAGGACACCGCCGCTTCGCCCATCCTCGAGATCGACGACCTCTCGATCTCGTTTTTCACCCGCGGCGGCGAGATCCCGGCGGTGATGAATTTCTCCGCCTCGGTCGAGCCCGGACAGGCGCTCGGCCTCGTCGGCGAGAGCGGCTGCGGCAAGTCCACCGTGGCGCTCGGGGTGATGCGCGACCTGGGCCAGAACGGCCGCATCGTCGGCGGCTCGATCCGCTTCAAGGGCCGCGACCTGACCAACATGCCCGACGACGAGCTGCGCAAGATCCGCGGCTCGGAGATCGCGATGATCTATCAGGAGCCGATGGCGAGCCTCAACCCGGCGATGAAGGTCGGCCGGCAACTGATGGAAGTGCCGATGATCCACGCCGGCGCCAGCGCCGCGGAGGCCCGCGCTCAGGCGCTGCGCGTCGTCGAGGCGGTCCGCCTGCCCGACCCGGCGCGCATCCTCGGCAGCTACCCCCACCAGCTCTCCGGCGGCCAGCAGCAGCGCATCGTCATCGCCATGGCGCTGATGTCGGAGCCCGCGCTCCTGATCCTCGACGAGCCGACCACAGCACTCGACGTCACCGTCGAGGCCGGCATCGTCGAGCTGGTCAAGGACCTCGGCCGCGACTTCGGCACCTCGATGCTCTTCATCAGCCACAACCTCGGCCTGGTGCTCGAGACCTGCGACCGCATCTGCGTGATGTATTCCGGCGAGGCGGTCGAGACCGGCCCGATCGAGGAAGTCTTCGACCAGATGCGCCACCCCTACACCCAGGGGCTCTTCCGCTCGATCCCGCTGCCCGGCGCCGACAAGACCTCGCGGCCGCTGATCGCCATCCCCGGCAACTTCCCCCTGCCCCACGAACGGCCGCCGGGCTGCAACTTCGGCCCGCGCTGCAGCTACTTCGAGAAAGGCCGCTGCGACGCCCGGGACATCCCGATGCTGCCGGTCACCGCGACCCACGACACCCGCTGCATCCGCTTCGACGAGATCGACTGGTCGGCACTGCCGCCGGTCCAGGTCGGCGAGAAGGCGGCGGCGATCGGCGACGTCGTGCTGAAGGTCGACAACCTCAAGAAGTACTACGAGGTCGGCTCCAACGCGCTCTTCGGCGGCGACACCCGCGTCGTCAAGGCCAACGAGACCGTCAGTTTCGAGGCCCGCGAGGCGGAGACCCTCGCCATCGTCGGCGAGAGCGGCTGCGGCAAGTCCACCCTCGCGCGCGTCCTCCTCGGGCTCGAGACCGCGACCGAAGGCTCGGTCACCCTCGGCAACCTCGAGATCGGCGGCCGCAGCATCGACCGGCGCAGCACCGATACCATCGCCTCGATCCAGATGGTGTTCCAGAACCCCTTCGACACCCTCAACCCCAGCCACAGCATCGGCGGCCAGATCATCCGCGTGCTGGAGAAGTTCCACTTCGGCCGGAACAACGCCGACCGCGAGACCCGGATGTTCGAGCTCCTCGATCTCGTCAAGCTGCCGCGCGCCTTCTCCCGCCGGATGCCCCGCCAGCTCTCCGGCGGCCAGAAGCAGCGCATCGGCATCGCCCGCGCGTTCGCCGGCACGCCGCAGGTGGTGGTCGCCGACGAGCCGGTCTCGGCACTCGACGTCTCGGTGCAGGCCGCGGTGACCGAGCTCCTGATGGACATCCAGCGCGTCAACCGCACGACGATGCTCTTCATCAGCCACGACCTCGGCATCGTGCGTTACCTCGCCGACCGGGTGATGGTGATGTACCTCGGCCACGTCGTCGAGCTCGGCAGCACCGACCAGGTGTTCCAGCCGCCCTACCACCCCTACACCGAGGCGCTGCTGTCCGCGGTCCCGATCGCCGACACATCGGTCCAAAAGCAGCACATCGTGCTGCACGGCGATATCCCCTCGGCGCTCAATCCGCCCCCGGGCTGCCCGTTCCAGACCCGGTGCCCGAGAAAGGGCCAGGTCGAGGGCGATCTCTGCGACACCGTCGTGCCGCCGATGCGCACGCTGGCGCCCGGCCACCAGGTCAAGTGCCACCTTCCCCAGGACGCCTTCGATTCGATGCAGCCCATCATCCGGGTCGGGGTGGAGGCGGCAGAGTAACGTTTGGTCAACCCTAACGTGAATTTACTTCTCCTAACGAGCGTATGACGAGCTACATGGTGCTTGCGGGACCGCAAAAGCAGACGTTCCGGCGTGAGCAGATTTATGCCGAGGCCGCTTTTTCTGCTACGGTAGAACTGTTTAGCGGAACGCTTGCGCCTTGTGGCGAAACGCCACGGGGTTACCCTTTGCCTCGACGGCTTGTAATAGGCGCAGACGACGCGGTGCGGCACCAGGAGGAACGACAGTGAGAGTAAACTCCCCCGGACCCGAGACAGGGTTCGCCGGTTTGTCAGGGTATTTCTGGACCATCGCGCTCTTCAGTACGTTCGTGAACATACTGATGCTGACCTCGTCGCTCTACATGCTCCAGATCTACGATCGGGTGATCCCGAGCCGTTCGGTGGAGACGCTGCTGGCGCTGACGATCCTCGTCGCGGCCCTCTACACCGTCATGGGAGTTCTTGACTACGTGCGCGGACGGGTCGCCGCGCGGATCGGCGCCACGGTGCAGCGCCGGCTCGACGGCAGGGTCTTCGATGCCGCCCTGCGCCGATCGGTCATGGGCAGCGAGCGGTCGCGCCCGTCCTCGAGCCTCAAGGACCTTGAGTTTGTCCAGCGCCTCGCCAGCTCTCCGGTGCTTTTCGCCGTCTTCGACATGCCTTGGGCACCGTTCTTCATCTTCGCGATCTACACGTTCCATCCCTATCTCGGCCATGTCGCGCTCGCCGGCGGCATCCTGCTGGTCCTGGCCACCCTGCTCAACCAGCGCCTGACGCGCGGGCCGGAGGCCGAGGCCGGCCTCGCCACCGCGCAGGGAGATGCCTTTGCCGAGACGATCCGCCAGCAGAGCGAGATGGTCGGTGCGCTTGGCATGCGGGGCGCCGTGCTCGATCGCTGGCAGAAGATGCGCAGCCGCGCCGTCGACGCCCAGCTCGAGTCGAGCGACCGTGTCAGCCAGTTCTCCACCCTCACCAAGACCTTCCGCTACTTCCTTCAGTCCGCGATGCTCGGGATGGGCGCCTACGTCGTGGTCAAGGGCGAGATGAGCGCCGGCGCGATGATCGCAGGCTCGATCCTGCTCGGCCGCGCGCTGGCGCCGGTGGAACAGGCGATCGCCGGATGGCCCTTGGTGCTCCGGGCACGGTCCGGCTGGACCAACCTCAAGACGCTGCTGCACGACACCCCCGAGCAGGTGGTGCCGACCGCCCTGCCCCGGCCGCGCGCGTTTCTCGACGTGGTCCAACTCACCGTGGTGCCGCCGGAGCAGCAGAAGGCGAGCCTCAGGATGCTCGATTTCCAGCTGAAGCCCGGCCAGGCGCTCGGCGTGATCGGCGCCTCCGCCTCCGGCAAGTCGACGCTGGCGCGGGCCCTGACCGGCATCTGGCGTGCCACCGGCGGCTCGGTCCGGCTCGACGGTGCCGCGCTCACGCACTACGAGCCCGACATCCTTGGCAGCTACATCGGCTACCTGCCGCAGGACGTGGTGCTCTTCGACGGCAGCGTCGCCGACAACATCGGCCGCATGCAGTCCGATCCTAACCCGGTCAAGATCGTCGCCGCCGCCAAGAAGGCCGGCGCGCACGAGATGATCCTCGATCTGCCTCAAGGCTACGACACCCCGGTCTCCGCCGGCGGCTCGCGGCTCTCCGGTGGTCAGAAGCAGCGCATCGGGCTCGCCCGCGCCTTCTTCGGCGACCCGGTGCTGATGGTGCTCGACGAGCCCAATTCCAATCTCGACGCCGCCGGTCAGGACGCCCTCAACCTCGCGATCCGCCAGGCCAAGTCCGAAGACAAGATCGTCATCATCATGGCGCACCGCCCCGGTGGCATCGCCGAGTGCGATCAGATCCTGATCATCGAGAACGGCGTCGCCAAGGCGTTCGGACCGCGCGACGAAGTGCTCAAGGCACACGTCCGCAACTACGCACAGGTCGCCGGCGGGCGCGCCGGCATGGAGGCCCAGGGATGAGCACCGAACCCGTCGGCCGCTGGAAGATGCGGCCCCTGCTCGTCACCGGCTATCTCACGCTCTTCTTTCTCGTCTTCGGCATCGGCGCGTGGGGCGCGGTCAGCCGCATCTCGGGCGCGGTGGTCGGATCGGGCTCGCTCGAGGTCGAAGGCAACCGCCAGGTGGTGCAGCACCCGAACGGCGGCGTGATCACCGCGATCAACGTCCGCGACGGCGACATGGTGAACGCCGGCGACATTCTGGTCCAGCTCGACGGCAAGGATCTCGTCTCGGAGCTCGGCATCGTCGAGGGCCAGTGGTTCGAGATGCTCGCCGGCGAAAGCCGCCTGCGCTCCGTGCGCGACGGACTGGCCGACATCGACTTCGATCCGGAACTCGTCTCGCGGGCCGACCAGCCGCAGATCAAGCAGCTCATGGCGGCGCAGGAGCTGCAGTTCGTCGCGCAGCGCAAGCTCGAGACCGAGGAAGCCTCGCAGATTGACGAGCAGCAGGTCCAGATCGGCAACCAGAACAAGGGCCTCGAAGCGCTCCAGCAGGCAACCCAGACGCAGATCGACCTGCTCAGCCGCGAAATCGCCGGGCAGCAGACGCTGCTCGACCAGGGGTTGACCGAAGTGACCCGCGTGCTGACGCCCCAGCGCGAGCTGGCCCGGCTCAACGGCGTGCTCGGCCAGACCGAATCCTCGATTTCCGAGAACCGCGGCAAGATCGCCGAGCTCGAGATCGAGCGGGTGCGGCTGACCTCCAAGTCGCGCGAACAGGCAATCTCCGACTACCGCGACCTCGCTTTCCGCGAGATCGAGGTGCGCGAAAAGCGCCGGGCGATCCTCGACCAGATCGACCGCCTCGACCTGCGTGCGCCGGTCTCCGGCGTGGTCTACGGGTCCAAAGCCGACACGCTGCGCTCGGTGATCAGCCCGGCCGCGCCGGTGATGTACATCGTTCCGAAGGACTCGCCCCTGATCGTGCGCACCCGGATCGCCACGATCAACATCGACCAGGTCCACGTCGGTCAGGAAGCCGTCCTGCGGTTCTCCGCCTTCGACCAGCGCACCACGCCCGAGCTGACCGGCCACGTGATCGAGGTCTCGGCCGACGCCTACGAGGACGAGCGGCTGGGCCAGCACTACTATCGCGCCGATATCGAGATCGATCCCGGCATGGTCGGCAAGCTCGGGTCGCTGAAGCTGTTGCCGGGCATGCCCGTGGAATCCTTCATCCGCACCGGCGACCGCAGCGCGCTCAGCTACTTCGTCAAGCCGATGGCCGACTACTTCACCCGGGCCTTCCGCGACGGCTGACAGTTTCCCGGCGTGGGTTCACGTCAGTTGCTTCGGGCGCTCCTTTGCAGCGCCCGAAGCAACCGCTTCACTGAAAATTATTGAATATTAATGCGAGCCTTTTCAAGGGCATAACCATAGTTTCGCGTGCGAAATCGCACCCGCCCGTCGCAGCGGCCGCTTGCGGCGCCGAGCCCGAGGTCAGCGCAGGCCAGTCTCCTCCAGGAGCCCTTTCCGCTTCGCCTCGTAATAGTAGCCCTTGGAATACCAGTCGACCGCCCGGTCACGGTTTCCCCCGGCGACGAGCCAGGCGCCGCGCAGGTATTTCACCCCGTATTTCAGGTTGGTCTCGGCGTCGAGCAGCCCCTCGGGACTGCCGCGATAGCCCATGGTCCGCGCCGTCTGCGGCAGGATCTGCATCAGCCCGTAATAGGGTCCGTTGCGCGCCTCCGGCTGGTGCCGGCTCTCCCGGATCACCACGCGCTCGACCAGATCGGTCGGCACGTCGTACTGCCGGGCATAGCTCTCGATCAGCCCGCGCAGCTCCGGCGTCTCGTTGTCGTGAAGGCTCCGCGACGCCGTCGGCGCCCGATCGTGCCCGCCGCAGTTCACCAGCCCGAGCAACAGCGCCGCCGCCAGTCCTGCCCGCAGCATCGGACCCTCCTCAGCGCATCGCCACCGCGAGGTCGGGATAGCTCATCGGTCCGGTCTTCTCGAACCCCCACCACCAGCCGGCACCCCACCAGATGCGGTGCGCTGCCGACGGCCGGCCTTCCGCCGGCCAGCCGAAGGCCGGCGCCACCGCGGCCGCGCCCTTGAGCGTGCCGCTGGTGCAGTCGGCCCGGAGCGGCGGCGCATCCGGCCCGAGATCGGGCAGCGTCAGTCGCACCGGCGTCACCACGTCGGCCCGCAGGAGATCGCCTGCCGTCACCTGGCACCGCGACCCGACGATCTCGTTCCAGCCCTCGCCCGCCGGCACGAAGGTCCGCAGCGCCAGCCCCATCTGCCGCACGCCGCGCCCGGGCGGCACCACCGTTTCGTTGGAGTTGCGCATCGCCACCTGCGGCAACCCGGCGCCGCCGCCCGCCGCGCCGCGTTCGCCGCCGCATCCGGCCAGCGCCAGGAGCGCCAGTCCGAAGCTGATCCCGATCGCCCGCATCGCGTCCTCCCATGGCCGTTGGCGCCGATGAAAACCCGCCGCGGCTTCCGGACGCAAGCTTAATTGCATCGCTCAGGTCGCGAGCACGTTCTGGAACTGCCAGGGGTCGCTGTCGTCGATCTCCTCGGCGAACTGCGGCCACCGCGTCGCGATCGGCGTCCAGTCGGTGTAGTGCGCCTCGATCCGCCCGAGATAAGGCCGCTGCACGTTCAGGCAGAACGCGTGGTCCATCTCGTCGGTCTCGACGATCCCCGCCCGCGGGTTGGCCAGCGCCCATGCCATCCCGGCGATCACCGCACTCGTCACCTGCAGCCCGGTGGCGTTCTGGAACGGCGCCAGCGCCCGGGTCTCGTCGATCGACAGCCGCGAGCCGTACCAGAGCGCGTTCCGGGCATGGCCGTAGAGCAGCACCCCGAGGTCGTCGTCGCCCCAGAGGATCTCGTTCTCGTCGAGGATCTTCAGCCGCTCCTGGATGCGCCCCGACCCCAAGGCCTCGTGCAGGCTCAGCACCGCCTGATCGCAGGGGTGATAGGCATAGTGGCAGGTCGGCCGGTACTCCGGCGCGTCCCCCTCGCCGATCGAATAGTAGTCCGCGATCGAGATCGCCTCGTTGTGGGTCACGAGATAGCCGTACTGCGGCCCCGCCGCCGGCGTCCAGGTGTGCACCTTGGTCAGGATCCCCGGCGTGTCGAGATAGATCGCCGCCTTGCAGCCCTCCACCTGCCGGTGCCCGTTCGGCGGGAACCACCGCTCGTGCGTGCCCCAGCCCAGCTCCGCCGGCTGGAAGCTCTCCGAGATGAAGCCCTCGACCGACCAGGTGTTGACGAAGGTGCCGATCTGCTTGGAATGCACACCCGCCTGGGTGTCGCGCTCGGCGATGTGCACGCCCTTGACCCCCAGCCCGCGCATCAGCCGCGCCCAGCCTTCCCGGTCCCGCGGCGCGTCCGTATCCCCGCCGGTGTCGGCCGCGAGCCGCAGCAAAGCCTCCTTGAGCAGCCACGACACCATGCCCGGATTGGCGCCGCAGCAGCTCACCGCCGTCGGCCCGCCCGGGTTCTCGCGCTTCTCCGCCCGAACCCGCTCGCGCAGCGCGTAGTTCGTCCGGTGCGCGGGCTCCAGCGAGAGGTCGAAGTAATGCCCCGCCCAAGGTTCGACCACGGTATCGATGTAGAGCACCCCGAGCTCGCGGCAGAGCCGCATCAGGTCGAGCGAGCTGGTATCGACCGAGAGATTGACGCAGAACCCCCGCCCGCCCGCGAACAACTGCCCGAGCAGCGCCCGGCAGTTCTCCGGCGTGATCCTGTGGTGGATGAAATGCACGCCCCGCTGCTCGAGGAACGTCCGGTGCGCGTCGGACGGCTCGATCACGTGGACCTGGTGCGGGTCATAGATGAAATGCCGCTCGATCAGCGGCAGCGTGCCCTGGCCGATCGAGCCGAAGCCGATGATCACCACCGGCCCGTCGATCCGGCCATGGGTGGGATATGTCGGAGGCATGGCGCTCCTTTCGGCAAATCTTCGCCGCAACCCACGGCCCGGACGTGCCATAGAAGGCCGCGCCTGCAGGAACAGGCAACCCCCATGAACGAAAAGATGCGCCGCGGCCGCGAGAACCGCTTGCCCTCATCCGCGCCGCCGGCTGCCTGCGGTTGAGCACCAGACGCGAGCGATCTTGACTTTTGCCCGGCCGGACCGGTAGCGTTCAAATAAAGACAGCCTGAGTTCACAAATGAACGGCGCAGCCTGGGGAGGGATGCGGGATGGCAGTTCGATGGAGCCGGGTGGCTCCTCAACTCGCTCTGACGCCAGCTCTGCTGTTGACCCTGGTCGGTTTCGTCGGCGCGATCGGCTGGACGATCTACATGTCCTTCACCAAGAGCCGCCGGTTTCCGGAGTACCACATCGATCCCGGCGGATGGACATCTCAGTATTTCCGGCTGTTCCGCGACCCGGTCTGGACCACGGCGCTGCACAACCTCGTCGTGCTGGCGCTCGGAAGCGCGCTCGCCATCGTCTTCGGCTTCATCCTCGCCGCCCTCGTCGAGCGTGAGAAGTTCGGCGAGGGGTTCTTCCGCACCCTCTTTCTCTACCCGCTCGCGATCTCGCTGATCGTCGCCGGCCTGGTCTGGCGCTGGATGTTCAACCCCTCGCTCGGCATCGAGAGCTTCCTGCACCAGCTCGGCTGGACCACAGCCGACTTCAACTGGCTGGCCAAGCCCGACACCGCGATGTACGGGATCATCCTCGCGTCGATCTGGCACGGCCTGGGCTTCTACATGGCCCTGATGCTCTCCGGCCTGAAATCGATCAATCCCGAGATCTGGAGCGCGGCGCGCCTAGACGGCGTATCGTTCTGGCGCCTCTACCTCGAGATCATCATCCCGATGATGCGGTTCACCTTCCTGACCTGCGCGATCCTGCTGTCGCTCGGGGTGGTCAAGGCCTACGACATCATCGTGGCGATGACCAACGGCGGGCCGGGAACCTCGACCTGGACCCCGGCCTACTTCGCGATCAACGCCTATGCCACCCGCAGCAACATCGGCTTTGCCTCCGCCGCCGCCGTGGTCATGCTGGCGATCACCCTGGCGATCTTTCTCCCGCTGGTCCTGCTGACCGCCTGGCAGGCGCGCCGGCGCGAGGCGATGCAGTGACGAGCACGGCCATCAGCCCCGCCGCCGAGCGCCCCGTGGCGTTCCCCCGGCGCCGTCGGCGGATCAAGGGCTCGTCGATCGCGATCTTCGTCTTCCTGCTGATGATCGCGGCTTTCATGGTCATCCCGCTCTACGTCGTCGTGGTGACCTCGTTCAAGCCGATCGGCGAGATCACCCTCGGCCACATCTTCGCGCTGCCGGTGCAATGGACGGTCGAGCCGTGGGGCAAGGCGTGGAACGAGCTCTGCACCGGCCTCGCGTGCAACGGCATCAAGACCGGGTTCTTCAACTCGCTCAAGATCCTCTTCCCGAGCCTGATCCTTTCGATCGGCATCTCGGCCGTCACCGGCTACGCGCTGGCGCTCTGGAACGTGCGCTGGGCCGGGTCCTTTCTCTTCGTTCTCTTCATCTGCGCCTTCGTGCCGTTCCAGATCATCATGATCCCGCTGATCCTCGTCGTCGCCAATCTCGGGATCTTCGGCACGGTCTGGGCGATCGCGCTGGTGCACACCATCCTGACCATGCCGCTGCTCACGCTGATCTTTCGCAACTTCTACAAAGACGTGCCACGCGAGCTGATCAACGCGGCGATCATGGATTCGGGCAGCTTCTGGCGGATTTTCGTCGAGATCATCCTGCCGATGTCCGGCAACATCATGGTCGTGGTGCTGATCCTGATGATCACCACCGTCTGGAACGACTATCTCGTCGGCACGACCTTCGGCGGGATCAGCGCCAAGCCGATGACGGTGATCCTCGCCAACGCGGTGATCACCTCGCGCGGCGAGGCCATCTACAACGTCAACATGGCGGCGGCGCTCTTGACCGCGGTCCCGCCGCTCGTCGTCTACTTTGCGCTCGGCCGCTTCTTCGTTCAGGGCATCACCGCCGGCGCGATCAAGGGCTAGCCGCCCGAACCCAAAGAAGCCGATCACAAGGAGGAACACGATGCTGAAGCTGTCGGGACTATCCGTCGCCGCGCTTGCGGTCTGCGCCGGGCCGAACCTGGCCGGCGCGGCCGATCTGACGCTCTATCACACCTGGTCGACCGAGAGCGAAATGGCCGCGCTCAACACGATCGTCGACGCGTTCCAGGCCGAGGGGAACACCATCCAGGCCGCCTCGGTGCCGCACGAGACCGGAGGCGAGAGCGGCCTCGTCAGCCTCTTCGTGGCCGGGACCCCGCCCAACCTCTTCATCGCCGCGGACTCGAGCTTCTTTCGCGACCTCAAGAGCAAGGGCCAGAGCCAGGACGTCCGTCCGCTCTTCGACAAGCTCGGCGCCACTCAGGCGTTTCCCGAGACCGTGCTCAAGGCGATCACCATCGACGGCGAAGTGCTGAAGATACCCGGTCGGCGTTCATATCGACGGCATGGTCTACTACAACAAGCAGGTCGCGGACGCCGCCGGCGTCGACCCCACGAAGTGGACCTCGATCGAGGACATGTTCGCCGACGAGAAGAAGGTCGAGGACGCCGGCTACACCTTCATCGCCATCGGCGGCAACACCTTCCAGGCCGGCTACACCTTCCATGCCCTGCTGGCCGCGGTCGCCGGGCCCGACATCTACAACCGCTTCTACGGCGGCGCCGACGGCACGCCCGATCCCACGGTGTTCGACGAGCAGGGCCTGCGCGACACGATCGAGGTCTTCCGCAAGATCGCCGACCAGGCCGATCCCGGCTGGGTCAACCGCTCCTGGAGCGACACGACGAACACCGTGATCGCCGGCACCGCCCTGATGCAGATCCACGGCGACTGGATGAAAGGACAGTGGAAGGCCAACAGCAAGCAGGCCGGCGTCGACTTTGGCTGCATGAACATTCCCGGCACCAAGGCGCTGTCGGTGACCGTCGACAGCTTCGGCATCCTCGGCGGCGTCGATGACGCGACGCTGAAGGCCGAGGAGGACTTCGCCACGCTGGTCGTCGATCCCAAGATCAACGCCGAGTTCGCCTATCTCAAGGGATCGAGCCCGGTCCGGCTCGACGTCCCGACCGACAAGCTCGACGAGTGCAATACCCTGGTGCTCGACTCACTGAAGAAGCCGGGCTTCAGTGTCGAGAACCCGTTCTACATTGCCGACAGCGACTGGATCAATTCGGTCTGGAACACGATGTTCACCTTCCAGGGCGACCCCAGCGTGACGACGGACCAGGCGATCGACGCGCTTAAGCAGGAATACTCGGCCATCTTCTGAGACGGACCGGGAGCACCGGCGTCCCAGCGCGGGGCGCCGACTTTTTCCAAGTAAGGAGACGACCGGCATGGCGCTCTTCGACGGCCTCGGACACATCGCACTCAACGTCAGCGACCTCGACAGGTCGCTCGCGTTCTACACCGCGCTCGGCTTTCCCGAGATGCTGCGGCTCCTGAACGACAAGGGCGACCCATGGATCGTCTATCTGCGGGTGTCGGATGGCCTCTACCTCGAACTTTTCCCGAACGGCCAAGGCGATCAGGTACCCGGGCCAGGGCAGACCGGCCTCGCGCATCTTTGCCTGACCTCGAGCGACCTCAACGCCACCGAAGCCGGCCTGCGGGAAGCGGGTATCGCCCTCAGCCAGCCGCGCAAGCCAGGCCGCGGCGTCGATGGCAACAGGGGCATGTGGATCGACGATCCCGATGGCAACCGCATCGAGATCATGGAGATGGCACCCGACTGCA
Organism: uncultured Alphaproteobacteria bacterium; assembly: GCA_963819995.1. Taxonomy (GTDB): domain Bacteria; phylum Pseudomonadota; class Alphaproteobacteria; order Rhodobacterales; family Rhodobacteraceae; genus Amaricoccus. Next base: position 62,105 of record CAWFYR010000012.1, on the reverse strand, counting down.
TCCAGCACCGCGCCGTCGAGGCGTTGCGCGCCGGCGAGCCGCCTCACGCGCTTTCCATTCAGTAGCCCGGGCTTCCTTGCGGGCATGCAAAAGCCGCGCAGCGGTGCTGCGCGGCTCTGCATTGGATCGCGTCTTGCTCAGTCGACGGTGTTCAGCCGGAGCGGCTGATCGTTCGCGATGTTCTGCTCACGCCCGCGATCGTATTGCGGCATCGCATCGAGGTCGGCCTGGGTCAGGCCGAGCAACAGCACGTTGTCGCCGCGCAGTGCCACGCGCTGGCCCGGAAGCGCAACCTCGTCGTCGCCGAAGCCGAGGAAGCCGCCGTAGCTCACGACCACGTAGTAGCCCCCGTCGTTCGAGACCACCCGCGAAACCTCGCCGATGTCGTCGCCGCTCGAGTTGACTACCTCACGGCCGATCAGCTGGCCTGCCTGGATGACGCTCCTGCCGGTGACGGTCGCACCACCGTCTGCCGGCACGCCGAGCATCCGGGCGGTGTCCTCATCGCTGAGCCGCCGCGGCTGATCCGCCGACTGGCCACCGTTCTGCTGCGGCGCCGCCGCCATCCGGGACGCGTCCTGATCCTGCTGCTGCGCCTGATCCTCCTCGGCCTGGTTGATCGTCACCTTCGGTTGGCCGACCTGGCGGATGCGCACCTGCGGATCGCCGATGAAGCTGACGTTTACGTCGGGGTCTGCGGACTGGTAGTCGATGTTCGGCTGACCGGCCTGGTTGTACGTAACCTCGGCGTCCTGGCTGGGGCTCGCCACCTGCACGTTCGGCTCGGCCCTTTCGATGCTCACGTTGGCCTGCTGGCCCTGCGTATCCTGGCCGCCATCCCCGCGCTGGATTTGGGTGGTCACCTGGTCGTTCGCGGCCTGCTGCGCCTCGGAGCTCTCGGGATCGACGAGCTTGGCGTCGACGTCGACGTTGACCTTCGGCTCCGCCTGCGAGACGGTAACCCGCGGTTCGGGTGTGGAGACCTGCACCGTCGGCTGCGCTCGATCGAGGCTCACTCCGGGCCTTGGCATGGTCACGATGATCTCTGGCGCCGGCTGGTTGATGGTGATGACCGGCTGCGGCAGCTGCACCTGGATGGATGCCTTGGCCTGGCGGACCTCGATCCTCGGCGCCTGCTGATCGACGTTGATCGACGCATCGCCGGGCTGGACCCTGACCTGGGCGCCCTGCTGCTGCACGTCAACGTTCGCTTCAGGCATCCGTACGGCGACCTCGCCCTCGACGACCGCCTTCTTGGTGATCTTGACGGTATCGCTCACGGTATCGGTGGCTGAGAAGTTGCGGGTCTGGGTGTCCTGGTCACGCGCAGTATCCTGCGCATTCTGCTGCTGCCCCGGGTCGGACTGCTGGATCATGACGATCAGCGCGGCGCAGTCCTCGGGTGCGTCGGCGTCGGCAACCTTCTGGACGTCTCCGAACGGCTCGAGACGGCTGGCGTCGGTCTGATTGATCAGGGACTTCAGGGCCCGGCACTGATCACCCTGGTTCTGGGTCTCCGATTGAGCGTGGGCGGTGCCCCAGAGCGGCAGGCAGAGCGCCGTACCCGACAACAGCATCTTCAGTTGGTTTCGCATCTTTTCTCTCCGGTTCTGTCAAAGCTCCGCGCAGGACCGACAGCGAGGGTGCGCCGGCGAGGGAGCAGTCTGCATCAGTGGACTTGTGCCGAACCAACAGCGGAAATCAGCCGATGTTCCGAGTCGCGGACACTTTTTCTGCACTTGGGACCCGGGTCGCGAAGGAACCTTTGATGCAGCAACTTACCAGTTGCTTGGTCCCGAGCCTGAGAATGCCCCTGATGCCCGGTGTTTATTCGCCTCGGCAGAACCGTTTCTCAGCTACATACGCTCCCCGGAGCGCGCATCGAAAATATTGGCCTTGCCGCGGGGGAAACCGACCGCGACCCTCTGCCCGGCGACGAGGCCCGCGGCGTGCTGCGGCTCGACGCGGAGCGACAACAACCCGCCCTCGAACTGGAGATAGCCCGTCGCATCCGACCCGGTGCGCTCGGTATAGCCGATCGGCAGGTCGAAGACCGCCGCGGGCGCATCAGCCAGCAGGTCAGCGGGCACGAAGTGCTCGGGACGCATGCCGATCACTACCTCGTCGCCTTCCTCCGGCCGAGCCGCGAAGCGGTAGCCCTCGAGGTCGAAGCGGGTGCCCGAGCCGAAGACCGCCTCGACCTTGCCGTTCTCCTTGGCAATGCGGGCGGTCTTGAGGTTCATCGCCGGCGAGCCGATGAAGCCCGCGACAAAGAGGTTGGCCGGACGCTCGTAGATCTCGTCCGGAGTTCCGAACTGCTGGATCACGCCGCCGTTCATCACCGCAATCCTGGTCGCCATCGTCATCGCCTCGATCTGGTCGTGGGTGACATAGACGATCGTGGGCCGCAGGTCCTCGTGCAGCCGCTTGACTTCGAGCCGCATCTCGGTGCGCAGTTTTGCGTCGAGGTTCGAGAGCGGCTCGTCGAACAGCAGCACCTCGGCATGCTTGACCAGCGCCCGGCCGATGGCCACCCGCTGGCGCTGCCCGCCGGAGAGCTGCGCCGGCTTGCGGTCGAGCAGCGGCTCGATCTGCAGGAGCTTCGCCGCCCAAGCGACCCGTCGCTCAACCTCCGCCGCGTCGAGCCGCGCCGCGGAGAGGCCGAACCGCAGGTTCCCGCGCACCGTCTTGGTCGGATAGAGCGCATAGGACTGAAAGACCATCGCCAGCCCCCGGTCCTTCGGATCGAGGTCGGTCACGTCCCGCTCACCGATCATGATGCGGCCGCTGCTGACGTCTGCGAGCCCGGCCAGCAGGTTCAGGAGCGTGGTCTTGCCGCAGCCCGACGGCCCCAGCAACACCAGGAAGTCCCCCTCCTCGACCGCAAGGTTGAGGTCGTCCAGAATGGTCAGGCTGCCATAGCTCTTGACGATGTGCTCGAAGCTTACGCGTGGCATGGCCCCATCCCTGCTCCGCGCCGATGCTGGCGCCTGCCGCCGATCCTACCGTGACGAACGATCCGATGAGAACCCGTTTTCCGGAGCTCCCGGCCGGATATCAACCCTGCTTGCGCGGTCAGGTCTCCGACGGGCCGCAACCCCCGCCCGAGACTCCGGGCACGGCAGCGCAGGCGCGCAACTGTTGTGAGCCAAGACGACTGGATCGCGCCGTCTAGCAGCTAGTTTGCTGCCTCGCATCTGATCGAGATCACTAGTGCCGCGCGGCCAGTAAGAATGCTGGCTGGAAAGGCTGGGCCAAGTTCATCGAACCTGGGGCGAACTGATCTATGCGGCCCAACCCTCGGATAGTCATTGGCTCCGGCGGTAGGATTCGAACCTACGACCAATTGATTAACAGTCAACTGCTCTACCACTGAGCTACGCCGGAACGCGCACGCCTTTTGCGGGTGCGGAGCCTATAGCAAAGCCGATTTTGGGCGTCCAGCGAATTGTCCCGTGCGCGAGCCGGGCAACCGGGCTCGGCGCGCTTGCAATCATTGGCCGGATCGCCAGATCATCAGGCATGAGCGCCCAGTCCGACATCACCCGGAAGAGCAGCGGCGGAACGCCTGCCGCCCGCTCGTCCAGCGCCGAGCTCGCGGCGTTCCTCGACGAGGCGCGGGCCAGGGCGCCGCGGTCCAGCGGGCGCGGCCGGCTGATCTTCGCGCTCGACGCGACGATGAGCCGCCAGCCCACTTGGGATCTCGCCTGCGCGCTGCAGGCGGCGATGTTCGACGCCGCCGCCACGGTGGGCGGGCTGGAGGTGCAGCTCGTCTACTTCCGCGGCCAGAACGAGGCGCGGAGCTCGGGCTGGGTGTCGGACGCTGCGGCGCTCAAGCGGCTGATGACCGGCCTCGCCTGCCATGGCGGGCTGACCCAGATCGGCCGCGTTCTCGACCATGCCGCAGGGGCCGCCGCGAAGGCGCCGCTCGCAGCGCTCGTCTTCGTCGGCGACGCGATGGAAGAGAACATCGACCGGCTCTGCGACAAGGCCGGCGCGCTGGCGCTGCGCAACACTCGCGCCTTCATGTTCCACGAAGGCGGCGATCCGGCCGCGGCCCGCGCCTTCCGCGAGATCGCGCGGCTGACCGGCGGCGCCTATCTGCCGTTCGACGCGCGCGCCGCGGGCGAGCTCCGCGCGCTTCTTGCCGCGATCGGCGCGTTCGCTGCCGGCGGCCGCGCCGCGCTGGAAGCCGCGGGAACGCCCGCGGCGCGCAGGCTGCTCGCCGATCTCAGATGAGTGCGGCGATCTGGGCGGCGCTGATCCTGCTCGGGCTCGGGATCTTCGCGACTGCCCTCGTCCGCCTGCCGCCGCGCCGTGCGCTGGCGGTGCTCGTGCTGGCCGCCGCCGGCGGTCTGGCACTCCGACGGCTCTTCCCGCTTGCCGTCCCGCTCTTCGCGTTCGGCGTCGGGCTCTGGCGCAGCGCGCCGGCCGCGCCGACGCCGGGCGGCCGCTCCGAGGTCGAAAGCCCCGGCCTGCGCATGTCACTCGATCGCGACAGCGGTGCAATGGACGGCGAGGTGACCAGCGGTCCGCTCACCGGCGCCAGGCTCTCCGCGCTGGCCGAAGCGGAGCTGCAGCAGCTGGCCGCGCAGTTCGAAGCCGAGGGCGACGAGGACAGCCTGCACCTGCTGCGCGCCTGGCTCGACCGCCACGGCTTCAAGCGTGCCGCGGGCTCGCCGCCGCCCGATCCGTCCACGATGACCCCGGCCGAGGCCTATCGCGTGCTCGGCCTCGAACCCGAGGCCAGCCGCGAGGAGGTGCGCGCCGCCTACCGGCGGCTGATCCGCCGCGTCCATCCCGACCTCGGCGGCTCAAGCCCGCTCGCGGCGATGCTCAATGCCGCCAAGGAGTTGCTCGACCCCGGCTGAAGCCTCAGCGCACTGCGCTCACCTCGTCGAGCGGCACCTGCGTTCCGCCGCCGACCACGAGGACCGGCGAGCCGTCGACGATGCGCACCTCCTGCACGGTGGTGAAGACCTTGCCGGCCCCGGTCTCGAGCAGCGCGTCGCCCTTGTAGCTCTCGAGCGCGAAGCCGTAGCGCCCGTTCGCGGCCATGGCACCCATGGCGTCGCGGCCGTCCCAGGTCGCGCTCGTGGCGCCAGCCTCGACCGGCACCCGCGCGACGACCTGATCGAAGTCGTTCTTCACCACCAGGATGCCGCGATCGGCATCGGCAACCGGTGTGAGGGCCACCTCGACCGGCGCGCCGGTAAAGTCGGCCTTCGCCGCGACCTGCACCGCCTTGCCGATCCATTCGGCGAGCCCCGCCGGACTGCCGCCGGAGAGCGCGCTCAGGATGGCGTCGAGCTTGTCGTTCGAGCGCACCTGCTGCTCCACGCCGGAAAAGCTCGCGAGCTGCGAGACGAACTCGGTCGAATCCATCGGCTTCAGCGGGTCCTGGTTCTTCATCTGCGCCGTCAGGAGGCTCAGGAAGGTATCGAAGTCGCCGGCCACCGCATTGGTCGCAGCGTCGCCTGCGCTGGTCTTCTTGCTCGAAGCCGCAGCGTTCGCGGCGGTCGTGGACGAAATTTCCATCGCTTTCTCCTTGCCTTGTCAGAGACGGATGTCGAGGCCGTCGTGGGAGACCGGGCGCGACCCCGCGGGCAGCGGCTCCACGGCCGGGGTAACCACCTGCGCTTGCGTCCAGTCGACGCCGCGATCGTCCCGCCTGCCGGGCTCCGCCTCGCCGCCGGCGGCGAAATCGAGGCTGACGGTGTCGTAGCCTGCGGCGCCGAGATCGCGCACCAGCATCTCGGCATGCCGCCTGAGCAGGTCCTGCGTCTCCGGCCGGTCGGCCAGCACCGTCGCCTGCAACCCCCCATCGACCGGCGTCAGGTGAATCTGCACCCGTCCGAGCTCCGGCGGGTCGAGCCGGATCTCGACCTTGTGGCCGGCCGCCTTGCTGACCGCGACGGCGATCTGGCCGACCACCGCCTGAGGCTGCACTGCCTGCGGCTGTACCGCCTGCGGCCGTACCGCCGCGCCATGCGCCTCACTCCGGCCCGGTGGCGGCTGGTCGATCGCGAGGCGCCAGGATGGGGCATCGCCGGGCTGGATGACCAGCGCAGGCCCGCTCGCGTCGGGCGCCTGGCCCTGCGGCGCCGGTGCCGGTGCTTCGACGTGTGCCCCCGCGGCAGGGCTCCGCGCCAGCTCGCGTGCCCCGGGTTTCGCCTCGGCATGAACAGGCCCTTCGGCGCCACGCTCCCGCGCCAGCACGCCCGGCCGCGGGCCCGAGGACTGCGCCGCTGGCTGATCCGCCGCCGCACCCGCAGGAGCAGCCTTCAAGGGAGGAATGTCCGCCGCCGTCTCTTTCGGCTCGGCTGCGGCTGCCGCGACGCCCGGCTTCGCACCTTGCAACAGAGCCGCCTTCCCTTCCAGCCCCGGCTCCACCGCAGCCACCGCCGGCTCGCCGTTGGCCTCGACGGGGACTGCCGGCACAAGCGCGGCGGCGGTAAGCTCCTGACCCGGTGTAAGGCCAGTAGGCTCGTCGACCTGCGGCTTCGGCCCAGGCCGTCTGATGCCGCGACCGGAAAGGACCGCCTCGAAGTCGGCTTCCCCCTTGCCGCGCCCGACCGGAACGGCCGGCGCTTCGCGTGCGTGGCCGGCCTGCGGGGGCGGCGCAGCTCGTGTGGGGCCGGCGGTGGCCGGGGCCGGGGCGTTCATCGCTTCTCCAGCGTCGGGGACGATGGCCCGGAGTTACGGCGCAAGCCTTACCATTTGTTTACCGCATGGCCGCAAGGCTCGCGAAGACAGCAACTGCCGCGGAGACCGGCGATGCACGTTCCTCCGGCCGGCCCCCGCGCCGCCGCCACCCCGCAGACCGCCGAAGCCCGCGCCGATGCGGCGGCGCACAAGGCGGCTCGCGCCTTCGAGGCGAGCTTTCTCGCCGAGATGCTGAAGTACACCGGCCTCAACGCCAAGCCCGAGACCTTCGGCGGCGGTGCCGGCGAAGAGGCGTTCTCGAGCCTTCTCACCGAGGAATACGCCCGGCTCCTGGCCGAGCGCGGCGGCATCGGCATCGCCGAACAGGTCTTCGACCTTCTCAAGCAAAGGACGCGCGACGCATGATCGCCAATATCCTCACCTCGGCCCGCTACGCCCGCATTCTGCGCCTGCTGGACCTCGAGCGGAAGCTGATCCTGAACGGGCCGCTCTCCGGGCTGAAAGCCCTGGTCGAGCGGCGCGAGGCAGCGATCGCCGAGCTGCTCGAGACCGAGAGCGACCTGCCCGACGCCTTTCTGGTGGCGCTCAAGGCCCGCGCCGAACGCAACAGCCGCCTGATCCTCGCGAGCCTAGCGGGCGTCCGCGCCGGCGCCGCCCAGATCGAGCAGATCCGCAGCTCCCGCACCCAACTGCGCACCTACAATGCCGCCGGCACCCCCGTCGAGGTCCGCCCCCGCCAGTTCACCCGCGACGAGCGCGCCTGACCGGGCGACGCGGGCAAGGAAAAGCCCTGCCGCTTTCGAGCGGCAGGGCCGGGCAGATGCTGCGGCGGATCGAGGCGCCGCCGGTCGCGACGATGCCTCGTCTTGAGGTCAGGCCGCTTCGGCCTGGCTCTCGATGACCTTGCCGCCGCGGGCAATCTCGATCTTGCGCGGCTTCAGCGCCTCTGGAACCTCACGGACGAGGTCGATGTGCAGGAGGCCGTTCTCCGTCCTCGCCTCGACGGCGCGCACGTGATCGGCAAGCTGGAAGCGCCGCTCGAACGCCCGGGTGGCGATGCCACGGTGCAGAACGCTGGGCTTCTCCTCGGTCTCGGCCTTGCGGCCGGTCACCACCAGCTGGCCCTCGCGGGCCTCGATCGACAGCTCGTCCTCGGCAAAGCCGGCGACAGCGATCGTGATCCGGTAAGCGTTCTCGCCGGTCTTCTCGATGTTATACGGAGGATAGGTGTTCTGGGTCACGTCGGACGACAGCGCCTGGTCCAGAATGCTCGCAAGCCGGTCGAAGCCGACGGTGGAGCGATAGAGCGGGGTGAAATCGAAGGTTCGCATGGTGCATCCTTTGCTAAGCGATACAGGGTGCGGGCCCTCCCGGAGGGACGGGCCCCAGACTTCCGCCCGACCCGATCTTCGGCGCCGGACATTCCCGATCTGGGAAATCCTTCGCAGGATTTCAAGGCTCCCGCCTGCTCGAAAAGCAGACCGAAGCACAAAAGACTGTGCGAATTCAAACAGCCCGCAGCAAACCTCAGTCGGGCGAGATGCTCCTCGTACCGAGATAGTCCCGCACCATCCCGCGCCATTCCGGCCGGGCGATCCGTTGGACCAACGCCCGGTCCACCGCCGCCCGCAGATCAGGCCGGCGGGCGGAAACCGCCCAGCCGTAAGGCTCCAGCCCGAAAGTCGCGCCCTGCACCTCCAAGCGGCCCGCAGATCGCGGCAGCCTCGCGAGCCAGCTGAGCTGCGCCCAGTCGCCGAGCACCGCGTCAGCCTCGCCGTCCAGGAGCATCGCCACAGCCTCCCCCCAGCTCGCCGTCGTGACGCAGCGCGCGACACGATCGGCCACCGCGTGCGGCACGCAGGCGCCCCGCGGCCGACGCAGCGCCGAGACTCGCTCGAGCCGCCGCATCGTCGCCTTCCCGCGCACCGGCAGTGGTGGCTCGGCCCAGCCTGCCGCTGCATCCCGCCCGCGCAGGGCAAGCGCCTCGAGCATCGCCTGCGCCGGCGAGCCGATCAGCGTCGCCACCCGCATGCCCGGCAGATCGCCGGGCTCGATCGTCCGGTTGCCGCCGGTTGCGCCGACCAGCGCCGCCGTGGCCAGGGCCAGCACCGAGATCGCAGGCACCGCCGCGACAGCTGCCGCAATCGTGTAGCCATCTGCGACCCGCAGCCCGATCCTCCGCAGGAACCGCCTGCGCCGTGGCAGTCCGAGAGCGACGCCCGCCGCCGCCAGAGCCAGAAGCAGGACCACGCCTACCGGGTTCTGTCCCGCCGTCACCCATAGGATTCCCGCGGCACGGCCGAGATCGATGCCGCCGCCGGCCCGCCGGGCGACGGTGAGGCCCGAGCCGAGATAGGGCTGCGTGAAATCGACGAGCGCCATCCGCTCGGCGGTGATCGTCATCGGTGAGATCACCATGTCGATCTCGCCCGCGGCCAGCGCCTGGAGCTCTTCGCCCACCGGGCAGTCGACGATTTCGCCGCGCCGGATCAGCCCGGCGGCCTTCAGCTCGCGCTCGACGCTCTCCCAGAGCTCCAAGGACAACCCACGCCGACCGCGGATCGGGTCCTCGAAGACGAACGGCGGCGCTTCGCGGACGCCGACCGCCACGTCGATTCCAGGGTCGGAACGCCGGCACGCCGCCGACGCCCACGATCCCGGCAGGACCGACAGCGCCGCGAGAAACGTGAGTATCGCAAGCTGCCGCATCCATCACCGGGGCTGCCGTTCCGCCGCGCCTGGGACTTGCCCGTCGGCTCTCCCAGCTACGCCGCGAGGCGTTGCCGCGGGATTAACGCCCCCAGCCGGTCTTTTCCTCCGCGTCGAGCGCTGGCGACCTCGGCGTGCGGCGCCTCGGCGTCGTGTTGGTCGTCGCCCCGACGCGGCACCCGGTAGCAGAAGGTATAGAACGCCGGCAGGAAGCCCGAGGACGTGGTCAGCAGCACCGGGCGGGCACGCCGGACCGTCGCCTCGACGATCGCCCGCCGGTCGCCGCGGCCTGCGCGGGGTGACGCTCGTCGTCTCCGACGCTTACGAGGGCATCAGGCGGCGATCTCTAAGCTCCTCATCACTTGCTCCGCCGGCGCCGGTTTCGCCTTCCCCTTCGCGGGCCGGCCTCTATAATGGCCGCATGAATTGTGCAGCGTTGACACTGGCGGGATTGGGAGCGGCGGCCATTGGCCGGCCTCTCGGGCTCCTTCGGCTTAGCCGCCTCTGAGCGTGCCGGGGTTCGGCGCGCGCGCTCAGAGGAGAGCTTGACGCGCCCGGGAAGCCTCGCAGTCCAAGGACCAATCCAATGACCGACACGCACGCCGAACAGGCCCGCGTCCTGATCTTCGACACGACCCTGCGCGACGGGGAGCAGTCGCCCGGCGCCACCATGACCCTGAACGAGAAGCTGCAGATCGCGGCACTCCTCGACGATATGGGAGTCGACATCATCGAGGCCGGCTTTCCGATCGCCTCGGACGGCGACTTCGAGGCGGTCTCGCAGATCGCGAGGCTGGCGCAACAGGCGGTGATCTGCGGCCTGGCGCGGGCGAACTACGCCGACATCGACCGCTGCTGGGAGGCGGTCAAACATGCGAAGCGGCCGCGCATCCACACCTTCATCGGCACCTCGCCGCTGCACAGGGCGATCCCGAACCTCGACATGGACCAGATGGCCGAGCGCATCCATGACACGGTGACCCGGGCGCGCAACCTCTGCGACAACGTGCAGTGGTCGCCGATGGACGCGACGCGCACCGAGCACGACTATCTCTGCCGCGTGATCGAGATCGCGATCAAGGCCGGCGCCACCACGATCAACATCCCCGATACCGTCGGCTACACCGCGCCGCGGGAGAGCGCGGATCTGATCCGGATGCTGATCGAGCGGGTGCCGGGGGCCGACCAGGTCGTCTTTGCGACCCACTGCCACAACGACCTCGGCATGGCGACGGCGAACTCGCTCGCGGCGGTCGAGGCCGGGGCGCGGCAGATCGAGTGCACGATCAACGGGCTCGGCGAGCGGGCGGGCAACACCGCGCTCGAGGAAGTGGTGATGGCGATGAAGGTGCGCCACGACATCCTGCCGTACGAGACCGGAATCGACACCACGAAGATCATGCAGGCGAGCCGGCTCGTCGCCACGGTTTCGGGGTTTCCGGTGCAGTTCAACAAGGCGATCGTCGGCAAGAACGCCTTCGCCCACGAGAGCGGCATCCACCAGGACGGCATGCTGAAGAACGTCGAGACCTTCGAGATCATGCGGCCCGAGGACGTCGGGCTGAACGCGACGAGCCTCGTGATGGGCAAGCATTCCGGGCGGGCGGCGCTGCGGGCGAAGCTGGAGGAGCTGGGCTTCAAGCTCGGCGACAACCAGCTGCGCGATGTCTTCGTGCGGTTCAAGACCCTCGCCGACACCAAGAAGGAGGTCTACGACGAGGACCTCATCGCGCTGATGCAGGACACCGACACCAACGCGGCCAACGACCGCATCCAGGTGCGGAGCCTGAAGGTCGTCTGCGGCACCGAGGGGCCGCGCACCGCCGACCTGGTGCTGACGATCGACGGGATCGAGCATGGGGTGACGGCCACCGGCGACGGGCCGGTCGACGCCTGCTTCGTCGCGGTCCGCCAGCTGGTGCCGAACAGCGCGCGGCTGGCGCTCTACCAGGTGCATGCGGTAACCGAGGGCACCGACGCGCAGGCGACGGTCAGTGTCCGGCTGGAAGAGGACGGCAAGATCGCGACCGGCCAGTCGGCGGACACCGACACCGTGGTGGCCTCGACGCGGGCGTATGTGAACGCGCTCAACAAGCTCCTGGTGCGGCGGCTGAAAACCGCGCCCGAAGCCCAGAGCGCGTGACGGTACCTAAGGTGTGATATCGGAGGATTTCACGCGTGAAATTCGCAGTAAGTGTCTGAGATCGGCCACATAAATCTTCATTAAAACCTTCGTCGGCCGCCTCACCGAGAGGGGCGCCCGACCGACAAACCTCGGCAACGCCGAGATGCGTGCGGGCGCGGTTCTGGAACGAGGAACGCCCCAGCAGGATCAGCGCTCCAGCCCAATGTGAGCGGGCTGACCGACAATTTGCGCACCGAGAAAGCCTAAGGGCTCAGCTTAAAGTTGTGTTAACCTTGTTAACGCTCTATCGCGGAGGTATTGTGCAGGCGCGTTAGCGAGTATCCGGCTGCGGCGCAGAACGAGGTCGCAGACCGGGCGGGATCGTGTTAAAAACCACAAGATGATGCGGTTGGAGAGGGCGGTGGACATATGCTTGGTGCTTTGAGCGGGCTCTTTTCGTCCGACATGGCGATCGATCTCGGGACGGCCAACACGCTGATCTACATCAAGGGCAAAGGCATCGTGCTGAACGAGCCCTCGGTGGTCGCCTACCACTTCAAGGACGGCAAGAAGCGGGTTCTCGCGATCGGCGAGGACGCCAAGCTGATGCTCGGCCGCACCCCGGAATCGATCCAGGCGATCCGGCCGCTGCGCGACGGCGTCATCGCCGACTTCGACGTCGCCGAGGAGATGATCAAGCACTTCATCCGCAAGGTGCACCGCCGCGGCGGCTGGTCGAAGCCCAAGGTCCTGGTCTGCGTGCCGCATGGCGCAACGCCGGTCGAGCGCCGGGCGATCCGCGAGAGCGTGCTCGCCGCCGGCGCGCGCAAGGCCGGGCTGATCTCCGAACCGATCGCCGCGGCGATCGGCGCCGGCATGCCGATCGCCGATCCGACCGGCAACATGGTGGTCGACATCGGCGGCGGCACCACCGAGGTCGCGGTGCTGTCGCTCGGCGACGTGGTCTACGCCCGCTCGATCCGGGTCGGCGGCGACCGGATGGACGAGGCGATCATCAGCTACCTGCGCCGGCAGCACAACCTGCTGGTCGGCGAGGCGACTGCGGAGAAGATCAAGCTCGAGATCGGCACCGCGCGGATGCCCGACGACGGCCGCGGCAACCGCATGGAAGTGCGCGGCCGCGACCTGCTGAACGGCGTGCCGAAGGAGATGGAGATCAGCCAGGCGCAGATCGCCGAGGCGCTCAACGAGACGGTGCAGACCATCGTCGAGGCGGTGATGACGGCGCTGGAGCAGACCCCGCCGGATCTTGCGGCCGACATCGTCGACCGGGGCGTCATGCTGACCGGCGGCGGCGCGCTGCTCGGCGACCTCGACCTGGCGCTGCGCGAGCAGACCGGGCTGGCGATCACCGTCGCGGAGGACTCGCTCAACTGCGTGGCGCTCGGCACCGGCAAGTCGTTGGAGTTTGAAACGCAACTCGCCCATGTGATAGACTTCGGAACCTGAGGCGGACGCAGATCCGTCCGAGGCTGAGGGCCGCCGAGGGCGCCCTGGCAGAGGCATCGTAGCAGCGTGGCGTTCCGAAGCGAGCACTCTCCCGACTACATCCGCGGCGTCCGCCGGGTGCTGATCTCGGCAATCGCCGTGGTGCTGCTGGCCCTCTTCCTGGTCTGGCGCATCGACAACGCCCGCGTCGAGCAGTTGCGGGTCGGACTGATCGACCGCTTCGTGCCGAGCCTCGGCTGGACGGTAAAGCCGGTCGCGGCGACCGTGCGGATGATCGGCGACCTGCGCGCCTATGGCCGGGTCTACCAGCAGAACGCCGAGCTGCGCCGCGAGCTGCAGCGGATGCAGGGCTGGCGCGAGGCGGCGTTGCAGCTCGAGCAGAAGAACGCGCGCCTCTTGGCCCTCAACAACGTCCGGCTGAGCCCGCGGCTGACCTTCGTCACCGGCGAGGTGATGGCGGACGCCGGCAGCCCGTTCCGGCGCTCGGTGATGGTGAACGTCGGCCGCCTCGACGGCGTCACCGACGGCTCCGCCGCGATGGACGGGCTCGGCCTCGTGGGAAGGGTCGCGGGCGTCGGCGAGCGCTCGTCGCGGATCATCCTGCTCGGCGACGGGTCGAGCCGGGTGCCGGCCGTGGTCCGCCCGTCCGGACAGCGCGCGATCGTCGCTGGGGACAACGGCCCTGCCCCGGTGCTCGACTTTCTCGACCAGCCGGACGAGCTCAGCCCCGGCGACCGGGTGGTCAGCTCCGGCGACGGCGGGCTCTACCCTCCGGACGTGCTGATCGGGCAGGTCGTCGCCGGGCCGGACGGCCGGCAGCGGGTGCGGCTGGCAGCCGACACCCGCCAGCTCGAGTTCGTGCGGGTCGTGCGGCCGGCGCCGGCGTCCGCAGTCGAGGGGCCAGGCGGGCTGATCGGGCCCGTTCTCGCCGCCGATCCCGAAGGCGCGTTGCAGGCGGCGGGGTCGGTGCGATGACGGCGCCGCGGCGTTTGCCGGCATTTGCGGAGAATGCGCTCCTGCTCGCGTCGGGCGCCGCAATGGTGCTGGTGTCGCTGATCCCGCTCAGTCCCGGCGGAGGCGTGGGGCTGCCCGACCTGCTCTACGGGCTCGTGATCGCCTGGACGATCCGGCGCCCGGCGACGACGCCGCTCTGGATCGTGCTCACGCTAGGGATTTTCGCCGACCTGATGCTTTCCCGGCCGCCCGGGCTGGGCGCGCTCGGGCTGCTGCTCGCCTTCGAGTGGTTCCGCCTGAACGCTGCGCGGTTCCACGGCGCGCCGTTCGTTCTGGAGTGGCTGTCGGCGACGGCGGGATTTGCCGCGATCCTCGTCGGCATGCGGCTCGCGCTGCTCCTCGTCTTCGCGGACGCACCCTCGACCGAGGGGCTGATCCGCTATCTGCTTGCCACCGCCCTTGCCTATCCGTTCATCGTCGTGGGGCTGAACTGGGGCCTCCAGCTGCAGGCGCCGGCGAGCGAGCGCCTGCGCACGCCGTTCGGGCGGGTACGATGACGCGCGCCCCGGCGGCGCCGCGGATCACCCGGCGCGGCCTGGTGCTGCTCGGGCTGCAGGCCGGGGTGGTCGGTGCGCTCGGCTGGCGGATGCGCGACCTGCAGATCGTCGAGAACGCGCGCTACCGCCTCCTGGCCGAGGAAAACCGCATCAACATCCGGCTGGTCCCGCCGGCGCGCGGCGTGATCACCGACCGCGAGGGCCGGGTGCTCGCCGGCAACCGGCAGAACTACCGGGTGGTGATGGTGCGCGAGCAGGCCCGCGACCCGGCGGCGGTGCTGGCGCGGCTCGCCACGATCATCCCGCTGCCGCCCGACGAGGTCGAGCGCGCGATGAAGGAGATGATCGGCCGCAGCGCCTTCGTGCCGGTGGTGATCACCGAGCACCTGAGCTGGGACGACGTGGTGCGGGTCGCGGCGAACGCGCCGGTGCTGCCGGGGGTGATCCCCGAGGTGGGCCTGAGCCGGTTCTATCCCGATGGGCCCAGCATTGCGCAGGTGGTGGGCTATGTCGGGCCGGTCTCGGAGACCGATCTCGCCAAGATGGTCGATCCCGACCCGGTGCTGCAGATCCCGCGCTTCCAGATCGGCAAGACCGGGATCGAGGCCCGGCTCGAGCCGCTGCTGCGCGGGCAGGCCGGCACGCTGAAGATCGAGGTGAGCGCCGCCGGGCGGGTGATGCGCGAGCTCGGCCGCGACGAGGGCACCGCCGGCAAGGACCTGCAGCTGACGCTGGACCTGGGGCTGCAGTCCTACGCGATGCAGCGCATGGCCGGGCTGAGCTCGGCAGCGGCGGTGATCGACGTCGCTAACGGCGACATCGTCGCGCTGGCGTCGGCGCCGGGGTTCGACCCCAACAGCTTCGTCTTCGGCATCGCCTCCAAGGAGTGGAGCGGGCTCCTGAACGACGAATACCGCCCGCTCGCCAACAAGACGGTGACGGGCACCTACCCGCCGGGATCGACGTTCAAGATCTGCATGGCTCTGGCGGCGCTCGAAGCGGGCGTCGTCCACCCGGGAGACGTCGTGCACTGCGCGGGATCGACCGCACTCGGCAAGCGGCGGTTCCATTGCTGGAAGCATGGCGGGCACGGCAGCGTCGACCTGCGGCGGAGCCTCGCGCAGTCGTGCGACTGCTACTACTACGAGATGGGGCGGCGGCTGGGGCCGGACCGGATCAGCGCGATGGCGCACCGGCTGGGGCTCGGCGTGGCGCACGAGCTTCCGATCCCGGCGGTCTCCGCCGGCAACATGCCCGATGCCGCGTGGAAGAAGGTGAACCGCAAGGAGGCCTGGACCACCGGCGACAGCTTCAACTACGGCATCGGCCAGGGATTCACGCTGGCTTCGCCGCTGCAGCTCGCGGTGATGGTGGCGCGGCTCGCGAGCGGCGTGGCGCTGAAGCCGCGTATCCTGCGCGCGGTCGACGGGGTGGCGGAACCGGTCGAGGCAGCCGGGCCGCTCGGGATTTCCCCAGCGCACTTGCACGCGGTCCGCGACGGAATGTACGCGGTGTCGAACGAGGGGACCGCGTTCCGCTCGCGGATCGTCGATCCGGCGATGCTGATGGCGGGCAAGACCGGGACGAGCCAGGTCAGGATCATCTCCGCGGCCGAGCGGGCGGCGGGCGTGACCTCGAACGACCAGTTGCCGTGGAAGCGGCGGGACCACGCGCTCTTCGTCTGCTTCGCGCCGTACGACAAGCCGCGCTATGCCATGGCGCAGATCGTCGAGCATGGCGGCGGCGGGTCGGCGGTGGCGGCGCCGATCGCCCGGGACATCCTGCTCTATGCGCTCTGCGGCGGGTTGCCACCGCTGACGGCCTACCCGGCCGACCAGCGCAAGGCGGTCGAGGAACAGCGCGCGGCCGCGGCCGCGGTTCCGGCGAGGGATCGGGCGTGAGCGCGGTTGATTCCGGGCCGCGGGGCTTCGGCAAGCTCCTGGCGGTCAACTGGGCGCTGGTGCTGCTGCTCGGTGCAGTCAGCGGCATCGGCTTTCTGATGCTCTATTCGGTCGCGGGCGGCTCGACCGAGCCATGGGCGGCGCCGCAGATGCTGCGCTTCGGCGTCGGGATGGTGGTGATGTTCGTCATCGCCATGATCGACATCCGGTTCTGGCGGCTGATCGCGCCTCTGGCCTATGTCGGGTCCTTCGCACTGCTGGTGCTGGTCGAGGTCATGGGCGAGATCGGCATGGGGGCGCAGCGCTGGATCGACCTCGGCTTTTTCCAGCTGCAGCCCTCCGAGCTGATGAAGGTGGCGCTGGTGATGGTGCTGGCCGCCTACTATCACTGGCTCGACCCCGAGAAGGTGTCCCGGCCGCTCTGGATCGTGCCGCCGCTGGCGCTGACGCTCCTGCCGGTGGCGCTGGTGCTGAAGCAGCCCGACCTCGGCACGGCGATCCTGCTCCTCGCCGGCGCCGGGGCGGTGATGTTTCTCGCCGGCGTCAGCGTCTGGTACTTTCTCGCCGCGATCGCCGGGGCGGCTGGCCTCGTGACCGCGGTGCTGAAGTCGCAGGGGACGCCGTGGCAGCTGATCGAGGACTACCAGTTCCGCCGCATCTTCACCTTCCTCGACCCCGACGCCGACCCGCTCGGCGCGGGGTATCACATCACCCAGGCGAAGATCGCGCTGGGATCGGGCGGGCTCTCGGGGCGCGGGTTCATGCAAGGGACGCAGGCGCGGCTGAACTTCCTGCCGGAAAAGCACACCGACTTCATCTTCACCACGCTCGCCGAGGAATTCGGCTTCATGGGGTCGACAGCGCTCCTGACGCTCTATGCGCTGATCGTCGTCTTCTGCATCGCCTCGGCGATCTCGAACCGCGACCGCTTCGGCGGGCTGATGACCGGTGGCATCGCGGTGACATTCTTCCTGTTCTTCGCCGTCAACATGGGCATGGTGATGGGCATGATGCCGGTGGTCGGCGTGCCGCTGCCGCTGGTGTCCTACGGCGGCTCGGCGATGCTGGTGCTGCTCGCGGCCTTCGGCCTCGTGCAGAGCGCCCACGTCCACCGGCCGCGCAACAGGGACTGAAGCCTTGAGCTCACGCGTTCTCTTTTCCGCACCGCCCGAGCACTGGCCGCTCTGGCGCCCTCACCTGCTCGCGGCTTTCGCCGCCGCGGACCTCGACGTCGACCTGACCGACGATCCGGCGGGCGCGTGGACCTTCGACTACGTGATCTACCGCCCGGGAGGCCCGGTCAGCGACTTCAGCCCGTTCGACAGGCTGAAGGCGGTGCTCAGCCTCTGGGCCGGCGTCGAGGAGATCATCGGCGACACCACGCTCGACGTGCCGCTCTGCCGCATGGTCGATGCCGGCCTGATCAGCGGCATGGCCGAGTGGGTGACCGGCCACGTGCTGCGCTATCATCTCGGGATGGACAGCCACGTCCTCGGCCAGGACGGGGTCTGGCGGAACGGCGTCATCCCGCCCCTGGCCGCCGAGCGGAGCGTCGGCATCCTCGGGCTGGGCGAGCTCGGCCGTGCCGCCGCGGCGATGCTCGGGCGGCATCGGCTTCGACGTCTCGGGCTGGTCCCGCCGGCCGCGCGAGTTGGCGGGCATCGGTGCCACCACTGGTCCGGAGGGCCTCGAGGCGGTGCTGCGCAATGCCGAGATCCTGGTGACGCTGCTGCCGGCGACGCCCGACACCGCCTCCATCCTGAACGCGCGGACGCTGGCGCTGCTGCCGCAAGGCGCGCGGCTGATCAACGCCGGGCGCGGCAGCCTGATCGACGACGACGCGCTGCTGGAGGCGCTCGACAGCGGCCGGCTCGCCCACGCGACGCTCGACGTCTTCCGCGAGGAGCCCCTGCCGCCGGAGCATCCGTTCTGGGCGCACCCGCGGGTGACGGTGACGCCGCACATCGCCTCGGAAACCCGCCCCGAGACCGCGTCGGAGGCCATCGCCCGCAACATCCGCCGCGGCGAGGACGGCGCGCCGTTCCTGAACGTCGTCGATCGCGCCGCGGGCTACTGACCGGGCAGGCGCAGCCGCGGCGGGCTGCGACGGGTCCATTCCGGGACCGCTTGTCCGGGCGGGCCGGCTCGGCAGCTCGAAACGCATGCCGGCGCGTGCGATCGGGACGAGGGCTCGGCGCCGTCGGGATCGAGGAAGGTCACGTCGACCGCGGGCGCATCGGGTCCCGCGAGGCGGACGGTCTCGGCGATCGCGGCGGCGATGCCGGGCCGGGCATCCGGCGCGACGGCGACGAGGGCCAGCAGCAATCCCGACCGGCCGGTGCCGAATGCCGCCTCGACTAGATGCGCCGCGACGATCCGGCCGGCCATCGGCGCGAGTTTCTGCCCGAGCGCCTCGATCAGGCCCGCGGGCGCGCTCGCCGGAGCGGCGACGGAGGTGATCCGGGCTTCGTCGATCTCCGGCAGCGGCCCGGCGATCGCCGCCATCCAGTCGACGGTTTCGGCAGTGAGCAGCGTCGCCGAGGCCGCACCGAGATTGAGCGCGATGCCGGTCCCCCGCCCCGTGAGGAGCGCGACCAGCCGGCGGCCGCTGAGGGCCACGAACTCGGCCGGGGCGCCGAGGAACGCGGCCATCCGCTCGTCGCGATCGAAGGCGAGGGCGAAGCGGCCCTCGGCCAGATCGAAGATCTCCGGACCGGTCCGCGCGGCGCCGAGCGGCAGCACCAGTTCGGCGTCCAGCACCCGCTCGTGGAAGCGGAGCCGCAGCGCGGGATCGTCCGGTTCGGCTTCCTGGGCGCGGAACGCGGCGTCGAGCGGGGTCTCCGGGGTCATCTCAGGAGTGCCGCGACGCGCGAGCGCAGTACCGGCACCAGCTCGGTCTCGAACCAGGGGTTGCGCTTCAGCCAGCCGGTGTTGCGCCAGGACGGATGCGGCAGCGGCAGCAGGTGGGAAGGACAGTCGCGCCAGCCCGCGACCGTGGCGGCGACCGGGCGCGCCGGAGGGCCGAGGTGCCAGCGCTGGGCATGGCCGCCGATGAGCAGCGTCAGCCGGACCGCCGGCATCGCCGCCAGCGCCTCGGCCCGCCAGGTGCGGGCGCAGACCGCCGGAGGCGGCAGGTCGGCGCCGCGGGCGTCGTAGCCCGGAAAGCAGAACGCCATCGGCAGCACCGCGAACCGGCTGCGGTCGTAGAAGGTGTCGCGGTCGACCCCGAGCCAGTCGCGCAGCCGGTCGCCGGAGGGATCGTCGAATGGGCGGCCGAGCCTGTGAACCCGCGCGCCCGGCGCCTGGCCGGCGACGAGGATCCGCGCCGTCGTCGAGAGCCACGGCACCGGGCGCGGCGCGTGGGCGGTGCGGGTCAGCGCGAAGGCTTCGGCGCAGAGCCGGCAGCCGCGGATGGCTTCGGTCAGCGCCGCGGGCTCCGGGTCCGGCTGGTCGGTGGGGACGAGGCAATCCATGCGCCAGTCCTGCCCGTCCTCGCGCCCGGGTTCAAGCGGCGCGGATGCGGGCTTGGCCGGGTGGATCGATCGCGCTAGGCTGATGGTCGACCCTACACCGGGAGGTCCGATGCTTTCGATCCGCATGGTCTGCGCGGCGGTGATCGTCGCGACCCCCGTCCTGGCCCAGGACGCGCCGGCGCCGGAGGCGACGTCGCAGATCGGCACGCAGGCCGGCGTCGTCGCCCACGACTTCATGATCGCCACCGCGAACCCGCTGGCGAGCCTCGCCGGCCGCGACGTGCTCGCCGAAGGCGGGTCGGCCGCGGATGCCGCGATCGCCGCGCAGATGGTGCTGAACCTCGTCGAGCCGCAGAGCTCCGGCATCGGCGGCGGCGGCTTCGCGCTCTACTGGGACGCCGCCCTCACTCACCTCACGAGCTTCGACGGCCGCGAGACAGCACCCGCGGCCGCGACGCCGGACTACTGGCTCGACGCGACCGGAGCGCCGCTCGAATTCTGGGCCGCGGTGGTCGGCGGGCGCTCGGTCGGGGTGCCGGGGACGCTGAAGCTGATGGAGACGCTGCACCAGCGCTACGGCCGCCTGCCGTGGGGCGATCTCTTCAAGCCGGCGATCGCACTCGCCGAAGGCGGCTTTCCGGTCTCGCAGCGCATGGCCGCCGCGATCGTCGACGCGCAGAAGCATCGGTTGGCCGAGTTTCCCGCCGCCAGCGCCATCTACCTGCACCAGGACGGCAGTCCGAAGCGGGAAGGCGAGATCCTGACGAACCCCGATCTCGCCCGCACCTTCCGGCTGATCGCCGCCGAAGGCAGCGATCCGCTCTACCATGGCGCCATCGCCCGCGACATCGTCGCCGCGGTCCGCACGCCGCTCAACGGCGGCATCCTGACCCTCGACGACCTGGCGGACTACACGGTCAAGGAACGCGATCCGGTCTGCATGCCGTATCGCGCGTTTGAGGTCTGCGGCATGGGGCCGCCGTCCTCGGGGGCGCTGACCGTCGGCCAGACGCTCGGCATCCTGTCGCATTTCGACCTCGCGGCGATGGGTCCGGGCATCGCGTCGACCAACCTCTTTCTCGAGGCGAGCAAGCTCGCGTTCGCCGACCGCGGGCTCTACATGGCCGACAGCGACTTCGTGGCGATGCCCGAGGGGCTGCTCGCGCCCGACTACCTGGCCGAGCGCGCCCGCACGATCGATCCCGACCACGCGATGGAGAAGGCCGCGCCCGGGGAGCCGCCGTGGAAGAAGGCCGAGCTGCGCGCGCCCGACGGCGTGCGCCCGGAATACGGCACCACGCATTTCGTCATCGTCGACCGCTACGGCGACATGCTGACGGCGACCACCACGATCGAGACGAACTTCGGCAGCCGGGTCGTCACCGACGGGTTCATGCTCAACAACGAACTGACCGACTTCAGCTTCGCGCCCGAGGCGGACGGCAAGCCGGTCGCGAACCGGGTCGAGGGCGGCAAGCGGCCGCGCTCTTCGATCGCGCCCACCATCGTCTTCAAGGACGGCAAGCCGGTGCTGCTGATCGGCTCGCCGGGCGGGGCCAACATCATCCCGTTCGTCGCCCAGGCGCTGGTCGGCATCCTCGACTTCGGCCAGGACCCGCAGACCGCGATCGACGCGCCGCACGTGCTGAACCGCAACGGCAAGACCCAGGTCGAGGCCGGCCCGGAGGCCGACGCGACAATCGCGGCGCTGACCGCACTCGGGCAGGACGCCGAGGCGGCCGACCTCAACTCCGGGCTGCAGGCGATCCGCATCGACGGCGCGACGCTGACCGGCGCCGCCGACCGGCGGCGGGAGGGGCTGGTGCTCGGGCAATAGGGAGTCTCTGGTGGTCAAAGACGACATCGCCCGAGTCTGGGCATGGTTCATGTGCTTGATTTTGCTGGAATACCATTTCTTGCTCGATCGTTAATTTCCGTCCTCCTCCCGGGTGCGCTCCGGGGGAGCGCCGGCCTCGGAGGGCCCTGAAGGGCCCCCGCTCGGCCGGCGCTTGACGGTCGGCCGCCTTTGCGGCCTCCCTCCGATGGAACGGCCTTCGGCCGTGAGTTAAGGGTTTTCTCCCCGGCTGTTGCCGGGGCCCCTGTCCTGCCCGATAGGGTTTCATGCCAGTATGAAATCCGCCGAAGGCTCGCTGGCGGAGGGGTGCCGCCTCGGCGGAAACGCGGGGCGGGGCGACGGCGCGGGCGGGTGCGGTCAGACGGTCATCCAGCGCCGGACTTCGGCCTCGTCGAGCTCGGCGGGCGTGCCGGCGAGGACGATGCGGCCGCGGTCCATCACCGCGATGCGGCTGGCGAGCGCGACGGCGAAGTCGAAGAACTGCTCGACGAGCACGATCGCGATATGGCCCTGGTCGCGCAGGAAGGCGATGGCCCGGCCGATGTCCTTGATGATCGAAGGCTGGATGCCCTCGGTCGGCTCGTCCATCAGGAGGAGCTTCGGCCGCGTCACCATGGCCCGGCCGATCGCGAGCTGCTGCTGCTGGCCGCCGGACAGATCGCCGCCGCGGCGCCCCATCATCTCGGCGAGCACCGGGAAGAGTTCGAAGACGGTGTCGGGGATGCGGCGCTCGCTGCGCGGCAGGAGCGCAAAGCCGGTCTCGAGGTTCTCGCGGACCGTCAGCAGCGGGAAAATCTCGCGGCCCTGCGGCACGGTGGCGATGCCGAGCCGGGCGCGGGCGTCGGGGCGGAGCCGGCTGATCTCGTGGCCCTGCCAGCGGATCGAGCCGCCGCTGATCGCCTGGCGGCCGGAGATCGCGCGCAGGAGCGAGGTCTTGCCCGTGCCGTTGCGGCCGAGGATGCAGGTGACCTGCCCGGCCTCGGCGGTGACGCTGACGTCCTTCAGCGCCTGCGCCGCGCCGTAGTAGAGATCCATGTGTCCGACGTTCAGCATGCCTAGCGCCCCAGATAGACCTCGATGACCTCGGGATTGGCCGAGACGTGGTCGAGCGAGCCTTCGGCCAGCACCGCGCCGCGGTGCAGTACCGTCACCTTGCAGTCGAGCGCGCGGACGAACTCCATGTCGTGCTCGATCACCAAGACCGAGCGCTCGCCGGCGATCGAGCGCAGGAGCTCGGCGGTGCGCATCGTCTCGGCGTCGGTCATGCCCGCGGCCGGCTCGTCGACCAGCAGGAGCTGCGGCTCCTGCGCCATCAGCATGCCGATCTCGAGCCATTGCTTCTGGCCGTGGCTGAGGCTGCCGGCGAGCCGCGCGCGCGCCTCGGCCAGCCCGACGAGGTCCAGGAGCTCGCCGATCCGCCGGCGCTCGCCGCCGCCGAGCTTGTGAAAGAGCGTCGCCGCCACGCCGCGCTGCCCAGCCAGCGCCAGCATCAGGTTCGCCTCGACGCTGAGCGTCTCGAAGACCGTGGGCTTCTGGAACTTGCGGCCGATGCCGAGCCGCGCGGTATCAGCCTCGTCCATCTTGATGAGGTCGGTGTCCTCGTCCCAGATCACCCGGCCGGTGTCGGGCCGGGTCTTGCCGGTGATGATGTCGAGCATCGTGGTCTTGCCCGCGCCGTTCGGGCCGACGACGGCGCGCAGCTCGCCTTTCTCGATGGCGATCGAGAGGCCGTCGATCGCCTTGTAGCCGTCGAAGCTGCGATGGACGTCCTGCATGTAGAGCTGGGTCGCGGTGGCCATCTCGCTACTCCGCCGGCTCGGGCTTGGCCTGCGCCACCGGCGCGGAGCGGCGGCCTGGCATGATGCCTTCCAGAAGGCCGAGGACCCCCTGGGGCAGGAAGATCGTCACCAGGATGAACATCGCCCCGAGCGCGAAGAGCCAGGCGTCGGGGAAGGCCGCGGTCAGCCAGCTCTTGACCGCCACGACGATCAGCGCGCCGAGTGCCGCGCCGACCAGCGTGCCGCGGCCGCCGAGCGCGACCCAGATCACGATCTCGATCGAGTTGGCGGGCGAGAACTCGCTTGGGTTGATGATGCCGACCTGCGGCACGTAGAGCGCGCCGGCGAGGCCCGCGAGCATCGCCGAGACGGTGAAGACGAAGAGCTTGTAGTGCTCGACGCGGTAGCCGAGAAACCGCGTCCGGCTCTCCGCGTCGCGCACCGCCACCAGCACCTTGCCGAACTTCGAGGTCACCACCCATCGCGACAGCACCAGTCCCAGCGCCAGCGCCGCTCCGGAGAGGACGAAGAGCCCCGCCCGGGTGGTGTCCGCCGACAGGCTGAAGCCCAGCACGTCCTTGAAGTCGGTCAGCCCGTTGTTGCCGCCGAAGCCCATCTCGTTGCGGTAGAATGCCAGCATCAGCGCGAAGGTCAGCGCCTGGGTGATGATCGAGAGATAGACACCGGTCACCCGGCTGCGGAAGGCGAAGTAGCCGAAGACGAAGGCGAGGACGCCCGGCACCAGCAGCGCCATCACACTGGCGAACCAGAACATGTCGAAGCCGTGCCAGAACCACGGCAGCTTGGTGTAGCTCAGGAACACCATGAAGTCCGGCAGCTCGGGGTTGGCGTAGACGCCGCGGTCGCCGATCTCGCGCATCAGGTGCATGCCCATCGCGTAGCCGCCGAGCGCGAAGAACGCGCCGTGACCGAGCGAGAGGATGCCGGCGTAGCCCCAGCAGAGATCGAGCGCCACCGCCAGCAGCGCATAGGTCAGGTACTTGCCGAAGAGCGTGACGAGATAGCTCGGCACGTGTCCCGCGGATTCCGGCGTGGCCATGCAGGTTCCCCGCCGGCACCAGCACGATGACGACAAAGAGGATCGCGAGGAAGATGCCGGTGCGGCGGTCGATCAGCGGCTCTGTCACGGCGTCAGCCCTCGACCGCGCGGCCGCGCTGCGGGAAGAGCCCGCGCGGCCGCTTCTGGATGAAGAGGATGATGAAGACGAGGATCAGGATCTTGGCGAGCACCGCCCCGGCGAAGGGCTCGAGGAACTTGTTGGCGATGCCGAGCGAGAACGCCGCGGCGAAGGTGCCCCAGAGGTTCCCTGCCCCGCCGAACACCACCACGAGGAAGCTGTCGATGATGTAGCTCTGTCCGAGGTTCGGCGAGACGTTGTCGATCTGGCTGAGCGCTACCCCCGCGAGCCCGGCGATGCCGGCGCCGAGCCCGAAGGTCAGCGCGTCGATGTGCGCGGTGCGGATGCCCATCTCCGCGGCCATCGGCCGGTTCTGGGTGACCGCGCGCATCTGCAGCCCGAAGAGGGTGCGTTTCAGGAGCAGCAGCAGCCCGGCGAAGACCAGGAGGCCGAAGAGGATGATGTAGAAGCGGTTCCAGGTGACCTGCATCTGGCCGAACTGGAAGGCGCCCGACATCCAGGAGGGATTGCCGACCTCGCGGTTGTTCGGCCCGAAGATGGTGCGCACCGTCTGCTGCAGGATCAGGCTCACGCCCCAGGTGGCGAGCAGCGTCTCGAGCGGCCGGCCATAGAGGAAGCGGACGATGCCGCGCTCGATGGCGATGCCGACGGCACCGGCCACGAGAAAGGCCGCGGGTGCTGCGATCGCGAGCGACCAGCCGAACATCCCCGGCGCGTGGTTGCGGATCAGCTCCTGGATCACGTAGGTGGTATAGGCGCCGAGCATGATCAGCTCGCCATGCGCCATGTTGATGACGCCCATCACGCCGAAGGTGATGGCGAGGCCGACCGCCGCGAGCAGCAGCACCGAGCCGAGCGACAGGCCGAACCAGACGTTCTGCAGCTGGCCCCACATCGCCTGGTTGCGCTCGATGCGCGCCACGGCCTTGGTCGCGGCCTCGGCGAGGGTAGGGTCGTCCGCGGTCTGCAGCGCCGCCAGCGCCTGCAGCGCCTGGGTGCCGCCGTGGGCGGCCACGAGATCGATGGCGGCCACCTTGGTTGCCGCGTCGGCGTCCGAGGCCAGCACCGCGGCGGCGCGCGCCTGCTCGAGCAGCGCCTTGATGGTCGCGTCCTGCTCCTTGGCCAGCGCCGCGTCGATCGCCTCGATCTGCTCGGGATCGGGTGTGGCGAAGGCGGCATCGGCGGCAGCGCTCCGCGCCACCGGGTCGGGATTCGCCAGCGACAGCGTCGAGAGTGCCGAGCGGATCGCGCGGCGGAGGGAATTGTTGACCTTGAGCGGGGTCGTGGAGCGGGACGGTACCGGGCCGAGGTCGGCGCCGGTCAGCGGATCGACCGCCTTGGCCGCATCGCCGCGGCCGGTCACCAGCATCACGGCGTCGTCGCTCTTGCGCTGCTGCAGGTCGCCCGCCTGCAGCGCCTCGAGCACGGTCGCGGCGCGCGGGTCGCCGCTGGCGCCGATCGCCGCCACCACTTCGGCGCGGTCGGAGTAGTCGCCCTCCGGGAGCTTGGCGACCAGCTCTTCCAGGCTCTGCGCGAACGCGGGCGCGCCGGCGAGGAGCAGGAGACCGAGGAGGGCGGCGAGGAAGCGCATGAGCTGTCGTCCGGTCAGAGGCGCGCGGGGAGAGGAGCCCCGCGCGCCGGTTGCGCTCAGTTGGTGGTGGCGCCGCCGCACTTGCCCGTCGCGACGTTGAAGTTGCCGCAGGACATCGGCGCCCGCCAGTCGGAGATCAGGTCCTTCGACTCGGGCAGGTAGTCCGACCACTCGTCGCCGAGCACGAGGCCGTCGGTCTGCCAGACCACGTTGAACTGGCCGTCGTCCTGGATCTCGCCGATGTAGACCGGCTTGGTGATGTGGTGGTTGTCGCCCATCGACGAGATGCCGCCGGTGAGGTTCGGCACCGCGATGCCGTTCATCGCCTCGATCACCGCGTCGGTGTCGGTGGTGCCGGCCGCCTCGACCGCCTTCACCCACATGTTGAAGCCGATGTAGTGCGCCTCCATCGGGTCGTTGGTGGTGCGGTCGTCGTTCTTGGTGTAGGCGTGCCACTTGTCGATGAAGTCGGCGTTCTCGGGGGTGTCGATCAACTCAAAGTAGTTCCAGGCGGCGAGATGGCCGACCAGCGGCGTGGTGTCGAGGCCCGCGAGTTCCTCCTCGCCGACCGAGAAGGCGACGACGGGAATGTTCTCGGCGGAGATGCCCTGGTTGCCGAGCTCCTTGTAGAACGGCACGTTGGCGTCGCCGTTGATCGTCGAGACCACGGCGGTCTTCTTGCCGGCCGAGCCGAACTTCTTGATGTCGCTCACGATCGTCTGCCAGTCGGACTGGCCGAACGGCGTGTAGTTGATCATGATGTCCTCGGCCGCGACGCCGTGGTTCTTGAGGTAGGCCTCGAGGATCTGGTTGGTGGTGCGCGGGTAGACGTAGTCGGTTCCCGCGAGGACCCAGCGCTCGACGCCTTCCTCGTTCATCAGGTAGTCGACCGCCGGGATCGCCTGCTGGTTCGGCGCGGCGCCGGTGTAGAAGACGTTGCGCTCGCTCTCCTGGCCCTCGTACTGGACCGGGTAGAACAGGATCGAGTTCAGCTCCTTGAAGACCGGCAGGACCGACTTGCGGCTGACGCTGGTCCAGCAGCCGAAGACCACCGCGACGTGGTCGGCCGCGATCAGCTCGCGCGCCTTCTCGGCGAAGAGCGGCCAGTCCGACGCGGGATCGACCACCACCGGCTCGAGCTTCTTGCCGAGCAGGCCGCCCTTGGCGTTCTGCTCGTCGATCAGCATGAGCATCACGTCCTTGAGCGTCGTCTCCGAGATCGCCATCGTCCCCGAGAGCGAATGCAGAATGCCGACCTTGATCGTGTCGTCCTGCGCCAGAGCGGCATTGGCGAAAATGCTTCCCGCGATCGCGGAGCCGAGGCACAAGCTTCTGAAATGCTTATTCATCTACGTCCCTCATCCTGTCTTTTGCGTCCGTTTCCTCCGGTCGATCCATCTCGCCGGTCTGTCCCCGCAGGCGCACGGACGGCGCCGCAGGGCGCCGCTTCCCGAGGCAGCCCGGTCACGCTGCGAGCGCCCCGGTGAGCGGTCAAGGAACTTTCGCCCAGTAATTGGACGTCGAACCACCGATGCCTAAACAATCAGCATCCATAGGGCGTCGAAGGCGGCGGAGATCAGCTTTTGGGCAGAGACGGAACGGAACCGCCGTCGGATATCTCGAGGATCAGCTTGCGGCGGACCGCCTGGGCGAACGCCGCGGGGCCGTCGGCGGTGACGACGAAGGCGCCGGGGCCGCCGATGAGTTGGTCCTTGAACTCCTGCTCGAGGTCGCCGAGGCCGGGCCGGCCGGAGCAGTCACTGCAGAGGATCGCGAGGCCGTTCACCACGACGCCCTGCCCGATCGCCACGTCGCGGGCGCTGGCGATCGTCGGCGGGCGCGGGTTCCAGGCGCTGTCGCCGGAGAGGTCGATGACCTTGCGGGCGCCCTCGAAGCGGTTGCCGTCGATCAGCGCCAGGCCTTTCAGGATCGCGGCGCCGATCGCGTTGGTGCCGCGTACCCGGCGCGGCGCGGCGAGGAGGCGCGCCGCGAAGTCCGAGGCGGAGGCGGCGTCGCTGACGACCGTCCAGTCCACCACGACGTCCTGTGACCGGGCGCCGGCCCACTCGACGTAGGCAATGGCGATGCGGCCGCTCTCGCCGCCGTTCCTGATCGCCCAGAGCACCTGCGGGTCGACGAGCGCCGCGGCGTAGCCCTGGCGCTGCAGGTTGTCCTCGACGTCGTCGATCGAGCCGGTGGCGTCGGCCAGCAGCAGGAGTTCCAGGTCGACCGGCTCCCGGCCGGGCTCGTCCTGCGCGCGTGCCGGCACGGCGGCGAGCCAGGCGAGGGCGATCATCGCGATGAGGCGCATGGCGGTTCCTCCCGGCGGCGCCTTGAAAGATAGGGCGAACGTCCCCTAGTTGCACCCCAGCGGAAGACCGTGCCGTTCAGCGCGAGTTTCGGGTAGGCTGGCGGGCAGGCGATGGGGAGGACGACATGAGCCGGGCATTCGTGAAGGAAGACGACGGGTCGCGGCCCGAGGTCCTGCCGGAGATCCCCGTCAGCACGCTGCCGAACTTCGTCACCGCGCGGGGGCTGCGGCTGATCGGCGAAAAGGTCGCGGAGATCGAGGCGGCACTGGCGGAGACGGACGATCCCGACCAGGCGGCACGGCTCAGGCGCGACCTGCGCTACTGGGCGCTCCGGCACGCGACGGCGCGGCTGAGCGCGCCCGATCCGGAGGACCCGACGGTGCAGTTCGGCAGCCGGGTCCGCTATCGCTCCGAGGACGGCGACACCCGCACGATCGTCTTGACCGGCGAGGACGAGGCCGACCCGACGTCGGGGCGCATCGCCTACGCCGCGCCGGTGGCCCGGGCGCTGACCGGCGCCGAGGCCGGCGGCAGCGTCACGGTCCAGCTTCGCGGCCAGCCGGTCGACCTTGAGGTGCTCGCGGTGGACATCCCCCCGGACGGGGACTGACCGGCCGGATCAGGCGCTATCAGGCTCGGCGGACGCCCACCTGCGCGACGTCCAGGAGGCTCAGCACCCTGGCTTCGATATCCTCGGCGTTCATCGCCGCGACGGCGTACATCTTCTCGGGGCTGTCCTGCTGGATGAAGCGGTCGGGCAGCACCATCGAGCGGAACTTCAGCCCGCGGTCGAAGACGCCCGCCTCGGCGAGGAGCTGGGCGACGTGGCTGCCGAAGCCGCCGATCGAACCTTCCTCGATGGTCAGAAGCGCGGGGTGGTTCGCCACGAGGTCGAGGATCAGGTCGCGGTCGAGCGGCTTGGCGAAGCGGGCGTCGACCACGGTCGGTCGGATGCCGCGGGCGCCGAGCGCCTCGGCCGCCTTGAGGCAATGCGAGAGCCGCGCGCCGAAGGAGAGGATCGCAACCCCCTGCCCTTCCAGCATGATCCGCCCCCGCCCGATCTCGAGCGGCGTGCCGCGCTCGGGCATCTCGACGCCGACGCCTTCGCCGCGCGGAAAGCGGAAGGCGCTCGGCCGGTCGTCGATCGCCGCGGCAGTCGCGACCATGTGGACGAGCTCGGCCTCGTCGGCCGCGGCCATCACCACGAAGTCGGGCAGGCAGGCGAGATAGGCGATGTCGAAGGCGCCGGCGTGGGTCGGGCCGTCGGCGCCGACCAGCCCGGCGCGGTCGATGGCGAAGCGCACCGGCAGCCGCTGGATGGCGACGTCGTGCACCACCTGGTCGTAGCCGCGCTGCAGGAAGGTCGAGTAGATCGCCGCGAACGGCTTCATGCCGGCCGCGGCCATCCCGGCGCAGAACGTCACGGCGTGCTGCTCGGCGATGCCGACGTCGAAGCACCGGGTCGGGAAGCGCTCGGCGAAGAGGTTGAGCCCGGTGCCGTCGGGCATCGCGGCGGTCACCGCGACGATGCGGTCGTCCGCCTCGGCCTCGCGGATCAGTGATTGCGCGAAGACCTTGGTGTAGGAGGGCGCGTTGGATGGCTTTTTCTGCTGGGCGCCGGTCACCACGTCGAACCTGGCGACGCCGTGGTACTTGTCGGCGGACGCCTCCGCCGGCGGATAGCCCTTGCCCTTGCGGGTCAGCGCGTGGATCAGCATCGGGCCTTGGCCCCGCGCCTTGACCGCGCGCAGGATGGCGACGAGCTGCTCGACGTCGTGGCCGTCGATCGGCCCGACGTAGGAGAAGCCTAGCTCCTCGAAGAGCGTGCCGCCGACCGCCATCCCCTTGACGAGCTCGCGCGCGCGCCGCGCGCCTTCCTGCAGCGGTGAGGGCAGGAACCGCACCGCGCCCTTGGCTGCGGCCATCAAGTCCTGGAACGGCTCGCCGGTGTAGAGCCGCGAGAGGTACATCGACATGGCGCCGACCGGCGGTGCGATCGACATCTCGTTGTCGTTGAGGATGACGAAGAGCCGCTCCTTCATGTGCCCGGCGTTGTTCATCGCCTCGTAGGCCATCCCCGCCGACATCGCGCCGTCGCCGATGACGCAGATCACGTCGCCGACGTCGGGCGCGCCGAGGTCGCGCGCCACCGCAAAGCCGAGCCCGGCCGAGATCGAGGTCGAGGAATGCGCCGCGCCGAAGGGGTCGTATTCGCTTTCGCCCCGGCGGGTGAACCCCGAGAGGCCGCCGCCGGCGCGCAGGGTGCGGATGCGCTCGCGGCGGCCGGTCAGGATCTTGTGCGGGTAGCACTGGTGGCCGACGTCCCAGATCAGCTTGTCCTTGGGCGCGTTGAAGACCGCGTGGATCGCCACGGTCAGCTCGACCACGCCGAGCGCGGAGCCGAGGTGCCCGCCGGTCTCGGAGACCGCGGAGATCGTCTCGGCGCGCAGCTCGCCCGCGACCTGGGTCAGCTCGGCGGCGGTCATGCCCTTGAGGTCCGCCGGCAGGTGAACGCGGTCGAGCATCGGGGTTCTCGGACGCAGGTCGGTCATCGGCACTCCCGGGGACGCGGCATCAGTGGCCCCGTCCCGATACGAACTGCGCCGCCAGCCGCAGGTTCCCTGCCGCCGAGCCGTAGGGGGAGAGCGTGTCGCAGGCGCGCACGACGTGCTCCTGCGCCTTGCGCCGGGCGGCGTCGAGGCCGAGCAGGCCGACGAAGGTGGCCTTGCCGCGGCCCTCGTCCTTGCGCAGGCGCTTGCCAGCCGCCTCGCTGTCGCCCTCGACGTCGAGGATGTCGTCCTGGATCTGGAAGGCGAGCCCCAGCGACTGGGCGTAGCGGCGCAGCGGCTCGGGGTCGGAGCGGCCGAGGATCGCGCCCGACTCGGCGGCCCAGACGAAGAGCGCGCCGGTCTTCAGCGCCTGCAGGTCGGTGATGTGCGCGAGATCGAGCGGGGCCGCGGCTTTCTCGGCCGCGAGGTCGAGCGCCTGGCCGCCGACCATCCCCATCGCACCCCCGGCCTGGGCGAGGCCGAGCATCAGCCGGACCTGGGCCCGCGGCTCGATGCCGCTCTGGGGGGCGGCGAGGATCTCGAAGGCCAGCGCCTGCAGCGCGTCGCCGGCGAGGACCGCCGTCGCCTCGTCCCACTTGACGTGGACCGTCGGCTGGCCGCGGCGCAGGTCGTCGTCGTCCATGCACGGCAGGTCGTCGTGCACGAGGCTGTAGGCGTGGACGCATTCGACCGCCGCGGCGGTGCGGAGCGCCTGGCCGGGGGGCACGCGGAAGAGGGCCGCGCCCTCGATGGCGAGAAACGCCCGCAGGCGCTTGCCGCCGGAGAGTGCTGCATGGCGCATCGCGGCGCCGAGCGTGGTGTCGCCGGCCGGCAGCCAACCGGCCATCGCGGCCTCGACCCGGGTCGCGGCCTGGCTGAGGACGGCGTGGAACTGCAGGGTGTCGGCGTCCACGATATGCGTCAGGAGATCTCGACCGGGCGGGCGCGGACGGTGCCGTCGGATCCCTGGGCGATCTCGGCGACGCGGGCCTCGGCGGCCTTGAGCCGGTCCTCGCAGTGGGCGCGCAGCTCGGCGCCGCGGGCGTAGAGCGCGATCGATTCGTCGAGCGCCACCTGCCCGCCTTCGAGCCGCGCCACCACCTTCTCGAGCTCGGCCAGCGCCGCCTCGAAGCTCATCTCGGTCACCGGGGTCGTGCCCGCCTCAGCCATGTCCCCGCTCCATCAGCATCCGCACATGCGCCGCGACCGACGCGGCAAGCGCGCTCAGATCATATCCGCCTTCGAGAGTCGAGACGATCCGGCCGGCGCAGACCCGGTCGGCCAGCGCGCAGAGCTCGGCCGTCGCCCAGGCGAAGTCGGCCTCGGTGAGTGCAAGGTTCGCCAAGGGATCGCGGACGTGGGCGTCGAACCCCGCCGAGACCAGGATCATCTCGGGACGGTGCGCCTCGACCGCCGGCAGGACGCGGGCGAGCATCGCGGCGCGGAAGAGATCGCCCGCGGCGCCCGGCGGCAGCGGCACGTTGACGATCTGGCCGTGCGCGCCGCGCTCGTCCGCAGCACCGGTGCCGGGATAGAGCGGCGACTGGTGGGTCGAGGCGAAGGCGATGCGGGCGTCGTCCCAGACGAGATCCTGGGTACCGTTGCCGTGGTGGACGTCGAAGTCGACGATGGCGACGCGGGCGAGGCCGTGGGCCTCGAGCGCGTGGCGGGCGCCGATCACCACGCTGCCGAAGTAGCAAAAGCCCATGGCGGTGGCGGTCTCGGCATGGTGGCCCGGCGGGCGGACGGCGCAGAAGGCGTTGCGGACCTCGCCCGCCATGACCATGTCGACCGCCGCCACCACCGCCCCGGCAGCGCGGCGGGCGGCGTCGAGCGTGCCCGGGGCCAGGAAGGTGTCGGCGTCGATCGCCGCGAAGCCCTCGGCCGGGGCGCGGGCAGCGAGCGCCGCGATGTGGGCGTGCGGGTGCGCGCGCTCGATCTCGGCGTCGGTGGCGAGCGGCGCGTCGACCCGCACGAGGTAGGCGAATTCCTCCGCCTCGAGCGCGGCGTTGACCGCCTGCAGGCGCTCGACCCGCTCGGGGTGGCCGGGCGGGTTCCGGTGGCCGAGGCAGTCCGTGTGGGTGAGAAGCGCGGTCGCCATCGGCCGACCTTAGGCAGCGGGCCGGGCGGTTTCAAACGCTATCGCCGCCGCAAAAGCGGTTCGACGCCGCCGATGATCCGCAGTAGCGTCGTTGCAAACCAAACCGGGAGGACGGCGATGAAACTCGCGACCCTGCGCGACGGTGGCGCGGCGGACGGGCGGCTGGTGGTGGTCTCGCGTGATCTCACCCGCTGCTCGGACGCGCGCCACCTCGCGCCGACGCTGCAGGCGGCGCTCGACGACTGGGAGCGGGTGGCGCCGCAGCTCGAGCTGGTCGCGCGCGGGGTGGAGACCGGCGGCCAGCCGGTCGAGCGCTTCCACGAGCGCGACGCGCTGTCACCGCTGCCCTGCCCGCGCGGAACGAACGGCGGCGGCGCCTTCGTCGAGCCGCGCGGCGCGATCCGCCTGGCCGAGGGCGCCTCGGGCATCGCCGTCGCCGCGGGGCTGGCCGCGATCACCGGCGCGGTGCCTGCGGGCGCCAGCGCCGAGGTCGCGCGCGCGGCGGTGCGCCTGGTGATGCTCGCGGGCGAGCCGGCGGCCGGCGACGGCGCGACCGCATTCTCGCCGGTGGCGGTGACTCCGGACGAGCTCGAATGGTCGGGCGGGCGGCCGCGCGGGCGGCTGATCGTCGACCTGAACGGCAATCCCTTCACCCGCGCCGATCCCGGCGCGGACCTCGTCCCCGACCTCGGCGTCCTCGTCGCCGAGGCGGCAGGCGCGCGTCCGCTCGCGGCCGGCGGCATCGTCGGGCCGGGCCCCGCGGAAGCCGGCCAGCCCTCGACGGTGCCGCTCCGCGCCGGGGACACCATCCGCATCGAGCTGCGCGACGCGGAGGGCCACTCGGTCTTCGGCGCGATCGAGCAGACCGTGGCATGAACCAGGGCGGTGCGTCGCGCGACCGCCTCGCGGCGCATTTCAGCGCGATGGCCCGCAACAGCGCCTGGGCCAACGACCGGCTGCTCGAAGCCTGCGAGGGGCTCGACGCCTCGGCGTTCGCAGCGCCGCGCACGGGCTTCTTTCCCTCGCTGCGCGCGACGCTCAATCACACCTACGCCGTGGACGTCTACTACCTCGACGCGCTGGAGGAGACCGGGCGCGGCCTCGCCGCCTTCGATCCCGAGCCGGACTTCGCCGAGCCGGCCGCCCTGCGCGCCGCGCAGGCCGCGTCCGACCGGCGGCTGATCGGTTTCTGCGACCGGCTGACGGCGGCGGACCTCGAGCGCAGCGTCATCGTGGTGCGCGACCCCGACGGGCGCCCCCGCGAGCGCATCGACGCGCTGCTGGCGCATCTTTTCCAGCACCAGATCCACCACCGCGGCCAGGCGCACGCCATGCTGTCCGGCACCGCCGTCGCGCCGCCGCAGCTCGACGAATTCTTCCTCGACTTCGACCGCCACCCTTCGGTCGGAGCCCGCGGCTTCGCTCTCTGAGGTCCGGCGGACGTCGGGCGCCCCGGACGCTTTTCACCCACCGAACAGCCCTTCGAAGCGCTCGCGCAAGAGCGCCTTCTGCACCTTGCCCATGGCGTTGCGCGGCAGGTCGTCGACCCGCGCCACGTGCTTCGGCAGCTTGAACCCCGCGAGCCGGTCGCGCAGCGCCGCCGTCACGTCGCCGGGATCGCCGTCGACGGTCAGCACCGCGACCACCGCCTCGCCGAGGTCGGGATGCGGCACGCCGATCACCGCGCTCTCGATGACGCCGGGCAGCGCGTCGATCGCCTGCTCGACCTCCTTGGGATAGACGTTGAGGCCGCCGGTGATGATGAGGTCCCGGGCGCGGCCGACGATGGTGACGTAGCCGTCCGCCGCGATCCGGCCGAGGTCGCCGGTGACGAACCAGCCGCCCGGCCGCATCTCCTCCGCGGTTTTCTCGGGCATCCGCCAGTAGCCGGCGAAGACGTTCGGGCCGCGCACCTCCAGCACGCCCACTTCGCCCGGCGGCACGACCGCGCCGTCCGGGCCGCAGGCGCGAAGCTCGACCCCGGGCAGCGCCGGCCCGACCGTGCCCGGCCGACGCTCGCCGACCAGCGGGTTCGAGGCGTTCATGCCGGTCTCGGTCATGCCGTAGCGTTCGAGGATGCGCTGGCCGGTGCGCGCCTCGAAGGCGGCGTGGGTGGCGGCGAGGAGCGGCGCCGAGCCCGAGACGAAGAGCCGCATCCCCGCCGCCGCCTCGCGCGTCAGCTCCGGCCGGGCGAGGAGGCGCGTGTAGAACGTCGGCACCCCCATCAGCACGGTCGCCCGCGGCATCAGCGCGATCACCGTCGCGGCGTCGAACCGCTGCAGCAGGATCATCCGGCCGCCGTTCAGGAGCATCAGGTTGAGCGCGACGAAAAGCCCGTGGGTGTGAAAGATCGGCAGCGCGTGGATCAGCACGTCGTCGGGACGGAGACCCCAGGCCTCGTGCAGCGTGACGAGGTTCGACCAGAGATTGTCGCCGGTCAGCATCGCGCCTTTGGAGCGCCCGGTGGTGCCGGATGTGTAGAGGATCGCCGCGAGGTCCTGGCCGCGGCGCGCGGCGATCGCCCGCTCGGACGGCAGCGCCTCCGCCTGCGCCGCCAGCGTCCCGCCGCCGTCCTCGCCCAGGGTGAAGAGCCAGCCCGACCCGGCGACGAGCGGCGCCAGCGCGCCGTGCGCCGCAGGATCGCAGACCACGACCTTGGGCGCGGCGTCCTGAAGGAACGCGCCGAGCTCGGTTGGGGTGTAGGCGGGATTGAGCGGCACGTAGACCCCGCCCGCCTGCAGCACCGCGAGATAGAGGCAAATGGCAGCCGGCGACTTCTCCACCTGCACCGCGACCCGGTCGCCCGGCTCGACCCCCGAGGCGCGCAAGAGCGAGGTGATGCGCCCGGCGCGGTCGAGGAGGTCGGCAAAGCTCAGCGCCGCGCCGTCGGCGGTCTCGAGAAAGACCCGGTCGCGATCGGCCGGAAACCGCTCGGAGAGCCGCGCGAAGAGGTTGTCGTTCATGCGGTGTCCCGCGACGGGCTGAACACCATCAGGCTCAGGATCTCGAAGAGCATCTGCGCCCCGGCGTGCGCGGTGTTGGTGGTGGCGTCGTACTGCGGCGCCACCTCGACGAGGTCGCCGCCGACGATGTCGATGCCCTTCAGGCCCCGCAGGATCGCCTGGGCCTCGCGGGTGGTGAGCCCGCCGATCTCCGGCGTGCCGGTGCCGGGCGCGAACGCCGGGTCGAGCGCGTCGATGTCGAAGGAGAGATAGACCGGGCCGTCGCCGACGACCGCGCGCGCCTGCGCCACGACGGCGGCGATGCCCATCTCCGCCACGGTCTCGGCGTGGAGGCAGGTCATGCCGCTCTCCGCCGCGAACTCGTAGAGATATTCCGACGCGCCGCGCAGGCCGATCTGGATCGTGCGGGTCGGGTCGAGGACGCCGGCGAGGACGGCATTGCGGAACGGCGCGCCGTGGTTCTCGCGCAGGCCGTCGAACGGGCCGCCGGTGTCGGAATGCGCGTCGATGTGGACGAGCCCCACCGGCCGGTCGCGGCCGACCGCCCGGAGCACCGGGTAGCTCAGCGAGTGATCGCCGCCGACCGACAGCGGCCGGACGCCGGCGTCCAGGATCGCCTGCGTCCAGGCCTCGATCTCGCGGTGCGAGGCGGCCAGATCGTAGCGGCTGGAGAACGGCACGTCGCCGACGTCGGCGACGCTCATGTCGAAGACCGGCGTGCAGTCGAGCGCGTGGTTGTAAGGCCCCACGCGCTCGATCGCCCTGACCGCCCGCGGCCCGAAGCGCGCTCCGGGCCGGTTGCTGGCGCCGAGATCGAGCGGCACGCCGCTGATCGCCACCTCGAGCCCCGCGAAATCCGGCGCGGCCGGATCGACCGGCCGGTGCGGCGCGGTCAGGAAGGTCGGCACCCCGGCATAGGGCGCCGGCCGGGCGCCGTCGCGGAACACCCGCTCGGCGACGCGGCCGAACTTGGGGTCGTGCATCCGCCCGCCGGGATCGTCGGCGTAGCGCGCGCGCAGGCGCTCGAGATCCGCGTCGCTCCAGGGCATCGCCGGGCTAGCCGCCGAGCGCCTTGTCGGTGACCGCGTGGGTCCAGGCGCCTTCGGGCTCCTTGGTGATCACCGGGTCGGAGCCCGCGGAGAGCAGCGTCTTGACCGTGCGCTCGTAGTCGGCCGGGTCGAGCGTCCCGTCCGAGCCGGCGGTGAGCTTGGCGATCTCGCTCATCATCCGCTTCTGGTGCTTCTCGGTCTGCGCGCCGGTCTCGTCGGCGTCGAGCACGATCATCGCCGCCTCGTCGGGGTTCTCCTCGGCCCACTTCCAGCCTTTCATCGAGGCGCGAACGAACTTCGCCATCGTGTCGACGAAGGCGGGATCGTCGAGCTTCGACTGCAGCACGTAGAGCCCGTCCTCGAGCGTCGAGACCCCTTCGTCCTCGTACTTGAAGACGGTCAGGTCCTCGGGCGCGAGCCCGGCGTCGATCACCTGCCAGTACTCGTTGTAGGTCATCGTCGAGATGCAGGCCGCCTGCTTCTGCAGCAGCGGATCGACGTTGAAGCCCTGCTTCAGCACGGTCACCCCGTCCGGCCCGCCGTCGGTCGGGATGCCGAGCTTCGACATCCAGCTCAGGAACGGGTACTCGTTGCCGAAGAACCAGACGCCGAGGGTGTGGCCCTTGAAGTCGGCGGTCGTCGTCACCCCCGAATCGTTGCGGCAGGTCAGCTCCATGCCGGACGTCTTGAACGGCTGGGCGATGTTGACCATCGGCAGCCCGGCCTCGCGGGCGGCGAGTGCGGCCGGCATCCAGTCGACCACCACGTCGGCGCCGCCGCCGGCCAGCACCTGCTCGGGCGCGATGTCCGGGCCGCCCGGCTTGATGGTGACGGTCAGGCCCTCGTCCTTGTAGTAGCCCTTGGCCTCGGCGACGTAGTAGCCGGCGAACTGCGCCTGGGTCACCCATTTCAGCTGCAGCGTCACGTCCTCGGCCCTGGCGGCACCCGCCAGCAGCGTCGCCGCGGCGGAGGCCCCCGCGATCCACTTCTTCATCTTGTCGTTCTCCCTGTTGGTAGCCGGACCTCGCGAGCTCAGCGGCGCTGCGAGGGATGCCAGAACGTCGCGGCGCGCTCGGCGAGCGCCACCGCGCCGTAGAACGCCGATCCGACCAGCGCGGCGACGGCGATCTCCGCCCAGACCATGTCGAGCCTCAGCTTGCCGACTTCGGTCGAGATGCGGAACCCCATGCCGAGCGTGGGCGAGCCGAAGAACTCCGCCACGATCGCGCCGATCAAAGCCAGTGTGGTGCAGATTTTCAAGCCGTTAAAGAGAAACGGCGCCGCGGCGGGCAATCGCAGGCGCGCGAGCGTCTGCCAGTATCCGGCGGCGTAGGTGCGCATCAGGTCGCGCTGGCTCGGCTCGCTGGCCGCGAGCCCCTGCACGGTGTTGATCAGCATCGGGAAGAACACCATCAGCACCACCACCGCGGCCTTGGACTGCCAGTCGAAGCCGAACCACATCACCATGATCGGCGCCATGCCGATGATCGGCAGCGCCGCGACGAAATTGCCGACCGGCAGCAGCCCGCGCCGCAGAAAGTCGAGCCGGTCGACGGCGACGCCGGTGAGAAACGCCGCGCCGCAGCCGATGGCGTAGCCCGAGAGCGCGCCCTTGACGAAGGTCTGCATCACGTCTTCCCGCAGCGTCGGTCCGCTCGCGACCAGCCGTGCCGCGATGGCGCTCGGCGCCGGCAGGAGCACCGGGCTGACCCCGAAGCCCCGCACCGTCACCTCCCAGATCATGAGCAGCGTCACCCCGAAGACCAGCGGCGGCAAGAGCCGCATCCATCCGCGCTGCGCCCGCGGCGCCAGCCGCGCATTCAGCCA
The DNA here is from genome assembly GCA_963819995.1 of uncultured Alphaproteobacteria bacterium. Classification (GTDB taxonomy): domain Bacteria; phylum Pseudomonadota; class Alphaproteobacteria; order Rhodobacterales; family Rhodobacteraceae; genus Amaricoccus. Next base: position 23,065 of record CAWFYR010000012.1, on the reverse strand, counting down.
CCAGCCGCCCAGCCAGAGCACCAGCACCGCCGCCCCGCTCACCCTGCCCTGCTCCCTGCCTGTTTCGCGAGTCGCGCCGGGGTCAAGGGCCGCGGCACGCGGCGGGCGCAAGCCCGTTCACCCTTGACGCCGGCGCGACTCGCAGCCCCACACTGGAAAAGGCGCCGCGAGGAAGCAGCCGCTTCCTCAGGCGCCTCCCCAGCAACCCTTCCCTTCCCTTGCCCGGCCAAAGCCCTCGCCACCCTCTCCCCGCGGCGCGTGCGCCACGCCGCACGGTGCGGGCCGCCGCCGCGCCGCCTCCGCCGCCGCCGCGAGGCCGGCGGCCTCATCCCCAGCCCCCCATCGCCCGCCGCGTCCCCCGCTCGGCGAGCCCGATCGCCGCGACCAGCGCCGCCGCGAGCAGCGCCGCCATCATCAGCGCCGCCCAGATCTGCACGGTCTGCCCGTAGTAGCTGCCCGAGAGCATCCGCGCGCCGAGCCCGGCCACCGCGCCGGTCGGCAGCTCGCCGATGATCGCGCCGACGAGGCTCGCCGCGACGCCGACCTTCAGCGAGGCGAAGAGATAGGGCAGCGCCGCCGGCCAGCGCAGCCTGAGGAAGGTCTGGGCCGGGCTGGCGTTCCACGTCGCCATCTGGTCGATCAGCATCGCCTCGGGGCTGCGCAGCCCCTTCACCATGCCGACCACCACCGGAAAGAAGCTCAAATACATCGAGATGATCGCCTTCGGCAGCAGCCCGGTCACCCCGACCGAGTTCAGGACGACGATGATCATCGGCGCGATCGCCAGGATCGGGATCGTCTGGCTGGCGATCACCCAGGGCATGACACTCGCGTCCGTGGTGCGGTCGTGCACGATCAGCGTCGCGAGCAGGATGCCGAGCCCGGCGCCGAGCACGAACCCCGCGAGCGTCGCCGACAGCGTCACCCAGGCGTGGTAGACGAGGCTGCGCTTGGAGCTCACCGGCACCGCGACGGTGGATTTCCAGAGCTCGGCCACCACCTGGTGCGGCGCCGGCAGCCGCGGCCGCTCCTGGCTCCAGGTGTCGGCGACGAGCGCCGCGGGCCCCAGCGTGACGCCGTCGCGCCCGGCCTGGTCGAACGCCCACGCCGCGTTCAGCAGCACCGCCGCGGCGTACCAGATCACCACGATGCCGGCGACGACCGCCAGCACCGGCCCCGCAGCACCCCGGCTCACAACGGCGCCCGCCACGTCAGCAGCCGGTCGGGCAAGCCTTCCTCGTTCTCGCCGTCGGTACGGCCCGCCTCGACGAAGCCCTCGCGGGCATAGAACCGCCGCGCGCCCTCGTTGGCGGCGAAGGCCCAGAGCGTCAGCCCCTCGGGCCGCGCCGCCTTCGCGGCCGCGAGGAGTGCCGCGCCGATCCCGCGCCTTCGCGCCCCCGGCGCGAGGTAGAGCCCGGCGACGAAGCCCTCGCCGTCGACGGCGAGGTAGCCCACGACGCCCCCGCGCTCCTCGGCGACGGTGACCGCGCAGGTGGCGAAGACGTGCTCGCGGTGATGCCGCACCACGTCCTCGGCCGGATGCACCCGCGGCATCCACGGCGTCGCGTCCACCCAGGCGTTGAAGATCGCCGCACAGGCGTCGGCATCCGCCGCGCCCGCCGGACGCAGCACGACGCCGGCGGTCACAGCGTCCCGGTCCTGCTTCATCCGCGCGCCTCCCCCCGCTCGCCACGGGCCAGCCTAGCAGCAAACCCGCCCGCGTCCAGAACGCCGGCGGACCACCTGCAGGACCGAACGGCGGCACCCGACGCACCCCCTGCCCCCATGCGGTTCAGACTTCGTCGGTCACCCCGGCGCGCAGGCCATCGCGGACCCGCGCCGCGATCGCGAGGAACTCGCGGCCTTCGCGGATGTGCAGCGGGCGCTCCCGCGGGAGCGGGCTCTCGATCACGTCGGTGACGCGGCCCGGGCGCGGCGACATCACCACGATGCGGGTCGAGAGATAGACCGCCTCCGGGATCGAGTGGGTGACGAAGGCGATGGTCTTCTCGGTGCGCGCCCAGAGCGCCAGCAGCTCCTCGTTCAGCCGGTCGCGGACGATCTCGTCGAGCGCGCCGAAGGGCTCGTCCATCAAGAGGATGTCGGCGTCGAAGGCCAGCGCCCGCGCGATCGAGGCGCGCTGCTGCATGCCGCCCGAGAGCTGCCAGGGGTACTTCCGCGCGAAGCCCGCGAGCTCGACCAGTTCCAGCACGCGGTCGGTGCGCGCCGTGCGCTCGGCGCGGGAGTAGCCCATGATCTCCAGCGGCAGCCGGACGTTGCCGCCGATGGTGCGCCACGGGAAGAGCCCCGCGGCCTGGAAGACGTAGCCGTAGGCGCGGGCCTGCCGCGCCTCCGCCGGCGTCATGCCGTTGACGGTGATGCTGCCTGCGGTCGGCGTCTCGAGGTCGGCCGCGACCCGCAGGAACGTGGTCTTGCCGCACCCCGACGGCCCGATGAAGCTGACGAAGTCGCCTTTGCCGATCGAGAGCGTCACGTCGCGAAGCGCATGCACCGGCCCGTCCGCCGTCTCGAACGTCAGCCCGAGCCCCCGCGCCTCGATCACCGGCCCCGCGTCCGCCTCGTCCACCGCCATCGTCACCCCGATCTCCGACCGCCATCGCCCGTGCCGGCGCAAGGCTATCCCGCCTGCGCCCCGGCGCAAGCATCCTCGTGCCCGCACGGGTGCGGACGCCAGGCACCCCAACTCGGCGGGATCGCGCCACCCGCGGCGGCAACCTCCCGGTCGGGGTCTTTGCGGGTTGACCCCGGAACGCGCGATGCACAAAAACGCTCCCAATGAAAGTCAACACAGGATCAAATGAGCAAGCCACCCCCTAGTGCCTGAAACCAGAGGGCTACAGTTCACGCTGTAACCGCATGCTGCAGGCTGCACGGCACCTTCGCTGACCCGTCGGAGGTGCGTGCATCGTACCCGGTCTGCAGTGTGATTGCCCGTGTTCGTAAAGTGTTAAGGGCTTGACACCACTCTTGCCACCGAACCGCCTCTCACGAGGATGAAGACCTGCTCGTCAAGAGCAGGAAGTGCCTCACTGTAAATAAAACCGCCGCATGGCGCACCAAAACCAAGCAATGACGCCAATACATTTTGCGTCAAAGGAAAGGTGCGTGCCTTTCAATGCGGTCCAAAACAACGGAGAACTCGGGACTATGACCTTCACTTCCCTCACCCAGCCGATCGCCGATCTCTTTCCCCTCGGCGACAGCACCGTCGCCGTCCTCATCGACCTTGTGACGTTCGGCCACCTCGCGGCGATGGCCGCGGGCTGCGGTGCGGTCATCTTCGCCGACACCGTCATCCTGCGCCGCATCGCGCAACCGCTGACCCAGGCGCAAGTCGTGATCATCGATCACGCCCACGAAGTCATCTGTGTCGCGCTGGGGCTGCTCTGGCTGACGGGCCTCGCGCTGATCGGACTGAAGGTCGGCTTCGTCCCGGCGGACTTCTCGCCGAAGCTGATCGCCAAGCTCGGCACCGTCTCGGTCCTCACCATCACCGCGCACATGATGGCGCGGTTCGCACTGCCGTATCTCAGGGCCAACGTCGGACGCCGGCCGGTCGACGCGCCGCTGATCGAGCAGTGCCAGCTCGCACTCTGCGTCGCGATGTCGGTGGCGGGCTGGGCAACCGCGCTGATGCTCGGCTCGTCCAAGCTGCTGAAGACCGCCGGCGACGAGGTGATCATCCTCGCCATGTCGCTGCACGGCCTTGCCGTGGGGGGTGCCCTGGCGATGGCGCTGGTGGTCTATGCGCTGCGCCAGGACGGTCAGGGCCGTCCCATGACGCAGTAGTTGCCCGGGTCGATCAGGGAGCGGCCTCCGGCCGTTCCCGCCGCCACGCCTCGACGATCGCGGCGGCGGAGCGCGTGCCGTCCTCGACGGTCGTTGGGCCGGCCGAGACCGAGACCCGGATGATCTCGCGGCCCCGCCAGCGGCCGCCGGTCGGGTAGCACACCCCCTCGGCCTGCACCGCCGCGAGCGTCGCGCGGGTCCGCGCGTCGGCGTCCGGGCCGTCGCCGCAGGCGAGCGCCACCTGGTTCAGCACCACGTCGTTGAGCACGGCCAGCCCCGGCTCGGCGGAGAGCAGCCCCGCGATGTGCCGCGCCACGGCGCAGTGCCGCCCGACCATCTCGGCTACCCCCTGCCGTCCCAGCGCCTTCAGCACCGCCCAGACCGCGAAGCCGCGCGCCCGCCGCGACATCTCCGGCGTGAACGCCTCCGGCGCGCGGTTCTCGCCCTGCGGCAGGTAGCTCGCGGTCACGCTCATCGCCCGGTTCAGCGCGCCGGCATCGCGCACGATGGCGAGGCCGCAGTCGTAGGGCACCTGCAGCCACTTGTGCGCGTCGGCGGCCCAGCTGTCGGCGGCCTCGAGCCCGGCGGTCAGCGCGGCGAGCTCCGGCGCCGCCCGCGCCCAGAGCCCGAAGGCGCCGTCGACGTGCACCCACGCGGCCTTCTCCCGCGCCAGCGGGATCAGCGCGGCGAAGGGGTCGAAGGCGCCGCTGCAGACGTGGCCCGCCTGCAGGCAGACGACGATCGGCCCGTCGAGCCCGGCCAGCACCGCCGCCAGCGCATCCGGCCGCATCCGCCCCTCATCGTCGGCGGCCGCCACGTGCACCCGCGCCGCGCCGAAACCGAGGAGCCGCAGCGACAGCTGCACCGAGGAATGCACCTCGCCGCCGACGACGACGTGCACCTCCGGCGCGCCGAAAAGTCCTCGTGCCTCCACGTCCCAGCCGGCACGGCTCAGGAGCGCGCCCCTCGCCGCGGCAAGTGCCGTGAAGTTCGCCATCGTCGCGCCGGTGACGAAGCCCACCCCCGCCTCGGCCGGCAGCCCGAGCAGGTCGAGCACCCAGCCGGCCGCGACCTCCTCCACGACAGCCGCCGCAGGGGTCGGGTCGGCAAAGCCGCACATCTGCCCCCAGGCCGAGGTCAGCCAGTCGACCGCCACGCCCGCCGGATGCGAGGCGCCGATCACCCAGCCGTGGAAGGTCGGGGCGACCATCCCGAGGAGCCCGCCTTCGGCGCGCCGCACCAGCTCCTCCACCACCGCGTCGGCCGGCAGGCCGGCCTCGGGCACCGGCTCGGCGAACGCCGCGCGCATCTCGGCATAGCTGCGCTCGGCGCGCACCGGCATTGCGCCGACCGCGCGGCGGTAGGCCTTGGCGTGCGCCGCCGCGGCATCGAAGGCGGCCGCGTCGGCGTCGCCGAAGCGCGCCACCTCAGACGCCGGAGGGGATGTTCGTCGGGTCGCGCTCGATCCGGCGCGGGCTCGTCAGCTCCTTCCAGGCCGCGAGCGCCTTGTGCGGCGCCGGGAAGGCCGGGCGCGGCACGAACTTGCCCCGGCCCGGCTGCGGCTGGCTGTTCTGCCCGTCCGCCCAGACCACGTCGCCGCGGCTCAGCGTGTAGCGCGCCTGCGCCGTCACCTCGAAGCCCTCGAAGACGTTGTAGTCGATGATCGACTTCTGCCCCGCCGCCGAGATCGTCTTGGAAATCTTGGGGTCCCAGACCACGAGGTCCGCGTCGGCGCCTTCGACGATCGCCCCCTTGCGCGGATAGACGTTGAGGATCTTGGCGATGTTCGTCGAGGTCACCGCGACGAACTCGTTCGGCGTCAGCCGCCCGGTCTCGACGCCCGCGGGTCCAGAGCACCGCCAGCCGGTCCTCGAGCCCGCCGGTGCCGTTGGGGATCGACGGAAAACCCTTCAGCCCCATGCGCTTCTGCTGCGGTGGTGAAGGCGCAGTGGTCGGTCGCCACCACCTGCAGCGACCCCGCCGCCAGCCCGGCCCAGAGCCCGTCCTGGTGCTCCTTGGAGCGGAACGGCGGCGACATCACCCGGCGCGCGGCGTAGTCCCAGTCCTTGTGGAAGTATTCGCTCTCGTCGAGCGTCAGGTGCTGGATCAGCGGCTCGCCGTAGACCCGCATCCCCTTCTGCCGCGCCCGCCGGATCGCCTCGTGCGCCTGCTCGCAGCTCACGTGCACGATGTAGACCGGGACGCCCGCGGCGTCGGCGATCATGATCGCGCGGTTCGCCGCCTCGCCCTCGACCTCGGGCGGCCGCGAGTAGGCGTGGCCCTCGGGGCCGGTCAGCCCCTCGGCCATGTACTTTTCCTGCAGCGCCGCGACGATGTCGCCGTTCTCGGCGTGGACCAGCGGCAGCGCGCCGAGCTCGGCGCAGCGGCGGAACGAGGCGAACATCTCGTCGTCCTCGACCATCAAGGCACCCTTGTAGGCCATGAAGTGCTTGAAGGTGTTGACCCCGCGCCTGACGATCTCGTCCATCTCGCGCCAGATCGTCTCGTTCCAGCCGGTCACCGCCACGTGGTAGCCGATGTCGACGCAGATCTGCGGCGCCGACTTGCGGTCCCAGTCGTCCATCGCGGCGACGAGACTCGCCGTCGGGCCCAGGCAGCACGAAGTCGACCAGCATCGTCGTGCCGCCCGAGGCGGCGGCGAAGGTGCCGCTCTCGAAGGTCTCCGCCGCCGTGGTGCCCATGAACGGCATCTCGAGGTGGGTATGCGGGTCGATGCCGCCCGGGATGACGTAGGCGTCGGTGGCGTCGATCTCCTCGTCGCCGCTCAGCCCCGTCCCGATTGCAGCGATGGTCTCGCCCTCGACCAGCACGTCGGCCTTCCACGTGCGGTCGGCGGTGACGATCGTGCCGTTCCTGATGACCTTGCTCACTGGGGGCGGTCTCCTTCTGCGCTGTCTACTCGTAGATAGTCATCAACCGCTGCAGCACGCGGTCGGCGACGCCGATGGGAACGTAGACCGGATGCTGGAGCACGCCATAGCCGAAGGTGCGCCCCCCGTAGGCGCTGAGCGGTCCGTAGCCGCTGACGCCGTAGGCCGTCACCGCGCGCGGCGTTGCGCTGTTGCCGGCGAGCGCCACGGTGCAGTCCGGCGTGGCCCGGCGCGGCGTCGTCGGGCGCACCTGCACGTCGCTGCCGAAGACGTCGATCACCTTCGGCCCGATCCCCGGTACCGTGCGGCACGACGTCAGCTTGCCGGTGCGGCCGTTCAGCACCCAGACGCTGTCCGGCCCGTCGGTGACGACCTCGAACGGCGCCGCCTGCGCGCTCCCCGCCGCCAGCACGGCAACCAGCCCCGCCGCGGCCAGGTTCTCCATGACCCGCATCATTCCCCGTACTCCCCCTTCACGCGCGGCGCCCCCTCCAGCTCCCGGTCCAGCGCCGCGCGGTACCGGATGCAGCCGGCCATGAACTGCGGCCAGTCCGGCACAGCCTGCCCTCCTTTCGGCGGATCAGGCAAGAGGTTCCACAAGTCCGGGTGATGCCAGCACAAATCGTGCCCGCTCGCATCCCGATGCGCCCGGATCGCCTGACGCATGGCACGCGCGTGCGCGAGCAACCTGGCGTGGTCCATGGCGTCGAGGTCGGCGTCGGGATCGGTCACCGCGCCTCAGTCGCGCTTTCAGGCGTCGCGAAGCTCCAGGCGCTGCTCGATCCGCGAAACACGCTCGTCGAGACGATCGAGCCGGTTGGAGAGGCTGGCGTATTGCGATTCGAGTATCCCGAGACGCGCCTTGATCTCGCGCAGGTCTTCGCTGTGACGATCCAGCGTGGCGCGGATCGCTCGAAGATGCTCGAGGATGAGGTTGTCGGCTTCCATGCGCCTCTCGTTCGGAACAGACCCTGCCCCCTGAGCCATGAACATAGTCTGAACGCCGTCACGCCACAATCTCCGCGGTCTCGACCACCGCGTGGAAGAGGACGTTGGCCCCTTTCTCGGCCCATTCCGGGGTGATCTCCTCGGCCTCGTTGTGGCTGAGGCCGTCGACGCAGGGGCACATCACCATCGCCGTCGGGGCGACGCGGTTGATCCAGCACGCATCGTGGCCGGCGCCGGAGACGATGTCGCGGTGCGAGTAGCCGAGGCGCTCGGCGGCCGCGCGCACGGCGGCGACGCAGTCGGCGTCGAAGGTAACCGGGTCGAAGTGGCCGGCGACCTCGACCGCGATGCCGAGCCCGAGCGCTTCGGCGATCCCCGGCATCCCGGCTTCGAGCTCGGCCTTCATTGCGTCCAGCACCGCCTTGTCGGGGCTGCGGATGTCGATGGTGAACACCACTCTGCCGGGGATGACGTTGCGCGAGTTGGGATAGACGTCGATATGCCCGATCGCCCCCACCGCCGCCGGCTGATGCGCCATCGCCACCGCGTGGACCAGCTCGGTGATCTGCGCCAGCCCGCGGCCGGCGTTGCGCCGCATCGGCATCGGCGTCGAGCCGGTGTGCGCGTCCTTGCCGGTCAGCGTCACCTGCAGCCACCAGAGCCCCTGCCCGTGGGTGACGACGCCGATGTCGCGGCCCTCGGCCTCGAGGATCGGCCCCTGCTCGATGTGGAGCTCGAAGAACGCCCGCATCGGCCGGCCGCCGACCGGCTCGTCGCCTTTCCAGCCGATGCGCTCGAGCTCCTGGCCGAAGCGCAGGCCCCTGGCGTCGACCCGGTCATAGGCCCAGTCGAGATCGTGTACCCCGGCGAAGACGCCCGAGGCGAGCATCGCCGGCGCGAACCGCGTGCCTTCCTCGTTGGTCCAGTTGGTCACCACGATCGGGTGCCGGGTGCGGATGCCGAGATCGTTCAGCGAGCGGATCACCTCGAGCCCGCCGAGCACGCCGAGGACGCCGTCGTACTTGCCCCCCGTGGGCTGGGTGTCGAGGTGGCTGCCGACGTAGACCGGCGGCAGGTCGGGCTCGGTGCCCTCGCGCCGCGCGAACATCGTCCCCATCGCATCGACCCCGGTGACGAGCCCCGCGGCGTCGCACCACGCCTTGAAGAGCGCCCGCCCTTCCGCGTCCGCGTCGGTCAGCGTCTGGCGGTTGTTGCCGCCGGCGACACCGGGACCGATCTTCGCCATCTGCATCAGCGCGTCCCAGAGCCGCGCGCCGTCGATCCTGAGGTTCTCGCCAGGTGCGTTCATCCGCCGTCCTCGTCCAGGGTCCGGGGACCTTGATAGGTTCGCGCACCGGCAGAACGCAAGTCCGTCGCAGGGAGCCACCCAGCGAAAGCCCGCTTCGCCGCTGGAAGTCTGCAGCCGGCCCAAAGCGGCCGGCGTCCTAGCGGAACGGTCGGCTTGTCGGATTTGGCCGTCGACAAATCCGACCGCGGCCGCCCCCCGCGGGCGGACGCGTTCCGCGTCCGCGGGGCGCCCGCGCTCGGATTGGGTCCGTCCGGAGCAGGGTGCACCCCTCTTCGCCTGCGCGCTCACGCGCTCCGGCGAACGCCCCGGCCGAAGCAGTGCTTCGGCTTGTCGGGCCGAGGCAAACGGGCTACGGGCCGCTTCTGGGGCAAAGCCGCCATCAAGCCACCCCTGACTGAAGCCGACCCACTGCTTTCGCCACGCGATCAGCCTGATGGAGTTGCAGGGGCGCCGGCTCAGCATCGGTCGCCCAGCGTCTGCCTCCCGTGCGCCCGTGCCCTTGCACGCGCAACGGCCGCCAGTCTGTCCTTTGGTCCCAGCCCGAACAAAATTGTTATCAAAGTGCTACCGCGAAAAAATAAATCCTTTTAAATCAGCAATCTGCCGATAGTTTCGCGTGCGAAATCGGCTGGCCAAGCCCTTCCCGCACCCGCCTCAGCCCGCCGATCAGCTCGTCTGTCTGCGCCCTCGGAGATGATCGGCGGCGGCCACAGCGCGATGATGTCGCGGTGCCCGGCATGCGAGCGCAGGCGGCGTCAGCCGCGGGCGCCGCCGAAAAACTCCCGCCGGATCGCGGGGGTGAGCAGGCGCAGCTTCTTGAGCTCGGAGACGCTCCAGCGCGACTTCCTTCGCCGGGTGGAACCGCCCTGAGCCACCGCCAGCTGGTCCGAACGCGTGGCGCTGCCGGGATGCAGCCGGTAGATCGCCGCCGGAAACGGCACCGGGCGCCAGTCGGGGAGCTGCTTCGGCCGGCGCTTGAAGATCAGCTTGTGGCTGCCGAGTTCCTGGATCGCGTCGCGGGGGCCGAGCCCGCCGGCGAAGTGCGCGTAGTGCCCGGGCGGCACCAGCAGGCTGGTGCCGCAGCGGCTGTTGAAGCGGTCTTGGAGGCTCAGGAGCCGGCTTCCGGTCTCCCACCAGTAGCCCCGGTCGATGACCCAGCCCGGTCCCGGCGGCTGGCCGAGGACGAAGCCGACGAGGTCGCGGTGCACGAGGTCGTCCTCGTCGACCGGCATGATCAGGTCGTTCTCGCCGACGTCGGCCAGCCCCGCGGCGATGCGCTGGCCCTTGTCCGCGCGCAGCGCCTCGAAGTAGGCGTCCCGCGTCGTCGCCGCCGCGAGCGCGGTGTTGGGCGGCAGCTCGACGGTGCGCACCCGGACCCGCTCGGGCAGGTCGGGCAGCACCTGGGCTTCGTTGACGACCAGCGTGGCCGTCCAGTCGCCGCAGGTCTGCGCCGCCAGCGAGGCGAGCGTGCTCCTGAGGTAGGCGAGCTGCGCCGACCGGTCATGCACGCCGTCGGGATGGCGGATCGGGATGACGAACCGCACGGCGCGTTTGCTGCCGGCGGTGGTCACTCGATGCGACCGAGAACCTTGCGCAGGGTGCCGATCAGCTCGTCGATCTCGGCCTCGGAGATGATGAGCGGCGGCGACAGGGCGATGATGTCGCCCGTGGTGCGGATCAGGATGCCGGCGTCGTAGGCCGCGAGAAACGCCTGGAAGGCGCGCTTGGTCGGCTGGCCCGCGATCGGCTCCAGTTCGATGGCGCCGATCAGGCCCTCGTTGCGGATGTCGATGACGTGCGGGCAGTCGCGCAGGCTGTGCAACGCCTCCTGCCATTTCGGCGCCAGCGCCGCGGCGCGCTCGAAGAGCCCCTCCTCGGCATAGGTCTCGATCGTCGCCAGCCCGGCCGCCGCCGCGATCGGGTTGCCCGAGTAGGTGTAGCCGTGGAAGAGCTCGATCAGGTGCTCCGGCCCGGTCATGAAGGCGTCGTGGATCGCCGCGGTGGTCAGCACCGCGCCCATCGGGATCACCCCGTTGGTCAGGCCCTTGGCGCAGGTGATCATGTCGGGCATCACGCCGTACTTGTCGGCCGCGAACGCCGCGCCGGTCCGCCCGAACCCGGTGATCACCTCGTCGAAGATCAGCAGGATGCCGTGCTTCGTGCAGATCTCGCGCAGCCGCTGCAGGTACCCCTTCGGCGGGATCAGCACCCCCGTGGACCCCGCCACCGGCTCGACGATCACCGCCGCGATCGTCGAGGCGTCGTGCAGCGTCACGATCCGCTCCAGCTCGTCCGCAAGCTCTGCGCCGTGCTCGGGCTGGCCCTTGGCGAAGGCGTTCTTCGCCGGCAGATGGGTATGCGGCATGTGGTCGACGCCGGTGAGCAGCGTCCCGAAGAACTTGCGGTTCGTCACGATGCCGCCGACCGAGATGCCGCCGAAGTTCACCCCGTGATAGCCGCGCTCCCGCCCGATCAGCCGGGTCCGGGTCCCCTGCCCGATGGCGCGCTGATAGGCGATGGCGATCTTCAGCGCCGTCTCGACCGCCTCGCTGCCGGAATTGGTGAAAAAGGCGTGCTCCATCGCCTCGGGCGCGATGCCGACCAGCCGGTTCGCCAGCTCGAACGCCTTGGGATGCCCCATCTGGAACGCCGGCGCATAGTCCATCTCCGCCGCCTGCTCCTGGATCGCCGCGGTGATCCTCGGCCGGCAATGCCCGGCGTTGCAGCACCAGAGCCCGGCGGTGCCGTCCAGCACCCGCCGGCCGTCGCTGGTGGTGTAGTGCATGTCCGACGCCGCCACGAACATCCGCGGCGCCTGCTTGAACTGGCGGTTGGCGGTGAACGGCATCCAGAAGGCGCGCAGGTCGTTCGGGGCGCGATTGGTCCGCTGCGACATCGCTGGCTCCCTCGTCGCCCTCGGGGGATGATCCTTCGTCCCAGGGCACGGTCTCATCCGTCACGACCAGGCGGTCGTCGCCGGACGCTAGCACCGCGCCGTGAGGCGTCAAGCGGATTTCCGGTGCGCGGGCGCGCGTCGGCGGCGCGGGAGAGGGCCGGACGAGGCCTTCGGCCGCTGGAGTGGCGCCTTCGTCAGGGTTTATCAGGCGTCGTGGTAAATCTCCGGATGCCCGGGATTAGGCTCACAAGAGATGCCTACAGCGTTTTCTCGATGCCGGTCAGCGCTCTGCAGGGCGTCTCTCCACCACGGACCTATGCGTGGCCGAAGGCCAAACGTTAACTCCGGTGCCGGCCAGTGCTGCCGGCGGAGAAGACAACGTGATAAATTAGCCGCGAATACCAGGCTCACGGGCATTGCCGAAGCCGATCCCGGAAAGGTCAGACCCATGCCGAACCTCGCTGCCATCCGTATCAAGCCGGCGCTGACGTTCACGCCGCTTTCGCCGTTTCTCGCGATGCTGATCGACGGCGCCTGCCGCCGGCTCGAACAGCCCGAGGCGCTAACCTCGCAGTCGCTCACCGCGCTGCAGCCGCAGCCGGTGTCCGCCGAGCCGGATCGCCTCGACCGCACGGTCTGAACCGGCTTAACCTTTCGTCAACCTTCGGGGTGATGCGCGGCCGCTTCCGTCGTATTGTCGTCAAGTCTTCAGGACTTGCCGAGAGAGCGACGATGATCATTTCCGGTCCCGCCTTCCGCCTCGTCGCCGCCTCGAGCCGCTCCCGCCGTCCGGGCACGGGTCAGGACCAGGGTCGCGCCGCGAAACAGCCGCCCCGCCGGCCGGCGGCCGCTGTGGACGGGGGCCGCGACCGGCATCCGGGCCGTGCGCCCCGCGACCGGGCGGACTTCGACGAACCCATGCCGCTGCCCGCGCTCTTCAGGGTCGCCGCCGCCGCACGCGCCTTCGAAGCCGGCAACGGCTACCTGACCGGCCTCATCGTCGACCGCTTCGCCTGATCGCCGCAAGCCGCTTGCCGGCGCCGGGCGCAGGCGCTAGGTAAGCCCTCGTTTTGCAGGTGCTCACGAGGCAGAGATGGCCGGACACTCCGCGGCTGAGACCGGCGCACCGTCCGCTTCCTCCTTCGGTAAACTTGCACTCGGCTCGATCGGCGTTGTCTACGGCGACATCGGCACCAGCCCGCTCTACGCGCTGCGCGAGGGGCTGCGTGCGGCCGGCCGGGATGGCCTGGAACAGTCCGAGGTGATCGGCATCGTCTCGCTGCTGCTCTGGACGCTGATCCTGATCGTCACGCTCAAGTACGTCATCCTGATCCTGCGGGCCGACAACAATGGCGAGGGAGGCACCCTGTCGCTTTTCGCACTGGCGCAGCGCGCCATCGGCAAGCGCACGCGGCCCCTCTTCATCCTCGCGGTGACGGGCGCCGCGCTCTTCTACGGCGACGCGGCGATCACTCCGGCGATCTCGGTGCTCTCGGCCGTCGAGGGGCTGGAGCTGATCCAGCCGGCGCTCGAGACCTACGTCCTGCCACTGACCGTGGTGATCCTGACGCTGCTCTTCTGGATCCAGAGCCGTGGTACTGCGAAAATCTCGGTCTTTTTCGGCCCGATCACCGTCGTCTGGTTTCTGGTTATGGCTGCACTCGGCATCGTCCACATCGGCGACCGGCCGCAGATATTCTCGGCCTTCAACCCGGCCCAGGCGATCGGGTTTCTCTACAGCCACGGCTTCGGCTCGCTCGCGGTGATGGGGTCGGTCTTCCTGGCCGTCACCGGCGCCGAGGCGCTTTACGCCGACATGGGCCACTTCGGCCGCGGCCCGATCCGCGCCGCCTGGTTCGGCCTGGTCTTCCCGGCGCTGGCGCTCAACTACCTTGGACAGGGCAGCCTGGTGCTGGCCAACCCGGCGGCGGCGAGCGACCCCTTCTTCCTGCTGGCGCCCGAATGGGGCCTCGTCCCGCTGGTGCTGCTCGCCACCTGCGCCACGGTGATCGCCAGCCAGGCGGTGATTTCGGGCACCTTCTCGCTGACGCAGCAGGCGGTGCAGCTCGGCCTCTTGCCGCGCCTCGAAATCCTGCACACCTCCGAGTCGCTGATGGGCCAGATCTACATGCCGCGGGTCAACTGGACGCTGATGGTGGTCGTCCTCGGGCTGGTGCTGGCGTTCGAGAGCTCGAGCGGTCTCGCCAGCGCCTACGGCATCGCGGTGACCGGCGCGATGGTGATCGATTCACTTCTCGGCTTCGTGGTCTTCCGCCACCTCTGGCACTGGCCGCTGGCGGTGGCGCTCGGCGTCGTCGCGCCGCTGGCGCTGATCGAGCTCACCTTCTTCGGCGCCAACCTCGCCAAGCTCGTCGACGGCGGCTACGTGCCGGTGCTGATCGCCGGCATTATCGGCGTCCTGATGTGGACCTGGGTCCGCGGCACCGCGATCGTCCAGGCCAAGGCGCGCGCCGGCAGCGTGCCGCTGGAGTTCTCTGATCGTGATGCTGCGCAAGTCCCGGCCGGCCCGGGCGCCGGGCACCGCGGTCTTTCTCACGTCCGACCAGGAGACCGCGCCGTCGGCGCTGCTGCACAACCTCAAGCACAACAACGTCCTGCACGCCCGCAACGTCGTGGTGACGGTGACGGTCGCCACCACCCCGCGCGTGCCCGAGCGCGACCGCGCCGTCGCCGAGGCGCTCGACGACAGCTTCTGGCGGGTGCGGCTGACCTACGGCTACATGGAGCAGCCGCACGTGCCACGCGCCCTGACGCTCACCGCGCGCCGCGAGGGCCTGAGCTTCGAGATGATGAACACGTCGTATTTCCTCAACCGGCGCTCGTTCCGGGCATCGGCCACGTCGGGCATGCCGCTCTGGCAGGACAAGCTCTTCATCGCCATGACCAAGGCGGCCGCCGACGCCACGGGCTTCTACCGCCTGCCGTCCAACCGCGTGCTGGAACTCGGGCAGCAACTCGTCGTCTGAGAGCTCTGGTCGCGCCTCTCGGCGAGAGTGTCCGTATGTCGGATTTGACCGTCAGCACATCCGGCAACTGGGGTTGAGCCGCGCGGGATCAGGCGGGTTTGCCGCGTGTATAGAAAATCAATCCAAGCCTTTTCAGAGGGTTACCCGTAATTTCACGCGTGTTATCGTGCGGCGTTCGGGCCGGAAACTTGCGAGGCAGGGCCGCTTCGGTCCAACGGCCGGCGTGGACCACCGCGCCTGGACTGATATGACAGGTCCGGACAGTTGCCCTCGGCGAGCTCGAAAGCCGTTCCACGAACCGTCGGCGCGGGTGCCGGAACCGGTTCGACGAAGCGCGGCTTCCGGTTGAAGTTGAAGGGCGCGGCGGTGCCGGCGGCGACCTTGACCGACAGCACCTCGGGCAGCGTTTCCGTGGTGATCGACCTGCCTGCCTCGGTCGAAGCCACAGTTGCCGTGGCCCAGTCCCTCGCCCGCGCCGTGCCGGCGGCGTAGATGCGCGGCGACCGCGGTCAGGGTGGCGACGATGGTCGGGTTGCCGACCTCGGCCACCGCCTCGCGGCGTGGCGGCGTCATCCTCACCGACCCGATCTTCCGGGGCCTTGTCATCTCGCTGCTCTTCGGCCTCGCCTCCTCGACCTTGCTGACGGTGCTCGTCATCCCCGATCTCGGCGTCCTGCGCACCTGACGGCACCGGGTCGCTGCTCGCCGCCGCAAGCTTCGCCGTGGACGCTCGCCCGGGCTTCGCATAGAAAACCGCGTGCGAAGGGTGCGATCGCGGGAGCTCGATGTCCGGCCGAACCGACGAAGCGGGCGAGGAGGCAGAGGCCGACCAACTTCTGCTGCTCGATGCCGGCGACCTGCGCATCCGCATGATGAGCGCCGCCGCCCGCGCCGCCCTCGGCTACGGCGAGGCGGAGATGGCGGAGCTCAGCTTCTTCGACCTCGCCCCCAAGATCACGCCGGCCGCCTGGGCGCGGCTGGTGCGCCGCATCGCCGGACGTCCTGACGGCACCGCGGCGTTCCGCACCCGCCTGCGCTGCCGGGGCGGCGACACCTTCGCCGCGGAGGTCCGGCTGCACGCTCTCGGCGATGCGGCGCGTCCGGTCTTCTGCGTCACGCTCGCTGCAAGCGATGGCGGCGGCCGCCCGGCCCGCCGGCTCGATGCAGCGCTGCTGCGCTCGGTGATCGATACCGCGCCCGACGCCATCGTCACCATTGACCCCTCGGGCATCGTCGACAGCTTCAGCCCGGCGGCCCAGCGCATGTTCGGCTACGCCGCCGGAGAGGTGATCGGCCGCAACGTCAGCATGCTGATGCCCGAGCCCTACCATGCCCAGCACGACGACTATCTCTCGCGCTATCTCGCCACCGGCGAGAAGCGCATCATCGGCATCGGCCGCACCGTCATCGCCCGCCATCGCGACGGCCGCACCTTCCCCATCGAGCTCGCCGTCGGCGAGGTCCGGAGCGGCGCAAGCCATCTCTTCACCGGCTTCATCCGCGACATCTCCGAACGGGTCGCGGCCCAGGCGCGCGCCGCCACGCTGCAGCAGGAGCTCAGCCACGTCAGCCGCCTGTCGGCGATGGGCGAGATCACCTCGATGATCGTCCACGAGCTCAATCAGCCCCTCACCGCCATCGCCAACTTCGGCGAGGCGGCGCGCCGCCTGGTCGAGGCCGGTCCCGATCAGGCCGGGCGCGCGTCGGAGTACATGGAGAAGGCCGTCGCCCAGGCCCACCGCGCCAGCGAGATGATCCGCCGCCTGCGCAGCTTCGTCTCGCGCGGCCCCGCCGAACGGGAGCCCATCGTCGTCAACGAGGTCGTGCTCGATGCGGCGCGGCTGGCGCTGATCGGCGCTGCCGACCGCCAGGTCCGTGCCCGCTTCGACCTCTCCGAGGGCCTGCCCGAGGTCGCCGCCGACCGCATCCAGGTGCAGCAGGTCATGGTCAACCTGATCCGCAACGGCGTCGACGCCATGCTCGAGACCGGCACCGCCGATCCGCAGCTCGTCGTCGCCACCGCCTTTCGCGACGGCGCCGTCGAGATTTCCGTCACCGATGCCGGCCCGGGCGTCCCGGGCGGCGTGGACGTCTTCGAGCCCTTCTTCACCTCCAAGCCAGGCGGCATGGGCATCGGCCTCTCGGTCAGCCGCTCGATCGTCGAGGCTCACGGCGGCAAGATCTGGATCGAGCCGGCGGCCGGGCATGGCGCCCGCTTCGCGTTCACCCTGCCGGCCGCCCCACCGGCGCCATGACCCGAGGACGCGTCTATCTGGTCGACGACGACACGGCGGTGCGGGAATCGCTCGAGGCCCTTCTCGCCGCCGCCGGCTTCGAGCCGGTGGCCTTCGGCTCCGCAAGCGACTTTCTCGCGGGCTTCGACGCGGCCGGGGCGGGCTGCATCCTTCTCGACGTGCGGATGCCCGGGATGGACGGCCTGACGCTGCTCGAGACGCTCGGCCCGGACCGCCGGGGCGTGCCGGTGGTGATGATGACCGCTCACGCCGACGTGCCGATGGCGGCGCGCGCCATGCGGGCCGGCGCCACCGACTTCGTGGAAAAGCCGTTCCGCCAGCAAGAGCTGCTCGAAAGCATCGCCGCCTCGATCGCCCGCCCGGCACCGCAGGCCGCAGGCGCCGACGCCGCGCTCGGCGACCGCTTCGCCCGCCTGACCCCGCGCGAGACCGAAGTGATGCAGCAGATGGTCGCGGGCCTGCCGAACAAGCTCATCGCCCATGCGCTCGGTATGAGCCCGCGCACCGTCGAGATCCACCGCGGCCGGGTGATGCACAAGACCGGCGCAAGCAGCCTCGCCCACCTGGTGCGCATGGCGATCCGCGCCGGCTACGCGCCGGAGGACGCCGGGTAGGGGAGATTGCGGAACTCCCCGCTTGCCGCTTTTGCGCGCACTATTGAACGGATATCCCGGCGGCCCGCCGGATAGCTGGGACGGCCAATGACGGATCACGGTGGCTTCATGGTGCACGTCATCGACGACGACGCGGCGGTGCGCGAATCGCTTGAGGCGCTGCTGCTCGTCGCGGGCTACCCGGTGGAAGCCTACCCGTCCGCCGAGGCCTATCTCGCGGCGGCCGAGGCCGCTCACGGCTGCCTCCTGCTCGATATCCACATGCCCGGGATGGGCGGCCTCGGCCTGATGCAGGCGCTGGCCGGCCGCATGCCTACGGTCCCGGTGCTGGTGCTCACCGCGAGCCGCGACGAGCATCTGCACCAGCGGGCGCTGGCGCTCGGCGCCCGCGCCCTGCTGACCAAGCCGGTTCCACAGGCGACCCTGCTCGACGCGCTTCAGGCCATAAGGGAGAATGCCTACGCCGACCGCCGTCTCCCGTAGGCACTATCCCGGACTGTCGGCGTCGCGGCTTTTCGCCTCCTTATGGCGCTGTCGATCGGGCGCCCCGGACCTTACGGGCGCGCCCCTGCCACGGGGGACCGGAATGCACGCCATCACCAGCGACCTTCCCAAACGCCACTCAGTGCCGCATCGCGCCATCCGAGCCCAGGACCTCGCAAAAGCGCCGAGGGAGATCAGGCTCGCACGCGGCCAGACCCTGTTCTTCGAGGGCGACGAGGCGGACGCCTTCTTCGATATCGTCAGCGGCACCATGCGGTGCTGCCGGCTGATCTCGGACGGGCGACGCCAGATCCACCGCTTCGCCGCCGCGGGCGCGATGCTCGGGGTCGGCTGCATCCGCAACTATGGCTACACGGCCGAGGCGGTCACCGAGGTGGTGGCGCGCCGTCACCGTCTCGCCGGCCTCGACACGGCGATGGCAGATGCCAGCCTGCGCGGCCGCGTGCTCCAGGCGCTGCGCGAGGAGCTCGCCGCCACCCGGACCCACATGACCCTTCTCGGGCAGATGAGCGCCGCCGAGCGGCTGGCGACCTTCATCCTGCGCCTGCCCGCCGACCGGGACGGGGACATCGAGTTGCCGATGACCCGCAGCGACATCGCCGATTATCTCGGGCTCACCATCGAAACCGTCAGCCGCAAGCTGCACGAACTCGAGGACCTCGGCTTCATCGAGCTGGTGTCCGCGCGCCGCATCCGCATCACCGATCTGAACTGCGTCGAGGCGATCTCCGAGGCGGCGTGAGCCGACCATTCCTGAACAACCCCTGAGATTCGAACATTTTTGCCAACGGTCAGTTGCCTGATTTCGCTTCCACCGTGGAAGCGTTCCGAAGCCGCCGGGGCTCACGCTCCGGAAGCCCGCCTCCGAGGGCCCGTAGCGCATTCAGGATCACCGCCACGTCGATTGCCTCCTGCAGCAACGCCCCCTGCACCGGGGTGATCGCTCCCCACGCCGCAGCCAGCATCCCCGCGACCGAAAGGCCGATGCCCGCGGCGACGCTTTCCATGGCGATCCGCCGCGACCGCCGCGCGATGCCGAGCCCGAGCAGCACGCGGTCGAGCCGGTCGACGAGCAGCACCACGTCCGCGGCTTCCGCCGCCGCCGCTGCGCCGCGGGCGCCCATCGCGACCCCGATATCCGCCGCCGCCAGCGCCGGGGCGTCGTTGACCCCGTCGCCGACCATCATCACCGGCCCGAACTTGCGCTCGGCCAGCACCAGCATCACCTTCGCCTCCGCGGTGAGACCGGCGCGCACCGCGTCGAACCCCAGCCCCTCGGTGATCGCCGCCGCCACGTCCCGCCGATCGCCCGTCGCCAGGACAAGCCGCTCGATCCCGGCGCCCCGCAGTTCCGCCAGGAGCCCTGCGATGCCCGGGCGCAGCGCGTCGGTCAGGACCAGTTCCCCCGCCGGCGCGCCGTCGAGGCCCACCGCCACGATGATCGCGCCGGCATCCGCGACGGCTGGGTCCGCCGCGACCCCGAGCCGTGCCGCCACGAACCCCCGGCCGCCGACCGTCACCGCGCGCCCCTCCACGCGGCCCTCGACGCCTTCGCCGGCGCTTTCCACCACCGCTTCGGGAACCGCGAGCGCCAAGCCCACGGCATGGGCCGCCTCGACCACGGTGCGGGCGACCGTGTGCTTGGACGCCTGATCGAGCGAAGCCGCCAGCCGCAGCACCTCCGCCGCCTGAAAGCCCGCTCTCACC
The DNA here is from genome assembly GCA_963819995.1 of uncultured Alphaproteobacteria bacterium. GTDB lineage: Bacteria > Pseudomonadota > Alphaproteobacteria > Rhodobacterales > Rhodobacteraceae > Amaricoccus. The sequence goes on along the minus strand of CAWFYR010000012.1, from coordinate 3,144 downwards.
CGTGTCGCCACCAGCTGCGGACGGCCGTCGGTCAGCGTACCGGTCTTGTCGAGCACCAGCACCGCCACCCGCGCCATCGCCTCCAGCGGCCGCGCCCCCTTGATCAGGATACCGTGCCGCGCCGCCCGCGACAGCCCGGCGACGAAGGCGACCGGCACCGCCAGGATCAGCGGGCAGGGTGTCGCGACCACCAGCACCGCGACCGCGCGCACCGGATCGCCGGTCAGCGCCCAGGCAGTCCCGGCGATCACGAGCGTCAGCCCGAGAAACCAGATTGCGAAGCGGTCCGCCAGCCGCACCATCGGCGCCTTCGACCGGCCCGCCTGCTCGACCAGCCGCACGATCCCGGCGAAGGTGCTCTCCGCGGCAGGGCGCAAGGCGGTCATGTCGAAGGCCTCGCCCACGTTGACCGGCCCGCTCATCACCGCAGCGCCCGTCGGGTGCCGCACCGGTAGCGCCTCCCCGGTCAGCGCCGCCTCGTCCAGCGTCGCAACGCCCTCCGCGGTGCCGTCTACCGGCACCACGTCGCCCTGCCGGATCAGCAGCCGGTCGCCCGGCGCAATTGCGTCGAGGTCCACCTCCTCCAGGCCGCCGTCGCGGTGCCGCATCGCCGTCCGTGGCGCCTGCGCCAGCAGCGCCGTCATCTCGCGCCGTGCCCGCCGCTCGGCGAAGAGCTCGAGGTACTGCCCGCCTGCGTACATCAGCGCCACGACCGCCGCGGCCAGCGCCTCGCCGAAGACCAGAGCCGCAGTCATCGACAGTGCCGCCACGATGTCGAGCCCAAGCTCGCCGCGCCTCAGGCTCGTGACGATCTCCACCACCAGCGCCGCGAGCACCGGCAACGTCGCCACGGTCCAGAACCCGCCGGCCCAGCCCGTCGCTCCGACCGCCCATGCGGCGATGCCCGCCACCAGCCCGGCGACCGTGATCACGACGAGGATGGGCCGCGAGCCGTGCTGAAGGTCGTCGAGGGTCATGCCTCGCCTTTCTGGCGGCTTCGCACCCATCGCGCCTTGACCTGGAGCAAGCCACCGAGGGTTTTCAGCAACGCGGAACCGTGCAGATCGGGATGCAGCGCCGAGTTCAGCCGGAGCGGAGCGGGCCGGTGCGAGGCAATGATGAGGCCCGTCCCTGTCGCGTCGAGCCAGGCGCCCAGCCGGCCGATCAGGTCGGCCTCGGTCACCGCGTCCAGCCCTTCGGTCGGCTCGTCGAGCACCAGCCACGGCCGCTCCGCGAGAAGCGCACGCGCCAGTGAAAGCCGCTTGCGCTCGCCGCCAGACAAGGTGCCGCCACCCTCGCCGAGCCAGGTGTCGAGCCCACGGGGCATCTCGGCCACCCGCGCGGCCAGGCATGCGACGCTCAGTGCCGCGTTCATTTCGTCGGGGGTGACGCCGGGACGGGCCAGCCGCAGGTTGTCGGCAATGGTGCCGGCGATCAGCGTGGCGTCCTGCGGCGACAGAGCGAACTGTCCGGTCAAGGAAGCAGCGCTGCAGGTGTCGATCGGCTGTCCGTCCAGCAGCAGGGCGTGCACCGGCGACCGCAGCCCCGCCAGCGCCTCCAGGAGCCGCGACTTGCCCGAGCCGGACGCGCCGGTCACCGCCACGCGCTCTCCGGGAAGGATGCAGGCCTCGCCGATGCCGAGCGGCGCTGCAGCGACCGGCCCCCGCACCGCCCTGACCGGCTCGCCCTCGAGCGTGACAAGGACCTCGAGGCGCGCGAGACCCTGCGCCACGCTGGCCTGACGCAACGCCGATCGCGCAAAAGCCGTCATCGCCTCGACCGAAACGACGGCCGCGAGCGCCGCGAGAGCGACCAAAGCCGCCGGACCTTCGGCGAGCGCAAGCACCACTGCGGCGACGAGCGCCCCATAGCCGGCCAACAGTCCCGCGACGGCACCCTCGCCGCGGAAGAGCGCCGCCCGCGCCGCATCGAGCCGCGCCGCGACCGGCGCGAGTGCGGCCCCGACCCGATCGCCGACGCCATAGGCGACGATCTCGGGACGGGCGGCCGCGTAGTCGACGAAAGCGCTGCGCAGATCGCCAAGGGCCGTGGCCGCCTGAAAGGCGGCGGCGCGCGTCCAGCGGTCTCCCAGAAGCTTTAGAGCGAGGGGCAGAAGCGCGAGCAGGACCGCAAGCGCCAGGGCGCTCTTCCAGCCCGCCAGCAAGGCCAGCCCTACGCCGAAAGCCGCCGCGATCAGGCTCGCCGGCCGCGTCGGGCGCCGCACGACCAGTTCCTCCAGGGCCTCGATGTCGCCGATGAGCCGGGCACTGGCGTCGCCGCCGGAGAGATCGGGCGCGGTCCGGCTGTCCTGGGCTGCAAGCTTGCCGAAGAGGCGTGCGCGAAGCTCGGCCATCGCCGCCAACGCGGCGCTGTGGGAGAGCAGCCGCTCGCCGTAGCGTGATCCGGTGCGCACGATCGCGAGCCCGCGGATCGCGGCGCTCGGTAGGAGGTAGTTGAACGCCAGCGCCGTGGCGCTTCCGGCCGCACCGGCGAAGGCGGCCGCGGTCAGGAACCAGCCGGACAGCGCCAAGAGAAGCACCGACGCAAGACCGGCGAGGACCGCGCAGACCAGCGACCAGCGCAGCAACGGGCTTTTCCAGTCGGCCAGTGCCGGCACTCCCGCCCGCCGGCTCACAACGACACCGTTCGGTCGGCGGCCGAGGCGAGGCGGCCGTCATGGGTCGCGACGATGATGGCGCGCGTCCTCGCAAGCTCGCTCAGGAGCGCCACCATTGCCTCTGCCGCCGCATCGTCGAGGTCGGCGGTCGGCTCGTCGCGGAGCAGGAGCGGCCGCCCCGAGAGGATGGCGCGCGCGATCCCGAGCCGCCGCCGCTCGCCGCCGGAGAGCCCCAAGCCGCGGTGGTCCAGCACCAGGTCGAGGCCCGATCCGCGCTCGCTGATCAGCGGCACGAGACCCACCTGCGCAGCGACCTCAAGGATCAACGCATCGCCGGCGTCCGGGCGAGCGAGGGCGAGATTGTCGCGCAGCGTGCCTGGCAGGATCAGCGGCCGCTGCGCCGCCCAGGCCACGTCACCGGCATCGACCGGGTTGATCCGTCCCGCAGCCGGCGCGATCTGCCCGGCAATCGCCGCGAGCATGCTGGTCTTGCCGCTGCCCGTCGGGCCGGTGAGCGCCACCATTCC
>CAWFYR010000011.1:0-132623 GCA_963819995.1 uncultured Alphaproteobacteria bacterium | reverse complement strand
AACCTCACGGGAACCTTCTTCATGACCCAAGCCGTCGCGCCTGCGATGAAGGCGCACGGCCACGGCCGCATCGTCAACATTTCCAGCGGCGCGGGCCGCACCATCAGCCTCACCGGCATCCAGGCTTATGCCAGCGCCAAGGCCGGCCAGATCGGCCTGACCCGCCAGCTCGCCCACGAACTCGGCCCCTTCGGCATCACCGTCAACTGCATCGCCCCGGGCTTCGTCCGCTCGAACCCCACGACCGAGAAGCAGTGGGACGCCCTGGGCGCCGAGGGCCAGGCCGCGCTGATCCGCGGCATTGCGCTGCGCAAGCTCGGCACGCCCGACGACATCGCCCACGCCGTCCTCTTTTTCGCCTCCGACTACGCCGGCTGGATCACCGGCGAGACCCTCGGCGTGGACGGCGGCAAATGAGCGCGACCGCCCCCGTCGAAGCCTGGCTCGCCGCAAACACCGACACCGCTCTCCAGACGCTCGAGGCCTTCTGCCGCATCCCGAGCGTCAGCACCGATCCCGCCTTCGCGGCCGACGTCACCCGCGCCGCCGCCTTCGTCGCCGACCGCCTCCGGCAGGCCGGCGTGCCCGTGGTCGAGACCGTCGCCACCGGCGGCCACCCCTGCGTCGTCGGCGAGTGGCAGGTCGACCCCGCCGCCCCGACGATCCTGATCTACGGCCACTACGACGTGCAGCCTCCCGACCCATTGGACAAATGGGACACCCCGCCCTTCGTGCCGCAGGTCCGCGGCGACCGCCTCTACGCCCGCGGCGCTTCCGACGACAAGGGTTCGCTCCTCATCCCGATCCTCGTCACCGAAGCCTTCGCCCGCACCGCAGGCGCGCCGCCGCTGAACCTGAAATTCCTCATAGAAGGCGAGGAGGAATCCGGCAGCCCGCACTTCGAGCCCACCGTCGAGCGCCTGCGCGACCGGCTCGCCTGCGATCTCGCGGTCTCCGCCGACGGCGCGATGTGGCGCGCCGACCTGCCCTCGGTCACCGTCGCGAGCCGTGGCCTCGTCGCCCTCGACGTCACGGTGACCGGCGCCGCCAAGGACCTCCATTCCGGCCGCCATGGCGGCAGCGCCCCCAACCCGATCCGCGCCCTCGCCCGCATGCTCGCGACCGTGCACGACCCCGACGGCGCGGTCGCCGTCCCCGGCTTCGCCAACGATGCCACCCCGCCCGATCCGGCGATCCTCGAGGCCATCGCCGCGGCGGACTTCGACCCGGCGGCCTATTTCGACGACATCGGCGCGCCCCGTCCGGACCCCCTGCCCGACGCGCGCGACCTCCTGATCCGCCAGTGGCTGCGCCCGACGCTCGAATTCAACGGCATCGCCGGCGGCTATGCCGGCCCCGGCACCAAGACGGTGATCCCCGCCAGCGCCTCGGCCAAGATCACCTGCCGCCTCGTTGCGGGCCAGGACCCCGCCCGCGTCGCCCACGCCATCGAGATGCACCTGCACTCCGTCCTGCCGACCGGCTACCGCTGCGAGGTCCACCGCCACGGCCCGGGCTCCGCCGCCTTCTCGCTCGACCCGGACCTCCCCGGCCTGAAGCTCGCCGAGGACATCCTCGGCGAACTCCTCGGCGCCCGCCCGCTCCGCGTCGCCATGGGCGCCACCGTCCCGATCGGCGCGGTCTTCGCCCGGCATCTCGGGGTCGGCACCATCTTCTTCTCGTTCTCGACCTCGGACGAGGACTACCATGCCCCCAACGAGTTCTTCCGCCTCGCGAACTTCCGCACCGGCCAGATCGCCTGGGCACGCCTCTTGCAGCGGCTGGCCGGCAACGCCGCCGCGCCTACTCCTTGATGAGCATGCTCGCCATCGCGTCGGGGTTCGCCGGCATCTCGGTCGACCCCGCCGCATAGCCGTTCTTGGCCAGCAGGAACGTCGTGATGTCGGTATAGACCTGCGCGCTCAACGCCCCCGGCTTGTTTGGCGGCATCGCCGAACTCAGGTAGCCGTAGAGCGCGTCCACGGTCACGCCACCCCAGTGATCCTGGAAATACGACCCGGTCAACGGCGCGCCGCCGAACTCGCCGTTGTTGAGCTGGTCGCCGTGACAGTCGACGCAGTTGCCCATGTATGCCTTGCGTCCCCGGTCCACCTGCGCCGCCGTGAACGTCGGCGGCACCATGTCGCCCCCGCTGGTGTCCGCCTTTGGCTTCTCCGTCTGGCCGAGCGGCTTGGTCGCATCGAGCCCCGGCATGCCCATCACCTGGGCCGCGGCCAGCCCCGCCGACAGCACCAGCCCGAGCGTTCCCGCGCCACCCGACAACAGGCCAACAGTCTTGCTTTTCACGATAGTCTCTCCTCCTCGGCATGGGGTGCCGGCATTTTTCTGGAAGGAAATCAGCACCCCCCGCCTTGACAACGCCCACCGGTCGCACAGGTTTTACCCCAGAGGACTTATTCCCCCGCTCCACGAATGGAAGGCTCGGACCGAAATCGGTTCACCCGGGGAAAAGCCCCTCTTCACGTGCGAGGGAGGAAGCACATGAGACTTCAGCACCTGCTCAGATCCACCATGCTCGTCACGCCGCTGCTCTTCGCCGGCGGCACGATCGTCTCGGCCCAGGACACCCCCGAAGCCAAGCCGCTCGACGCCATGCGTCCGGTGACCGACGACATGCTCAAGAACCCCGACGACGGCGACTGGCTGATGTGGCGCCGCACCTACAACGGCTGGGGATACTCGCCGCTGGACCAGATCAACAAGGACAACGTCAAGGACCTGTCGGTCGCCTGGGTGTGGTCGCTGTCGAACGGCGCCACCGAGACGACGCCCCTCGAGCATGACGGCGTGCTCTTCATCTTCAACTACGGCGACAAGGTTCAGGCGCTTAACGCCGTGACCGGCGACCTGCTCTGGGAGTACCAGCGCGAGTTGCCGCAGGAACTGATCGACGCCGGCGGCAACAACCTCGCCAAGCGCAACATGGCGATCTACGGCGACGACATCATCCTCGCCACCTCGGACGCCTACATCGTCGCGCTGAACGCCAAGACCGGCCAGGTCGACTGGGAGCACCAGACCGCCGACTGGTCCAAGGGCTGGCGCTACACCTCGGGCCCGTTCATCGCCGACGGCACGATCATCCAGGGCATGACCGGCTGCGGTAACGCCGAGCCCGGCGGCTGCTTCGTCACCGGCAACGATCCCAAGGACGGCAGCGAGCTCTGGCGCGTCTACACCATCGCCCGGCCCGGCACCGAGGACGGCGACACTTGGAACGGCCTGCCGCTGGACAGCCGCATGGGCGCGTCGGCCTGGATCTCCGGCAGCTACGACCCCGACCAGAACCTCGTCTTCCAAGGCGTCGGCCAGCCCTACCCCTGGATCGCCGAGATGCGCGGCACGCTGCCGCTGCAGGAGGGCAAGAACAACGACGCCCTCTACTCCGACTCGACGCTCGCCATCGACCCCAAGACCGGCGAGCTCAAGTGGCACCACCAGTACCTCAAGGACGACACCTGGGATCTCGACTACGTCTATGAGCGCCAGCTGGTCGACGCGCCGTTCAACGGCCAGGATCGCAAGATGCTGATCACGACCGGCAAGCTCGGGATCATCGAGGCGATCGACCGCACCACCGGCGAATGGCTCTGGGCCAAGCAGACGGTGCCGCAGAACGTCGTCAGCGCCATCGATCCCAAGACCGGCGAGAAGACCATCAACCAGGATGCGATCCCGCACATCGGCGCGACCACGGTCAACTGCCCCGCCGACCCGGGCGGCCGCGGCTGGCCGGCGACCGCCTACAGCCCGAAGACCCAGGCGATCTACCTGCCGCTGAACGAGTTCTGCTCGAACACCACGCCGCAGCCGATCGACCAAGGTCAGGTCTACACCGGCGGCGGCCGGGCGACCTTCGCCCGGGTTCCGGTGCCCGACAGCGACGGCAACATCGGCCGGATCGACGCGATCAAGGTCACCGACCAGTCGCAGCTCTGGACCCACCGCCAGCGCTCGCCGCAGACCAGCGCCATGCTGCCGACCGGGGGCGGCCTCGTCTTCGGCGGCACCTGGGACCGCTGGTTCCGCGCCTTCGACGACACCACCGGCGAGGTGCTCTGGCAGAAGCGGCTGAACAACGCCGTCAACTCGTTCCCGATCAGCTACGAGGCCGGCGGCAAGCAGTACATCGCCGTCGCGACCGGCAACGGGTCGAGCGCGGCGCGGTCCTGGGCGACGCTGACGCCGGAGCTGACCAATCCCGACGGCGGCTCGGCGCTCTGGGTCTTCGCGGTCAATCCCACGACCGACACCGCTTCGGCCAACTGATCCGGGCTCGGGACTTCGGACCGGCGCCTTCTGGCGCCGGTTCTTCGCTACGAACGGAGGATCTCAGCTCGTGCGAGACGGCACCAGAGCGGCCGTGGCCGGCGCGCTTCTCGCGCTCGCCAGCGTCGTTGCGCCGATCGCTCCCGGCTCGGCGCAGGACACGCCGTACGTTCCCGACCAATGGAAATACGGTCGCCGCGACGACAACGGGACGCTGCGCTACTGCATCGATCCGCGCGATCCCGAATGGACGATCGCCCGCGACATCGCCGAGGACGTCGCCGGGGCACTGCTGCTCACGCCCGCGCCGTACATGATCGAGGACAAGATCGTAACCGCCGGCTGGACGACGCTCTACACCCACCTGCTGCAGGACTGCGACGTCTACTTCGGCTTCAAGCTCATCCCCTCGGCCTATCCCGGATGGCTGGCGCTGAGCCGCCCGTACTACGCCTCGACCTACGTGCTCGCGGTGACCGACCCGTCCTGGTCCTCGCTCGCCGACATCCCGACCGACCGCCCGATCGCCGCGGCGATCGCGACCACCGCCGACTTCAACTTGATCAAGTACATCGAGAGCCTGCCGGCCGATCATCGCTGGCAGCGTTTCCCGATGGGCACCAATGAGAACGCGCTCGCAGCGCTCAAGGCCGGCACCGTCGCCGCCGCGCTGGTCTGGGGCCCGGCGGTCTGGGCGCTGCAGCAGGCCGACCCCGGCTACGCCGGCGTGCGCCTGATTTCGACCGATCCGCTGCCCGTCACCACCCTCGGCATGGGTGCCGCGATCCTCTCCAACCAGAGCTTCCTACGCACCAGCGTCGATCAGGCAATCGCCGCACTTGCCGCCGACGGCACCATCGCGGCCATCCTCGAGGAGCACCATTTCCCCGCCGAGGTCGCCCCCTGAGGCGCGGAGCCCGCATGGTTAACTGCAAGTGAATCCTTTTGAGATCAATGGCTTGAACCATGCCCAGAACTCGGGGACCGATGACACCCGGCCCCCACCGGTGACCACTGGCGTGGTCGCCAGCGGCCTCAGCAAGCGCTACGGGCGCACCCTGGCGCTCGACGGGGTCAGCCTCACCGTCGCTCCCGGCGCGCTCTTCGCGCTCCTCGGTCCGAACGGCGCCGGCAAGACCACGCTGGTGCGCATCCTGACGACGCTCCTCGAACCCGACGGCGGCACCGCCACCGTCGGCGGTGCCGACGTGGTGCGCGATCCCGGCGGCGTACGGGGCCGGATCGGCGTCGTCTTCCAGGAGCCGAGCCTCGACGACCGCCTGACCGTCGCCGAGAACCTCGACTTCCACGGCCGGGTCTACGGCGTGCCCTCCCGCCTCAGGCGCAGCCGCATCGCCGAGATGCTGGCGCTGGTCGAGCTGACCGACTGGCGCGAGCGCTTGGTGCGCGAGCTCTCCTCCGGCATGAAGCGACGCCTCGAGATCGCCCGCGCGCTGATCCACGACACTGCTATCCTCTTTCTCGACGAGCCGACCGTCGGCCTCGACGTCCAGTCCCGCGCCCGAATCTGGGGCTATCTCGACCGGCTGCGCGCCGAGCGCGACCTCACGGTGATCGTCACCACTCACTATATCGAGGAAGTCGAGACCTGCGACCACGTCTGCATCATCGACCACGGCAAGGTCCTCGCCGACGACACTCCCGCGGGCCTGCGCCAGGCCTACGGCCGGGTGCTGCTGCGCGTCACGCCGCGCGACGCCGACGCCGCCGCCGCGATCCGTGCCTCCGCCCCCGACGCCACCACCGCCGCCGACGGCGCGCTCGTCATCGCCGCGCCCGACCCCGGCTTCGTCGATGGCTTTCTCGCCCGCTTCGGCACCCGGATCGTCGCGATGCGCCTCGACGAATCCACCCTCGAGACGGTGTTCCTGTCGCTGACCGGCCGCGAGATCCGCGACACCGGCGCCACCGCGGGCGACCGCACCCTCGCCTTCGGCCGCATCGGCGGCGAGCACACCCGATGACCGGCCGCCTCGCCCGCGAGCTCTCGGGCCTGCACGCGATCTGGCTCCGCGAGGTCAAGCGCGCGGTCCGCGACCGCGGCCAGCTGATCGGCGGCGTCAGCCGTCCGCTTCTCTGGGTGCTGGTCCTCGGCATCGGCCTCAACCCCTACTTCCGCGGCGAGATCTACGGCGAGGTGCGCTTCGTCGTGCCCTACACCTACCTGCAGTTCATCTTCCCCGCGGTGATCGCGCTCAACATCCTCTACACCTCGGTGCAGTCGGCAGTGTCGGTGATCTGGGATCGCCAGTTCGGCTTCCTGCGCGAGGTGCTGGTCTCGCCGCTCTCGCGCACGACGATCCTGCTCGGCAAGGTGCTCGGCGGCACCACTGTTGCGATGTTCCACGGCGCGCTCGTGCTCGTCCTCGCCCGCTTCGTCGACGTGCCGATCGCGCCCCGCGACATCGTGCTCGCACTCTCGGTGATGTTCCTGATGGCTTTCGCGCTGACCTCGCTCGGGGTCGTGCTCGCCAACCGCATCCGCAGCTTCGAGGGCTTCGGCGTCTTCTCCAACGTCGTGATCCTGCCGCTCTACTTCACCTCGTCCTCGATCTTCCCGCTCGACCCGGCGCTGACCGGCGCGCAGACGCGCATCGTCTACCCCGAGTGGCTGGTGACGCTGGTCCGGATCAACCCGATGACCTACGCGGTGGATTCGCTCCGCGGCATCCTCATCCACTTCAACCAGTTCGACCCCCGCATCGGGCCGATCGTGCTGGTGGCGATGGCGGCCGTCTTCTTCCTGATCGCGCTCCGCGACTTCCGGAGCCGCCGGTGAGCGTCCCGCGGGGCCTGCGCGACCTCGCGACGATCGCCGTCCTCGTGGCGCTCCTCGGCGCGGTCTACCTGCTGCCGCCCGACACCTCGCTTTCAGAGGTGCGCCGCGCCGGCAAGCTCGACGTCTGCGTGCCTTCGGCCTACCCGCCGCTCGTCACCGGCGACCCCGCCCGTCCCGGCCTCGACGTCGAGCTCCTCGCCGCCGCCGCCGCGCGCATGGGCCTGACGCTGTCGCTGACCGTCGTTCCCGCCATGGGCCGCGACTTCAACCCGCGCATCTGGCGGATCACCCGCGCCCGCTGCCAAGTCGTCGCCGGCGGCGTCGTCGACACTCCGGTCACCCGCTCGTTTCTCGACGTGACGGCGCCGCACGCCGAGACCGGCTGGGCCGCGGTCACCCGCGACGGCTCGGGCCCGCCCGACCTGACCTCGGCCCGCGTCGGCGTGCTCGCCGCGACCTCGGGCATCGACCGGCTCGCCCTCTCCCGCGTGCTGCGTGCCAGCGGGGCAGTCCCGACCATCGTGCGGTCCGCGGAAGACCTCGCCGCCGGCCTCTCGGCCGGGCGCTACGACATCGCCATCGCCGAGGCATTGGTCGCGGACCGCATCGCGGCCGACCATCGCTGGAGCGTCTCGGCAGTGCCCGGCCTGCCCGCCCGCTACCCGGTGGTCTTCGGTCTCTGGAAAGGCGATCTGACGCTGCACCGGGCGCTCGACGCCGCCCTTGCCGCGCTCTCCCGCGACGGCACCGCCGCGGCGATCCGCGCCCGCTACCTCGGCGATGCCCCCGCCGCCGGCGCTTGAAGCCTCACCCGCCGAGGAGCCGGTGCCCCAGCACCCCGACAAGCGGCAGCAGCACACGATCAGCGAGCCCGCTCGCGACGATCCCCGCCGCGACGAGCCCAAAGGCAAGCCCCGCCCGCCGGTACGCCGCCGCGACCCTAGGCAGCGCCGCCATCGTGACCAGGCCGGCCGTGAACGGCGGCAGCGGCAGCAGGTTCACCAGCGCAAAGCCAATCGAGTGCCGGGCCAGAAGGTCGAGGAACGCGACGGCGCTCAGCGTCAGCGAGCCCGAGGACGCTGCGACCAGCGGCCGGCGCAGCGCCGCTGCGGCGACCGCCAGCACCACCAGCGCCGCGAGCCCCGCCGCCACGACGCCGAGCGCCCCCCAAGCCCGCCCCCGCAGGAGCGCCGTGTCGAGCGCCACCAGCTTGATCCAACCGTAACCGAAGACCGCAACCCCGAGCCCGCCGAGCGCATCGGCATGCGCCAACGGCGACAGCGTCCGCCGCCCGTCATACCCCGGTCCGGGATCCCCGAGCACCGCGGCCGCCATCGCGAGGACGAACCCGTGCACCGCCGCGATGACCGCGTAGGCCAGAAGCCCGAAGAGCAGCCGCTGCAGCGTCAGATCCACCCGCCCCGCCTCCCGTCCCACACCAGGGCGCACCCGCCCCCGCGCTCCCGACCCGAACGCATTCATACTGGCATGAAACCCTATCGGGCAGGACAGGGGCCCCGCCAACAGGCGGGGAGAACCCTGAAACTCACGGCCGAAGGCCGTCCACTGGAGAGAGGACGCAAAGACGGCCGACCGCCAAGCGCCGGCCGAGCGGGGGCTTCAGCCCCCGAGGCCGGCGCTCCCCCCGCGGCGTCAGTTCTTCGCGTAGTACTCCACGACGAGGTTCGGCTCCATCATCACGGGATAGGGCACGTCGCCGAGCGCCGGCGCCCGCACGAACTCAGCCGTCAGCTTGGAGTGATCGACCGCCAGGTACTCCGGCACGTCGCGCTCCGGCGAGCCGATCGCCTCGAGCACCAGCGCCATCTGCCGCGAGCGCTCGCGCACCGAGATCACGTCGCCTTCCTTCACCCGGTAGGAGGCGATGTTCACCCGCCTGCCGTTCACCGCAACGTGGCCGTGGTTGACGAACTGACGCGCCGCGAAGATCGTCGGCACGAACTTCGCCCGGTAGACGATGGCGTCGAGCCGGCGCTCCAGGAGGCCGATCAGCTGCTCGGAGGTGTCGCCGCGCAGCCGCTCGGCGTCGGCGTAGATGCGGCGGAACTGCTTCTCGGTCAGGTCGCCGTAATAACCCTTGAGCTTCTGCTTGGCGCGCAGCTGCGTGCCGAAGTCGCTCATCTTGCCCTTGCGGCGCTGGCCGTGCTGGCCGGGGCCGTACTCGCGCTTGTTGACCGGGGACTTCGGGCGGCCCCAGATGTTCTCGCCCATGCGGCGGTCGATCTTGTATTTCGCACTCGTGCGCTTGGTCACGTGGTCTTCCTTCGTATCCGTCCAAATATTGGCGGCGTCTCCTCTGCCAGGCTCTCGCCCGGCCGACAGGTTTCCCCTTGCGGGGTCCACGAACGCCAGATCAACCCGCCGCCCCAATCGGACGGCAGGCAGCGCGCCTTATACCCCCGCGCCCCCCGCTGTCAACGCCGCCCGCGCCTCGACGCCCCGCATCGCCGCGCCAAGCTCCTCGACCGCTGTCCGTGCATAGGACCGCGGCACCAGGAGCTCGAAGCCCGCCTCGCCCGCCACGATCAGCAGCGGCACGTGGCGCAAGAGGCTCCGCGCCGCCGTCCCCGCCGGAAACGCCGCGCCCGCGAGATCGAGCGGCACCAGCCGCGCCAGCACCGCGCGAGCGTCGCGCCGTCCAGCGCCAGCCCCGCCCAGGCGTCGCTCTGGTCGGTCAGCGCCGCGCCCGCCGCGGGCACCGCCGCCTCGCCTTCGACCAGCCACTGCCCCAACCCTGCCCAGACGACGCGCCCGCCGTCCGCGGCCGAGGCACGTCCCTGCGGCCCGGGCGCAGGCTGCCCGGCGAACGGCGCCACCAGCGTCCGCCGCACGTCCGGCAATGCCGCGAGCCGCGCCCGCCCGGCCTCGAGGGGCAACCCCATCCCCTCGAACGGTCCCGCTGCCGTGAGCTCAGCCACGCAGCCGCCCTCCCTCGGGGTCGAAGAACACCGGCGTCACGATCTCGGCCTCGGTCTCGACGCCCCGCAGCGCGCACACCACCCGCACCCGCTCGCCGATCCGCGCCCGCCCGTCGCGCACGAACCCGAGCGCTATGGCGTGCCCCAGCGTCGGCGACCGGCACGCCGACGTCAGGTACCCCTCGTCGTTCGCCGCGGTGAACGCGGCGCCCTGCCGCGAGCACGTGCGCGCCCGCCGGCAGCCGCCCGTCCGCCGCCACCGGCTTCAGCCCGACCAGCTGCTCGCGCTCCGGCCCGCTCAGCCCCGGCCGCGCCGCGGCGGCCTTGCCGATGCAGTCCTTGCCCGACGCCACCATCCGCCCGAGGCCGAGGTCGTCCGCCGTGGTCCGTCCGTTGAGCTCGGCGTGGGTCAGGAGCCCCTTCTCGATGCGCAGCACGTTCAGCGCCTCCATCCCGTACGCCCCGCCGCCCATCCCCCGCGCCCGCTCCACCAGCAGCGCGAAGAGCGCCGCGCCGTAGCGCGCCGGCACCGCCACCTCGTAGGCGTGCTCGCCCGAGAACGAAATCCGGAAGAGCCGCCCCGCCACCCCACCGATCCGCGCCTCGCCGCACGCCATGAACGGAAACGCGCCCGCCTCCAGCGGCACCTCCAGCACCCCGTTCAGCAGCTCCCGCGACCGCGGCCCCGCCACTGCCACCTGCGCCCACTGCTCGGTCACCGAGGCCACCTGCACGTCGAGCTCGGGCCACAGGCACTGCAGGCAGAACTCCAGGTGCGCCATCACCTGCCCCGCCGCCGCCGTCGTCGTGGTGACGAGGAAATGCCCCTCGCCGAGCCGCGCCACCGTGCCGTCGTCCATGACGAAGCCGTCCTCGCGCAGCATCAGCCCGTAGCGCACCCGCCCCACCGCCAGCGTCGAGACGGTGTTGGCATAGACCCGGTCGAGGAACGCCGCCGCGTCGGGCCCCTGCACGTCGATCTTGCCGAGCGTCGTCACGTCGCAGACCCCGACCGCCTGCCGCACCCAGCCGACCTCCCGGTCGCAGCCCTGCCGCCAGTCGGTCTCGCCCGCCTCGGGGAACCAGCCCGGCCGATACCAGAGCCCCGCCTCGATCAGCGGCGCCCCGGCAGCCACGATCTCGCCATGCGCCGGCGGGAACCGCTGCGGCGCGAACCCCTCGCCCGCGCCTCCGGCGCCGAGCACCGCGATCGGCACCGGCACGAACGGCGGCCGGTAGGTCGTCGTCCCGGTCTCGCCGATGCCCCGGCCCGTCAGCTCCGCCAGCACCGCGAGCCCCGCGACGCCGCTGGTCTTGCCCTGATCGGTCGCCATCCCGAGCGTGGTGTAGCGCTTCATGTGCTCGACCGAGCGGAAGTTCTCCCGCGCCGCCAGCGCCACGTCCTTCACCGTCACGTCGTTCTGGAAGTCGAGCCAGGCCCGCCCCTTGGCGCCCGCTTACCTGCCAGACCGCCGCCCGCGCACCCGGCGCATCCTCCGCCCGCGGCACCTCCACCGCCGGCGCCGCCATCCCGAGCGCCTCCAGCGCCTCGGCCGCCGCCGCCGCACCGCCCGCGAGCGCCGCGTGGGTCGAGAACGCCCCCGCCGCCGCCCCCGCCGCCACCAGCCCCGGCACCGCGCCCGGCGCAGGCACGAACGCCGCGAAGTCCTCGTCCCAGACCGGCCGCCCGCCCATGTGGCAGGTCAGGTGCAGCGCCGGGTTCCAGCCGCCCGCCACCGCCAGGCAGTCGGCTGCGATGTGGTGCTCCTTGCCGCCGTGCCGCACCCGTACCTCGCGCAGCCCGAGCCGCCCGCGCGTCCCGACCACCGCACCGCCGGCAAACCCGCGCCACGGCCCCGCCGGCAGCGCCACGTCGCGCGCGTCGACCAGCGCCGTCACCTCGACCCCCGCCGCCACGAGATCCGCCGCCGTCCGCCAGCCGTCGTCGCAGGTCGAAAACACCACCGCCCGCCGCGGCGCCACCGCCCAGCGGTGGAGATACGCCCGCACCGCCCCCGCCAGCATCACCCCGGGCCGGTCGTTCGCCGGGAACGCCACCGGCCGCTCCAGCGCCCCCGCGGCCAGGATCGCCCGCTTCGCCGCGATCCGCCAGAAGCACTGGACCGGCACGCCCTCCGGCCGCAGCCCGACGTGCTCCGCCACCCGCTCGAGCGCCCCGTACGTGCCGCCGTCATAGGCGCCGGTCACCGTCGTCCGCGGCATCACGCGCACGTTCGACATCGCGGCGAGCTCCGCCACCACGCTCGCCGCCCACTCGGCCCCCGGCTGCCCGTCCACCTCCAGCCGCTCGGCGTTCAGCCGCCCGCCGGCGAGAAAATCCTCGTCGGCAAGGATCACCCGCGCGCCCGCCCGCCCGGCGACCAGCGCCGCCATCAGCCCCGCCGGCCCCGCCCCGATCACCAGGAGGTCGCAGAACGCGAACGCCTTCTCGTGGAGGTCCGGGTCCGGTGCCCCCGACAAGGCCCCGAGCCCCGCCGCCCGCCGGATCAGCGGCTCGTAGACCTGCTCCCAGAACCTCTTCGGCCACATGAAGGTCTTGTAGTAGAAGCCCGCCCCGATCAGCGGCGCCGCGAGGTCGTTCACTGCCATCAGGTCGAGCCGCAGCGACGGCCAGCGGTTCTGGCTCGTTGCCACCAGCCCGTCGAACACCTCCTGCACCGTGGCCCGGGTGTTCGGCGTCGCCTCTGCCCCCCGCCCGACCGTCACCAGCGCGTTCGGCTCCTCCGAGCCCGCGCTCAGGATGCCGCGCGGCCGGTGGTACTTGAAGCTGCGGCCGACCAGCCCGATGCCGTTGCCGAGAAGCGCCGACGCCAGCGTGTCGCCGGGATGGGCGACGAGCTGCCGCCCGTCGAACAGCACGTCGAGATCGCGCGAGCGGTCGATCCGCCCGCCGGCGGCCAGCCGCCTCACCGCCCGGCCTCGCGGGCAAGCGCCACCTCGAGCACCGCATGGCTCCGCGTGTCGCGTACGACCCGGAGCCACGCCCGGCACCCCCCCTCGTGGTGCCAGAGCTCGGCATTGGGCCCCGCCGGGTTGTCGCGCAGGTGCAGGTAGTCGTGGAACGCCACGGCGCCGGCATCGGCCGCAGGCCGCGCCATCAGCTTCGCCGACCCGCGATAGGCGAACTCGCGCAAGTCGCGCTCACCGCACACTGGACAGGTCAGCCGCATGCGTGCGCCCTCCCTTGAACCCGAGTCCCGTTGCCCGCGTTACGCCTCGAACTCACCTCAAAGGAGCCTCTTGATGCGTCCGCTCACCCTTGCCGCGTGCCTCTTTGCGGCACTCGCCCTCGGCGCCTGCGGCCGGAACGCGACGACACGCGCCGCGACCGGCGGAATAGGTGGCGCGGCGGTCGGAACCGTCGTCGGCGGCCCGGTGATCGGCACCGCGGCGGGCGCCGTCACCGGCGCCACGATCGGCGCCGCGACCTCCCCCTGATCGCCGGTCAGTGCAGGTTCGGCTGCGCACCGGTCGCCTCCTCGTCCAGAACCAGCCCGGTTTCGAACCGGTCCATCCGCAGCCGCGTCGCCGCCGCGTGCGCCTCGCCGGTCGCGATCAGGTGCGCGAAGCACCAGCCCGACGCCGGCGTCGCCTTGAACCCGCCGTAGCACCAGCCGCCGTTGAAGAAGAGCCCGTCCACCGGCGTCCTGTCGATGATCGGCGAGCCGTCCATCGACATGTCCATGATGCCGCCCCACGACCGCAGCACCCGCGCCTTGCCGATCATCGGCAGCATCGCCATGCCGGCCTCCATCACGTGCTCGACGGTCGGCAGGTTCCCCCGCGCCGCATACGAGTTGTAGAAGTCGAGATCGCCGCCGAACACCAGCCCGCCCTTGTCCGACTGGCTGATGTAGAAGTGCCCCATCCCGAACGTCACCACCCCGGGAATGAGCGGCTTCAGCCCTTCGGTCACGAACGCCTGCAGCACGTGGCTCTCGATCGGCAGCCTCAGGCCCGCCATCGCGCCCACCTGGCTCGACCGCCCGGCCACCGCCATCCCGACCTTGCCGGCCCCGATGTACCCTCGCGACGTCTCGACGCCACGCACCCGACCGTTCTCGATGCGGAAGCCCGTCACCTCGCAGTTCTGGATCAGGTCCACCCCCCGCCGGTCCGCCCCGCGGGCATAGCCCCAGGCCACCGCATCGTGCCGCGCCGTCCCCGCCCGCCGCTGCAACAGCCCGCCGTAGATCGGAAACCGCGCGTTGTCGAAATCCAGATACGGCCAGCCCGCCCGCAGGTCCTCCCGCGTCAAGAGCTCCGCGTCGTCGCCCTGCAGCCGCATCGCGTTGCCGCGCCGCGCGAACGCGTCGAACTGCCCGTCCGAATGGCAGAGGTTCAGCACCCCCCGCTGCGACATCATCACGTTGTAGTTCAGCTCCTGCTCGAGCCCCTCCCAGAGCTTCAGCGAATGCGAATAGAACTCCGAGTTGCCCCTGAGCAGATAGTTGGCCCGGACCAGCGTCGTGTTCCGCCCGACGTTGCCGCCGCCGAGGTACCCGCGCTCCAGCACCGCCACGTTGGTGACGCCGTGGTTCTTCGCCAGGTAGTAGGCCGTCGCCAGCCCGTGCCCGCCGCCGCCGACGACGATGACGTCATAGGCGGGCTTCGGTGCCGGATCGCGCCAGACCGGCGCCCAGTGACGGTCGCCGCTCAGCGCGTTGCGCAGGATCGCCAGGGCCGAGTAGTGCATCTTTCCCGCCGCTCCCGCCGGCGCGTGCCGACAAAAGCGGCTCCGCCCCGCCGGCGCAAGGGGGTGCGTCAGCCTTCGGCGTGCCGCAGCGGGTCGCCGATCCGGGTGACCTCGAGCCCCTCCGGGGCGGATCGGATCGCCGCGAGGAAATGCCGGGCCGCCGAGCGGTTGAGCTCGACCTGGGTTCCCGCTGCGACGACGCGCACGCGACGGACGGCCTGCCGCGGGATCCGCCCCCGCCGGCAGATCAGCCGCAGCAGCTCGCGCTGGCTGAGCGCCATTCCGGGATCCGCGGCGATGGTGAACCAGACCCCGCCCGCCCGCCGCGCCGGGGCCGGCCGGCCGGCGATCTCGGCCGCCGCCGGCCGCGCCGCGGTCCAGAGCCGCACGAAGGCACCCGCCACCCGCTCCGGCCCGTGGACGCCGAGGAGATCGGCGGCGGTCGCGATCTCCCCGGCGCTCAGCGGCGCGGCCAGCGCCGGATCGGCACGCATGCGCTCGCGGTCGCGGACGCCGACCTCCAGCGGACCCGGCGCCGCGATCCAGTCGATCTCGAGCCCCGCGCGCGCTGCCAGCGCCCTCGCCCGCCGCTCCTCGCCGCGCGCCACCACCAGCACGGCCCGGCCGCAGCGCCCGGCGCGGCCGGTCCGGCCAGAGCGGTGCAGCAGGGTTTCGGCGCTGCCAGGCAGTTCGGCATGCACCACGAGGTCGAGCCCCGGCAGGTCGATCCCCCGCGCCGCGAGGTCGGTCGCCACGCAGACCCGCGCCCGGCCGCGCCGCATCGCCGCGACCGCCGCGTTGCGCTCGTCCTGGCTCAGCGCCCCGGACAGCGCCACCGCGCCGAAGCCCCGTCCCGCGAGGGCCGCCGCCAGCGCCGTCACCGTCTGGCGCCGCTCCGCGAAGACCAGCGCCGCCCGCGCCTCGTGCAGCCGGAGCAGGTTCACCACCGCCGCCTCGCGGTCGCCCGGCGCCACCACGACGCCCTGCAGCGTCAGCGCGCCGGCGCGGTGGCCCGCCTCGACGTCGATCCGCACAGCGCCGGTCTGGAAGCGCTGCGCCAGCGCCTCGACCGGTGGCCCGATCGTCGCCGAGAACATCAGCGTCTGCCGGCCCGCCGGCAGCGCCCCGAGCACCGCCTCGAGCTCGGCCCGGAAGTCGCGGTCGAGCATGTCGTCGCACTCGTCGAGCACCACGCAGCCGATCCCGCTCACCGCCAGCACGCCCTGCCCGATGTGGTCGCGGAGCCGCCCCGGCGTTCCCACCACCACCTCGACCCCGGCGGCCAGCGCCGCCCGATCGGCCCGGGGATCGGTGCCGCCGGTGCAGCAGCCGATCCGCACCCCCGTGCCGCCGAAGAGCCAGGCGAGCTCCTCCCTGACCTGCAGCGCCAGCTCGCGCGTCGGCGTCACCACCAGCGCCCGAGGACCGCCCGGCCCGGCGAAGGCGGGATCGAACAGCCGCCGCGCCAGCGCCAGGCCGTAGGCCACGGTCTTGCCCGAGCCGGTGCGCGCCGAGACGAGGAGGTCCGCATCCGCCGCCTCCACCCGCAGCACCGCCCGCTGCACCGGTGTCAGCCGTCGGTAGCCGCGGGCGGCAAGAGAGCGCGCAAGCGCCTTGGGCAGGCGCCCGTGACAGGTAATCATTCCACTCGTTTCCTGAGATTTCCGCCCGGCGCGCCGCAATCCGGCCGGGCCACGCCCCGAAGGCGCGGCAACTTGCCAGCGCCTGAACTTGGCTCTATAGCAGCGCCAACTTTCCGACCGATGAATGGACCGAACGCGCATGCCCAAGATCAACGGCAACGAAATCCGCCCGGGCAACATCCTCGAGCACGACAACGGCCTCTGGGTCGCGGTGAAGGTCGCCCACGTCAAGCCCGGCAAGGGCGGCGCCTTCGCCCAGGTCGAGCTCAAGAACCTGCGCAGCGGCACCAAGCTCAACGAGCGCTTCCGCTCCGCCGACAAGGTCGAGCGCGTCCGCATCGAGCAGAAGGACCAGCAGTTCCTCTACGAGCAAAACGGCATGCTGGTCTTCATGGACAGCGAGACCTACGAGCAGATCGAGCTGCCCGCCGACATCCTCGGCGAGCGCCGCCCGTTCCTGCAAGACGGCATGACCGTGTCGATCGACTACTACGAGGAAGAGGCGCTCTCGGCCGAGCTCCCCGACAAGGTCACCTGCACCGTGGTCGAGACCGAGCCCGCGGTGAAGGGCCAGACCGCCGCAAACAGCTTCAAGCCGGCGATCCTCGACAACGGCGTGCGCATCATGATCCCGCCATTCGTCGGCGAAGGCGAGGCGGTCATCGTTTCCACCGAAACGATGGAATACGTCGAGCGCGCCTGAGCCGTCCCGCGACGCCACAGCAGCCCGCCGGGATTTGGCGGAAACACGTCCGCGCGCTCCGGCCGAAGAACTGGCGTGGCGCAACGCCTCGCTTCCGCCGATCCGAAGCCCACAAGATGCTGGAGTTTGCCGGGCCGCGTGACGGCTTCCGCTACCGCCTGATCTCCGGCTGCTGCCGCCTCGCCGGGCGCTCCCCTTCCGGAGCTTCGGACTGCGGAGCACGATGGCGCCCGCGGGTCTCCCAGTCCCGCTCGCGGCCGGCCGTAGCGCTGGACGAGCCGCGCGCCGCCCTTCTCCCCCTAGTCTGGGCGGCGCCGGTGATAGCGCCTACCTCCATTTCCATCAGATGCAACCGCGAAGCCGATCATCTCGCCCCAGGAAAATCGGCGGGCGGGGTCCGTTCGACCCGGCCTTGCAGGTCCATCAGCACGTCTGTCATGGGGCAAACCTTCGGCTCGGGTGGGTTGGATGCGACCCCGCTCCTACCCGAAGAACCCGATGACCGCGCGACCGCCCGCCCCAAAGCCGCGTACACGCGGGCTGGCGGGCGGTCGCGCTTGCCCGCGAGCTACACCACTATCCGGGACGTGACCAAACTCAGGCGGTGACGAGCCGCCCTTCCAACGCTTCGTCGATCAGCGCAACGGTCTCGGGGACGCCGTAGACCGCGATGAAGCCTCCAAAGCGCGGGCCTTGCGCCGCGCCGAGCAGGACTTCGTAGATCGCCGCGAACCAGGCACGCAGCGGCTCGAAGCCGTGCTCCCTGCCGACCGCGAAGACCATGGCCTGCAGCGCCTCGGGGTCCATCGACCCCTGCCAGCTGGCCAGGCGACCGCGCAGGTCGGCGAGCGCCGCCGCCTCGCGCGCGTCGGGCGCCCGGTAGGTTTTGGCCGGCTTCACGAAGTCGAGGAAATAGCGCACCGCGTGCCCCGCCGCCGCGTCGAGACCGGGATGGGTCTCGGGCGACGCCTCGGGTGCATACTTGCGGATGAACCCCCAGAGCACCGCCTTGTCGTGGGCATTGGCGGCGCTCGCGAGGTTCAGAAGCATCGCGAAGCTCACCACCATGTCCGAGGCCGGCGGCTGGCCGCGGTGGATGTGCCAGACCGGGTTCGCCAGCCGGGCCGCCGCGTCCTGCGTCGCGAACGCGCGCAGCTGCTGGTGGTACTCGTCGACGTTCTTCGGGATCACGTCGAAGTAGAGCCGCTTCGCGGTCTTCGGCTTGCCGTACATGAAGTAGCTGAGCAACTCCGGACCGGCGTAGCGCAGCCACTCGTCGATCGTCAGCCCGTTGCCCTTGGATTTAGAGATCTTCTCGGCGTTCTCGTCGAGAAAGAGCTCGTAGGTGAAGTGGTTTGGTGCACGCCCGCCGAGGATCTCGCAGATCGCGTCGTAGATCGGCGTGTTGGTCGAATGGTCCTTGCCATACATCTCGAAGTCGACGTCGAGCGCCGCCCAGCGGGCACCGAAGTCCGGCTTCCACTGCAGCTTCACGTTGCCGCCGGTCACCGGCAGCGTCGTCTCGGTGCCGTCCTCGTCGTCGAAGGTGATGGTGCCCTCCGCCGCGTTGACGTCCTTGAGCGGGACGTAGAGCACCCGCCCGGTCTGCGGCGAGATCGGCAGAAAGATCGAGTAGGTCTGCTGCCGCTCCTCGCGCAGGCTCGCGAGCATCACCTTCATCAGCGCGTCATAGCGCTCCGCCGCGCGCCGCAGGATCGCATCGAACCGGCCGGACTTATAGAAGTCGGTCGCCGAGACGAACTCGTACTCGAAGCCGAAGGTGTCGAGGAACCGCCGCAGCATCGCGTTGTTGTGCGCCCCGAAGCTCTCGAACTCACCGAAGGGGTCCGGCACGCTGGTCAGCGGCCGCTGCAGGTTTTCCCGCAGCATCTCCTGGTTCGGCACGTTTTCCGGCACCTTGCGCATGCCGTCCATGTCGTCCGAAAAGCAGATCAGCCGCGTCGGGATGTCCGAGATCACCTCGAAGGCGCGACGGATCATCGTGGTGCGCGCCACCTCGCCGAAGGTGCCGATGTGCGGCAGTCCCGACGGCCCGTAGCCGGTCTCGAAGAGCACGTGCCCCTTGGCGGGCGGCGCGTCCGCGTAGCGGGCGGCGAGGCGCCGCGCCTCCTCGAAGGGCCACGCCTTCGAATCCGCCGCAGCCCGGGAAAGTTCCGGCATCGCGTCGCCCCCCTCGGGCCGCACAGATGGACTGGCTCGCGTCTCTATGCGGCGAGGCCGTGCCGGTCAAGTTGCTTGAACTCCGAGCCACTTTTAGCAGATGGGGAACGGGTCCCGTCCGGGGACCTTCAGGCGTATTGTAGCGCGGCGAGGCCCGGTGGGGGTGGGGTGGGAACGCTGGAATGGCCGCAAGAGCCAGTCCTCAGAGTGCGCGAATTTTCGTCAAATTTCTCCGGGGCAAGTACCCCGGAGTGAGCCTGCGACTATTGCTCTTTTGCCGACGCCACGGCTTCTACCCCGAACGGGCGCAGGAATACGACTTTACCAAATACCGGCCGGAAGACTATTTCCCTGATAATAACGGGGAGTCTCCGGGCCGGACCATCGACACCGACGAGGAGGTCTGTTGCCTCGACAAGGTGGTGTTCGCACTCTACATGGGTGCGCTCGGCGCCAACACCCCCCCGGTCCTCGTCGAGCACGCTGCGGGCCGGCTGATCTTCTACACCGATGCCCAGAGCTTGGAGGCGCTCGTGTGCGCCCACGGCGCGCTGGTGGTCAAGCCCCGCGGAAACATCGGCGGCGGCGTCGGCGTACGCATCGTCTGCCATGGCGATCCCAACCCGGAGCTGCGGCCGGGCGAGTTTGCGACCCCCTACGTCCAGCAGCACGCGTACGCCGCCGAGATCTATCCCGGCTCAGCCAACACGATCCGGATCCTGACCGCCTGGGACTACGACCGCGAAGACGTCTTCGTCGCCGCGGCGACGCACCGGTTCGGCTCGTCGCGTGCCGTGGGCGTCGACAACTGGTCGAGCGGCGGGCTTGCGGCCGGGATCGACCTGGAGACCGGCCGGCTCGGGCCCGGCATTCGCAAGCCGAACTTCGACCGCAAACGGACGCGCTACCAGACGCACCCCGATACCGGCGCGCAGATCGAGGGCGTCGTCATTCCGCGGTTCTGCGAGATGTGCGCTGACCTGCTGCGGGTGGCCCGACGGTTTCCCCGCCGCTACGTCGGCTGGGATATCGTGATGACCCCGCAGTCCTGGACTTATCTCGAGGCCAATCACGTCCCGGCGCTCGGGCTTTTCCAGTTCCATCGGCCGCTGCTCCTCGACAACCCGCGGCTGCGCGCCTTCTACCGCCGCGAGGGCGTTCTCAATCAGGCCGCAGTGAAAAGCCGGGGTCGTGTCCCCCTGGGTAGTGTAGCTCGACCGTAGCGTCGGCGGCTGCCTGCGCGGATCGTCGCGCTGGCGGGTCGCCGGCCAAACCGTGGTCATCGCATGATCCTCGGTGATAGCCGGGTTTGCGAAAGCCAACCTCAACATGACCGACGAGATGATGACCCTGCGCAGCCTGGTGGAGAAGGCCCGGACGCGGACCTCCTGCGCGGGATAATCGACTTTGCCGCAGAGCGGCTGATGGAGGCGGAAGTAGGCGGCCTGTCTGCTGCGGCCTGGGCGAGAAGAGCGCCGAACGTCTGGCCCAGCGCATCGGCTACCAGGTCCGGGTGTGGAAGACCCGCACCGGTGGCGTCGAAAGCGGCGCCATGCGCCGCATCTGAGACGGCAGAGCCGATGTCCGACGCATGCTCTACCTCGCGGCCTTAGTGGCCAGCCGACCCGGCCCGCGCCTCCGGGCCCAGCTGCAAGACGCCGGCAAGCCCTTCAAGCTCGCCGCCGCCGTCCAGCGCTCGCCAGCGGTTGACAGTCGCGGCGCTGAAGCCGAGCGGGCAGCAACCCCGCGGTGGCTCGTTCGTGCCACAAACGCGGCAAGAACGCCGGCACGCAAATCAACCGACAACGCCTTGACCATGTCTGCCGAGCCGACCCTCCCCACGGCAGGTCACTGAAATCCAAACGCGCCATTCATGGAAATTCCGAACGATCAAGCCTCTTGGCTTTCGCGCTAGAGGCGGAGGCCGCGGATCAGGAGCGGTAGGTCGCCGGCGGCGCCGGCGGCCTCGCCGATCAGGGCGCGGCGGAGCGTCGGCAGGCGGTCGACCGCGCCGAGGCCGAGGTCGCGGCCGAGGCGCAGCAGCGGATTGTCGTTGGAGAAGAGCCGGTTCAGCCCGTCGGTCGCGAGCGCGAGTGCGGCGATGTCGAAGCGGCGCCAGCGGGCATAACCGTCGAGGACGTCCGGTGCGCCGATGTCTTGGCCGCGGCGCGCGGCGGCGACCACCACCTCGGCAAGCGCCGCCACGTCGCGCAGCCCGAGGTTCAGCCCCTGCCCGGCCAAGGGATGGATGCCGTGCGCCGCGTCGCCGGCCAGCGCCAGCCGCGGGCCGGTCACCCGCTCGGCCAGCGACAGCCCGATCGGATAGCTGTAGCGCTCACCTTCGAGCCGCAGCGTGCCGAGAAAGTCGCCGAAGCGCGGGCTGAGCTCGGCGAGATATCCCGCGTCGTCGAGGGCGCCGATCGCCGCGGCGCGCGCCGTCGTCTCGGTCCAGACGATCGAGGACCGGTCGCCGGGCAGCGGCAGGATCGCGAGGGGTCCGGCGGGCATGAAGAACTGGTGCGCGACCCCGCCGTGCGGCCGCGCGTGAGCGACGGCCGCGACCAGCGAGGTCTGACCGTAGTCGCGGCCGCGGCGGCGGATGCCCGCCCGCTTCGCCACCTGGCTGTCGCGGCCGTCGCAGGCGACGAGCAGCGCCCCCGAGAGCGTCTCGCCGCCCGCGAGCGTCAGGGTCACCCGCCCGGGCGTCGCCGACTGTGCCACCACCGGGCTCGAAGGCCGGTGCTCGATCAGCGGCGAGGCCTCCATCGCCTGAAGGAGGGCGCGCCTCAGGTACCGGTCCTCCAGGATGTGGCCCATCGGGCCCTCGTCGATCTCCTGGCCGTCGAAGTGCAGGAAGAGCCGCGACGCGCCCTCGCCCGGGCGTCCGTCGCTGATCCGGATCGCCTCGATCGCCTGCGCCTCGCCCGCGAGCCCGCCCCAGAGGCCGAGCGCCGCCAGCATCCGCCGCGACCCCAGCGCCAACGCATAGGCGCGGCCGTCGAACGCCGGCTCGCCGCGCGCCTCGGCGCTGCGGGCGTCCAGCACGATGCTGGTCAGCCCGCCTTGCGCCAGCGCCAGCGCCAGCACCGGGCCGTTCAGTCCGCCGCCGACGATCAGCACGTCGCAATCGTTGCTCATGGCGCGGCAGTATCGCCGGGCGAAGGCGATTGTCCAGCCGGGCGGCCTTCGCTAGGGTCCGCGAAATCGGCGGAGGCTGAGGGCATGTCGGACAGCTGGCTCTGGATGACGGCGGCGGCGCTCGGCCGCGGCATGGAGCAGGGCTCGATCGATCCGCGCGAGCTGACCGAGACCTACCTCGCCGCGATCGACAGCCACCCGCAGGGGCCGGGCATCTACGCCCGAGCGACGCCGGAGCGGGCGCGGGCCGAGGCCGACGCGTCGGCGGCGCGGGCCGCGGCGGGTCTGCGGCGCGGGCCGCTCGACGGCGTGCCGGTCAGCTGGAAGGATCTCGTCGACACCGCGGGTGTGGCGACCGAGGCGGGCACGCTGCTGCTGCAGGGCCGGGTGCCCGACCACGACGCCGCAGTGCTCGTCAACGCCGGGCACGCTGGCCTCGTCTGCCTTGGCAAGACCCACCTGACCGAACTCGCGTTCTCCGGGCTCGGCGTCAACCCGGTCACCGCGACGCCTCCCAACATCAACGACCCCGAGCTGGCGCCGGGCGGCTCGTCCTCGGGAGCCGCCACCTCGGTCGCCTTCGGGCTGGCGGCGGCGGCGATCGGCTCGGACACCGGCGGGTCGGTGCGGGTGCCCGCCGCCTGGAACGATCTCGTCGGGCTGAAGCCGAGCCACGGCGTGCTGTCGCTCGAAGGCGTCGTCCCGCTCTGCCCGCGCTTCGACACCATCGGCCCGCTCTGCCGGTCGGTCGAGGACGCAGGGCTCCTGCTGGCGGCGCTCGGCGGCACGCCGCCGCCCGATCTCGCCGGGGCGCGGATCGGCGGCCTGCGCCTCGGCGTCGTCGACAATCCCAATCTCGGCCCGACGCGCGAGGCGCCGCTGACCGCACTCGAGGACGCGCTCGAGAGGCTCGCGGGAAGCGGCGCGCGCATCGAGCGCATCAAGGTCCCGGGCCTCGAAGCCGCGCTGGCGCTGGCGCCTTGCCTCTTCACCGCCGAGGCCTGGGGCATCTGGCGCACCGCGATCGACGCGCAGCCCGACGCGATGTTCGCCCTCGTGCGCGACCGCTTCCGGCTGGGCGCGGCGTTCTCGGCGGCGGACTACGTCGATGCCTGGCGCCAGCTCGACGGCCATCGCGCCGCCTGGGCAGAGGCCACGGCCGGCTGCGACGCGATGCTGATGCCGACCGTCGCGATCCTGCCGCCCAACGTCGAGCGGCTGCTGGCGGAGCCAGATTTCTTCGTCGCCGAGAACCTGCTCACGCTGCGCAACACCCGCGTCGCGAACATGATGGGCCTCTGCGCGCTGACGCTGCCGACCGCGTCGCCGAGTTGCGGGCTGATGGCGATGGCGCCGGCGCGCGAGGAGGCGCGGCTCCTCAGGATCGGCGCCGCGATCGAGGCCGCGCTGGCCTGAACGCCCGCCTAAGCGGCAGATCGGCGCGTTTGCACGCAACGGGGTGGCTTCCTGCAGCGTCGCACCGCAAAATACTGGACCGCGACGCCCTTCTCGGGGTAGGTTCCTCGGCGAACGGGGCGGATCGAGACCCCGGCACACGAGGCGTGATGATGCAGTTCCCCGCGCGGTTCTCAGACCTGCCGGAATACGCTTTTCCGCGACTGCGGCGGCTGCTGGCGGGCGTCCCCGCGGGCGGCCCCGAGTTCGCCATGACCATCGGCGAGCCCAAGCACCCGCTGCCCGACCTCGTGCCGCGCGTCATCGCCGAGTACGCCCGCGAGTTCGCGCTCTATCCGCCGAACGAAGGCACCCCGGACCTGCGCACCGCCATTGCCGCCTGGCTCGGCCGCCGCTACGGGCTGGCGGTCGATCCCGACACCGAGATCGTGCCGCTGAACGGCACCCGCGAGGGGCTCTTCAACGCGGCCATCGCGCTCTCGCCGGAGACGAAGGCCGGCGCACGGCCGGCGGTGCTGATGCCGAACCCGTTCTACCAGGCTTACGGCGCCGCTGCGCTGGCGGTCGGGGCCGAGCCGGTGCCGGTGCCGGCCACCGCGGAGACCGGCTTTCTGCCCGACTTTGCCGCGCTGCCCGCGGCGCTGCTCGACCGGGTGACGCTCTGCTATCTCTGCTCGCCATCGAACCCGCAAGGCGCGGTCGCGGAAACCGCCTACTGGCGCGCGCTGATCGCCCTGGCCGAGCGCCACGACTTCCGCATTCTCGCCGACGAATGCTACGGCGAGATCTATCGCGACAGCCCGCCGCCGGGCGCGCTCGAGACCGCCGCGGCAGAAGGCGCCGATCCCGAGAGGGTGGTGATCTTCCACTCGCTCTCTAAGCGCTCCAACGCCCCGGGCCTGCGCTCGGGCTTCGCCGCCGGCGGGCCGCGCTCTATCGCGGCGCTGCGCCAGCTTCGCGCCTATGGCGGGGCGCCGGTGCCGCTGCCGAATTCAGCGCGCCTCGACGGCCCTCTGGCAGGACGAGGCGCATGTCGAGGCGAGCCGCGCGCTCTACCGCGAGAAGTTCGCGCTGGCCGACCGGCTGCTCGGCGGGATGCCGGGCTACACCGCGCCGCAGGCCGGCTTCTTTCTCTGGCTCCGGGTCGGCGACGGCGAGGCGGCGGCGCTGCGGCTCTGGCGCGAGACCGGCGTTCGCGTGCTGCCCGGCGGCTACCTCGGCCGGGCGACCGACGCCGGGCCTAACCCCGGCCAGGACTACATCCGCGTCGCGCTGGTGGCGGCAGCTGGGGAGGTCGAGCGCGGCCTTCTCGCCATCCGCGAGACGCTCGGGCAGACGATTCCTCAGGAAAAGGTCGGATAGATGGCCACCACCCGCAAGAAGGCGAAAGCCCGCGCGCCACTGATGGAGAGCGACACCGAGGCGGCGCTGCGCCGACGGGGCAGCGAGTTGGTCGGTCTGCTGCTGATCGGCATCGGCGCGCTCGCGGCGCTGATGATCTGGTCGTATTCACCCGACGATCCGAGCCTCTTCAGCGCCACCGATGAGGCGCCGCGCAACGCGCTCGGCCTTGTCGGCGCCTCGCTGGCCGATCCGCTGCACCGGGCGCTCGGTTGGGCGTCCTACGGCATCGCCGCAGCCTTCGCCGTCTGGGGCCTGCGCTTCGTCCTGCACGCGGGCGAAAACCGCGCGCTGGTGCGGGCGATCGCGGTGCCGCCGGCGGTGCTGATCTCGGCGACCTTCGCCGCGACCCACGTTCCGCTCGCCGGCTGGCC
This sequence comes from uncultured Alphaproteobacteria bacterium, assembly GCA_963819995.1. Taxonomy (GTDB): domain Bacteria; phylum Pseudomonadota; class Alphaproteobacteria; order Rhodobacterales; family Rhodobacteraceae; genus Amaricoccus. The sequence continues at coordinate 107,021 of CAWFYR010000011.1, read as the reverse complement.
GCACCCCTACGGCCTCGGCGGGCTTCTCGGCGACGCGACGCTCGGCGCGCTCCTCTCGGCGCTGCCACTCGACGTGACGCTGTCGCTGCGCATCGTCACCGTCGCGGTCGCCGTGGCCTTCGTCGCGAGCTCGGCCTACGCGCTCGGCGTCACCTGGGGCGAGTTCCGCGGTTTCCTGCGCTTCCTCGGCCAAGGCTCGGTGCTGCTCTATTCCGGCGCCCACGGCCTGACCGGCCGCGCGGTCGCCGGCGCCGCCGGCGGCGCCCGCGCCGCGCGCAGCCTTGCGGCCGACGCCCGCGCCCGCCGCCAGGCGGAGCCCCTTCCCTCCCCTGCCCCGGCCGCGCGCCAGCCCGGCGCGCCGCGCTTCGACCCGGTGCTGATCCGCGAGCCTGCCGAAGACAGCGTCATGGCCAAGATCACCGCGGCGGTGCGCGCCCGCGCCGAGGCCGAGGCCGGTCGCGCCGGCGGCGCCCGGCCGCAGCCGCCGCTGACCGCGTCGCACGATCTCGCCGTGATGGAACGCGAGGTGCCGGTGCCCGCCATCCCGTCCGAGCCTCGCGTCCAGCCGCCGCACCCGAGCCCGCTGCCCAAGAGCGCCCGCGCCCGCTCCGAGGAGCAGCCGGAGCTGGCGCTCGCCCCCGACGCGCCCGGCGCCTACGCCACACCGCCGCTGTCGCTGCTGCAGAGCCCCTCGACGATCGTGCGGCACCACCTCTCCTCCGACGCCTTGGAGGAAAACGCCCGGATGCTGGAGAACGTGCTCGACGACTACGGCGTGCGCGGCGAGATCGTCTCGATCCGCCCCGGCCCGGTGGTGACGATGTACGAGCTCGAGCCCGCCGCCGGCCTCAAGGCGAGCCGGGTCATCGGCCTTTCGGACGACATCGCCCGCTCGATGTCGGCGCTGGCCTGCCGCTGCTCGACGATCCCCGGCCGCTCGGTCATCGGCATCGAGCTGCCGAACGAGCTGCGCGAGAAAGTGCTGCTGCGCGAGATCCTCTCGGCCAAGGGCTTCGGCAACAGCGCCCATGCGCTGCCGCTGGCGCTCGGCAAGGACATCGGCGGCGAGCCGGTGATCGCCAACCTCGCCCGCATGCCGCACCTGCTGATCGCCGGCACAACCGGCTCGGGCAAGTCGGTGGCGATCAACACGATGATCCTGTCGCTGCTCTACAAGCTCTCGCCCGACGAGTGCCGGCTGATCATGATCGACCCCAAGATGCTGGAGCTCTCGGTCTACGACGGCATCCCGCACCTGCTCTCCCCCGTCGTCACCGACCCCAAGAAGGCGGTGGTCGCGCTGAAGTGGGTGGTGGCGGAGATGGAGGAACGCTACCGCAAGATGTCGAAGATGGGCGTGCGCAACATCGACGGCTACAACGCCCGGGTGAAGGACGCGCTGGAGAAGGCCGAGGCCTTCACCCGCACCGTGCAGACCGGCTTCGACGAGGACACCGGCGAGCCGGTGTTCGAGACCGAGACGTTCCAGCCCGAGGCGATGCCGTTCATCGTCGTCATCGTCGACGAGATGGCCGACCTGATGATGGTCGCCGGCAAGGAGATCGAGGCTTGCATCCAGCGCCTCGCCCAGATGGCGCGCGCGTCCGGCATCCACCTGATCATGGCGACGCAGCGCCCGTCGGTCGACGTCATCACCGGCACGATCAAGGCGAACTTCCCGACCCGCATCTCGTTCCAGGTCACCTCGAAGATCGACAGCCGCACCATCCTCGGCGAGATGGGCGCCGAGCAGCTGCTCGGCCAGGGCGACATGCTCTACATGGCAGGCGGCGGCCGGATCACCCGCGTCCACGGCCCGTTCGTCTCCGACGAGGAGGTCGAGGAGGTGGTGAAGCACCTGAAGACCCTCGGCAGCCCGCAGTACGACGACGGCATCATGGAAGGCCCGGACCCCGAGACCGACAGCGAGATCGACCTCGTGCTCGGCCTCGGCGGCAACACCGGCGGGGACGACCTGCTCTACGACCAGGCGGTCGCCATCGTCGCCAAGGACCGCAAGTGCTCGACGTCCTACATCCAGCGCAAGCTCTCGGTCGGCTACAACAAGGCCGCCAAGCTCGTCGAGCTGATGGAGGAAGCCGGCGTCGTCAGCCAGGCCAACCACGTCGGCAAGCGCGAGGTGCTGGTGCCCGAGCGGTGAGAAATCGGCATTTCGCGCGTGAAACTAAGACTAAGCCATTGAAATAGAACGCCTTTGCAATCAATAATTTTGCGTGAACGTGATTCCGTCCCTTACTTCGGTGCCGGAGCGGTGAGCCAATGAACGCGCCGCAGCTTCGCGTGGCGCGGGCGAGCGACGATCTCGACGCGCTCCTGCCGTTCTACCGCGACGGGCTGGGGCTGACGCTGCTGGGGCGCTTCGAGGACCACGACGGGTTCGACGGCATCATCCTCGGCGGCCCGGGGCAGCCTTACCACTTCGAGTTCACCCGGGCACGCGGCCACCGCGCCGGCAGGGCGCCCAGCGCCGATGCCTTGCTGGTCTTCTACCTGCCGGAGCCCGGTGCGTGGCGCCGCGCCGTGGAACGGATGCAGTCGGCCGGCTTCGCGGCGGTGGTCGCCTTCAATCCCTACTGGGACCGCGCGGGCGTCACGTTCGAGGACCCCGACGGCTACCGCGTGGTCCTCCAGTACGGAGACTGGAGGCCTGAGCTGGCGCACACGTGAGCGGCGGCCGCGTGCATCCGCCGAGGCAAAGCCCTATACCGTCCGTCATGGACCGCCGTACCCTCCTCCGCGCGCTCGCCGCCTTCCCGATCGTCGCCGCGCTGCCGGCGGCGGCGCAGAGCGTCAACGTCAGCGCGATCAACGACTACCTTCAGGGCCTGCGCAGCGCCGAGGGGCGTTTCACCCAGACCAACCCAAACGGCTCGACGCAGACCGGCGCGTTCTACCTCGCCAAGCCCGGCCGCATCCGCTTCGAGTACGACGCGCCGAAGGGGGCGATGGTGATCGCCGACGGCACCTGGGTCGGCGTCTTCGATCCCAAGTCGAACCGCAACCCGACCCGCTACCCGCTCGACAAGACGCCGCTGTCGCTGCTGCTGCGCGACCGGCTGAGCCTGACCGAGCCCGGCATGGTGCTCGGCGCCACCCGCGACGCCCAGGGCACCGACATCACCGTCGTCGACCCGCGCAGCCCCGACGCCGGTCGGATGGTGATGAGCTTCGCCGCCGACCCGGTGGCGCTGCGCCAGTGGCAGATCACCACCAAGACCGGCCAGCGCACCCGCGTCGCGCTGAGCGACCTGCGCACCGGCGTGCAGATCGACCCGAGCCTCTTCAATATCGAGCTCGCCGCCGCCACGATGCGATGATCGGGCCGAGCGGCCGCGAGCACGCCCTCGGGCTTACGAGAACCTGCCGCGGAAGGTGCCCGGGGTCATTCCGGTCGCCCGACCGAAGGCCCGCGCGAAATTTGCCTGCGAGGAGAAGCCGCTCCGGAGCGCGATTTCGCTCAGCGAGGCATTGCCGGCGGTCAGCAGCGTCTTGGCGTGCTCGAGCCGCATCCTGCTCAGGTAGCGGCCGGGCGGCATGCCGACGCGCTTGCTGAACATGCGGATGAAGTGAAACGGGCTGACGCAGGCGACGGCTGCCATGTCGTCGATGCTGATGTCGTCCTCGATGTGCGCGGCCATGTAGTCCAGCACGCGATTGAGCCGCGCGTCGTCGAGACCGTGCCGCATGCTGAGCGCCTCGACCGAGCCCGAGGACCGGTCGGCATAAGACTGAACCAGCCGGGCCACGAGCGGCAGGGCCAGGGTCTCGGCAAGCACCCGCCCGGCGAACGTCGGCGCCCGCAGTTCGGCGAGCAGCACCCGGCCGATCTGCAGGATCAGCGCGTCCTGGAGGTCGGCCAGGTACCGGATGTGGTCGGCCCTCACCGCCGCACCGCCCCGGATATCGGACACTTCGACGAACCGGGAGGACGGCAGGTAGATGTGCAGCGTCTCGTGCCATTCGCGAATGCGGATCGCGTCTTCCCGAACTCCGGAGGGGCAGGTCCAGATGGTGCCGGGCCGAACCTGAGTATTTTGCCTAATGCCGTTGCCGATGCGGTCGACGACCGCATCGGCGTGACAGTCCGTTGCAATGCAGAGCTCGGTCTGGACCAGATCGGGTGGCTGCAGCTCGCCCTCGGGGTGATGCCGAAGCTCGGCGGCGATTCCGGACCAGTCGAAGCCGGTCGACGAGCGCAGGATGTCGCCCGCGCCGTACTTCACCCTGCCATGCTCGAGCAGGTCGGTCGGCTGGGTCGCGCCCGGAAAGCCCGCTGTCACCTTGCTTCACCCCGCCCGGCCCTGAGCAGAACCGCAATCTGAGAATGAACGTCCGCAGCCCGGGAGAATATGCGCGCTCGGACCCGCGATATAAAGCGGCTTGAAGGTCGCAGACGAGGACGGCGCGCACGATGCTCCCGCGGCAGAACGCCGCCCGGCAGGTTCGTGCTCCAACCCGAACAGATATCCGCAAGGAGACAGCAACGATGACCCAGGTTCCGGCCGGGCCCCTCATCCCCGACAACACACTGATGACCGACACGCCCGAGCAAGGCCGCGCACTGGCGGTCATGCTGGCGCGGCACTCGATCCACGCGATGCAGAACAATCTCGAGGTCCTGCAGAGCGGCCGCGCCCAGTACGCGCACGATCCCTACGGGTTGATCGCCTCCAGCCATGTGGTGGCGGTGGAATTCGCGACGATCGCCGCCGCCAACAACTACTGGAGAACGCCGGCGGCCTGACCGGTGGTTGCGGGGAGAAGCGTCGTGCACGATCCGAGCCTTGACGCCTTCGAGACCGCCGACGGGCTCAGGATTGCGTTCCGGTCCTGGCCCGCGCCGCAGCGGGCGCGCGCCGTCGTGGTGATCGTCCCGGGGTTCAATTCGCACAGCGGCTACTACCAATGGGTCGCCGAGCAGTTGAACGACAGCGGGTATTCGGTCTTCGCCGTCGACCTGCGCGGCCGCGGCAGGTCCGATGGCGACAGGTTCTTCGTGGAGACGTTCGACGACTATGTGGAAGACGTGGCCGGGATGGTGGCGACCGCAAGGACGCGGGAGCCCGACGTTCCGATCTTCCTGCTCGGCCACTCCGCCGGCGGCGTCGTTGCCTGTCTCTATGCGCTCGAGCACGGCCCGGAGCTGGCGGGGCTGATCAGCGAGAGCTTCGCGCACGAACTGCCGGCGCCCGACTTCGCGCTGGCCGTCATCAAGGGGCTCAGCCATCTGGCGCCGCATGCGAGCGTCCTGCACCTGAAGAACGAGGACTTCTCGCGCGACCCGGCGGTCGTGAAGGCGATGAACGAGGACCCGCTGATCGCGCACGAAGCCCAGCCGACCCGCACGCTCGCCGCGCTGGTGCGCGCCGACGCGCGGCTCAAGCAGGAGTTCGGCCGGATCACGCTGCCGGTGCTCATCCTGCACGGCACGGCCGACAAGGCGGCGAAGCCCAGCGGGAGCCAGCATTTCTTCGATGCCGTGGGGTCGGCCGACAAGGTCCTGAAGATGTACGATGGCAGCTTTCACGACCCGCTCAACGATCTCGACCGGTCGGCCGTGATGGCGGACATCCTCGGCTGGATCGCGGCCCGCCTCTAGGAGCGGCGGGCCTTAGGGCCGACCCGCGCGCCACGCCGACCAGTCCTCGGGCGTGTCGAGGTCGACCAGCGCCGCGCGACCGGCCGTCGGCACCTCGGTGACGAACTCCGCGGCCTCGCGCAGCACCTCCCGCGCGCCTTGGTCGCCCGAGAGCCCGGCGAGCGTCTCGAAGAACCGCCGGCCGAAGAGCACCGGGTGGCCGGGCGTGCCGTCGGCGCTGACCGCGCGGCAGATCTCGCGGCCTTCCTCGGGGTCGTAGGCCGCGATCAGCCGGTCGATCTCGGCCGGGCCGACCTCGGGCATGTCGGCAAGCAGCAGCACCGCCGCGTCGGCGCTGCCCGCGACCGCGGCGATGCCGGCGCGGATCGAGGCGGCCATGCCTTCGTCCCGGTCGGCCGCCACCACCGTCGAGACCGCGAGGCTCCCCAGCGCCGCCCGCCGCGCCGGCGTGTCGGGCGGCAGCACCACGACGGTCTCGTCGGCACGGCTCGCCAGCGCCGCCTCGGCGACCGCGCGCAGCACCGGGCGGCCGTCCACCTCTTCCATCAGCTTGTCCGCGCCGCGCATCCGCCGCGCGGCACCCGCGGCGAGGACCACCGCCGCGACGCGCGGGCGGCCCGGCAGGATCGGCCGGCCTTCGCGCGGCTGCGGGCGGAGCGGCACCTCCTTGAGGAGGCCCCCGACGCCCATCGCCGCGAGGTCGGCATCGCCGACCGCGAGCCCCGCGGCCAGCCGCTCGAGCACCCAGTCGGCACCGTTCAGCGCCGGCGAGCGGGCGCAGCCGGGCAGGCCGACCACCGGGCGCCCGGCCTCCTCGCCGATGAAGAGCAGGTTGCCCGGGTCGACCGGCATGCCGAAGCGGATCAGCCGCCCGCCCGCCGCGACGAGGCCCGCCGGGCCGACGTCGGCCGCGTCCGAGGTCGCCGAGGCGCCGAGGATCAGCACCATGGTGCCTTCGGCCGCGCGGATCGCCGCGGCGACGGCGGCGGTCTCGTGCGGCACCGTCACCGGTGGCGCCATCTCCTGGCCGAGTGCGAGGAGGCGCAGCCGCACCGCCTCGGCGCCCTTGGCGAGCAGGCTCTCCTTCATCCCGGGCGTGCGCGTCAGGATCAACGCAGCGCGGCCCGGCCGGAACGCGGCGACCCGGAGTGCGGCGGCGCAGCCGGTGGCGAGCCGGCGCACCGCGCGCGCCACCTCGGCGCCGGCGACGGCGTAGGGGATGATCTTGACCGTCGCCACCATCTGCCGCGGCCGCACCCGCGCCCGGTCGGGCAAGGTCGCCAGCGTGATCGCCGGATCGACGCCGTTCAGCACATCGACGGCGCCCCGGTCGACGCGGAGGAGGCCCGCCGCCTCGGCGAAGAGGTTGACCCGGCCGGTATAGGCGGCCGAGCGCGCCAGCCCCAGCGCCGCGGGGTCCGGCGCCAGCGCGGCGGCCACCGCCTCGGCGGCGGCGTCCTCGGAAAGATCGCCCGGCTCCAGCCGCGCCACCGTCACATCGGGGACCCCCGCCGCGGCGAGAGCCGCAACGTCGGCCGCCGACAGCGTGCGGCCCTTCTTGAGCTTCAGCCCGCCTTCGGTCAGCGAATGCGCGAGCACCGCCCCTTCGGCCTCGGCGACGGGGACGGGACCGAAGCGCATATCAGGGCCGGGTTTCCGGACGGCGCAGCCGCTCGGTGATCTGGGCGAGGATCGAGATCGCGATCTCGGCCGGCGACTTGGCGCCGATGTCGAGGCCGATCGGCGCGTGGATGCGGGCGATCTCGACCTCGCCGAAACCCGCGGCCTTCAGCCGCTCGACGCGCTTGGCGTGGGTGCGTGAGGAGCCGAGGCTGCCGATGTAGAAGGCCTTGGAACGAAGCGCCGCCTCGATCGCCGGATCGTCGAGCTTGGGGTCGTGGGTCAGCGTCACCACCGCGGTGCGGCCGTCGAGCCCGAACTCGGCCAGCGCGGCGTCCGGCCAGTCGTGCGACAGCGTCGTCTCGGGGAACCGCGAAGCGCTGGCGAAGGCCTCGCGCGGATCGACCACCGCGAGATCGTAGCCTGCGAGCCGCGCCATCGGCACCAGCACCTGCGCGATGTGCACCGCGCCCACCACCGCCATCCGGAGCGGCGGGTTGTGCACGCCGAGGAACCAGTCGTCGGCAAAGCCCGACCGGTCGGACGCCAGCGCCTGCTCGGCCGCACCCCAGAGCGGATCATCGGGCCCGCGGACCAGCCGCCGCGCCCAATCCCCGGGCCGCACCGCGTAGACCGCGGGCTCGCGCGCCGCCCGCGCTGCCGCGAGCTCGGCCAGAAGCTCGGGTCCCGGCCCCTGCCCGACGCCCACCGGCTCCACCATCACCCGGATGCGCCCGCCGCAGGCGAGGCCGACGGCAAACGCCTCGGCATCGCTGACGCCGTAGTCGAGGAGCCGCGGCCGGCCGTCCTCCAGCGCGTCGAGCGCCTCGGCCACCACCGCGCCTTCGACGCAACCGCCCGAGACCGAGCCCGCCATCTCGGCGTCGCCGCTGATCGCGAGCTGCGAGCCGGTCGGCCGCGGCGCCGAGCCCCAGGTCTCGACGACCGTGGCGAGCGCCACGGCCTTGCCGTCGCGGCTCCAGGCCAGCGCCGCTTCGGGGATCCGGTCGTGTTCTGCTGGCATGACGCTGCTCCGTCCTCTGCCGGCATCTATCCGCGAGGACGGCGGCGGCCTCAAGGGCCGCCGCGCGCGGACCGGCGTCAGACGCTATATAGCTGCAGGCTGCGCGGCGTCACGGTCACCGGCGCATCCTCGAGCAGGCTCGGCACTTCGGGATCGATGCTGCCCTCGCCGCTGTCGATGCGCAGGCGCCACGATCGCCGCGAGCCGGTGGTCGGCAGCAGGAAGCGCGCATCCTCGAAGCCGGCGTTGACGAGCATCAGCACGCCCTCGCCGTTCGGCCCGGCGAGCGCCACCGCCAGCGCCCGCGTCTCGGGGTTCTGCCAGTCGCCCGGCTCCATGAACCCGCCGTCCGGCCGCATCCAGCGCACCCCGGGCAGCCCACCCTCGCGCACCGGATCGCCGCGCAGCCAGTGCGGCGCAGCGAGGAGCGGCAGCTCCGCGCGCAGCCGCACCACGGCACCGACGTAGGCGCAGAACTCGACGTCGCGCGAGTCGGCGCTCCAGTCCATCCAGGTGAGCTCGTTGTCCTGACAGTAGGCGTTGTTGTTTCCGCTCTGGGTGCGGCCGTTCTCGTCGCCCATCAGCAGCATCGGGATGCCCTGGCTCAGGATCAGCGTCGTCATCGCGAAGCGCCGCATGCGGTAGCGCAGGCCGAGGATCTCGGGGTCGTCGGTCGGACCCTCGGCGCCGCAGTTCCACGAGCGGTTGTCATCGGCGCCGTCGCGGTTTTCCTCGCCGTTCGCCTCGTTGTGCTTCTCGTTGTAGGCGTAGAGGTCGGCCAGCGTGAAGCCGTCATGGGCGGTGATGAAGTTGATGCTCGCCCAGGGCCGCCGGCCGCGGCGGTCGAAGATGTCTCCCGAGCCGAGCAGGTTGCGCGCGAAGTCGTCGACGGTGCCGGCGTCGCCCTTGACGAAGGCGCGGATCGAGTCGCGGAAGCGGCCGTTCCACTCGGCCCAGCCCGGCGGAAACGAGCCGACCTGATAGCCGTACATCCCGAGATCCCAGCTTTCGGAGATCATCTTGACCTTGGCCAGCACCGGGTCCTGGGTCACCGCGTCGAGGAACGGGCTGTTGAAGTCGACCGCCTCGTGGTCGCGGGTCAGCGTCACCGCGAGGTCGAAGCGGAAGCCGTCGACGTGGCACTCCTCGACCCAGTAGCGCAGGCTGTCCATCACCATCTGCACCACGCGCGGGTGGCGGGTGTTGACGTTGTTGCCGCAGCCGGTCGTGTCGAAGTAGTAGCGCGGATCGTCGGCCAGCACGTAGTAGCTGGCGTTGTCGAGGCCGCGGAAGCTCAGCGTCGGGCCGAGCTGGTTGCCTTCGGCGGTGTGGTTGTAGACCACGTCGAGGATCACCTCGATCCCCGCCTCGTGCAGGCGCTGCACCATGTGCTTGAATTCTTCGATGTCGTTGCCGGGCATCAGGTAGCGCGGCGCCGGGGCGAAGTAGCCGATGGTGTTGTAGCCCCAGTAGTTCGAGAGGCCCTTCTCGACGAGGTGCCGGTCGTCGAAGAACGCCTGGATCGGCATCAGCTCGATCGTGGTGACGCCGAGCCGCGCCAGGTGCTCGACCACCTGCGGCGAGCCGAGCCCCTCGAAGGTGCCGGCCATCGGCGGACCGAAGTCGGGATGGTTGCGGGTCATGCCCTTGACGTGCGCCTCGTAGATCACCGTCTCGTCCCAGCCGCGCCGCACGAGGTTGTCGGGGCCCCAGGTGTGTGCGGTGTCGATGATCCGGCACTTCGGCATCGCGCGGGCGCTGTCGCGCTTGTCGAAGGAGAGGTCGGCGCGCTGGCTGCCGATCCGGTAGCCGTAGAGCGAATCGTGCCAGCGCAGCTCGCCCGAGAGCGCGCGGGTATAGGGATCGAGCAGCAGCTTGTTGGGGTTGAAGCGGTGCCCGGCCTCGGGCGCGTAGGGCCCGTGCGCGCGCAGGCCGTAGAGCTGGCCGGGGCGCAGGTCGGGGAAATAGCCGTGCCAGACCTCGTGGGTGAACTCCGGCAGCGCGATCCGGTCGGTCTCGCGCCTGCCCTCGGCGTCGAAGAGGCAAAGCTCGATCTTGGTTGCGTTGGCCGAGAAGACGGCAACGTTGACGCCGGATCCGTCCCAGCTCGCGCCGAGCGGAAACGGCAGCCCGGGCAAGACCCGGATGTTTGAACTCATCGGCAAGCACCTGCGTTCTGTTTGGGATTGGGCGACGATTCGCCCTTGATGATGGCACAAGACAACGCGGGCCGGAGCGTTTTGATCCGGGTCTTGTTGCGGCGCACCCGGAGCGGGTCGCGCGCAGGTCGAAACCGCGCTCGTTTTTGGCTGAATCAGCCTCGCAGAAACGCCGCCTCCCACAGCACGCTCGCCCCGCTCCGCCGCCCTTGGTGCAGCGGGGCGGAGCCCGGTAGCCGGCGCGACCCGGGATCAGCCGCGGCGCGGGCCGACTTCGACGGCCCGGGCGCTCGTGGCCCGCTCGCGGTCGAGGCGGTTCGTCGCGTCGTACCAGCTGCGGAAGGCGACGCCGTCAGGACGGGCCATGATCTCGTCGAAGCCGAAGCCGGTTGGGGCGACGGGATGGAAACGAATGTTGCTCATAATCTCGACCTTCCTTTGAAAATGCTTGCGGCGAGTCTTGCCGGGTTGGTCTCGCCGACAGAGGCCAAGCTGTGCGGTGCCTCCGCCCTCGAACCCTGGCTGGCAGATCGCTCAATCGTGGGCCGATCGCCTGACCCAAGTGTTGCGAGTGTCGCTGCCGCCTCTTGCGGGAATCGCCCGCTGCGACCGATGATCCGCGCGGCAGACCGAGGAGACAGCCGATGCCCGAGCTTGTTCCCAACCAGCGCCGCTACGATCCCTATCGCAGCTACAAGTTCCGGGTGAAGTGGGATGGCCAGGTCGTCGCCGGGGTCAGCAAGGTCACGGCGCTCAGGCGCTCGACCGAGGTCCTTGAGTTCCGCGAAGTCGGCGATCCCACGCCGCGGCCCGTTCCGGGCCGCATCCGCTACGCGCCGGTCACGCTCGAGCGCGGGCTCACCGGCGATCCCGCGTTCGCCGACTGGGCCGATGCGGCCGCGACGCCGGACGGCGACGGCCCGGCGCGCAAGAGCGTGACGATCGAGTTCTACAGCGAGGCGGGCGAGCGCGTCCTCGCCTACACCCTCTTGCGCTGCTGGGTTTCGGCCTACCAGGCCCTGCCCGACCTCGACGCCGACGCGAACGCGGTGGCCGTCGAGACCCTGACCCTGGAGCACGAAGGCTGGAAACGCGAAGCCGCGGCCCCCGACGCGGAGCCCTGGCGCTATCCATCGGCCTGAGCCACAGGGAGATCGAGGATCATGGCAAAGTTCGTCTTCGCAATGAACGTGTCGCTGGACGGCTACGTCGACCACGACAAGTTCGCGCCGGACGCCACGCTCTTTCGTCACTTCGTCGAGCAGGTGGGCAGCGCGCCGGGCAGCATCTACGGCCGCCGAATGTACGAGATCATGCGCTACTGGGACGAAGACCATCCCGAGTGGACCGAGGACGATCGCGACTTCGCGGCCGCGTGGCGCGGCCAGCGGAAATGGGTCATGTCGCGGACACTCACGTCGGTCGGCCCAAACGCCACGCTCTTTTCCGATGACATCGAGGCGGTGGCACGACGGCTCAAGGCAGAGATCGCCGGCGGGGTCGGCGTGTGCGGGCCCGAGCTGGCGCACAGCCTCGGCGCGCTCGGCCTGATCGACGAGTACCAGCTCTACGTCCACCCGGTCGTGCTCGGCCGTGGCAAGCCGTTCTTCGCCGGTCCCAGGCCGCCGCTCCGCTTCGCTGCCAGCGACCGGATGGGCCAGGACGTGATCCGGCTGACCTACGTGCCCGCCTAGCCGTCCTGGAGCAGCGGCAGGATGTCGACCGGCAGCCCGGTCTCGGCGCTGCGGGTGGCGGCGACGCCGGTCAGGACCGACATCGCCCCGGCCCGCGCGCCGGCGCGCTGGTTCAGGGGGTCGTCGCTCTCGGGGACGAAGAGGCTTCGGTGCAGGAGCGGGTCGCCGCCGAAGTGGCCGCCCGGCCCGTGCTCGACGACGATGCGCTCGACCGAGCGGTCGGTGCCGAGCACCAGGATCTCGTCCTGGTCCTCGGCGACCGGCGGCTCGAACGCCTGCTTTTCGTACATCCGCACCTCGACGCGGCCCTCGGTGCCGTTGAACGCCAGGTGGTAGCCCTCGATCGGCATGTAGGCGTTCAGCGAATAGCTGACCTGCACGCCGTTCTCGTAGAGGATCGCCGCGGTCATCGTGTCGTAGATGTCGATGTCCTCGCGGAAGACGCAGGCGTCGCGCACGTAGCCGTCGACCTCGGACGGCGCCTCGTAGAGCGCCTCGAGCCAGGGCTTTGCCGAGATGTCGAGGTAGAACTCGCATTCGCCCGCGTGCGGGCAGCCTTTGCAGCGGACGCCGCGAAACGGCCCGGCGGCGCCGTACTTGCGCAGCGCGCCCTGTGCGAAGACCCGCACCGGATCGCTGTCGATCCACCAGTTCAGAAGGTCGAAGTGGTGCGTCGCCTTGTGCACGAACAGGCTGCCGGAGAAGCGCTTGAACGCGTGCCACCGGCGGAAGTAGTCGGCGCCGTGGCTGGTGTCGAGATACCAGTGGAAGTCGACCGAGGTGACCGTGCCGATCCGCCCCGAGGCCAGGAGCTCGCGAATTTTCCGCGAGGTCGGCGCGAAGCGGTAGTTGAACGCGACGTCGACCCGCCGGCCGGTCCGCGCCTCGGCGTCGAGGATGCGCCGGCAGCCCTCGGCGGTGGTCGCCATCGGCTTCTCGGTGACGACGTCGATGCCCTGCTCGAGCGCGTGGACGATGATGTCGGCATGGGTGTCGTCGCGGGTGCAGACCACCAGCGTGTGCGGCCGGCTCTCGGCGAGCATCGCGTCGAGATCGGGCGTGACGACGGCCCCGGACGCGCCGAGCAGGCCCTGCACCACCGCCAGACGCTCGGGGTTGGCGTCGCTGAGGCCGACGAGCTCGACATCGTCGGCGCAGGTCTGCGGCACGTCCTGTCCCCAGGTACCGGCGCCGCGATGACCGGTGCCGACGATCGCCAGACGGCGCTTGTTGGTGTTCAAACGGGAACCCCATTGCCAGTTAAGTAACAGCTCGGTTACTATTTCCGGCCCGGTGCGCTGTCAACCGCATAGCTCGCCCGGGACGGACACCGCGAGGAGGCGGCGCCATGACCGACACCGGCGAGGGGATCGCGGAGACGCCGCCGCGGCGGCCGCGCGACCCCGACCGCAGCAAGCGCGACATCCTCGACGCGGCACGGACCGAGTTCGTCGAGTACGGCCTCGAGGGCGCGCGGGTCGACCGCATCGCCGAGCGCGCCGGCGCCAACAAGCGCATGCTCTATCACTACGTCGGCAACAAGGAGGCGCTCTACGCGCGGGTGTTGCTCGACGCCTACCGCGACATCCGCGCCGGCGAGGCCGAGCTGCACCTCGGCGAGCTCGCGCCGGCCGACGCGATGGCCAAGCTCGTGGGCTTCACCTTCGACCATTTCGAGAGGAAGCCCTGGTTCCTGCGGCTTCTCGCCACCGAGAACATCCAGCGCGCCGCCTTCGTGAAGACCCTTCCCGAGATCCGCGCGCTGCACTCGCCGCTCGTCTCCCAGATCCGCGACGTGCTCGCGGCCGGCGAGGCGGCCGGCATCTTCCGCGCGGGCGTCGACCCGGTGCAGCTCTACATCACCATCGCCGGGATCAGCTACTTCTACATGTCGAACATCCACACGCTGTCGGTGATCTTCGACACGCCGCTCGACTCGCCCGCTGCAATGGCCACGCGCCGCGCCCACGGGATCGAGGTGGTGCTGGGCTACCTGCAGCCCGCTGGAATCGCTTGCGATGAAATAACCAGTGGGTTACTTTGATCGGGAGAGCGCCCGTTCAGGGCGCCGGAACGACGCAAAACCTCGCGGGCGCGCGGCGCCCGATCCTGTGGGAGGATTGAGATGACACGAACCTTCACCCGGCGCGAGTTCGGCGGCTTCCTCGCGGCGACCACCGCCGCCTCGACGCTCGCCTCGGTCGGCGCCTTCGCCCAGGCCGGCGACTCGGTCCGGCTGATCTGGTGGGGCAACCCCGACCGCGACCGGCGCACCAACGAGGTGATCGACCTTTACAGCAAGACCACCGGCACCGAGGTCATCCCCGAGACCTACGCCTGGAACGACTACTGGCAGAAGCTCGCAACCCAGGCCGCCGGCCGCAACCTGCCCGACCTGATCCAGATGGACTACCGCTACATCTTCGAATACGCCCGCCGGCAGCAGCTCGCCGCCCTCGACGACTACGTCGGCAAGACCCTCGAGCTCGGCGACTTCGACCCCAACCAGCTCGCCTCCGGCAAGGTCGACGGCAAGCTCTACGGCGTGTCGATGGGCGCCAACTCGATGACCCACGTCTACGATCAGGCGCTGCTCGAGAAGCTCGGCGTCACCCTGCCCGACCCGACCACCTGGACCGAAGAAGACTTCGTCGCCATGGGCAAGGACCTCAAGGACAAGCTGCCGGACGGCATGTACTTCAGCCAGAACATGGGCTCGGTCGAACCCATGCTCGAGACCTGGGTGCGCCAGCGCGGCAAGGCGCTCTACACCGAGGACGGGACGATCGGCTACGAGGCCGCCGACCTCGCCGATTTCTTCACGTTCTGGAAGATGATGCAGGACGAGGGGCTGACCCCGCCGGCCGACGTCCAGTCCCAGGACGCCGACGGCAAGATGGAAAGCTCGATGCTGGTGACCGGCAAGGCGCTGTTCGGGTTCATCCATTCCAACCAGCTCGTCGCGAACCAGAAACTGATGCCCGACGAGATCAACATCACGATGATCCCCAACCAGAAGGGCGGCCAGCCCGGGCAGTACCTCAAGCCCTCGATGCTCCTGTCGATGGCCGAGACCTCGTCGGACAAGGACGCGGCGGCGGCGCTGATGAACTTCTTCATCACCGATCCCAAGGCCAACGCCATCCTGCAGATCGAACGCGGCGTCTCGGGCGACGCGTCGGTCCGCGAGGAGCTGGTCGGGGGGCTCTCCCCCACCGAGAAGAAGATCATCGACTACCTCGACATCGTCGCCACCTCGGTCGGCCCGCTGCCGCCGCCCCCGCCGAAGAACGCGGGCGAGCTCGAGCGTGCGCTCCGCCCGGCGTGGGACGCGATCTCCTTCGAGCAGGTGACCCCCGAGGACGGCGCGAAGAAGTACTACGACGACGCGGTGGCAATCCTCGCCCGCGCCTGAGCCGTCATGGCCACGGTCGCAGAAACCGGCAGCGAGCAGCGCGCCTCGCCCGCGTTAGGGGTCCGTCTCCGGCGCGGGCTGCGCCGGAATGCGGCGGGCTATCTCTTCCTGCTGCCGTGGCTGATCGGCTTCTTCGGTCTGACCCTCGGCCCGGCGCTCGCCTCGCTCTACCTCTCGTTCACCGACTATGACCTGCTGACCCCGCCACGCTGGGCGGGGCTCGGCAACTACACGTATGCCTTCACCCAGGACGAGCGGCTCGGCAACGCGCTGCGGGTGACCTTCACCTACGTTCTCTGGGCGGTGCCGCTGCGGCTCGTCGCGGCCCTCGGCCTCGCGATGGTGCTCGACCGCAGCGTGCGCGGCGTCGGTTTCTACCGCGCGGCGTTCTACCTGCCGTCGCTGCTCGGCGCGTCGGTGGCGATCGCGGTGCTCTGGCGCCAGCTCTTCGGCGCCGAGGGGCTGGTCAACCAGCTCCTGGCGCTCGTGGGCATCCACGGGCCGGCCTGGATCGCCCACCCCGACTATGCGCTCTCCACGCTGGTTGTGCTCGCGGTCTGGCAGTTCGGCTCGCCGATGATCATCTTTCTCGCCGGCCTGCGGCAGATTCCGCAGGACCTCTACGAGGCGGCGTCGATGGAAGGCGCCGGCGGCTGGCGGCAGTTCTGGAAGATCACCCTGCCGCTCTTGGCGCCGGTGATCTTCTTCAACCTGGTCTTGCAGACCATCGAGGGCTTCAAGGCGTTCACCCAGGCGTTCATCGTCTCCGGCGGCAACGGCGGCCCGATCGATTCCACGCTCTTCTACTCGCTCTATCTCTACATCGAGGCGTTCGCCAACTTCCGCATGGGCTATGCCTCGGCGCTGGCATGGATTCTGCTCGTGATCATCGCCATCTTCACCGCGATCGCCTTCGGCACCTCGAAGTACTGGGTCTACTACGAGGACGAGGGCCGATGAGCGCCGAGACGGGAACCGAGCGGCCGAGCGGCAGCCTGCGCACCCAGATCCTGCGCCACAGCCTGCTGGCGGCGGCGGCGGTGTTGATGCTCTACCCGCTGCTCTGGCTGATCATGTCGTCGTTCAAGCCCGACGACATGATCTTTTCCAACCCCACCGCGCTGCCCACGTCGTTCGACCTCTCCAACTACGTCAAGGGCTGGCACGCGCTCCGGGTGTCGTTCACCACGTTCTATCTCAACAGCTTCACCATCGCGATCCTCGCGGTGATCGGCAATCTCGCCGCCTGCTCGCTGACCGCCTTCGCCTTCGCGCGGCTCGACTTCCGTTTCAAGAAGCTCTGGTTCACGCTGATGCTCGGCACGCTGATGCTGCCCTACCACGTCACGCTGGTGCCGCAGTACGTGATGTTCCTGCACTTCGGCTGGGTGAACAGCTTCCTGCCGCTGATCATCCCCAAGTTCCTCGCGGTCGACGCCTTCTTCGTCTTCCTGATGGTGCAGTTCTTCCGCGGCATCCCGCGCGAGATCGACGAGGCGGCGATCATGGACGGCTGCGGGCCGTGGCGGATCTACTGGAAGATCATGCTGCCGCTCTCGACGCCGGTGCTGGCCACCGCCGCGATCTTCTCGTTCATCTGGACCTACGACGATTTCCTCGGCCCGCTGATCTACCTCAACGACATGCGCACCTACACCGTGCCGCTGGCGCTGCGGGCCTTCGTCAACTCCTCGGGCGGCGAGTCGCTCTACGGCGCGCTCTTCGCCATGTCGGCGCTGTCGCTCGTGCCCGTCTTCGCCGTCTTCCTTGCCTTCCAGCGCCTCATCATCCGCGGCGTTGCGCTCGGCGCCCTCAAACGTTGAGCGAGAGAATGCCCGAAAGCTTCGACTTCGCCGTCTCCGGCATCAACCACAACCACATCTTCGGCCAGGTCGACGCCATGCTCGGCGCCGGCTGCCGGCTGGTCGCGTTCTACGCGCCCGAGGACGACCTCGCCGCCGAGTTCGCCAAGGCCTACCCGCAGGCCAGGCGGGTCGCCGACGAGCGCGAAATTCTCGACGACGACGCCGTGCGCCTCGTGGTCGGCGCCGGCATCCCCGGCGACCGCGCCGCGATGGCGCTCCGCGCGATGCGCGCCGGCAAGGACGTGATGGTCGACAAGCCCGGCTGCACCACCGAGGCGCAGCTCGACGAGCTGAAGCGCGTCCAGGCCGAGACCGGCCGCATCTACTCGATCTGCTACTCCGAGCACTACCTGCAGCCCTCGACCGTCGCCGCCTCGCGCCTCGTCGCCGACGGCGCAATCGGCACGGTCTTCCACACCATCGGCCTCGGCCCGCACAAGGTGGGCCTGCACAACCGGCCTGATTGGTTCTGGGACACCGCGCGGGGCGGCGAGATCCTCGTCGACATTGCCGCGCACCAGTTCGAGCAGTTCCTGCACTTCACCGGCTCGACTTCGGCGCGCATCCTCTCGTCGGTCGAGGCCAACCTCGCCCACCCCGACCGGAAAGGCTGGAACGACTACGGCCACGCCACCGTCGCGTCGCCGCACGCCACCGGCTTCGTCCGGGTCGACTGGAACACGCCTGCGGGCTCGCCGGTCTGGGGCGACGGCCGGCTGTTCCTGATGGGCACCGAAGGCACCATCGAGCTGCGGAAGTACATGGACATCGAGGGCCGCCCCGGCGGCGACCACCTGTTCCTGACCGACGGCAAGGGCACCCGCTACATCGACGCCAAGGACACCCATCTCGACTACGGCGAGCGGCTGCGCGACGACATCCTCAACCGCACCGAGACCGCCATGCCTCAGGACCACTGCTTCCGCGCCATGGAGCTCGCGCTCGAGGCCCACCGCATCGCCACGCCGCTGGCCGGGAGCCCGGCATGAGCCGCCTCAAGGTCGGCGTCGTCGGCTCCGGCATCGGCGCCTCGCATGTCGAGGGCTATGCCGCGCTCCCTGAGATGTACGAGGTCGCGGCGCTCTGCGACATCGACGCCGCCCGCGGCGGTGCGCTGGCCGAGCGCTTCGCCATCCCTGCCCTCGTCGACCGCCTCGAAAGCCTCTTCGAGCGCGACCTCGACATCATCGACATCTGCACCCCTTCGGGCCTGCACCAGGCCCAGGCGATCGCGGCCCTCGACGCCGGCTTCACCGTCGTGCTGGAAAAGCCCGTCGGCAAGAGCCTCGCCGAGGTCGACGCCATCGCGGAGGCCGAGCAGCGATCCGGCAAGCGCGTCTGTCCGATCTTCCAGTACCGCTTCGGCCACGGCATCCAGAAGCTGCACCACCTGATGCGCCACGGCCTCGCCGGCCGCCCCTCGGTCGCCACTGCCGAGACCCACTGGTACCGCGGCGCGGTCTACTACGGCGCCGCCGCGTGGCGCGGCACCTTCGACGGGGAGCTCGGCGGGTGCCTGACCACCCACGCGATCCACATCCACGACATGCTCTGCGAGGTGCTGGGCCCCCTCGCCTCGGTGCACGCCCGCACCTCGAACCGGCTGAACGGCAACGAGACCGAGGACATGGCGGTCCTCTCGCTCGCCTTCGCCTCGGGCGCGTTCGCCACCTCGTCGGTCACCCTCGGCTCGCGCCAGGAGACCTCGCGGCTGCGCTTCTGCTTCGAGGACCTCGTCGCCGAGAGCAGCCTCGCCCCCTACAATCCCGGCCACGATCCCTGGACCTTCCCGCACGACGATCCCGCCGCCGCGGGGCGGATCGAGGCCGCGCTCGCCGGGTTCGTGCCGGAGCCCGAGCGCTTCGTCGGCCAGTTCCAGCGCCTCCACACCGCGATGGAGACCGGCGGTCCGCTGCCCGTCACCCTGACCGACGCCCGCCGCTCGGTGGAGCTTCTGACCGCCGCCTACTACTCGGCGCTGACCGGCGAGGCCGTGGCGCTGCCGCTGCAGCCCGACCACCCGTTCTACGGCGGCTGGCTCGAGGCGATGAAACGCGAGGCCGCGCATGGCTGATCTCGAACTGCGCAACGTCGTCAAGCGCTTCGGCTCGGCCCAGGTGATCCACGGCATCGACCTCAAGGTGCGCGACGGCGAGTTCATCGTCTTCGTCGGGTCCGTCCGGCTGCGGCAAGTCCACGCTGCTCCGGATGATCGCCGGGCTCGAGGAGATCTCCGACGGCGACGTGCTGATCGACGGCGACAACATGACCGAAGTGCCGGCGGCCAAGCGCGAGCTCGCGATGGTCTTCCAGTCCTACGCGCTCTACCCGCACATGAGCGTGCGCAAGAACCTCGCCTTCGGGCTCGAGACCATCGGCGCGCCGCGCGCCGAGATCGACCGCAAGATCAAGGGCGCCGCGGAGATCCTGCAGATCAACGAGCTGCTCGACCGCAAGCCCGGCCAGCTCTCCGGCGGCCAGCGCCAGCGCGTCGCCATCGGCCGCGCCATCGTGCGCGAGCCGCGCATCTTCCTCTTCGACGAGCCGCTCTCCAACCTCGACGCCGAGCTGCGCACCCAGATGCGTGTCGAGATCAACAAGCTGCACCGCCGGCTCGGCGCCACGATGATCTTCGTCACCCACGACCAGGTCGAGGCGATGACGCTGGCCGACCGCATCGTCGTGCTGCGCAAGGGGGTGATCGAGCAGGTCGGCACCCCGCTCGAGCTCTACAACAAGCCCGCCAACATCTTCGTCGCGGGCTTTATCGGCAGCCCGCGGATGAACCTGATGCCGGGCCGCATCGGCAAGGTCGACGGCCACCGCGCCGAGGTCGACCTCGACCACGGACAGGTGCTCACGGCGGACTTCCCCGCGCCGCCCCGGCCCGGCTCCAGCGTCACCGTCGGCGTGCGCCCGGAAGCCCTGGTACCGGTGGCGCCGGGCACCGGCGTCCTCAAGGGCGAGGTGCAGATCGCCGAGCAGCTCGGCGGCGAGACCTACGTCTACGTGACGCTCCCCGGCGGCCGCAGCGCCACCGTCGAGATCAAGGGCCAGGCCGAGGCCGCCCCGGGCGACCTGATGGAGCTGGCTTTCGAAGGCGACAAGTTCCACGTCTTCGGCGCCGACGAGGCCGTGATCCGGCACGCCTGACGCCGCGGCACGAGGGCCTTGCCTTCGGCCGGCGCAGGCTTCAGGTTTTCCGCCTCGAAGCGTGGCGCCCTCCGCCTGCGCCGACCGGGCCGGAACCGCACCGCGGAAGAGACGAGCATGCTGCGCAGGATCGCCCTCCTCCTCGTGATCGCGGTCGCCGGCGTCACTGCCTTCTTCGTCTTGCACCACCCGCCGATGCGGCTGATGCCGCCGCCGCTGATGTTCCAGGATGGCGGCGATCGCGTGTTCGAGCTCGCCCCCGACCTCGCCGCCGGCAGCGAGGTCGAGCTCTTCTACGCCACCAGCCGCCTGCCGGTCGGCCCCCGCGACAACCGCGCCTACACCGTCGCCCCCGACCGCCGGCTCCACCTCGGCACCGCCACCCTGCGCATCGGCGAGGAGGACTCGACCCTCGACCAGCTCCGCGCCTGGACCACCGGCGACACCGGGAACCGCCCGTTCATCCACCTCGTGCGCATGGACGAGACCGCGACCGCCACCGACCCTGCCGACCCTGATGCCGCCACCACGGCCTGGCTGGCCGGGATCGACGCCGCGCTGGCCACGCGCCACGCCAGCGACGTGCTGATCTACGTCCACGGCGCCAACACCACCGTCGAGCGCGCCGCGGGCCAGGCGGCGCAGCTCCTGCACTTCGCCGGGCGCCAGGCCGTCGTCGTGCTCTTCGCCTGGCCGACCGCCGAAAACTTCCTGCGCTACTCCCGCGACATCGAGACCGCCTTCGGCAGCGCCCCCCACCTCGCGGCCCTGGTGGCGCTCCTCGCCGGCCACACCACCGCGCGCAACGTCGACGTCTTCACCTACAGCGCCGGCGCCACCGTCGGCAGCGATGCGCTGGCGCTCCTCGCCCGCCAGGACCCCGCGGCGGCGTCGCACCTCGGCGAGGTCTACCACGCCGCCCCCGACGCCGACTTCCGCGGCTTCGTCGACGACCTCGCCGCCTACGGCAAGGCCGCCCGCCGCGTCACCACGGCCGTCAACCTCGGCGACAGCGCGCTGCGGCTCGCCGGTGCCGTCAACCGCGCCTCCCGCGCCGGACGCCCCGACCTTGCCGAACTCACCCCCGAGGCCGCCGCCTTCCTGCTCGGCGCCGCCAACGACGGCGGCCTCGACATCATCCAGGTCCACCCCGAGACGATGGCCGACCTCGCCGCCACCTCGCACACCTTCTGGTACGACGACCCGTGGGTCAGCAACGACGTGCTGTTGACCCTGCTCTTTCACCTTGCGCCCGACGCGCGCCAACTCGAGCCCGGTACCGCCGCCGCCGGCGGCCGCTACTGGACCTTCCCCGCCGACTATCCCGACCGCATGCCCGCCCTGCGCGAAACCCTGCGCGCCGAGGTCCGTCCCGACGCGCCGCCGCAATGACGGAGCGGCCGGGCGCTACCGCCCCACCACGCGCCGCATCAGCTCGCCATAGCCGAGGTCGTGATCGAACTTCCCCGTCTCGAGGAAGGTCATCACCTGCGCGATCACCAGCGGGTTGTTCATCAGGAACGTGTGTGTCACCGGCAGCACGATGTGGTCCGCCATCCCCTCGACCCGCGTGCTCGCGACCGACACCGTTCCGTCGTCCGGCCCCGGCAGCATCGCGGAGAAGAGCGGGTTGACCGAACGGTCGCCGGCGATCACCCCGAGATCGAAGTCGACCGGCCCGAGCCGCGCGGCGATGCCGTGGGTGCCGAGCTCGCGCCCCGCAGGCCCGGTCAGCGAGTCGAAGATCGCGAGATCGCCGAACGCGTCGACCACCTCCGAGCCCTGGTTCGGCGGCGCCAGCATCACCACCCGGCCAAGGTTCTCCGGCCGGTTCAGCCGCAGCCAGCCCCGCGCGAGAATCCCGCCCATCGAGTGCGTGACAAAGTTGACCCGATCGTCGCCGCACGCCGCCACCGCCGCGCCGACGTAGCCGAAAAGCTGCTCGATCGTCATCTCGGTCGAGGGATAGCCGTCGTTCACCACCGTGTAGCCGGCCGAGTCCAGCACGTCCGCCATCACCCGGAACGACGCACCGCTCCGCCCGAGCCCGTGCAGCAGCACCACGCACTGCCCGGCGCCCGCAGCCGGGTCCGCCGCCCGCGCCGCGACCGGCAGCGGCACGGCGAGCACCACGATCAGCCAGAACCGGGCCAGCGAGCGCACCATGGCGCCGAGCCTAGCGGCTTTGCCCGCCGCAGGCGAGCGTCCTGCCGCGCTCGTCACGCCGGATGGATCGCCTCGCTCTCCGACAGACCGGCCGCGACCGTGGCGATCATCCGGCCGAGCTCGGCCTGGCGGCTGGTGCCGGTCTTCTGGAAAACGCGCTGCAGGTGCGTGCGCACCGTCGAGAGCCGGATGCCGAGTTCGTCGGCCACCGACCCGAGCCCGTGCCCGTCCGCCACCAGGATCGCCACCGCCGCTTCGGTTCGCGTCAGGTCGAACGCGATCTTCAGGAGGTCCTGCGACGGAGGACGCTTCCATGCAGGATCGACGATCAGGACCAGAACGGCGCGATCCTCTTCCCAGCTGGCGCTCGCGCCCGGCACCCCGAGCGGGATCGCGTGCAACAGCAGGGGCGACGCGAGGCCCCAGCGCGGCACGCGTACGGCCTGCGCCATCGGCAGCGCCGCGGGCCGCGACCGCCCCAGCGCCCGAAGCACCATTGCCGCGAGCGCGGCGTTGACCTCGGGCTGCTGCGCGCGCAGCCCGCGGGCGGTCAGGATCAGCGCATTGTTGGCCCGCAACATGGCTCGGGCGGTGGCGGTGGCATGGGTGACCCCTCCCTCGCGGTCCAGCACCACCACGCCGTACGGCAGCCGCTCCAGGGTGGCAAAGAAATGCTCCTCCTGCCGCTTGGCACGACGCAAGCGTTCGCTCAGCGAAATCATCCTGAGGTAGTGCGGCTGCACCAGACGCAGCACCGCCAGCTGGTCCTCGCTGCCTACCTGACGGCGGTCCGACAAGCCGACCAGCACGAGGCTCGACCGCTGTTCACCCGGCAACGCTACCGAAACGAAGGCGATTTCCAGCGCTCGATTCGGCCGCGACCACTCGTTGAAAAAAATGCTCTTCTCGTAGCCGGGCCAAAGGCGCTCGGCTGCCGCCAAGGTGAACGCGACCGGCGCCGGACCGGTCGCCGGCAACACCCGGTCGTGCCGGTGATAGTGGCTGTTGTAGCTCTCCACGGCGCTTGGATCCAAACCCGTCGCGGCGACAAAGACCTTGTTTCCGTCGGGGTAGGCATCGATCACGCTCGCCCTTCCGACCCCAGTCAGGCGCGCAAGCTCGCCGAGCGCTACCGGCAGCGCGGCGGGATCGGTCGTGACGGCATAGATCGAACCGACCAGCCGCGAGACGGCCTCAGCTGCGATTGCCATGAGAGCGTCCTCCGGTGTGGCAGCTCGATCATCGGTTCGGTCGGAGCGCGGCGTGGGATCAATATTCCAGCGCCTCATATGTTCGAAGGATGCTAATATGGCGGAAAGCCGCCAGGACTCAACACCATTGTAGCAGGCGCCACTTGGCAGGCGCGAACGCAGAACCCGCTTCGACCGAACGCTCCTGGAGGACTTCGCATGAAACCGTTGACCGCGACCTTCGCAGCCCTGAGCCTTGCAGCCCTGCTCTCTGGCGCCGCCGTGCAGGCGGCCAGCACCGGGCCGTTCTCGAGCTTCTGGGTGCTCGGCGACAGCCTCAGTGATCCGGGCAACCTCTATGCCGCGACCGGTGGCACCATGCCGCAGTCTCCGCCCTACTTCGAGGGCCGCTTTTCCAACGGCCGGGTCTGGGCCGAGCACGTCGCCGACGGCTTCAACGCCAAGGGGCTCGCCACCGGCAATGTCGCCTACGGCGGGGCCAAGGCGATCAGCGACGGCGTCGATGCCCCCGACCTCGCCGACCAGGTCGGCCTCTTCGCGCTCGGCTCCGCGGGCCACCTCGGCGCCCGTCCGCTCGCCTCGATCTGGATCGGCGCCAACGACCTGCTCTTCGACGGCGTCCCGAACGGCCAGGCCACCAGGGTCGGCCGCGAGGCGGCGCGGTCCGTGGCGACGAACGCGCTGGCGCTCGGCGGGCTCGGGGTCGGCGACGTCATGCTCTTCAACATGCCCGACCTCGGGTCGGTGCCGCGCTATGCGCTTTCGCCCGATCCGCTCGAGCGCGCCCGCGCCACCCGCGGCAGCCGCGCCTTCAACCGCACGATCGACGCGCAGATCCCGAAGCTCGAGGCCGCCGGCCTCAACGTCATCAAGGTGGACATCGCCGACGTGTTCCGCCGGCTGATCGCCAACCCACAGGACTTCGGCGTCCAGAACGCCAGCATCCCCTGCCTGCTTCCCGGCCAGCTGCCCTGCAGCGCCGAGCAGGCGCTGACCCTCGCCTTCTTCGACCCGGTGCATCCGAACTCGGTGATCCACGGCGACATCGCCGGGATCGCCGGCTCGGAGATCGCGGCCGTCCCGCTGCCGCTGCCCGGTGTCCTGCTCCTCGCGGGACTGGGCGCCATCGCGCTGGTGCGCCGCCGCGCCACAACCCGGCTCGGCCACGTCACCGCTGCGCTTTCCGGACCAGGCGCCAGCCCGGCACCGGCGTCCTGACCTTCGGCGCGACCGCGCTCACTGGTCGCGCCAAACGCTTGCCCGTGGAAGCACACGCAAGCCGGCGTCAGCACACCGTCCGGAACCGCTCGATGCACGTCCGCAACACCTCGTCGCCGTCGCGCTTCCACCAGTTCTCCGCCGAGAAAATCTCGACCTCCTGGGGTCCGTGAAACCCCGCCGCCTCGAACCATCCCCTGATCCGCTTCAGGTCCACCACGCCGTCGCCCATCATCCCGCGGTCGTTCAGCGGATCGCGGGTCGGCACCAGCCAGTCGCAGATGTGATGCGCGAGGATCTGCCCCGCCGTCCCCGCCCGCGCCAGCTGCCGCTCGAGCTCGGGGTCCCACCAGACGTGATAGACGTCGATCGCCGCCCCGGTCCCGGCCCCGAGTTCGTCCGCGAGATCGAGCGCCTGCCCCAGCGTGTTCACGCAGGACCGGTCGGCCGCATACATCGGATGCAGCGGCTCGATCGCCAGCGGCATCCCCGCCGCCCGCGCGTGCGGCAGCACCGCCGCCAGCCCGTCGCGCACCATCTCGCGCGCCGCGCCGATGTCGCGCGACCCCTCGGGCAGTCCGCCCACCACCAGCACCAGGCAGTCGGCGCCGAGCGCCGCCGCCTCGTCCACCGCCCTGAGGTTATCCTCGATCGCCGCCTTGCGCCCCGCGGCGGTCGCCGCCGGAAAGAACCCGCCGCGGCAGAGCCCGGTCACCCTCAGCCCGCCGTCGCGCACCAGCTTCACCGCGGCGTTTAGCCCCACCGCCGCCACCTGGTCGCGCCAGGGTGCGATCGCGGTGATGCCGTGGCGCAGGCAGCCCTCGACCGCCTCGCGCAGCCCCCACTGCATCCGACCGTGGCGAGGTTGATCGACAGTCCGTCCAGCTCCGTCATCGCTTCCTCCCCAGAACCCGCGCCGTGACCGCCCCGAGCCCGCGCCGGACCGGCGGGATCGAGCTCAGCACCATCGCAAGGCAGCCGAGCGCCAGCACCAGCGAGATCGGGTTGGCGAGAAAGCCGAGAAAGTTGCCGTCGAAGAGCACCATCCCCCGCCGGAACGAGGCGTCGAGCAGCGGCCCCAGCACGATCCCGAGCACCAGCGGCGCCATCGGATAGTTCATCTCGCGCAGCGCAAAACCGAGCACGCCGAAGAACAGCATGACGTGGATGTCGAAGACCCGCCCGGCGATGGCGAACGAGCCCACGGTGCAGAGGGTGAAGATGACCGGCATCAGCTTTTCCCGCGGCACCGCCAGCACCTTGAGGAGCGGCCGCGTCAGCAGCAGCCCCAGGACCAGCATCGCCACGGTGGCCATGAAGACCATCGCCACCACCTGGAAGACGAACTGCGGCGCCTCGACCATGATGAGCGGCCCCGGCCGCATCCCGTGGATGAACATCGCCGCGAGCAACACCGCCGCCGGAGCCGACCCCGGCACTGCGAGTGTCAAGAGCGGGATGATCGCGCCCGGCACCGCGGCGTTGTTGCCGGTTTCCGAGGCGATCAGCCCCTCCGGCGCGCCTTTGCCGAACTGCGCGCGCTCCGGGCTCGCGCGCTTGGCCGCGGCGTAGGACATCCAGGCGCCCATGTCCTCGCCGACGCCGGGCAGGAGGCCCATCAGCGTGCCGATCAGCCCCGAGCGGACGATGGTGCGCCGGTAGCGCCAGAGCTCGCCGAGGTGCGGCAGCACCCGGTCCGTCGCGTCGGTCACCGTTTCGTAGGACCGCGCCTTCATCACCCCGATGATCTCGGCGAAGCCGAACGCCCCGACCAGCGCCGGCAAGAGCGCAAGCCCGCCTGAGAGGTCGGTCCAGCCATAGCTGAACCGCTGGTAGCCGTGGATGCTCTCCTGCCCCACCATGGCGACCAGGAGCCCGATGACCCCGGCAATCCAGCCCTTCAGCGTGTCGCCCGTGGTAGTGAGCTGCCCTGAGATCAGCACTCCGAAGAGCGCCAGCCAGAAGAACTCCGGCGAGCGGAACGACAGGGCGAACTCGCCGAGGACCGGCGCCACGACGGCGAGCGCCACCATCCCGATCAGCCCGCCGAGGAACGACCCCGAGGTCGCGAGCCCCATCGCCCGCCCCGCCTGCCCGGCGCGCGCCAGCGGAAAGCCGTCTAGGGTCGTCGCGGCGCTCGCCGGCGTGCCGGGGATGTTGAGCAGGATCGCCGACCGCGACCCGCCGTAGATCGAGCCCACGTACATGCAGATCAGCACCAGGATCGCGGTCTGCGCCTCCATGTGGAAGGTGAGCGTGGTCAGGAGAGCGATCCCGAGCGTTGCGGTCAGCCCAGGCAGTGCCCCGACGGTGATGCCGAGCAGCGTCGCCCAGACCACGTTGAAGAGCGCGGAGGGGCTGGTGGCGAAGTCGAAGACCGCGACGAGGAAATACTGAAGGCCCTGCACCGCCCGCGCCTCAGGGAAGCCGGACGAGAAAGATCGACTGGAAGACGTAAGGCACGGCAACCGCGGTCACTGCCGCCACCGCCGCCGCCACCAGCACGATCCGCGCGAGCGGCGGACGGGGCGGCTCGCCCGCGAGGTCGAAGATTGTCACGAAGGTGAGCACGAAGAGAAACGTCGCGAGCCAGAACGGCATCCGCCCCACCAGCCCCGCGGCGTAGAGGATGCAGAGGCCGGCGGCCAGCGCCGCGCGGCCCCAGCCGCCCTGCCCGGCCGCGTCCGGCCCCTGAGAGAGCCGGCGCAGCCCCGCCACCGAGCGCAGCAAGAGGATCAGCGCCATCAGCGTCAGCGCCGCCCCGAGCAGGCCCGGCACGATCCCCGGCGCCGACCAGACCTCGGCGTTGACGTCCTGGAACCGCGGCATCCGCCAGGACCCGACCATCGTCGCGACGCCCAGCGCCAAGAGCACGATCGACGTGACGAGGTCGGCCCTGACCATCGCTTACGGCCGCGGGATGCCCACGGTCGAGGGATCGACCTTGGCCTTGCCGCCCTCGAACATCAGCCAGGCGTTGTTCGCCACCGCCGGGGCGACACGCTTCTGCGCCTCCTCGCCGTAGTAGGGGGCGAAGACCGCGCCGCGCTCGGTGGCGTATTTCTTGAGCGCTTCGGAATTGGCGATCTTCTCGGCCCAGACGGTGTCGAGCGCCGCCACCACCTCCTTGGGGGCGCTCTTCGGCACGAAGATGCCGAAGTAGTTCGGCGCCGCCTTGAAGTCGGGCACCCACTGGGTGATCGGCGGGATCGGATCGACGCCGGCGATCTCGAGCGGCTGGTCGTTCAGCACCGCCAGCGGCCGGATGCGCCCGGCGCGGATCATCTCGGCCTGCTCCACCGCAAGCTGCGTCGTCACCTGCGTCTCGCCCGAGACGGTGGCGATCACCGCCGGTCCGCCGCCGTCGTAGGTGACGTGCTTGTAGTCGACGCCGGTCAGCGCCCGGATCGTCTCCATCGCGGTGTGCCCCGACGAGGTCACCCCGGCCGTCGCAACGGTGATCTTGCCCGGGTCGGCCTTCATCGCCGCGATCAGCTCGCCGAAGTTCTTCCACGGCGCATCGGCGTTGACCCCCACGACCGCCACGTTCGCGACGTCGAGGTAGAGGTTCCAGTCCTCGATGGATGTATCGAGCAGACCGGTCACCTTGTAGGTCCCGAGGTCCTGCGCCGCACCCGCGGTCCAGGTCATGCCGCCGTCGTCGGCCTCCATCGCGTTCTTGGTGCCGATCGATCCGGACGCGCCCGGCTGGTTCTCGACCACCACCGTGGCGCCGAGCGCCGCCTCGATCTCGGCGGCGGCGACCCGCGTGACCTGGTCGGTCGAGCCTCCGGCGGCCCACGGCACGATCAGCGTGATCGGCCGCTCCGGCTTCCATTCGGCCTGCGCCGAGGCGAGCCCGGCGCTGGCGAGAACGCCTGCAAAGGCGAGGGCAATCAGTCGCATGGTCTTTCTCCTCCCGGTTTTGCGGCCGCGGATTGCCTTCCCGCGGCCTTGGTCGTTCAGTCTTGGTCGCACCGTCTCAGGCGATGCCCTGGACGGCCAGAATCCGGCGCATCCGCGCCGCCGCAAGCTCCGGATCACCGAGCACCCGCGCCTTGTCGGCCAGCCGGAAGAGCTCGGCCAGGTGCACCAGCGACCGGGCGCTCTCCTGCCCGCCAACCATGACGAAGTGGTCCTGCAGCCCGTTGAGGTAGGCCAGAAACACCACGCCGGTCTTGTAGAACCGCGTCGGCGCCTTGAAGATGTGCCGCGACAGCGGCACCGTCGGCGCCAGGATGTCGAAGAACTCGTTCTGCCCGCCGCGCGCCAGCGCCGAGAGCGCCGCCGACGCCGCGGGCGCTATCGCGTCGAAGATGCCGAGGAGCGCATCGGAATGCCCCTCGGCGTCGCCGGCGATCAGCTCGGCGTAGTTGAAGTCGTCGCCGGTATACATCCGCACGCCCGCGGGCAGGCGCCGCCGCATGGCGATCTCCTTCTCCTTGGAGAGGAGCGAGATCTTCACGCCGTCGACCTTCGCCGCGTGGCTGGCGATCACGTCGAGGCAGGTCTCCATCGCCTGCCAGTGATCGCCCGATCCCCAGTAGCCTTCCAGCGCCGGGTCGAACATCTCGCCGAGCCAGTGGATCACCACCGGCTCCCTCACCTGGCCGAGGATGCGGTCGTAGACCCGCACGTAGTCGTCCGGCCCCGTCGCGGCGGCAGCGAGCGCCCGGCTCGCCATCAGGATGATCCGCCCGCCGAGGCTCTCGACCGCCTCGACCTGCTCCTCGTAGGCGCGGATCACGTCGTCGACCGTCACCGCCGGCCCCGGTGCGAGGTGGTCGGTGCCCGCGCCGCTGGCGATCAAGGCGCCGGGCCGGTCCTTCGCGGCCTCGAGCGCGCGGGCGATCAGCGCCCTGGCCTCGGGCCAGCCCAGCCCCATGCCCCGCTGCGCGGTGTCCATCGCCTCGGCGACGCCGAGCCCGAGGTCCCAGAGGTGGTGGCGGTAGCGGATCGTCGCGTCCCAGTCGATCGCCGGCGTCACCCACGGGTCGCCGTCCGCCAGCGGATCGGCCACCACGTGCGCCGCCGAGTACGCGATGCGGTTGAACGCCGCCCCATCCGGACTCGGGAACGCCAGCGGCGCCCCGGTCTCGTAAGGCTCGATCCGCCGGTCGGCGGTGGGCAGCCCGATCACCGCCATCTCAGACCTCCAGCGCCGGCACGTCGAGCCAGCGTCGCTCGTGCCAGCTCCTGAGGCCGAGCTCGGCGAGCTGCACCCCCTTGACCCCCTCGATCAGACCGTAGCGCCATGGCGCGTCCTCGACGATGTGGCGCAGGAACATCTCCCACTGCACCTTGAAGCCGTTGTCGTAGGCCTGGTTGTCGGGCACTTCGTCCCAGCCTTCGAAGAAGTCGATGGTCTGCGGCGTGTCGGGGCTCCAGACCGGCTTCGGCGTGTTGACCCGGTGCTGCGTCCAGCACTTGTGCAGCCCGGCCATCGCCGAGCCGTGGGTGCCGTCGACGAGGAACGTCACCAGATCGTCGCGCCTAACCCGCGTCGTCCAGGACGAGTTGATCTGCGCGATCACCCCGTCGGCCAGCTCGAAGGTCGCATACGCGGCGTCGTCGGCGTCGGCGACGTATTCGCGTCCCGCTTCGTCGACCCGCTTCGGGATATGCGTGGCGCCGAGGCAGCTTACCGCCTTGACCTCGCCGAAAAGGTTATCGAGCACGTAGCGCCAGTGGCAGAGCATGTCGAGGATGATGCCGCCGCCGTCCTTGCTGCGGTAGTTCCACGACGGCCGCTGTGCCGGCTGCCAGTCGCCCTCGAACACCCAGTAGCCGAACTCGCCGCGCACCGACAGCATCCGCCCGAAAAAGCCGCTGTCGCGCAGCATGGCGAGCTTGCGCAGCCCGGGCAGGAACAGCTTGTCCTGCACCACGCCGTTCTTCACCCCCGCGGCCTTCGCCTTGCGCGCCAGCGCGATGGCGTCCTCGAGCGAGTCGGAGATCGGCTTCTCGCAATAGACGTGCTTGCCGGCGTCGATCGCCCGGCCGAGCAGCCCGGCGCGCATCTGCGTGGTGCCGGCGTCGAAGAACAGCGTGTCGTCCGGGTTGGCCAGCGCCGCGTCGAGATCGCCGCTCCAGCGCTCGATGCCGTGGGCGTGCGCCAGCGCCTCGACCTTGTCGGGGTTGCGGCCGACGAGGATCGGGTCGGGCATCAGCCGGTCGCCGTTCCTGAGCGGCAGGCCGCCTTGCGCGCGGATCGCCAGGATCGAGCGCACCAGGTGCTGGTTGAAGCCCATGCGCCCGGTGACGCCATGCATGATCAGGCCGAACTTGCGGATGGCCACCTGGCTGCTCCTCCCCCCGAGGTCATGCGTTGGCGCATAACCAGTTGGTTACATCGTGAGTGCGGCGAGGCCGGGCGTCAAGGGATTTTGCCCGGCCGTGCGCCCCTTGCTGCGGCTCGGGGCGTCGCTAGAGTGAGGCCGCGACCGCGATCGGAGCCCTCCGGAATGCCGACCCTCGATCCCTGCCGGCACGCTCGCGCCCGGCACGCCGCTGGTCCGCTGGCGCGTCATCGGAGACCGCCGAGGAGCGCTACGACCTGCCCGACGCGCCGATGGCCGGCGGGATGGATTCGGCGTTCTTCCTGACGCGGGACAAGAACTTCATCCCGCACGAATACCCCTGCCGCACCGCGTTCGCGGCCGAGCATCGCGACCGCCGGCCCGCCGTCCGCGGCGAGCGCAGCTTCACCCGCAACTGGCTGCCGTTCGACGCGCCCCGCCTCGATCTCTCCGGCTTCTGGTTCCGCCCGACGCGCCTCGCCGCCTGGGCCGTCACCCGGATCGACGCCGAGGCTGCGGGCACGGCGCGGTTCCGCCTCGTCACCTGCGGCGGCGCCGTGCTTTTCGTCAACGGCGCGGAGGCCGGCTGGCTCGCGCCCTACACGCGCAACAGGGAAGCCGAGGTCGAGCTTTCAGCGCCGCTCGGCGCCGGCGCCAACGAGATCGTCTTGTTCTTCGATGATCTGGCGGAGCGGGACACCCGGTTCTACTTCCAGCTCGACTGGCTCGACGGTCCAGCCGTGGCGCAGGCCAACCCCTTCGAGGCCCCTGCCGAGGTGGTCGCCGAGGTCGAGGCGGCGCTCGCCGCGCTGCATTTCGATCGCCCAGCCTACGATGGCAGCGAGGTTCGCCTGGTACTGCCGCGCCCGTTGACCCGCGACGGGCGCGTTACGGCCACGATGCACGGCGAGGGCATGTTCGCCACCCGCCGCGAAGTCCGCCGCGACGTCGCGCCAGGGCAATCCGCCCTCTCGCTCGGACCCGCCGACGCGCTGCCGGCCGACTTCCGCCACGTCGAGGTCGTGCTCGAGGCCGGCGGCTTCGCCGCGGCCCGTGGCCTCGGCGTCGAGATCGCCCATGCCGCCGCCCAGGGACCGGCGCCCGCGACCCTGCCGGCGCGAATCGACGAGGCGCTTGCGGCAGTCGCCGCGCGGGGCGAGCCCGACCCGGTCACGGCACTTGCCCGTCTCGCCGTCGGGCTGACCGGCGCGGAGACCGAGGCGATGCTCGAGGCCGCGCTCGGGCCGATCGCCGATTGCTGGGACTGCGCCGATTTCGCGCTCGTCCCGCTGCTCTGGGCGCGCCGGCACTACGCCGCCACCTGGCCGGAGCCCCTCACCGCCCGCATCGACGCGGCGATCCTCGGCTACCGCTACTGGCTCGACGAACCGGGCAACGACGTCCAGTGGTACTTCTCGGAGAACCACGCGCTGCTCTTTCACACCGCGGCCTACCTCGCTGGCCACCTGTTGCCCGAGGCCCGCTTCGTCCGCTCCGGGCGCAGCGGCGCGGCGCAGGCCGCGGTCGGGCGCGACCGGGTGCGCGCCTGGTTCGACCATTTCGAGCGCTGGGAGATGGCAGAGTTCAACTCCGCGCCGTACTTCCCGATCGACCTCAAGGGCCTCGCCGCACTCTTCGCGCTTGCGCCCGACCCCGACATTCGCAGCCGGGCCGGGCGCGCCATCGCGCGGCTCTTGGAGATCGTCGCCAACTCGGCGCATCACGGCATGCTGACCGCGGCGCAGGGCCGCTCCTACGAGCATTCGCTGCGCTCGGGGTGGTCGCTGGAACTCAGCGCGATCGCCCGCCTGCTCTGGGGCCGCGGCAGCACCGGCGCGCGGTTTCACGCCTTGCCGCTGCTGGCGCTCTGCCTGCGCGACCACTGGCTGTCGCTGCCGGACCTGACCGCGCGGGCGGTCTGGCAGGAGCCGACCGAGCAGGAGTGGAGCTTCCGCCAGGGCGAGAACGGCTTCGCCGCGCTGACCCACATCAAGTCCCGCGCCTTCGCGCTGGGCACGGCCGCGCGCTACCGCTGGTTCGAGTGGGGCTATCAGGAGACGCTGCTGCACGCCCGCATCGGCACCGAACCGCAGGCGCAGATCTGGATCAACCATCCCGGCGAGGTGATCCAGTCCGGCTTCGGCCGTCCCTCCTACTGGGGCGGCAGCGCGTCGGTCCCCCGTGTGCAGCAATACCGCGCGCTCGCCATCGTGGTCTTCGACGGCACCGCACCGCAGCCCGACTTCACCCACGCCTGGTTCCCGCGCGCCGCCTTCGACCAAGTCGGCACCAGCGTCACCTGGGTTATCGCCCGGTCCGGCGAGGGGCTCGCGGCGCTCTTCTGCGACGGCCCGCTCGACATGATCGAGACCGGCCCGAGCGCCGGCTGCGAGCTGCGCCGCGCCGGCCGCCGCGGCCGCTGGATCCTCCGGCTCGGCGACACCGGCCGCCACGGAGACCTGCTGGCCTTCCGCCGCCGGTTCAGCGGCCTCGTGATGGATGAGGACCCCTCAGGATGCATTGCGGTTGACGATCCCGACTATGGTATGGTCGAGTTCAGGCCGGACGGCACCGTCGCCGCCGAAGGCCGCACGCTCGATCCCGCCGGCTGGAGCCTCGCCGGGACCCGCACGACGATCGGCGCCTGACCGGGCGCGGCACCAAGACCAAAGACGGCCAAGAGGCCGATCGCAGGGGAGAGACACCGATGAGACGCGCATCCACACTTGCCGCGGCACTCCTGATGGGCGCCTCCGCGTCCGCAGTGTGGGCCGGCGACGTCCGGGTGATGTGGTATTCCGACGGCGTCGAGGGCGCGGTCATCGAGGACCTGCTCAAGCGGTTCATGGCCGACAATCCCGGCATCAACGTGATCCTCGACAACGTCGCCTACCAGGTCGTCCAGGAGCAGCTGCCGATCCAGCTCGAAGGTGGCCAGGGGCCCGACATCGCCCGGGTCACCAACCTCAAGGCGCTTGCCAACCACTGGCTCGACCTCACCCCCTACCTCAAGGACCCCGACTACTGGCGCGACAACTTCGCCGACACGCTCGACTGGATGCGCCCGGACGGGTCGCAGATCATCCCGGGCTTCATGACCCAGCTTACGCTGACCGGCGGCTTCGCCAACACCACGCTCTTCGAGCAGGCAGGCGTGCCGCTGCCCGGCGACGGCGCCACCTGGGACGACTGGGTCGAGGCCTCCGCCAAGGTCGCCGCGGCGCTCGACCTGCCGGCGGCGTTTGCGATCGACCGCTCCGGCCACCGCATCTCCGGCCCCTGCGTCTCCTACGGTGCGAGTTACATCGGCCAGGACGGCAAGCCGCTGCCGGTCGACGAAGGCGTGCGCACCTTCGTCACCAAGCTGGTGAACTGGACCGAGGAGGGCAAGAACCTCAAGGACGTCTGGGTCTCCGCCGCGGGATCGACCTACCGCGCCGCCGCCGATGACTTCATCAACGCCCAGATCCCGTTCTACTATTCCGGCAGCTGGCAGGTGGCGAACCTCTCCACCAAGATCGGCGACGCCTTCGACTGGGTCGCCACCGGCTCGCCCTGCGGCACGGTCGCCTGCTCCGGCATGCCCGGCGGCGCCGGCCTCGTCGCGATCAAGTACACCAAGAACCCCGAGGACGTGGCCAAGGTCATGGAGTACCTCGCCAGCGAGCCGGTGGTGAAGGAGTTCACCGAGCGCACCCTGTTCCTGCCCGCCCACAAGGGCGTCATCGCCGCCGGCGGCCTCAAGTTCGACACCGAGGACCCCCACGTCCAGGCCGCGCTCGACACGTTCGTCACCGCCTACGGGCAGGTCGCGCCGGCGGCGGCGGTGCAGCCGGCCTGGCTCTGGGCAAACGCCTACTATGCCGCGCTGGTCACCCGCACGAGCCAGGTCATGGCGGGCGAGTTGCCGCTCGACGAGGCCTTCCAGCGGATGGACGAGGACATCGCCGACCAGGTTGCCCAGGCCGCGAAGTAACAAGGGTGGCCGGCCTCGGCTCCCGGCTCGGCGCCCTCGTCACGGCGCCGGTCGGCTGGCTCGCCGCAGCGCTCGACCCGCCGTTGCGCGCGCTGCAGCGCGCCGGCGGCCAGAAGGCGATGATCGCCTTCTTCCTCACGCCGAACATGGCGATCTTCACGGTCTTCGTGCTGGTGCCGCTCGTCATCAACTTCGCCTATTCCGCCAGCGGCGGGAACGCCCTCTTTCTCTCCGACCGCAGCTTCGTCGGCCTCGAGCACTACCGGCGCCTGCTCGACTGCAGCGACTACACCGACCCCAATTCCTGCCGCGAGGACATGTTCTGGACTGCAGTCTGGAACACCGCGACGTTCGTGCTGCTCCAGGTCACGCTGATGACGGTGGTGGCGATGGTCACCGCGCTCATCCTCAACCGCGACCTGCGCGCCCGGAGCTTCTGGCGGGCGGTGTTCTTCTTTCCGGTGCTGCTGTCGCCGGTCGTGGTCGGGCTGATCTGGCGCTGGATCCTGCAGCGGCAGGGCCTGCTCAACTTCGTCGTCGCCTCGTTCGGCGGCACCCCGGTCAACTGGCTGACCGACCGCACCTATGCCTTCACCGCCGCGGTCGGCGTCTCGGTCTGGGCGCATGTCGGCTTCTTCGCACTGATCCTGCTCGCCGGGCTCCAGGCGATCCCGCGCGACCTCTACGAGGCCGCAGAGATGGACGGCACCCGCCCGGCGCGCGTCTTCCGCCGCATCACCCTGCCGCTGCTCACGCCGACGCTGCTCGTCGTCGTCGTGCTGGCGCTGATCCGCGCCGTGCAGATCTTCGACGAGGTCTACGTGCTGACCGGCGGGGGGCCCGGAACTTCGACGCTCTTTCTCACCCAGTTCATCTACGAGATCGGCTTCGCTTCGCTGCTCCGGAACCCCGGCCTCGCCGCCGCCGCGTCGATCCTGATGGGCGCCGTCCTCGTCGTGCTCACCCTCTTCCAGCTCGGCCTCGCCCGCCGCAACGAGCGCCGCGGCCAGCGATGAACCCGGTGGCCTTCCTCACGCGGCGTCGCGGCGGCCGCCACTGGCACTGGACCGACGTTGTCACCTTCGTCTGGCTCGCCGCGGGGCTCGTGCTGATCTTCGGGCCTGCGCTCTGGCTGATCTCGTCGTCCTTCAAGTCGCCGGCCCAGCTCTCGGAGTTTCCGCCGACGCTCCTGCCCTACGTCGCCGAGACCGCGGCGGTCGACGGCGTCGACAAGCCGCTCTACCGTGTGACCTTCGAGGACGGCAGCACCCGCACCCTGGCCGAGTTGCGCCGCGTCGGCATCATCGCCCAGATGGTCGACCCCGCCACGCCCGGCGAGGTCCTGAAGGTCCCGATCGCCGACCGCACCCCGGTGCGTTCGGTCGGCCTCGCGCTCTCGAATTACACCGAGCCGTTCCTGCACTTCGATTTCGTGACCTACCTGCGCAACTCGGTCTTCGTCACGCTGATGGCGACGTTGATCACGCTGCTCACCAACTCCATGGCCGCCTTCGCGCTTTCCAAGTACGACTTTCGCGGCCGGCAGGCGGTGATGCTGCTGATCGTCGCCACGCTGATGGTGCCGCTCTCGGTGATCCTCGTGCCGCTCTATTCGGTGATCAGCGCCATGGGCCTCTTCAACTCGCTCTGGGGGGTGATCCTGCCCACCGTCGCCACGCCGACCGGCGTCTTCCTGCTCCGCCAGTACATGCTGACCATCCCCGACGAGCTCCTCGACGCCGCCCGGATGGACAAGGCGTCGGAGTGGCAGATCTACTGGCGGATCGTCCTGCCGCTGACTGCCCCGGCGCTCGCCGTCCTCGCGATCTTCTCGGTGGTCTGGCGCTGGAACGACTTTCTCTGGCCGCTGATCGTGCTGTCTCGCAAGGAGCTCTACACCCTGCAGGTCGGGCCTCAACTCCTACGCCGGCCAGCTCAACGTCCAGTGGCACTTCATCCTTGCGATGACGGTCGTGACGATGATCCCGGTCGTTCTCGTCTTCGTCTTCCTGCAGCGTTTCATCACCACCGGCATCGCTTCCGCGGGGATCAAATGACGCGAAGAGGGCTCTCTTTGTCGGCACGCCCTTTCCTTGGCGGATTTGTCCGTCGACAAATCCGCGCGCGTCTGCCTGCCCTTGGGCAGGCGCGAAGGGCGCCCGCCCAGGCAGCCGCGCGCGGAGTCCCACCCGTCGGACCCCGCCGCACCCCCCCCGGGCTCCGCGCTCACGCGCTCCATACGACGAACCGGCGCGACGCGATGTGTCGCCATTGCCGGTTCGAAGTGGATATCCGCTGATGGGCCGCATCACCCTTCGCGACATCACCAAGTCCTTCGGCTCGACCAAGGTGATCCACGACGTGTCGCTCGACATCGCCGAAGGCGAGCTCGTCGTCTTCGTCGGCCCCTCGGGTTGCGGCAAGTCCACGCTGCTGCGGCTGATCTCCGGACTCGACCGCCCGACGACCGGCACGATCGAGATCGACGGCCGGGACGTGACCGAGACCGGCGCCGCCGACCGCGGCCTCGCCATGGTCTTTCAGTCCTACGCGCTCTACCCGCACATGAGCGTGCGGCAGAACCTCGCCTTCGGCCTGGAGAACACCCGCCTGCCCAAGGCCGAGATCGCCGAGCGAATTGCCGACGCCGCGCGGATGCTCGAGATCGACCAACTGCTCGGCCGCCGCCCCGGCCAGCTCTCCGGCGGCCAGCGCCAGCGCGTGGCCATCGGCCGCGCGATCGTGCGCAACCCCACGGCGTTCCTGCTCGACGAGCCGCTCTCCAACCTCGACGCCGAGCTCCGCGTCTCGATGCGCGCCGAGCTCGCCGGTTTGCACGCCAGGCTCGGCACCACGATGATCTACGTGACCCACGACCAGATCGAGGCGATGACGCTGGCCGACCGCATCGTCGTGCTGCGCGCCGGGCGCGTCGAGCAGGCCGACACCCCGCTCGAGCTCTTCAACCACCCCACCAACCGGTTCGTCGCGGGCTTCATCGGCGCGCCAGCGATGAACTTCCTGCCGGCGGCGGGCGAGCATCCGCAGGCGGCCACCGTCGGCATCCGCCCCCAGCACCTCCGCATCGCCGACCCCGGGACGGCGGGCGCGATCGACGCCGAGGTCAGCCTGGTCGAGGCGCTCGGCACCGAAACAGTGCTTCATGCCGTCACGACCGGCGGCGAGCGCCTGCTCGCCGTCCTGCCGGGTCAGGCCACCGTCGCCCCGCGCTCGCGCATCGCCCTCGCCAGCGAGCCCGCCGACCGGCACCTCTTCGACGCGTCCGGGCTACGCATCGACACCGCCGGCTGACGCGCCCGCGTCCCTTCCGAAGCCTCCGATCCGGTCCCTGACGAACCGCACCAGCGCACCGCCTTGCCGCCAGGTCGACGGCAGGAGCAGCGCCGCCGGCGCCGCGAGCACCAGCCCCCAGCCGATGCACCGGCGCCAGCGCCGTGACCGACGCCGCGAGCGCCCAGAGGATCGCCGGCGCATAGCGCACCCGTCCGAAGGCGTGGTCGATGAACCAGCACGGCACGATCCAGGCCGCGATGGCCGCGATCTCGGCGCAAGCATAACCGACGGCGCCGAGCCTGGGGATGAAGAACAGCGCCGCCGCCCAGGCAAGCCCGGTCGCCGCGGCCTGCGACACGATCAGCGCCACCGGCCGGCGCAGGCTCATCAAGAGGTAGCTGTGCATGCCGAAGACCCCCTGAGCGATCATCGGCGGGCTGAGCAGCGTCACCATCGTCGCCGCCGCCCGCCACTCCTCGCCGAAGAGGAACGGCACCAGCCACGCCGCGATGAGCGACGCCGCGGTGACCGGCAGCGCCACCACGATCGTCTGCACCTCGATCCCCATCGAGAACACCCTGAGCAGCCGCTGCCGGTCGGCGGCGAGTTGCGCGAGCAGCGGGATCGACATGCGGGTGATCACCGCCCGGCAGGTGCTGAGGTTCTCCAGAAGCCGCACCGCCAGCGTGACCACGCCCACCGCCGCCGGCCCCTGCGTCCCGCCGAGGAAGACCGGCACCATCAGCGTGCGCAGGCTAAGGATCAGGATCGACCCGGTCTGCAGGGCGCCGTAGGCCAGCGCGTCGCCGGCTACGGCCCTGTCCCACGCCAGCCGCGGCCGGTAGCCGCTGAACCCGAAGCACGCCGCGAGCAGCGCCGCCTGCTGCGCCCACCAGCCGGCGACCGGCGCGTATGCTCCCCATCCCGCGAGCGCCGCCGCGATCGCCACCGCAAAGAACAGCGCCTGCGCCGCGAGCTCGGCCAGCCCGACCTGCCGGAACGCCAGCCCGCGTTCGAGGACCGACAGCGGTACCCGGTAGAGATGCATCACCAGAACCGAGGCCGCCATGGCCGCGAGGAGCCCGGCCAGCCGTGGCAGGTGCATCCAGCCGGCGATCGCCCCGCTGGCTGCCGCGAGCCCCGCCGCCGCGACGATCCCGAACCCCAGCATCAGCGTGAACACCTGGTCGAGCGCCGCCCGGCCGACTTCGCCGGGCGCGCGGACCAGGAAGACGTCGAGCCCGAGCTTGGCGATGTTCTGCACGAAGAAGACGATCCCGAACGCGGTGAAGTAGAGCCCGCTCTCCGCCGGCCCGAGCAGCCGCGCCAGCACCAGCATGCCGCCGAACGCCACC
This sequence comes from uncultured Alphaproteobacteria bacterium, assembly GCA_963819995.1. Taxonomy (GTDB): domain Bacteria; phylum Pseudomonadota; class Alphaproteobacteria; order Rhodobacterales; family Rhodobacteraceae; genus Amaricoccus. Next base: position 66,952 of record CAWFYR010000011.1, on the reverse strand, counting down.
GCCGCGCCGCCCACCTGCCGCACCAGCAGCACGCTGCCGCCGCTGACGACCCGCGCCGCCAGGCCGTCGCTCACCGCGCCGCGCCCGCGCGGCGGATCATCGCCCGCGGCGCCCGGTTCACCACGAAGCCGATCAGCCGCTCGCCGGCGCGGCCCGACCCCGCGAGCGCCCGGCGCAGCATCTCGCGCGACTTCGGCTCGGCGCTGACCACGATCAGCACGGCATCGAGCAAGCTGCCCGCCGCCCGCACGTCGGCCGACGGAAAGACCGGCGGCAGGTCGACCACCACCACCTGGTATTCCGCCCTCAGCCGCGCCACCAGCGGGCCGGCGTCGGGAAGCAGGAAGACCGGCCCGTCCGCCTCCATCCCGCCCACCGGCAGCACGTCCACGCCGCTGGCGTCACGCACCACCACCTCGCCCGCCGGCGCGCCCGCCAGCGCCTCGCGCAGGCCCGGAGCGCCGCGCAGGCCCGCCTCGCGGGTGATCGCCGGATCGAAGCCGTTGCCGTCGACCAGCAGCACCCGGAGCCCGTGCCGCGCCATCCGCACCGCGAGGGTGCGCGCGATCAGCGTCGTGCCCTCGCCTGCGGCGATCGAGGAAACCCCGAGGACCATCGCCCGCTCGCGCCAGCGCTCGCGGAGCGCCGCCTCGACATTGCCCAGCGTGTCGCCACCGACCCCCGGCAGGTCGTCCGCCGCGAGCGCGCCGCCGGGTCTCGCCATCCGGCCGCGCCGCAGACGCGGGACAAAGCCCAGGAACTCGGTCCCGAGCGCCGCCGCGAGTTGCTCGGGGGTCCGCGCCGACCCGTCGAGGAGATGCACCGCGATCGCCACCACCACCCCCATCAGCGTGCCGGCCACCGCCGCCGCCGCGACGATCAGGAGACCGCGCGGGCCATTGGCGAAGACCGGCGGGGCAGCCTGCGAGATCACCTCGGCCCGGGTGCCGACCGTCTCCAGCCGCTCCTGCACCCAGGCGCTGGCGCCGGCAGCCCGCGCGTCCGCCTGCGCCGCCAGCCTCGAGCGATAGACGTCGGCTGTCGCGTTGGCGATCCGCGCCGCCTTCGCGGCGTCCCGCGACGCGAAGCCGATCTCGACCACGGTGCTGAGCCCGAGGCTGCCGACGTCGAGCCGGTGCATGAAGCCGGCCACCGCCCGGGCCTTCCGCCGCTCGGGATCGGGAGGCTCGGCCGGCGCCAGCCCGAGCAGCCTCCCGATCTTCTCCATCAGTCCCAGGCCGTCGTTGAACTCGGGGTCGTCGGCGAGGTTCAGCCGCTCCACCACTTCGACCGCCACGCCGCGCGAGGCGATCAGGCGGACCTGCGTCTCCATCAGGCTCGGCAGGATCGGCGACGGCACCACGATCGGCTCCTCGCGGAAGAGCTGCAGCTCGGCGTTCTCGACCAGGAGTTGGGTCCGGCTCTCGTAGACCGGCTGGCGCAGCAGTACGAAACCCGTCGCCGCCGCGACCAGCACCACCATCGTCGCCAGCAGCAGCCGCCAGTGCGTGGCGATCGCCTGCATCTCGAACGACGCCGGCTCGCCTTCGGCCCCGTCGGGAAAGCCACGCGGCTCCGCCCTGATCGGACGCTGCTCCACGCTTCAGCCTGCCTGTCCCAGGGCGGACATGGCGGCAGCCTCGAGCGAGGCGAGGTAGGCCGCGAGCTCGCCTGCCCCGTCGCCGCCGCGCCGCATCCCGGACGCCAGCCGCGCCGCGGCCTTGAAGACCTGGACGGGGACCGCCAGGCGAAAGAGCGACTTCGCCGTCAGCTTCAGCGGCGCCCGCCCAGCCGCCCTGAGGACGTGCCCCAGTCCGTGCCGCACCCCGGCCCGCCGCGCCTCGTAGGCGAGCGCATAGACCTCGAACCCCGCCCGTGCCCGCGGCGTCAGCATGTCTCCGCTGCGCGCCAGCCAGTCGCGCAGGTTCTCGAGCACGACGCTGTCCGAGATGCGCCCGGCCTGCACGTCGTCGAAGAGCACCACTGCGGGCTCCGGCGCATAGGCGAGGCGATAGCCCGCCCGCACCAGTCGGATGATGAAGTCCGGGTCCTGCACCTTCTTCAGCCGTTCGTCCCAGCGCACAGCCTGTGCCACCGACCGGCGGACCACCCAGCCCGAGGTCAGGAACCGCTCGCCATCGGCGAAATAGAACTCGCCGATGTCTTCCCCCACGGCCATTTCCCGGCGCGGCTTGACCTCGACCGCGCCGCCGGCCCGCCAGACGTAGCCGGCGCTCACCAGCATGTCGGCCCCGGGCTCCGCGGACAGCCGGCGGGCGGCACCGGCGAGCCGATCGGGCAGGAACGCATCGTCCGAATCGAGATAGCACACCCAGTCCGCCTTGGCGGCGTCGGTCCCGAGATTGCGCGCGGCGTTGGCGCCCTTGCCTCCGGTCGCGAGCAGCCGGACCTTGAGGTGCGGGAAGGCATCTGTCACCGGCCGCAGGTCCTCGGCCGAGCCGTCGTCGACGACGATGGTCTCGAAGTCGGTGAACGACTGCCGGCTCAGCGACGCCAGCGCGCGGCCCAAGAGGCGCCGGCGGTCACGGCAGGGAATGACGACGCTGAAGAAGGGGGTCACGGCCGGGATCGCGCCAGCACCAGCGGGGGATCGCGTTCCAGCAGCGACCGCCCGCGCAGATCGTCGCGGATCGCTGCGAGAAACGGCCAGCTCTCGACCAGGTAGCGCCGGCAGAGACGGCGCGGCTCCTGGCCGAGCCGCCAGGCCCACTCGAGCCCGACCGCCTGCAAGGCCAGCGGCGCCCGCCGCTTGGCGCCGACGAGGAACTCGAGCCCGGCGCCTACGGGCAACACGTAGCAGCTGCCGATGAAGCGGCGGTGGCGATCCACCCAGACCTCTGACTTCGGCGCGCCGAGCCCCATCACCAGGTGCGTTGTCCCGTGCGCGCGGATGCGATGCGCCAGATCGAGCGAGGCGTCGCGGTCGTCCTCGAAGCCGAAGGACGGTGCGGCGAAGCCGGCCGCGGCCGGATTGAAGCCGCGCCGAACCAGTCGCGCCTGCAGCTCTCGCGCCAGCGCCTCGCGGGCGCAAACGAAGAACGGCCGGTGCAGGCCCGGATCGAAGCCGTCGATCAGCGGCCCGATCAGGTCCGATCCCGCGATGCGCCCGCGCAGGTCGGGGCACCAGAGCCGGGCATAGAGATAGACCGGCATGCCGTCCGGCGTGATCATCCAGGCCGAGCGGTACGCCGCCCGGAACGCCGCGTCGTGCCGCAGCCGCACCACGTGGTCGACATTGGCGGTAATGATAAGCCTCGGCTCCTGGCCCGGCCGCAGCGGCGCGCCGAGCAGCGCGCCGACGATCTCGTCCTTCGACAGGGTGGTGAACTTCAGCCCAAAGGGATGGTGGAAGGGCCGGAAACGATCGTCGGCGACGATCTCACGCTCTTCTTTCACAATGGTACTCGCAAGCCGCACAATGGAACGGTCTATTGATGACCACCGGCCGAACTTGCGTCAATCTGATGCGACACGCGATACGCGGCCAAAATCAGACAATTAGAGCGAGTTTATTAGCCTATTGTTTACCTGCGCGAAGCGCGATGCAAGCGCGACCGTTTCCGCCCGGCCGCCCCCCAGTCCGGGAACCGTCAGCCGCGCCGCGCCGCCTCGATCGCCGCGACGTCGATCTTCTTCATGTCCATCATCGCATCGAACGCGCGTTTCGCCTCGGCGCCGCCGGCGGCCATCGCCTCGGTCAGCGCCCGCGGCGTGATCTGCCAGGAAATGCCCCACTTGTCCTTGCACCAGCCACAGGCACTCTCCTCGCCACCGTTGCCGACGATGGCATTCCAGTAGCGGTCGGTTTCTTCCTGGTCGTCGGTGGCGATCTGAAACGAGAAGGCTTCGCTGTGCTTGAACCGAGGTCCGCCGTTCAGCCCGATGCAGGCGACGCCCGCCACGGTGAATTCGACCACCAGCACATCTCCCTGCTCCCCGGACGGATAATCACTGGGCGCGCGGTGGACGGCCCCCACCGCGCTGTCGGGAAAGGTTTCGGCGTAAAAGCGGGCCGCAGCCTCGGCGTCCTTGTCGTACCAGAGGCAGACGGTGTTCTTGGCAGTCGCCATCGCTCGTTCCCTTCCCTCCAGAGGCTTTGCCGGAACCCGGTGATCAGTGCCCAGGTCTTGCCAAGGGGCTGATCTTGGGTCTTATTGTCCAGTGATATCAATCATGCTTGCGCGCATCCACAGTGGAAGCGTGCTCGCGCGCGTGCTGGCGCCCCGCTCAGGCAGCCGCGGCGACCGCGCGTCCGGTGAGCACCCCGATCAGGTGCGCCCGGTACTCGGGCGTGCCGTGCAGGTCGCCGATCAGGCCGTCGGCGCTCGCCTGAAGCCCCTTGACGGCGTCGGGGCTGAAGTTGCCCGACAGCACGCCCTCGGCTTCGCGCCAGCGAAAGACGCCGCTCTCCGAGGCGCCGGTGACCGCCACGCGCACGCCGTCGGGGAACTTCGCGACGAAGACCGCCACCAGCGGAAAGCGCGAGGCGGGCTGGCGGATCTTCTCGTAGTGGGCGCGTTCGGGGATCGGGAAGCGCACTTCGGTGATGATCTCGCCCTGCTCCAGAGCGGTGGTGAACATGCCCTGGAAGAACTCGTCCGCCGCGATCTCGCGGGCGTTGGTGACGATCGTCGCCCCCGACGCCAGCGCCGCCGCCGGATAGCAGGCCGAAGGGTCGTTGTTGGCGAGGCTGCCGCCAATGGTGCCGCGATTGCGCACCGCCGGATCGCCGATGCGGTTCGCGAGCGAAGCCAGCGCCGGATAGAACTGGCCGGCCTCGCGCGCCACCCGCGCGTGGCTGGTGCCGCCGCCGATGACGAGCAGGCCGTCGCGGATCGCGACGCCCTTCATCGCGGCGATGCCGGCGAGGCTGACCAGCGTGCCGGGGCTCGCCAGCCGCTGCTTCAGCGTCGGGATCAGCGTCTGCCCGCCGCCCAGCGCCTGCGCCTCGTCGGCCTGAAGCGCCGAAAGCGCTTCCTCCACCGTCGACGGCTTCACGAACTCGAATGCATACATGCCCGTCTCCTCACTTCGCCGCAGCGATCGCGGCCCAGACCCGGGCCGGCGACAGCGGCATGTCGATATGCTCCACGGCGATCCCGCCGCTGTTGAGGGCGTCGAGAACCGCGTTGACCAGCGCCGGCGGCGAGCCGATGGCCCCCGCCTCGCCGCAGCCTTTCACCCCGAGGGGATTGTGGGTGCACGGCGTCTGGCAGGAATGGTCCACCCGGTACATCGGCATCTGCGCCGCCCGCGGCATCGCATAATCCATGTAGCTGCCGGTCTGGAGCTGGCCTTCAGAGTCGTAGGCCGCGGCCTCCATCAGCGCCTGGCCGAGGCCCTGCGCCACGCCGCCATGCACCTGGCCCTCGACGATCATCGGATTGATCACGTTGCCGAAGTCGTCGGCGCAGGCAAAGCCCACCACCTCGACCTCGCCGGTCTCCGGATCCACCTCGACCTCGCAGCCGTAGGCGCCGGCCGGGAAGGTGAAGTTCGCCGGATCGTAGAACGCCGTCTCCTCCAGCCCCGGCTCGATTTCGTCGAGCGGATAGTTGTGCGGCACATAGGCCGCAAGCGTGACATCGGTCCACGCCACCGACTTGTCGGTGCCCGAGACGCCGAAGCGGCCGTCCTTCAGCTCCACGTCGCTCTCGGACGCCTCCATCAGGTGCGCCGCGATCTTCTTCGCCTTGGCGATGATCTTGTCGGTCGCCCTGACGATCGCCGACCCGCCGACCGCGATCGAGCGCGACCCGTAGGTGCCCATGCCGAACGGAATCCGCGCCGTGTCGCCGTGCACCACGTCGATCATGCCTTCGTCGATCCCGAGCATCGAGGCGATCACCTGCGGAAAGACCGTCTCGTGCCCCTGCCCGTGCGAGTGCGAGCCGGTGAAGAGGCTGATCGACCCCGTGGCGTTCACCCTGACCGTCGCGCTCTCGTAGAGCCCTGCACGCGCGCCGAGCTGGCCCACGAGGTTGGACGGCGCGATGCCGCAGGCCTCGATCCAGGTCGAGAGCCCCCAGCCGCGCAACTTGCCGCGCGCCTTGCTCTCCTCGCGCCGCGCCGGAAAACCCGCCACGTCCGCGATCTCGGCGAGCTTGTCGAGCGTCGCATGATAGTTGCCGGTGTCGTAGTTGACGGCCACCGGCGTCTGGTAAGGGAACTGGTCGGGCCTGATGAAGTTCATCCGCCGCATCTCGGTGGGATCGATCCCCATCTCGCGCGCCGCCTTGTCGATCACCCGCTCCAGCTGGAACGTGGCCTCCGGCCGACCGGCGCCACGATAGGCGTCGACCGGCACGGTGTTGGTGAAGACCGTCCGCACATTCACGTAGATAAGCGGCGTCGCGTAGGGTCCGGCCATCAGCGTGCCGTGCAGGTAGGTCGGCGTGCAGCTCGCGAACGTCGAGAGGTACGCCCCGATATTGGCCAGCGTATCGGTCCGGACCGCGAGGAACCTGCCGGTCTCGTCGAGCGCCAGCTCGATCTTCGTCACATGGTCGCGCCCCTGCGCATCGGACATGAAGGCTTCGGACCGGGTCGAGGTCCACTTCACCGGCCGGCCAACCGCCTTCGCCGCGAAGGTCACGAGCGCTTCCTCGGCATAGTGGTAGATCTTCGACCCGAAGCCACCGCCCACGTCCGGCGCCACCACCCGGAGCTTGTTCTCGGGAATGCCGAGGACGAACGCGCCCATCAAGAGGCGGATCACGTGCGGGTTCTGGCTGGTGGTATAGAGCGTGTACTGGTCGTCGGACGCGTCGTACTCGCCGATCGCGACCCGCGGCTCCATCGCATTGGGGATCAGCCGGTTGTTGACCAGCTCCAGCGTCGTCACGTGCGGCGCCGCCTTGATCGCCGCGTCGACCGCCGCCTTGTTGTCCTCGATGAAGCCCCAGTCGAAGCAGAGGTTCGAACTGAGTTCGTCGTGCACCTTTGGCGCGCCCGGGGCGAGCGCGGCCTTCATGTCGATGACCGCCGGCAGCGCCTCGATCTCGACCTCGATCGCTTCCGCCGCGTCGCGCGCCTGGGCGAGCGTCTCGGCGACCACCGCCGCGATCGGGTCGCCGACGTGGCGGACCTTGCCGTCCGCCAGCACCGGGTGGCGTGGCTCCTGCATCGGCTGGCCGAAGCGGTCGGTCACCATCCAGCCGCAGGGGATGCCGCCCACCGCCTTGAAGTCCTCGCCGGTGAAGACGCGCAACACCCCCGGCATCGCCGCCGCGGCATCGGTGCCGACCCGCTTCAGGATGCCGTGGGCCACGTCCGAGCGCAGGATGTGAACGTAGGTCTGGCCCTGCCGGTTCAGGTCGTCGGTATACCGGCCCTTGCCGGTCAGGAAACGCACGTCCTCGCGGCGCTTGGAGCTTGCGCCTATTCCACCGTCCTTCGGCATGATGTCCTCCCTGAAGGCACCGTTCTTATTCTGCTGCGACCTGCGCCGCCTTCATTTCCGCGGCCGCGGCCTGGATTGCCTTGACGATGTTGTGATAGCCGGTGCACCGGCAGATGTTGCCCTCGAGGTACTCGCGGATTTCCGCCTCGCTCGGGTCCGGGCTCTCCCGCAGCAGTGCCGCCGCCGTCATCACCATTCCCGGCGTGCAGAAGCCGCATTGCAGGCCGTGGTGCGTCTGGAACGCCTGCTGGAGCACGCTCAGCGACCCGTCGGCGTTGGCCATGCCCTCGATCGTCCGCACGTCAGCGCCTTCGACGTCGAGCGCGAAGACGTTGCAGGACTTGATCGCGACCCCGTCGACGTGCACCACGCAGGCGCCGCACTGGGCGGTGTCGCAGCCGACATGCGTTCCGGTCAGGCGCAGACCCTCGCGGAGAAACTCGACGAGAAGCGTCCGGCCCTCGACTTCGCCAGACACCGTGCGACCGTTCACGATCATCGAAACCTTCGGCAAGACCTTTTCCCCCCGGCTTTAGGACCCGTTCCGTCCGGCGTCCGCCGAATCCGCGTCGGGTCTCGTCCGGGGCGGAGTGTTGAGCGGAAATCCCCTCGAAGCCAAGCGCTAATTGCCGCCACCCGGGCTGGCCTTGCCGCCTCGGCGGAATAGGCTTATGGCTCCGCGCCGAAGCCCGAGAGGAGCCGATGATCGGCCGCCTGAACCACGTCGCCATCGCGGTGCCCGATCTTGCCGCCGCCGCCGCGCAGTACCGTGATACGCTCGGCGCCCGGGTCGGCGCGCCGCAGGACGAGCCGAACCACGGCGTCACGGTCGTCTTCGTCGAGCTGCCGAACACCACGATCGAGCTGATGCACCCGCTCGGCGACGCTTCCCCGGTGGCGGCGTTCCTCGCGAAGAACCCGGCCGGCGGCATCCACCACCTCTGCTATGAGGTCGCCGACCTCGCGGAGGCCCGCGACCGCCTGCTCGCCGCGGGTGCCCGCGTCCTCGGCGACGGCCGCCCGAAGCCCGGCGCCCACGGCAAGCCGGTGCTCTTTCTTCATCCCAAGGACTTCAGCGGAACCCTCGTGGAGCTCGAACAGGCATGAACGTCATCTCTTCGCTGGTGCTCTTCGCGATGATCTGGTTCGTCGCCCTGCTCGTCGCTCTGCCGATCGGCCTGCAGACCCAGGGCGAGGCCGGCGACATCGTGCCCGGCACGCCGTCGTCCTCGCCGGTCGATGCCATGATCGCGCGCAAGGTGATCTGGGTCACGGTGGTGAGCCTCGCGATCTGGCTGCCGCTCTGCGCCTTCATCCTCTGGGGCGGGTTGACCGTGCGCGACCTCGACTTCTTCCACCGCATGTAGCGCGACACGGGCTTGTGATGGCGAGCGGGCGGAAACGTGGTACCCTTCCGCTGTCACGAACCATCAGGGAGCTTGCCGATGAAGATCATCACCGTCCTCCTGACCGGGCTCGCGCTTCTGTCGTTCGGCAGCGCCAGTTTCGCCTGCCAGGGCATGCAGAAGCAGCAGACAGCGACCACCGACGAGGCGCCGATCCTGCCGCCGGGGTCGAAGACCAGCTGAGCCGGGCCGCTTCGGCCAGACGGAAAAGGCGGCCAGCGGCCGCCTTTTTTCATGCAAACTCAGCGTCTCCCGCCAGCCGGTGGAACTGGTGTGTGAAGACGGCGACGCCCAGGATCGGCACCACCAGGTTCAGGACCGGCACGCTCAGCGGCACCGCCATCGCGACCCCGGCGATCCAGATGCGCCAGAAGTGCCGGCGCCGCAGCGCCGCCGCACCGTCGCGTCCGAGCCGCCGCAGCGCCACCAGCTCGAAGTACTCGCGCCCGAGCAGGAAGCCGTTGACCAGCCAGAAGATGAACGGCGCGAGCGGCGGCACCAGCAGGTAGATCACGAGCGCAACCACGTTCGCCACGATCACGAGTCCGAGAAACCGCGCCGCGTCCGCCGTCTGCTGACCGAGGCCGGGCTCGGTCGCCGCCGGCAGGCCGGGATAGTGCCGCGCCTCGACCGCATCGACGACGCCATCGAGAAAGAAGCCGACCACCGCCGCGGCCGTGGGCACCATCAGCACCACCGAGAGCACCAGCATCAGCCCGACCCCGGTCCAGAACGCCAGCGTGTCGAGGATGCCCACCGGCCCGATCCAGGGCAGCGTCACCGTGTCCGGCAGCGCCCAGCCGAGGCCGAGGATCACCGCCCAGAACACCACCGCCAGTGCCGCCACGGTCAGGAGCAGCGACCAGAGCAGCACGCGCATGAACCTCGGATCCCCGATCTGGGCCAGCGCCCGGCCGAGATCGACGATCAGGCTCACGCCTCGATCCAGCGGGTCAGTGCCGCCACGTCGGGCCGCGGCCGGTCCGGCGGCGGAGTCTCGCACGTTCCGAGATAGACGAAGCCGACGACGAATTCCTGTGGCGCGAGCCCCAGCGCGCCTTCGACCAGCGGCCGGTCATAGGCCGCCCAGCCGGTCATCCAGCTCGCGCCCCAACCCGCCGCGAGCGCCGCGTTGACGAGGCTCAGCGCCACCGCGCCGGCCGACAGCGTCTGCTCGATCTGCGGGATCTTGTCGCTCTCCTTCGGCGCGGCCACCACCGCCACCACCAGCGGCGCCCGCTCGAAGTCGCCGGCGCCCTTGTCGGCGTCGGCCCCGGTCTCCGCCGCCCGCCCCCGGACCGCGGCGGCGAAGCGCGCGAGGCCCGTGCCCTCGAGCACGACGAACCGCCACGGCTCGAGCTTGCCGTGGTCGGGCACGCGCACCGCCGCCGTCAGGAGCTGCATCAGTTCGGCGCGGTCCGGTCCCGGCGCAGCCAGCAGCTTCGCCGGCCGTGACCGGCGCGACAGCAGGAAGTCCAAAGCCTCGGGGCTCGCCATGACGGCTCCTTTCAGGGAAACGCTTCGGTCCGCACTTGTCCGCTGCCACGCGGCGGCGTCAAGGCGGATCACTCGCGCCGCAGCACCTTCTCGACGACGAAATCCGCGACCCCGCCGCTGCGGTATGCCCGCATCAGCGCGTCGGCGTCGTAGCGCGTCGCCACCCAGGCGCGGAACGACATCGGCTCCTCCGCGGTGTCCGCCGCGTAGCGATCGAGCAGGAAATGCAGCACGCCGGTCGCCGCGCCGCGCAGGTGCAGGTATCGCCAGGACAACTGCCGCTGGGCCTCGCTCGCGGGCAGGTCTCGCCGGAGCATCAGATAGAGCGCCGCCGCGAAGCCGGCCCGGTCGGCGCCGGACTTGCAGTGCATCAGGAACGGCCGCGGCAGCCGCTCGAAGAGCGCGTCGAGTGCCAGGATCTCCTCGCGGCTCGGCAGCTGCCGCGAGGTGAGCTTGAAATCGACGAGCTCGATTCCCGCCGCCCGGCAGGCCTCCCGCTCGAGGAGGTAAGACCCCCATTCGGTCTCGCCCCGCAGGTTCAGCACCGCCTTGAAGCCCTGCGCCGCCAGCCGCCGGATCGCCGCCGGGTCGGGCTGGTTCGAGCGCCAGACGCCGGCCTCGATCTCGTGCTCGTTGCGCCAGGCCTTGCGCAGCAGGCCGTGGTCGAAGACCAGCATGTCGATCGCAGCACTCCGCCGCGCGCCCGGAGCGTCGAGATCGCCGATCCAGCCGTCCTTCCAGCGCCGGTGCCAGCTCCGCGACGCGCCGCGCCTGCCGCTCATCGGCCGGGGTCCGACGCCACCCGGCACGGTCCGGTCAGCGCGCCGAGCGCCTGTCGCTGCCGCCCGGTCTCGTCGAAGTTCGACGGGTCGAGCCAGGCCTGCCAGGCCGGCTCCAGACAGGCCCAGTCGCCGTCGGTCATCGCAAACCACGCGGTGTCCCGGTTGCGGCCCTTGACCACCGTCGCCTGCCGGAATGTGCCTTCGTAGGAGAAGCCGAAGCGCTCCGCGGCCCGGCGGCTGCGGGCGTTCAGCGCGTCGCACTTCCACTCGAACCGCCGGTAACCCTCGCGGAACACCCAGCCGGCGAGCAGGCAGATCGCCTCGCTCGCGGCCCGCGTCCGCTGCAGCACCGGCGCGAGACAGATATGGCCGACCTCGATCGAGCCCGCCTCGGGCGCGATCCGGAGCAGGCTGAGCACGCCGCCCGCGATGCCGGTCTCCCGGTCGACCAGGGCGAAGAACAGCGGATCGGGCTTGCCCGCCATGCGCGTCACCCATGCGGCGTAGTCGGCCTCGGTCACGAAAGGGCCATAGGGCAGATAGTCCCAGATGCCGTCGTCGACCCGGTTCGCCACAAAGAGCGGCGCGGCGTGCGCCGGCACCAGCGGCTCCAGCCGCGCATAGCGTCCGTCGAGCCGCATCGGCCCCGGCCAGGGCGGCGGCGTCCAGTCCGGCAGTTCCCGTCCAAGCTCGGCCATGGCGCTCCCCTCCGCGTCCGACTTGCCACGCCCCCCGGGGTCAGACAAGGCCGCCGTCCTCTCCGCCGCCAAGACGCCCCGCCCCCCCGTCTCCACCAGTGCACGACACCGCGGCCGCTCTCCCGCCCAAGGATTTCATATTGGCATGAAGCCTATCGGGCAGGACAGGGGCCCCGCCAACAGGCGGGGAGAAAATCTGAAACTCACGGGCGAAGCCCGTTCCATCGAAGCGAGGCCGCAAAGGCGGCCGACCGCCAAGCGCCGGCCGAGCGGGGGCTTCAGCCCCCCGAGGCCGGCGCTCCCCCCTCGCACGCCGGACCGCGCGCCACGGCCCTGCCGCGCGGACGATCCCCGGCACGCGCCGGTATGATTTCCCGCCGCGCCGCGCTAAAAGCCATGGCAACCCGACGACGAAGGAAGACCCTTGCGGCGCGTATCGCGGATCAGGTGGCTGAGGCGCTCGCGCACGCTGGCGACCTCGCCCCGCTTCTGGAAGCCGCGGCTGGTCTTCTGGGTCGGGGCACTGGCCATCGGCATCATCAGCGCCGGCTTCGCCTGGGTCGCCGACGCCGCGCAGGCGCTCTTCGACAGCGTCAGCACCGGCGACGGCTGGAACCGCTTCCTGCCGCTGGCGATCACGCCCGCGGGGTTCGTGCTCGCCGCCTGGGCCGCCGACCGCTACTTCCCCGGCTCCGAGGGCAGCGGCATCCCGCAGGCGATCGCCGCCCGCCACCTGCGCGACGACGCCGACCGCAGCCGCTTCCTGTCGCTCAGGATGGTCGTCGGCAAGGTCGCGCTCACCGTCGTCGGGCTCGGCAGCGGCGCCTCGATCGGGCGCGAAGGCCCGACGGTGCAGGTCGGCGCCTCGATCATGCTGCAGGCCGCCCGCATCGGCGGCATGGCCCAGGCCCGCGGCCTCATCCTCGCGGGCTCCGCCGCCGGTATCGCCGCCGCCTTCAACGCGCCGCTCGCCGGCATCGTCTTCGCGATCGAGGAGATGGGCCGCGGCTACCAGGCCCGCACCAACGGCGTGGTGCTGGCCGCCGTCATCATCGCCGGCATTGCCTCGCTGGCGATCCTCGGGCCCTACACCTACTTCGGCATCAGCCATGCCACGGCGGTCTTCCCCGGCGACTGGCCGCTGGTCGTGGCCTGCGGCGTCGCCGGCGGCGCGCTCGGCGCCGGCTTCAGCGTCGCGACCCTGTCGCTCACCCGCCGCATCCGCCGCTGGCGCGCCGCCGCGCCGCGCCGCCGGCTGCTGGTCCTCGCCGGCGCCACCGGGCTCCTCGTCGCGCTGATCGGCATCGCCGCCGGCGGTCTCACCTTCGGCACCGGCTACATCGAGGCGCGCGGCGCGATCGAGGGCACGCCGCTGCCGCCCGCCTACTTCGCCGCAAAGTTCGCGGCCAGCCTCGCCTCGACGCTCTCCGGCATCCCGGGCGGGCTCTTTGCCCCGGCGCTCTCGGTCGGCGCCGGCCTCGGCAGCACGCTCGGCCTCATCCTGCACGCCGACATCGGCCTCGCGGCGGTGCTCGGCATGGCCGGCTACTTCTCCGGCGTGGTGCAGGCGCCGATGACCGCCTTCGTCATCATCCTCGAGATGACCGGCAACCATGACAACGTCATCCCGCTGATGAGCGCGTCCGTCCTCGGCTACGGCACCGCCCGCCTGATCACGCCGCAGCCGCTCTACCACGCGCTGTCGCGGCTGATCATCGCCGACGCCCTGCGCCGCCGCCGCGCCGAGGCCGCCGAGGCCGCCGAGGCTCAGCCGAACGAGAACCCCTCCGGATAGTCGTGCTTGCCATCGAAATCGTGCTTGCCGAGCGGCACGCCGGCCTGCTTCAGCGCCACGTGGGCCATGGCGTGGTGAAAATAGAGGTTGGGCAGCCCGAACGCGTGAACGAACGCCTCCCCCGGCAGGTCCAGTACCGCAAACCCCGCCTGCGCCGTGATCACCCGCGTCTCGGCCCCCTCGAACGCCGTCGGGTCGAGCCCGCGCAGCAACGCCCTGGCCTCGGCGATCCGCGCCTGCAGGCCCGGTCCGTCGAGCGGCCCGCGGAGCTCGGGCACCCGCGCGCCCGCGAGCGGAAAGGCGGTGCGCAGCGTGAAGCCCACGGCCGTCGCCACCTGACGGTCCGCGCTCAGCATGTAGGGCGCCGGCCGTTGCGCCAGCGCCGCCTCGAACCCGGCCCCAAGTTGCGTCTCCGCCTGACGCAGCGCCGCCGCCATCCGGTCGAGAGCCCCCAGAAACACCGGCACCGTCGCCCGCCACAGTGCCGGCTCGCCTCCCTCTCGCTCCATTCTCGCCCCCCTTAGCCTGCGCCGAGCGTTGCCACTCCCTTCGCGGCGCCGCAACGGCGTTAACCCCGATCGGGGTTGCCAGCCGAACGGCGTTCACGCAATGTTCCACTGCAAAGCTCCATTGCGCGACGACCGGGAATATCGCTAGATGTTGATGATGACGAACGACCCAGCCCAAGAACTTTGGCGGGGGGCCTTTTGTCCGGCCTTGGACGCGAGGGGGCGGCCAGGCCGCGGTGCCGAACTGATCCCAGAGGACGCCCGATGAACGACATGGCTTCAACCAAGAGCACGCGTAGCCACCCGGCCCTCGACATCCGGATGGAGGCTATCGACAACGCGCGGTTCCTGGCAACCCTGGAGGACGCCAGCATGAAGCTGATCGTCACCTCGCCCCCCTACAACATCGGCAAGGAATACGAGCGCCGTACGACGCTCGACGGCTATCTGGCCGAGCAGCGGCGCACCATTGCCGAATGCGTCCGTCTGCTTCATCCCCGGGGATCGATCTGCTGGCAGGTCGGAAATCACGTCGTTGGCGGCGAGGTCTTTCCGCTCGATGCGGTCCTCTACCCTCTCTTCAAGTCTTTCGGGCTGAAGCTCCGCAACCGGATCGTCTGGCACTTCGGCCACGGCCTGCATTGCAGCAAGCGCCTGTCCGGGCGTCACGAGACCATCCTCTGGTTCACCAAGTCGGACGACTACACGTTCAACCTCGATCCCATCAGGGTTCCGGCGAAATATCCGCAGAAGAGATACTTCAAGGGTCCCAAGGCGGGCGAGCTTTCCGGCAACCCTCTGGGGAAAAATCCCACCGACGTCTGGGATATCCCGAACGTCAAGAACAACCATGTCGAAAAGAGCCTGCATCCCTGCCAGTTCCCGGTTGAACTGGTCGAGCGGCTGGTCCTCTCGATGACCGATATCGGCGACCGGGTGCTTGATCCGTACATGGGGGTCGGCTCGTCGGTGATCGCCGCCGCCAAGAACGGCCGGTCGGGGTATGGCTGCGACGTCGTTCCCGAATACGTCGAGGCCGCGTGGCGCCGCGTGGACGAGCTCTTCGCCGGGCGCCTGAAGACCCGTCAGATGCACAAGCCGGTCTACGATCCCTCGCTGCCCAAGGGTGGCCACTAGTTGCGGATCGTCGACAAGTATTCCCACCTGAACGGGTTGGAGTACCTGCTGGTCCACAAGCCGTCGCTCTGGAAGGAGATCGAGGAGGTCATCACCGCGATCGACACCGAGACCCTCGAGCGCAAGATTTCCCGGGAACTCCGCTCGCAGGGCAAATCCCTCCACTCGCCGATCGCGCTCAACAAGGCGGTCGAGGTCGGCCTCTCCGCCCACGGATGGAAGGAATCGCGCACCAGCTACTACGTGACCAGCGACTCCAGGCTGATCCGCAAGACCATGACGCTGCCGCTCGACGAGCAGAAGAAAGCGATCGAAGCCGCCGGCCTGACGCCGCTGCTGTCGCACAACCAGACCGACTTCGTGAAGGACCGGGTCGCGGTCGAGGTCCAGTTCGGCAAGTACGCGTTCGTCGCCTTCGATCTCTTCGTCAAGCACATGGCGTTCTTCGTTGGCGACGTGATCGACCTCGGCATCGAAATCCTCCCGACCAAGGAGCTCCAGGCCAAGATGTCGTCGGGCGTCGGTTACTATGAACGCGAGCTCTATAACCTGCTCCGCCAGGGCCGCGGCATCCCCGCCGTCCCGCTGATCCTGATCGGCGTCGCCCCCTGAGGCCTGGCCGGGCGGAACGCCTACCCGACCCCGACCCGCCTCACGTCCTGGGCACGATCCGCAGGCCCAGCTCGCGCAGCTGCTCGTTCGTCGCCTCCGATGGCGCGCCCATCATCAGGTCCTCGGCGCGCTGGTTCATCGGGAACATGATGACCTCGCGGATGTTCTCCGCCCCGGCCAGCAGCATCACGATGCGGTCGACCCCGGGGGCGATCCCCGCGTGCGGCGGCGCGCCGCAGCGGAACGCCGAGATCATGCCGCCGAAGTGGGCGTCGACGTGGGCGCGGTCGTAGCCGACGATCTCGAACGCCTTGTACATGATCTCGGGCTTGTGGTTCCGCACCGCCCCCGACGACAGCTCGACGCCGTTGCAGACGATGTCGTACTGGTAGCCCAGCACATCCAGCGGCGGCAGCGTTTCTAGCGCCTCCAGACCGCCTTGCGGCATCGAAAACGGGTTGTGCGAGAAGTCGAGCTTGCCGGTCTCATCATCCCGTTCGTACATCGGGAAATCGACGATCCAGCAGAAGTCGAACCGGTCCTCGACCGTCAGTCCCAGCTCGCGGCCGATGACGTTGCGCGCCTTGCCCGCCACCGCCTCGAACTTGCCCGGCTGGCCGGCCAGGAAGAACGCCGCGTCGCCCTGGCCGAGACCGAGCTGCGCGCGGATGGCGTCGGTGCGCTCCGGACCGATCGCCTTGGCCAGCGGTCCCGCCGCCTCCATGCCTTCGCGCCAGAAGATGTAGCCCATCCCCGGCAGCCCCTCGCCCTGGGCGAAGGCGTTCATCCGGTCGCAGAACGCCCGGCTGCCGCCGCCCAGCGCCGGGATCGCCCGCACTTCGTTGCCCGGCTGCTCCAGGAGGCCCGCGAAGATCTTGAACCCCGAGCCGCGGAAGTGCTCGCTCACCACCTGCATCTTGATCGGGTTGCGCAGGTCCGGCTTGTCCGAGCCGTACCAGAGCATCGCGTCGCGGTAGGCGATGCGCGGGAACTCCGGCGTCACCGGGCGGCCGCCGCCGAACTCCTCGAAGACGCCGCGCATCACCGGCTCGATCACCGCGAAGACATCGTCCTGCGTCGCGAAGCTCATCTCGACGTCGAGCTGGTAGAACTCGCCCGGGCTGCGGTCCGCCCGCGGGTCCTCGTCGCGAAAGCACGGCGCGATCTGGAAATACCGGTCGAACCCCGCCACCATGATCAGCTGCTTGAACTGCTGCGGCGCCTGCGGCAGCGCGTAGAACTTGCCCGGATGCAGCCGCGACGGCACCAGGAAGTCCCGCGCCCCCTCGGGCGAGGACGCGGTCAGGATCGGCGTCTGGAACTCGGTGAAGCCCTGCGCCTCCATCCGCTTGCGCAGGCTGGTGATGACCTTGGCGCGCAGCATGATGTTGGCGTGCAGCCCCTCGCGGCGCAGGTCGAGGAAGCGGTACTTGAGCCGGGTCTCCTCGGGATAGTCCGCCTCGCCGAACACCGGCAGCGGCAGCTCCTCCGCAGCGCTCAGCACCTCGAGGTCCTCGATGTAGACCTCGATCGCTCCGGTCGGGATCTTCGGGTTCACCAGCCCCTCGGCCCGCGCCTTGACCACGCCGTCGACCCGCACCACCCATTCCGAGCGAAGCTTCTCGGCGGCGCGGAACGCCGGGCTGTCGCTGTCGGCCAGCACCTGGGTGATGCCGTAGTGGTCGCGCAGGTCGATGAAGAGCACCCCGCCATGGTCGCGCACCCGATGCACCCAGCCGGACAGCCGGACTTTTTCGCCGACGTTGGATAGGTTCAGTCCGGCGCAGGTGTGGCTGCGGTAGGCGTGCATTCTCGTTGTCCCCCGCCGGCGGCGCTGAATTCGCGCCCTGATACACGCATCGCCGCAAAAGGCGCAAGGCTGCCCCGCGCAGCGCCCGTCCAACGGTCCTGACCGGACCATTTCAGACACTTGGCAAACCCGGCGGACAGCGCTAGCTTAGCTTATCATCTTTAATTGCCTGCCGAAGTCCAATGCTCGAGAACGCTCTGCACGCCATATTTCGCAAGGAGATTTCCTCAGGAAGCCTCCGCGTCACCTATCCCTCCGGCCGCTCCGAGCGCTACGGCGACAACACCGGAACCCCGCTTGCCCTGCGCGTCACCGACTTCGGCGCGCTCCGGGCAATCATGGCCGATCCCGAACTCGGCGTCCCGGAGATGTACATGGACGGCCGGCTCGTCCTCGAGGACGGCGACATCTACGAGTTCATCGCGCTCGCCAAGAACAACACCAATCCGGCACGCGCGACGCCCCTCGCCAAGGTCCACCACCTGCGCCGCAGCGTGACCGCCTCCCCGGTTCTGAAGGCGATCGGGCGTCAAGGCCGCGCGCGCCAACGTCGCGCATCACTACGACCTCGCCGAGGCGCTCTACCGGCTCTTCCTCGACGTCGACATGCAGTATTCCTGCGCCTACTTCGAGCGGCCCGACATGACGCTCGACCAGGCGCAGCTCGCGAAAAAGCGGCTGATCGCGGCCAAGCTGCTGGTGCGGCCCGGCGCGCGCGTCCTCGACATCGGCTGCGGCTGGGGCGGCATGGCGCTCTACCTCGCACGGGTCTGCGGCGCCGACGTCACCGGCATCACCCTCAGCCAGGAGCAGCACCGCGTCGCCACCGAACGCGCCGAGGCGGCCGGGCTCTCCGACCGGGTCCGCTTCCGGCTGCAGGACTACCGCGAGGTGCAGGACAGCCTTCGACAACATCGTCTCGGTCGGCATGTTCGAGCACGTCGGCCTGCGCCAGTTCCCGGTCTTCTTCCGCACCGTCGAGCGCCTGCTGGCGCCCGACGGGGTGATGCTGCTCCACTCGATGGCGCAACCGGTGCCCTCGCTCTACAACCAGCCCTTTATCGAGAAGTACATCTTCCCCGGTGGCTACATCCCCGCGCTGTCGCAGGTCACGCCCGCCCTGGAAAAGGCCGGCCTGCTGATCCGCGACACCGAGATCCTCACGCTGCACTATGCCGAGACCACCCGCGAGTGGCGCCGCCGATTCCTTGCCAACCGCGCCAAGGTGCTCGAGCTCTACGACGAACGCTTCATCCGCATGTGGGAGTTCTATCTCGCCGGCTCCGAGAGCGCCTTCCGCTACGACGCGCTGCACGTCTTTCACCTGCAGCTCGCCAAGCAGCAGGAGCGGGTGCCGCTGACCCGCAACTACATCCCCGCCGAGATGGCCCGCCTGTCCGAAGCGGAGCTGGCATATCCCGACTACGCCAGCCTTCACGACGATCCGCTGGCCGAAGCGGCGGCCCGCCGCAGCGCCACGTCCTGACTGCTGCGGCGCAGCCTGCAGCGGTTTGACTGCCGGGCAGGCGTTTTGGGCTTCTGCCCCGGCAGAACCTCGCCCATGATGCCGGCAAGGCCGCTCCCGGCCAGCGAAACCAGCCAGCAATGACCATCTACTGCGTCCGTCACGTCACGACCTATTCCTACCGGCGTCCGGTCCGCTTCGGCGAGCACCAGATCATCTTTCGTCCGCGCGACAGCTACGACCAGCGGCTGCTCGACGCCTCGATCCGGATCGACCCCGAGCCGTCGCGCGTCCGCTGGATACACGACGTCTTCAACAACTGCGTGGCGGTGGCGGCGATTTCCGAGCCGGCAGCGGAGCTGCGCTTCGAGACCCGCATCCGGCTCGAGCACCTGCTGGACGGCGAGCCCGACGTCCAGACCGACGCCAAGGCGCTCTGCTACCCGTTCACCTACGGCGCCGAAGAGGCGGCCGACCTCGCGCCGACGATCCGGCCGCACTACCCGCATCCCGACGTCGAGCGCTGGGCGCGCCAGTTCGTCCGCGCCGGCAAGCGGACCCAGACCGGGCACCTGCTGATGACGCTCTGCTTCGCCATCCACGAGAGCTTTCGGTATTCGCGCCGCGCCGAGCCCGGCACCCAGCTGCCGCACGAGACGCTGGCGCTGCGCCGCGGCACCTGCCGCGACTTCGCGCTGCTGATGATGGAGGCGGTGCGCTGCCTGGGGCTCGCCGCGCGCTTCGTCACCGGCTACGTCTACGTGCCCGACCGCGACGGCTCCGAGATGCGGGGCGGCGGCTCGACCCATGCCTGGTGCCAGGTCTACCTGCCCGGCGCCGGCTGGGTCGAGTTCGACCCCACCAACGGCATCGTCGGCAGCCGCGAGCTGATCCGCATCGCCGTCGCACGCGACCCCAGCCAGGCCGTGCCGCTCAGTGGCAGCTACAAGGGCCGGGCCACCGATTTCCAGCGCATGACCGTTCAGGTGAACGTCACCACAGAGGCGCCCGTCGGCGCCTTGCCGCCGCTCTGACGCGGTCTGGAACCCGGCGCTCGCGCCTACGTTGTTCTGAAACTTTCTCGAAAAGCCCCACCCCCAGTAGCCGGGATTTGTTATGCGGATTCGTTGCGGATACGAACTGATCTACCAATGCCCTCAGCCGACTCCGATGGTGCTGATGCTGAACATCCACCCCTCGCGCCGGGCGGATCTCCTGACCGACCAGGTGCTCCGCTTCGCCCCCGAGATTCCGGCCCGCGAGTACCTCGACGGCTTCGGCAACGTCTGTACCCGCATCTTGGCGCCCGCCGGGCAGACCACGATCTCGACCGAGTTCGACATCTACGACAGCGGCCAGCCCGACGTCGTCGTCCCCGATGCGCCCCAGCATGACGTGGACGACCTGCCCGACGACGTGCTGGTCTATCTGCTCGGCAGCCGCTACTGCGACACCGACCGCCTGAGCGACGTCGCCTGGGCCGAGTTCGGCCACACTGCGACCGGCTGGCCCCGGGTTCAGGCGATCTGCGACTTCGTGCACAACCACATCGCCTTCGACTACCAGAACGCGAATGCGCAGCGCACCGCGCACGGCGGCTGGACGGACAGAACCGGCGTCTGCCGCGACTTCGCACACCTCGCGATCACCCTCTGTCGCTGCATGAACATCCCGGCCCGCTACTGCACCGGCTACCTCGGCGACATCGGCATCCCGCCGGTCGACTACCCGATGGACTTCAGCGCCTGGTTCGAGGTCTATCTCGGCGGCCACTGGTACACCTTCGACGCGCGGCACAACACGCCGCGGATCGGGCGTATCCTGATGGCGACCGGTCGCGACGCTACCGACGTTGCGCTTTCAACCAGCTACGGTTCGTCCTGGCTGGCCGGATTCAAGGTCGTGACCGACGAAGTGCCGATGCTCGATCAGGCATCCGAGGCAGCACCGCGGCTCGCCAGGACGGGCTGAACCGACACTCCGCTCTTCCGCCGGGGAGACGTCCCGTCTATGGCTTTGCAGGCCGGACCGGCGGTCCGCCCGCGGAGCCATCGTCCATGCCGCTTTCGGTGTTCATCGCCGTCCTGTTCGGCGCGGCACTGCACGCGAGCTGGAACGCCATCGTCAAGAGCGGTCCCGACAAGCTCCTGACCGCGGTCTTCATCGCCACGGCTTCCGCGGTGGTCGCAGCCGCCGTCCTCCCGTTCCTCGCGCAACCCGCACCGGCGAGCTGGCGCTTCATCGGCTGCTCGGCAGCGGTGCAGATTCTCTACTTCGTGCTGGTCGCCGGCGCCTACCGCGCCACCGACATGAGCCAGGCCTATCCGCTGATGCGTGGCATCGCCCCAGTGCTGGTGGCAGCCTTCGGCTTCTTTTTCCTCGGCGAGGCGCTGCCGTCCGCCGCCTGGCTCGGCGTCGCATTGATCTCCGGCGGCGTCCTCTGCATGGCGTTCGGCCTGCGCAGCCGCGGCTCCCGCAGGGGCACGCTGATCGCCATCGCGAACGCTGGGGTCATCGCCACCTACACCCTGATCGACGGCGCCGGCGTCCGACTGTCCGGCGCGCCCGCCGCGTATGCGATGTGGCTGTTCCTGCTGAACGGACTACCGCTTGCCGGCTGGGCGCTCGCGTTCCGCCGCCGGCCGCTCATGGCCTACGCCCGGCGCAACCTCGGGCCCGGCCTCGCCGGCGGAGTCGGCAACCTCGGCTCCTACGGCCTGGCGCTCTGGGCAATGACCGGTGCGCCGATCGCGGCCGTGGCGGCGCTGCGCGAGACCTCGATCCTGTTCGGCATGGCGATCGCCGCACTCCTCCTCGGCGAACAGGTCGGCCGCTCCCGCCTGGCCGCCGCCGCGCTGATCGTCCTCGGCGCGGTCAGCCTCAGGCTCGCCTGACCCGGCGGTTGCCCTTAACGAACGATCAACCACAACGGCCGCAATTCCTTGCGCTATCCGGTTTTTACCGGCGATGCTGCCGCCGGATCACCCAAGGGTCAAAACGCCATGGCGACACTCAGGGCCTCTTCTGCCTTCGACATGCGCACCATCCTGCGCGACGATGCGGTCTTCAGCGCCGCGACGAACACCGCGACCCTGGTGAGCGGCGGCTGGCGCACGGTCCTGACCGGCGACTTCCACGTTCTGCCCTCTGGGATCTCGGGCACCCTCACGGGTTTCAGCCAGAGCTACGCCGGACGGCCGGTCTTCGAGGCAGTTGGCGTCGAGCGGTACGCCCCGACCGTCTTCGAGATCGTGGCAGAGCGCGACAACGACCGGTTTCTCGCCTACACGTTGTCCGGCGACGACGTGTTGATCGGATCGAGCCGCCACGACTACCTGATCGGCTTCGGCGGCAATGACGCGTTGCGTGGCGGTGCCGGCAACGACGAGCTCTTCGGCGGCAGCGGCCGCGACACCATCGACGGCGGCCCCGGCTCGGACTTCCTCGCCGGCGGGCTCGACTTCGACCTGATGCGCGGCGGCACGGGCTCGGACACCTATCTCGTGGCGCAGGCAGGAGACCGGGTCGTCGAGGCCGCGGACGCGGGCGTCGACACCATCCTCTCCACCGTCACCACCACGATCGCCGCCAATGTCGAGCGCCTGGTCCTGATCGGCAACGCCGCCATCGACGGGCACGGCGGCGCCGGCAACGACGACATCAACGGCAACGAGGCGGCGAACTACCTGACCGGCGGCGCCGGAGCCGACACGCTCGACGGAGACGGCGGCGCCGACATCCTGGAAGGCGGCCCGGGCCGCGACAGCCTCACCGGCGGCAGCGGCAACGACATCTTCCGCTTCCGCACGATCGGCGCAGCCAATGGCGACAGCGTCGCCGACTTCGCCTCGGGCCACGACAAGCTCGCGTTCGGCTTGATCGACGCAGACGTCAGCCGCCCCGGAGACCAGGCGTTTCACTTCATCGGCCCTGCCCCGCTGTCGGGCCACGCGGGCGAGATCACCGCCCACGGCACCTGGCTGCAGGGCGACATCGACGGTGATGGCGTCGCCGACTTCACCGTACGGTTCGGGACGACGGTCCAGCTTCACGCCACTGACCTGATCCTCTGAACCCGCGGCTGGCGCGAGCGCGGGCAAGGGTGTAGATTTTCGCCGTCACACGCCAAGACGGGGGACTTCGGCCATGACCACCAGCCCTGATGCACTCGCCTCGCTCGCCGGACGCCCGCTGCTCCGCCAGATGGCCGAGCACTGGTGGCTCGTGCTGCTGCGCGGCATCGCCGCCGTTCTCTTCGGGGTCGTCTCGCTCGTCTGGCCGGCGATCTCGGCCCTGACCCTGGTGCTCCTCTGGGGCGCCTACGCCTTCGCCGACGGCATCTTCTCGCTCGGCGCCGCGTTCATGGGCAAGGCGGCCACCACCGGTCAGCGCTGGTGGCTGGCGATCACCGGCATCCTCGGCATCGTCGCGGGCCTCATCGCCTTCTTCGCCCCGGTCCTGACCGGCGGCGTCCTGCTGATCTTCATCGCGATCTGGGCGATCGCCATCGGCATCATGGCGATCATCGGCGCGATCCAGCTCCGCAAGGAGATCGAGGGCGAGTGGCTGCTGATCCTGAGCGGCGTCGTCGCCATCATCTTCGGCGTCCTGATGTTCACCCGCCCCGCCGCCGGCGCCTTGGCCGTCATCTGGATGATCGCCACCTTCGCGATCATCTTCGGCATCGACCTGATCTGGCTGGCCTTCAAGCTCAAGGGCTACAAGGACCGCACCTGAGGCGACGGCCCCGCGCGCCCCCCACCTCGGCGTAGCTGCCGCGGCGCCGGCTGGCGCCGCGGAACGGCCTTGCGCCGCTCCGCCTCGCCTCTATAACCACGCCAATTTGCCGCTGATTGGCAATCCGTTCCCCTGCCGCTCCTGGCGTGCGGCGGGCCAACCCTTGCAAGGCCGCCGCATGCCCAAGCGCACCGACATCCGCTCGATCCTGATCATCGGCGCGGGGCCCATCGTCATCGGCCAGGCCTGCGAGTTCGACTACTCCGGCGCCCAGGCCTGCAAGGCGCTGCGCGAGGAAGGCTACCGGGTGATCCTCGTCAACTCCAACCCGGCCACGATCATGACCGACCCGGAGATGGCCGACGCCACCTACATCGAGCCGATCACCCCCGAGATCGTCGCCAAGATCATCGAGAAGGAGCGCCCCGACGCGCTCCTGCCGACCATGGGCGGGCAGACCGGCCTCAACACCGCGCTGGCGCTCGACGATCTCGGCGTCCTCAAGAAATTCAACGTCGAGCTGATCGGCGCCAAGCGCGAGGCGATCGAGAAGGCCGAGGACCGCAAGCTCTTCCGCGAGGCGATGGAGCGCATCGGCCTGGAAAACCCCAAGGCCACCATCGTCAACACCATCGAGGAGGCGATGGCCGCCATCGAGCACGTCGGCCTGCCCGCGATCATCCGCCCCGCCTTCACCCTCGGCGGCACCGGCGGCGGCGTCGCCTACAACCGCGAGGACTTTGAGCGCATCTGCAAGACCGGACTCGACGCCTCTCCCGTCTCCCAGATCCTGATCGACGAGTCGCTCCTCGGCTGGAAGGAGTTCGAGATGGAGGTGGTCCGCGACAAGGCGGACAACTGCATCATCGTCTGCTCGATCGAGAACATCGACCCGATGGGCGTCCACACCGGCGACAGCATCACCGTCGCCCCGGCGCTGACGCTGACCGACAAGGAATACCAGATGATGCGCACCGCCTCGATCGCGGTGCTGCGCGAGATCGGCGTCGAGACCGGCGGCTCCAACGTCCAGTTCGCCGTCCAGCCCGAGACCGGCCGGCTCATCGTCATCGAGATGAACCCCCGCGTCTCCCGCTCCTCCGCCCTCGCCTCCAAGGCCACCGGCTTCCCGATCGCCAAGATCGCGGCCAAGCTCGCCGTCGGCTACACCCTGGACGAGCTCGACAACGACATCACCCAGGTCACCCCGGCGTCGTTCGAGCCGACGATCGACTACGTCGTCACCAAGATCCCCGCTTCGCCTTCGAGAAGTTCCCCGGCGCCGAGCCGCTCCTCACCACCGCGATGAAGTCGGTCGGCGAGGCGATGGCGATCGGCCGCACCTTCCACGAGAGCATCCAGAAGGCGCTCTGCAGCCTCGAGACCGGCCTCACCGGCTTCGACGAGATCGAGATCCCCGGCGTCGCCGGCAACCCCGACGGCCCCGACGCCCACGCCGCCATCGTCAAGGCGCTCTCCGCCCAGACCCCCGACCGGCTCCGCCTCGCCGCCCAGGCGATGCGCCACGGCCTCTCCGACGAGGCGATCCACGCCGTCACCCGCTACGACCCGTGGTTTCTCGCCCGCATCCGCGAGATCGTCGACGAAGAGAACCGCCTGCGCGCCACCGGCCTGCCCCGCGAGGCGCACGGCCTGCGCCGCCTGAAGCAGCTCGGCTTCTCCGACGCCCGCCTCGCGACGCTGACCGCCCGCACCGAGAGCTCGGTCCGCGCCGAGCGCCAGCGCCACGGCGTGCGCGCCGTCTTCAAGCGCATCGACACCTGCGGCGGCGAGTTCGAGGCGCAGACCCCTTACATGTACTCGACCTACGAGGTCGAGCACGGCGGCACCACCGAGGACGAGAGCCGGCCGACCAACGCCCGCAAGGTCGTCATCCTCGGCGGCGGCCCGAACCGCATCGGCCAGGGCATCGAGTTCGACTACTGCTGCTGCCACGCCTGCTACGCGCTGACCAAGGCCGGCTACGAGACGATCATGGTCAACTGCAACCCCGAGACCGTCTCGACCGACTACGACACCTCCGACCGCCTCTACTTCGAGCCGCTGACCCTCGAGCACGTCCTCGAAATCCTCCGCGTCGAGCAGGAGAACGGCACGCTGCACGGCGTCATCGTCCAGTTCGGCGGCCAGACGCCGCTCGAAGCTCGCCAACGCCCTCCACGACGCCGGCATCCCGATCCTCGGCACCACGCCGGACGCGATCGACCTCGCCGAGGACCGCGAGCGCTTCCAGGCGCTCCTCAACCGGCTCGGCCTGCGCCAGCCCGCGAACGGCATCGCCCGCTCCGCCGCCGAGGCCCAGGCGGTCGCGCGCAAGCTCGGCTACCCCATCGTCATCCGCCCGAGCTACGTCCTCGGCGGCCGCGCCATGGAGATCGTCCGCGACGACGCCCAGCTCGCCCGCTACATCCGCGACGCCGTCCAGGTCTCGGGCGACACGCCGGTGCTGCTCGACAGCTACCTCGCCAACGCCACCGAAGTCGACGTCGACGCGATCTCGGACGGCCGCGACGTCCACGTCGCCGGCGTCATGGAGCACATCGAGGAGGCGGGCGTGCATTCCGGCGACAGCGCCTGCTCGCTGCCGCCTTACTCGCTTTCGCCCGCGATCGTCGAGGAGCTCAAGGCGCAGACCCGCACCATGGCGCTGGCGCTCGGCGTCGTCGGCCTGATGAACGTGCAGTTCGCCATCCAGGGCGACGACATCTACGTGCTCGAGGTGAACCCCCGCGCCAGCCGCACCGTCCCCTTCGTCGCCAAGGCCACCGACAGCTCGATCGCCGCCATCGCCGCCCGCGTCATGGCCGGCGAGCCGCTGGCGAACTTCCCGGCGCGCGCCCCCTACCCCGCCGGCGTCGGCCCCGACGACCCCCTGCCCTACGCCGACCCGATGACGCTCGCCGACCCGCAGACCCCGTGGTTCTCGGTCAAGGAAGCGGTGATGCCGTTCAACCGCTTCCCCGGCGTCGACACCCTCCTCGGCCCCGAGATGCGCTCGACCGGCGAGGTGATGGGCTGGGACCGCAGCTTCCCCCGCGCCTTCCTCAAGGCCCAGATGGGCGCCGGCACCGCACTGCCCGAACGCGGCACCCTCTTCGTCTCGGTCAAGGACGCCGACAAGGGCGACCTCCTCATCGAGGCCACCCGCATCCTGCACACCCTCGGCTTCCGCCTCCTCGCCACCTCCGGCACCGCGGCCTTCCTCGCCGCGCACGACATCCCCGACCACCCGCGTCAACAAGGTCTACGAAGGCCGCCCGCACATCGTCGACATCCTCAAGGACGGCGGCGTCCAGATCGTCTTCAACACCACCGAAGGCAGCCAGTCGATCTCCGACAGCCGCGCCATCCGCGCGCTGACGCTATCGGGCAAGATCCCCTACTACACCACCGCCGCCGGCGCCCGCGCGGCGGCGCTGGCGATGCGAGACCGGCTGGAGGGGGATCTGACGGTGCGGTCGCTGCAGGGTAGTGAGCCGCAGCAGTATTTAGAAGCAGGTGACTCGTTGATCTTTCTCGTCTGAGCTAGTCGTTCATGGATCGCAATTGTTAACCTCTCGCGTGGACCTTGTCTATCGGCAGCAGTCGGAGCTTTTCAGGCCAGACAATCTCTCGTGACGACGCTTAGCGTCTTGCGACAGCAGTCCGAAGTTCTGTCAGCCTGAAGCTCAGTTTTCGCGAGTATCTCGTTGTGAAAGATACGCGAGAGCATCCTTCAAATACCGTCGCCGCCAGATCGATAAACTAACCTATGATCAGGGCAGCCTGCAGCACGGACACGAATACCGCGCAACGTTCCGTACCATCAGGCAAGGACCGTCTGATCTCTTTCCCCCCGTACGTCGAGCTTCATATGGGGAATCAAAATCGTCTGCAAGTCCCTCAGCCAATACGCGCTTGTTGGTTTATGCCTCACTTGACTCAATGCATCAATCTATTTCGTCAACTCCCAAACACTCCAGGAGAGCCTGTAGATGCCTTCAGAATTGCCTTAGGCGAAAGCGCCTAGTGTACCGGATGAAGCTCGGATCTTACTGCAGGTTGCTGTTCGTACGATCGACCGGCCCAACTGAGTCCACCGACAATGTCACTCGGAATGCTGCATTTAAGCCATAAGCGCAGTGGCTCAGCGGTTCTCGCAGAGCACGAACCTGGGCGAGAGTTATCGCTGATAGCTCTGGGATCGACAGGACTTTCGGCGCTTAGATCCGAGTTTTCTTCATGCCACTCTAGGCAATCTGTTAGCGCTTGAACCAGATCGAATTCGATCGAGGTCTGTGCTAACGACCTCTCACCTCCATCGGTCATATCGAGACTATGGTCGACGTTGCTCCCGACTCACTAAAGTTCAGCATTTCCCAGCTCTGCTGTAATCGATAATGGACAGCAGACCCTGATCAGATACTGCTATCCGCAGTCAGAGCCATCGAAAGCATTTCGCCGAACTGATTGTCGCCAGCATTCCATCGTCGTGCCCAGAAGGTCGTGCAAGCCGAAGGCGTACGCGCTTCGAGCTGGTCGGCAGCAAACGTGGCAAGAGTAGGTGGGTCATCGACCCACCGCCCTCACGCCGCCTCACCCCCGACCCGCCGCCGGTCCCCGCGCCCGGCGAGAAGCCCCTCGACCGACACGTCCTCGTCCAGCGCCTCCCAATGGATCCCGAACGGGCTCAGCCCGAACCCCTCCCGCTCCGCCGGCGCGGCCGCGAGCAGCCGCGGGAACCAGGCGAGCGGCACGCCGACGACCCGGCCGTCGACAGCCCGACCCACATCCGCCCGCCCTCGAAGCGCACCGTCTCAGCCGAGACCGTCACGCCGACATCCCTTCGAATTGACCCCGAGGTCGCTATCATAACACCATGACCCCGAAGCTCTCCAAGGCCGTCGCGGCCGTCGAAAAGCTCCCGCAGACCCGGCAGGACGCCCTCGCCGACCTCCTGCTCGAAGCCGCAGCCCGCGCCACGATCGACGACGCCATCGCCGCCGGCGAGGCCTCCTTCGCCGAGCACGGCGGCCGCCCGGCGGCCGAGTCTTCGAGCGCCTCATCGCCAAGTATGGCGCATGAGGTCCTGATCCCGCCCGCTATCGAGGCGGAGATCGAGGCGATCGGCGACTGGATCGCGAGGACACCACCGCGCCTGCCGCCTTGGCGGCTTTATCGCGGTGCCGTCGCTCGCCGACTTCCGAACGCGGCCGCGCCTACGGACCGCGCTTTCCGCGGTCAACGAAGGCAGCTACGTCATCATCTACCGCGTCGAGTCGACTCCGCCCAGGCGCGCGTCATCATGTCGCTTGATGCACGGATCACGCGACATTCGCGCCTCCTCGGTATCCACGGGGAATAGCCGGCACGGCGCCGGCCTTCGGCTCCGTCACAAACTCTCGTCCGTCCGCTTGATCCCCCAGATCGGGTCGTGCTTCCAGTCGCGGTCCGTGCGGCCGAGGATTTCCTTCGAGATGCAGGCCAGCATGAAGCTGCGCAGCACGCTGTTCATCCGCGCCTGGTAGCCGAGGCCCATGCCGCGGAACCACTTGACCATGTCGGCGTCCAGCGCCGCGGTCAGCTTGGCCTTGCGCGGCCTGACCGGCACGTCGCGCTCGACGCGGTGCCAGTCGGGCGGGATCAGCGCGTCCTTCTGTCGGCTCTGCTTCAGCCACAGCTCGACGTCGCCGAGCGTCATCATCAGCTCGACGTAGGCCTTCTCCTGCGCGATGTTGCGCCTGCGATCGGGTGTCACGGACAAAATCCTGCGGTTTGGGAGGTTCGCCCCATCCTGCGGCAAAACCGCTAAAACACCGTTCAAATCGTACAGACGCTTTCCATACGCTTTCCAGACGCAAACCACATCCGGCAAACCCCCGGCTTTCCTGCCGAAACCAGCCTCACCAGTCCACCCGATCCGGGAACACGATCTTCGCCACCTTGAGGAAGATGTCCGTCGAAAAGCTCCTGTCGTCGGCATCGAGCCGGTTGACGTTCACCACCACCGAGGCGTCCTCGGCCGGCAGGTACCAGGCGTCGGTGCTCGACCCCATGATCGTGCCGTTGTGGCCGCAGAACGGGCCGAGCATCGCCACCGCCTCGCCGTAGCCCACCGACGCCGGCGCCCCCTCGAGCGGCGTCGTCCGCAGCCGCTCGGCCTGCGCCGCGGGCGTCAGCAGCGCGCCCCGGCAGAGCGCGCGCACCCAGACCGACATGTCGGCGAGCGTCGAGATCATCGCCCCCGCCCCGCCGACCGGCGCCGGGTTGAGCTCGGTGCGGTCGTCGAACCGCCCCGCCGCCGCGTCCCAGCCGTAGCCGCGGAGCGGCCCCGGCAGCTCCGGCCCGGTCGGCATCAGCGTCTCCTGAAGGCCGAGCGGAGCGAAGACCCGCTGCTCCAGCAGCTCGGGCGAGGCGGCGCCACCCGCCGCTTCGGCAATCTTTTCAAGGAGCAGGAAGTTTCCGTTCGTGTAGACTGTCACGGTGTCGGGTGCGACGAACCCGGCGCCGTTCGCGGCCGCCATTGCGATCATGTCATCGGCCGACACCGGCATCATCGGGTCGGCGTAGTAGCGCGCGAGCATCGCTTCGTCCCAGGAGTCCTTGATGCCGCTCCGCATCCGCAGCAGGTCCTCGACGGTGATGCTGTCCGCGTTGGGAAAGTCCGGGAACCACCGCGCGATCGGATCGTCGAGCGCAAGCTTGCCGTCCGCGACCAGCCCCAGCACCAGCGTGCCGATCGCCGTCTTGGTGACGCTGCCGATCCGGAAATGATCGTCCACCGACCGGGCGAGGCCGCTCGCGAGGTCGGCTTCGCCCCAGGCCGCGACGTAGTCGCCGCGCCCCGGAACATGCACCGCCAGCGCCACGCCCGGCAAATTCTTCGCCGCCATCTCCTCGGTCACCACCCGATCGATCTGCGCCACCATATCCGCCGGCAGTGTCCCCGCCGCCAGCACCGGCGCGGCGCCCCAGACCGCGAGCGCCGCCACCCATCCCCATCGCGTCACGATTCCATTCCTCCCTCGCCCCGCCGCCAGCCAAGCACACTTCGCCCCCTCGCGGGAGACCGCTTGACCTCGCGGGGCAGCCGGACCACCGTCCGCCCATGCTCCGCGCCGCGCTCCCGCTCGTCCTTCTCGCGTCAGCCGTCTCGGCGCAGGATGCAGGCTACCTCGACGACCGCTCCGACCCGGCCGCGACGGTCCGCTCCTACTACAACGCCGTCGGCCGCCACGAATACGCCCGCGCCTGGAGCTACTTCGGCGCCGAACCGCCGGTCGCTGACTACGCGAGCTTCGTCGCGGGATACGCCGCCACCGCCTCGATCGAGCTCCTCGTCGGCACGGTGACGACCGAAGGCGCCGCGGGCAGCCTCTACGGCAGCGTGCCGGTGGCGTTCACCGCCACCGGCTCCGACGGCAGCACGCAGAGCTTCGCCGGCTGCTACACCACCCGGCTGGCCCAGCCGGCGATCCAGGAACCGCCGTTCCGCCCGCTCGCCATCGTCGCGGGCCACCTGCACCCCGCGAGCGGCCCGCTGGCGCAGGCGCTGCCCGCCAGCTGCGAGCCCTGACGCCATGGCCGCCTTCGCTTGGGACGATCCCCTGCTCCTCGACGACCTCCTGACCGAGGAGGAGCGGATGATCCGCGCCACCGCGGCCGCCTACGCCCGCGACCGGCTTCAGCCGCGCATCGTGGAGGCGTTCCGCACCGAGGCGACCGACCCCGATATCTTCCGAGAAATGGGTGCGCTCGGCCTCCTGGGCGTCACCATCCCCGAGGACTGGGGCGGGATCGGTGCCGGCTACGTCGCCTACGGCCTCGTCGCGCGCGAGATCGAGCGGGTGGATTCCGGCTACCGCTCGATGATGTCGGTGCAGTCGAGCCTGGTGATGTACCCGATCCACGCCTACGGCTCCGACGCGCAGCGCGCGCGCTACCTGCCCGGCCTCGCCGCCGGTGCGCTGATCGGCTGCTTCGGACTGACCGAGCCCGACGCCGGCTCCGACCCAGGTGCCATGAAGACCCGCGCCGCGCCGACCGCCGGGGGCTACGTGCTGAACGGGTCCAAGACCTGGATCTCGAACGCGCCGATCGCCGACGTCTTCGTGGTCTGGGCCAAGTCCGAGGCGCATGGCGGGCGCATCCGCGGCTTCGTGCTGGACAAGGGCACGCCCGGCCTCTCGGCACCGAAGATCGAAGGCAAGCTGTCGCTGCGCGCCTCGGTCACCGGCCAGATCGTGCTCGAGGACGTCGAGGTCGGCGAGGACGCACTCCTGCCCGGCGCCGAAGGCCTCGCCGGGCCGTTCGGCTGCCTGAACCGCGCCCGCTACGGCATCGCATGGGGCACGATGGGTGCGGCGGAGTTCTGCTGGCACGCCGCCCGGCAGTACGGTCTCGATCGCCGGCAGTTCGGCCGCCCGCTCGCCAACACCCAGCTCTACCAGAAGAAGCTCGCCGACATGCAGACCGAGATCGCCCTCGGCCTGCAGGCCGCTCTGCGGGTCGGCCGGCTCTTCGAGGCCGGCCGCGCCGCACCCGAGATGATCAGCCTGATCAAGCGCAACAACTGCGGCAAGGCGCTCGAGATCGCCCGCCTCGCCCGCGACATGCACGGCGGCAACGGCATCTCCGACGAATTCCACGTGATGCGCCACATGGTGAACCTCGAGAGCGTCAACACCTACGAAGGCGCCCACGACGTCCACGCGCTGATCCTCGGGCGCGCCCAGACCGGCCTTCAGGCCTTCTTCTGAGCATGGACGGCGGGGCGGGCGCGGCGGAGCGCTGGCGGTTTCTCGGCCTGATGGCGCTCGCCGTCGTGCTCTCGATGACGACCTGGTTCTCGGCGACGGCGATCGTCCCCGAGCTGAACCGCGTCTGGGGCCTCACGCCGTCCGCCGCCGCCTGGCTCACCATCAGCGTGCAGCTCGGCTTCGTCGTCGGCGCTCTGGGCTCGAGCCTCGTGAACCTCGCCGACGTCGTCCGCCTGCACCGGCTGATGGCCGCGGCCGCGGCGCTCGGCGCCTTGGCGAACCTCGGCCTTCTCGCCGCGCCGGGCCTCGGCGGCGCCATCGCGGCGCGCTTCCTGACCGGGCTGGCGCTGGCCGGGGTCTACCCGCCGGCGCTGAAGATGATGGCGACCTGGTTCCGCCGCGGCCGCGGTCTGGCGCTCGGCCTGCTGATCGCGGCGCTGACCCTCGGCTCGTCGCTGCCGCATCTCTTCCGCGCGCTCGGCGGCGGGGTCGAGTGGCGCTTGGTCGTCGTGCTGAGCTCGGCCAGCAGCCTCGCCGCCGCGGCGATCTTCGCCGTCGCGATCCGCGAGGGCCCCTACCCGTTCGGCCGCGCAACGCTCGACCCCGCGCAGTTCGGCGCGGTGCTGCGCAACCGGCCGGTACTCCTCGCGAACCTCGGTTACTTCGGCCACATGTGGGAGCTCTACGCCATGTGGGGCTGGTTTCTCGCCTTCGCGACCGCCGCGGCCGAGGCCGGCAACGCCGCCCTCGCCGGCCGCGCCTCGCTCCTCACCTTCGCGGTCGTCGCGGCCGGGGTGCCCGGCTGCATCCTCGGCGGCTTTCTCTCCGACCGCATCGGCCGCAGCCTCACCACGGCGCTGATGCTCGCCGGCTCTGGCACCTGCGCGCTCCTGATCGGCTTCGCCTTCGCAGGCCCGGCCTGGGCCTTCGGCCTGATTGCGCTTGCCTGGGGGGTCACCGTCATCGGCGACTCGGCGCAGTTCTCGGCCGCGGTCACCGAACTCGCCGACCAGCGCTTCGTCGGCACGGCCCTCGCCCTGCAGCTCGGCCTCGGCTTCGGCCTGACCGTGCTGGCGATCTGGCTGATGCCGGTCTTCGCCGGCTGGATCGGCGGCTGGCGCTGGGCCTTCCTGCTGCTGGTCCCCGGCCCGATCCTCGGCGCCACCGCCATGCTGGCCCTGCGCCGCCGTCCCGAAGGCCGTCGCGATGGCCGGTGGTCTGCGATAGACTAGCTGCGGCCGCGAAAGTCGTCGATGTGCTGCCAGGCCCCGGCGGCGGTTTCAACGTGGGTGACGAGGTCGAGGTCGCCGGGGGAGACGGTGCCGGCTTCGACCAGGGCGTCCCAGTCGAGCACGCGGCGCCAGAAGGCGCCGCCGAAGAGCAGGATCGGCAGGCGTTCCATGCGGCCGGTCTGGACCAGCGTTAGCACTTCGAAGAGCTCGTCCAGCGTGCCGAACCCCCCGGGAAAGACCGCGATGGCGCGGGCGCGCATCAAGAAATGCATCTTGCGAACGGCGAAGTAGTGGAAGTTGAAGCTGAGCTCGGGCGTGCCGTAGCGGTTCGGCGCCTGTTCGTGCGGCAGCACGATGTTGAGGCTGACCGAGATGCCGCCGGCCTCGAGCGCGCCGCGGCAGCCGGCTTCCATGATGCCGGGTCCGCCGCCGGTACAGACGACGAAGTCGCGGTTGCCGCTGGCGAGAGCGCGTTCGGTGCAGAGCCGGGCGAATTCGCGGGCCTCTGCATAGTAGGGCGCCAGCGCGGCCGCCGGGCCGGCCGGATCGGCCACGGCCGGATCGGGGATACGGGCGCTGCCGAACATGACGACCGTCGAGACGATGCCGCGTTCGGCCAGCGCCATCTCGGTCTTGAGCAACTCGAGCTGCAGCCGCACCGGGCGCAGCGCGTCGCGGGTGAGAAACTCCGGGTCGCTGAAGGCGAGTCGAAAGCTCGGCGACAGCGTCTGCGGGGTTTGCGGCACCTCTTCCCAGCGCTCGATGTCCTCGCGGGCATCGGGGAAGGGGCGCGGCGGTTCGCTCGCTCGGCTCATGGCAAGGCGTCCTGTCTTCGGCATGTCTTCGGCGCCGGCTGATTGCCAGCGGAGCCGTGCCGACTTATAGCTTCGGCCCGACCCCCGCCAGAGCGAACCGGAAAGGACCGCGCCCGATGTCGAGCTTCGATCACGCCGAGCTGGAGCGCGCCGTCGAGGCCGCCTGGGAGGACCGCGACGCCATCAACCCCCAGACCGGCGGCGCCGCGCGCGCGGCGATCGAGACGACGCTCGAGGCGCTCGACAAAGGCGCGCTCCGGGTGGCCGAGCGGCAGCCGGATGGCGCCTGGCGGGTGAACCAGTGGGCCAAGAAGGCGGTGCTGCTGGGCTTCCGCCTGCAGGAGATGGGCATCCAGTCCGGCGGACCGCAGGGCGGCGGCTGGTGGGACAAGGTGGATTCCAAGTTCCAGGGCTGGACCGAGCACGACTGGCGCGCCGCAGGGTTCCGCGCGGTACCGAGTGCCGTGGTGCGGCGATCGGCCTACATCGCGCCCGGCGTCGTGCTGATGCCGTCCTTCGTCAACCTCGGCGCCTACGTCGGCGAAGGCACGATGGTCGACACCTGGGCGACCGTCGGTTCGTGCGCCCAGATCGGCAAGCACGTCCATCTCTCGGGCGGGGTCGGCATCGGCGGCGTGCTGGAGCCGATGCAGGCGGGCCCGACGATCATCGAGGACAATTGCTTCATCGGCGCGCGCTCGGAGGTGGTCGAGGGCTGCATCGTGCGCGAGGGGTCGGTGCTCGGGATGGGGGTCTTCATCGGGCAGTCGACCAAGATCGTCGACCGGGCGACCGGCGAGGTGCTCTACGGCGAGGTGCCGCCTTATTCGGTGGTGGTCGCGGGCAGCCTGCCGGGCAAGCCGGTCGGCAACACCCCGGGGCCGAGCCTCTATTGCGCGGTGATCGTCAAGCGGGTCGACGAGCGGACGCGGTCGAAGACCGCGATCAACGACCTGCTCCGGGACTGAGCTTGGGCGAGGTCTACACGCTCGTCGTCGCCGTCGGCCGCAAGGCGGGGGACGGGCTGCCGAAGGCCGCGACCGGGGCGACGCTCCTCTGTTACGCGGCGGGCGTCGACGAGGACGAGGCGGTGCGCGAGACCGTGGCGGTGCTGAAGGCCGCCGACATGGCGCCGCTCGACGTCACCGGCTACGGGACGCTCGGCGAGCGCGAGGCCGAGGGCGAGGATATCTCTGAGGAAGAGCGCGCGCTGATGGCGCGTGCCGGCGAAGAGAACGCTGTGATCGTCGCCGAGGTGACGCCGGACTTCGCGCCGCGCGGCTGACCGCTCAGTCCGGGACCGGATCGAAGTTGCGGATCAGCACGGCGAGGTCGTGCTCGCGGACCCGGCGGGCAGCCTTTTGCGGGGACAGCCACTTGCTGCGGCGCTGGCCGGTCTCGGGATACTTGCGCAGCATCTCGCGGACTTCGAGCGGGAAGATGCGCACCACGCAGAGCACCCGCCGGGTGTCGGCGAGGGTCTTCACGTAGGTGTAGATGCCGATGCTCGTGGCGGAGATGTCGCCGCGCAGCCCGGCCTCTTCGAAGGCCTCGCGGGCGGCGGCCTCGGCGAGGGTGCGATTGCGCATCGGCCAGCCCTTGGGAATGACCCAGCGGCCGGTGTCGCGGCTGGTGATGAGCAGCACCCGCAGGCCCTTTCCCGAGCGGCGCCAGCAGAGCGCCGCCACCTGCAGCCGCGGCGGCTGCCCCGGCGCGGTGAGCGCCGCCATGGCGGATTTTCGCTTGAGGGACTTGGCCATCGCCGCGCGGGTATTCCTTCGCCGGGGTGGCCGTGCTTAGCGCCTTCCGTAGTAGAGTCCAACCACGTGCTCGGCCTCCGCGAAGAAGAGCCAGCGCAGCACCAGCGCGCCCGCAGCGTGCAGAACCGCGGCGAGGGCAATGACCGGCGTCAGCCGGGGTGCGAGGAAAAGCAGCGCGAGCGGCAGGACGACGGCGAGGGCGAGGCCGATCAGCCGCAGCTTGCGCGCGTGGCTGCGGCCGACGACGTAGACCATCTCGCGCAGCAGGTAGTTGGGACCGGTGTGCGGCGGCTCGAGCAGGCGCAGGCGTCCGAGCGCGCCGACTCCGGTGGCGGTGGCGAGCGTGCTGCCGGCGGCGGCGAAGCGGCGGTCTCCGTGGAGCCATGCGGCGAGCTGGGCGACGCCGAGGGCGGCCAGGAGCCATGTGGCCGGCCGGGCGGCGCCGGTGAAGAGCGCGCCGCCGGCAAGCGCGAACAGGACGAAGAGGACCGGCGTCAGCGGCGAGCGCCAGCGCGGGACGCTGCGCATCTGGGCATAGATCATCGCGGTGCAGAGGACCGTGGCGAGAGCGAGCGCCGCGGCGGGGATCCCGAGCCAGAGGCTGCGGAGGTCGGCGAGGACCCAGAGTGCGGCGAAGGCTCCGAAGGCGGCGAAGCTCGCGATCGCGGCGACGGCCTCGCGGCTGAGCCACGAGGTGCGCCACTGGGTGAAGGCCTTGAGAAAGCGCGTGGGCTGGCCGAGGTGCAGGAGGCTGGCGAGGAGGCCCGCGGCGGCGAGGCTGGCCGCCAGCGCGCAGAGCAGGAGGGCCTGCAGCGGATCGGGGTGGCCGGCGCCGACGCCGAGCCAGGCCATCAGGCCGAAGCCGAGCCCGGAGAAGGTCGTGAAGGCGATGATCGACGGCGCGGGATGCATCAGAGAGACCTCTGCAGGAAGGTGCCCACGGTGTCAGAACGGCTGAGGCTTACCCCGTAACACGCGTGCAATTCCTGTTATCCTATTGAGGTTGAAGGATTTAGACTCTGCGTTCACTCCCTCTTCATCAAGCCAGGCGAGTTCTGCCGGCTTGCGCAGCAGTCCCTCAGAGGCGGGCGAGGGCCCGGTCGAGCCAGCCGAGAAAGCCACCGTCCGCCGCAGGCAGCGGGTCGAGAAGTGGTGCCAGGACGTCGACCTCGCGGTCGCGCGGGGGCAGGTACTGGTTGACCGGGCGCGTGCCCTGCTCGGGCATCAGGTCGATGCCGCCGCGGTCGGCGACGAGGCGCGACACCGCGCTGTCGGGGTCGGCGAGATCGCCGAAGTGCCGGGCGCCCGTGGGGCAGGTTCGGACGCAGGCCGGGATGCGATCTTCTTCGGGAAGTCCTTGGTTCTCAATGCGATCGACGCAGAGGGTGCACTTCTTCATCACGCCCTGGCGGGCGTCCATCTCGCGGGCGCCGTAGGGGCAGGCCCAGGCGCAGAGGCCGCAGCCGATGCAGTCGGCCTCGTTGACGAGGACGATGCCGTCGGCGCTGCGCTTGTAGGAGGCGCCGGTCGGGCAGACGGTGACGCAGGGCGCGTCGACGCAGTGCAGGCAGGACTTCGGGAAGTGCACGACGCGTGCCGGCCCTGAGTCAGGAACGGCCTCGAAGGTATGGACCCTGTTCAGGAAAGTGCCTTCGGGGTCGGCGCCGTAGGGGTCGGTGTCGGACAGCGGCGCGAAGGCGCCCGAAGTGGTGTTCCATTCCTTGCAGGCGACGACGCAGGCATGGCAGCCGACGCAGGTGTCGAGGTCGATCACCAGGCCGAGCGACCGGGGCGTGGGGCCGGGAAGGGCGGTCATGCCGGGTATGGAACGCGTATGGAACGCGTATGGCAAGCGTATGGCTGTTTCACGACTGCTTCAGCCAGGCGACCAGGATGTCGCGGGCGGCGGCGAGGTCGGTCTTGTCGACCATCTCGGTGACCGTGTGGATGTAGCGGGTGCCGACGACGATGCCGATGGCGCGGGCGCCGGCGGCGGCCTGCTGGGCCGCGGCGCCGTCCTGGCCGCCGGCGCGGAGCATGGTGCGCTGGAACGGGATCTTCTCGCGGACCGCCAGCGCCTCGAACTCGGCCGTGAGCGGCTTGTCGGCGATGAACGAGCTGTCGCGGACGTGGAGGCCGAAGCCCTTGCCCTGGGTGGTGGTGCGGTCCTGCTCGGGCACGCCGGGGGTGTCGCAGGCGAGCGTGGTGTCGATGCCGATGCCGATGTCGGGCCGGACCGCGAAGGCGGCGGTGCGGGCGCCGCGGAGGCCCACCTCCTCCTGGCAGGTGAAGGCCACGTGGATCTCGGAGGCGGTCTTGGCCTTGCCGAGGCCGCGGATCGCCTCGATGCCGAGCCAGCAGGCGACGCGGTTGTCGAGCGCCTTGGAGACGACCTTGTCGCCGATCTCGATGAAGGGCTCGTCCATCACCACCATGTCGCCGACGGCGACGACGTCGCGCGCCTTCTCGCCCAGGCCGAGATCGACGAAGAACTCGTGCGGCTCGGGCACCTTCTTGCGCTCGTCGGACGAGGAGATGTGGATCGGCGGGCCGCCGGGGTTCATCACCCCCTTGAGATCGCCGGTGGCGGTGCAGACCAGCACCCGGCGCGAGAAGAGGTTGCGCGGGTCGAAGCCGCCGACCGCCTGCAGGTAGACGAAGCCCTTGTCCGAGACGTGGGAGACCATGAAGCCGATCTCGTCCATGTGGCAGAGGAGCATGACCCGTCGCGGGTTCTTGCCCTTCTTCGCGTCGCGGCGGCAGAGCAGCGAGCCCATCGCGTCGGTGGTGACCTCGTCGAAGAGGCCCTTGACCTCGGAGCGGATGAGCTCGCGCACCCGGTCCTCGTGGCCGGGCACGCCGGGGGTCTCGCAAAGCGACTTGAGCAGGTCCAGGTTCATGCGGCTCTCATCGGTCAAGGGTGGCAGGGATTTCGGCCGGCCCCATGAAGGCAGGAGTTCCGCCGTGGTGCAAGCCGCTCCGGAAAAGCGTAGTGTCTGCGGGAGCCCATCCGAACTGCCGCGCGCGTGGAACCAGCGGCCGACCGGAGGGGTGGCGGACGATTATCACAAGGAAGGGCGCCGATCGTACAAGGCGCTTCAGGAGGACGTCATGGCATCGCAGACCCTCACTGCTCTCTACAACGAGGCGGCCACGGCCGAGGAGGCCGTCGAACGGCTGCGCGCGCTGGGCATTCCCGAGCAAGCGCTGGAGATGCATCCCGCCGCCGACGGCGACATCCTGCCGGGAAACGCGCCATCCGGAGGACTCTTCTCGATCGGCGACATCCTCGGCGATCGCGGCGAGGAAGGCACCGCGTCCGGCACCATCGTGGTGGCGTTCCGGGTGCCGGAAGACCTCGTCGCCCGGGCTACGAGCATCCTCAAGGAGCACGCGATCGAGGTCGACAGGGGCCGCGACAGCGCGTGATCCGACTTCGGGACCGGTCCTCGGGGATTGCCTTGCAGGACGAACCGGGCAGCCCTTCCGCGGCGACCGCGCGGCCGCTCGCGGCCTCTGACGAAGCGAGGCAAGTGCTTGGCGTTAGGGCATTCCGTGCGACACCGGACGATATCGCACACGAGGGAACAGACTAGCTCGCCGCCGTCACATCGGCTCCATTGCCGTCGCCCGCGGAACTCGGCGGCGGTACAGGCTGTTGTCAAGCGAGTCCCGCAACCTGACGATGCCATGCGCGTCGACACGCCAAGGAGAGACCGCGATGGATCAAGAGATGCCCAGCAAGGAGGTCGACAAGCGCCAACTCCAGTTGGCCCGCGACGAGGGCGATGCTTACCAGAAGTCGCTCGCCTACATGATCGAGCAGGTCGCCAATACAGGAAACAAGAAGCACGTCGGCGACTATATCGTCGGGATCGCGCAGGAAGCGGCGGAAGGCATGTACCACTTGCGCTCCACAGGCGAACTCGCGTGGGAGGAGCCGGACGACGAGAACTGTCATATCGAGGTCTCGGTCAGCGATGCCTCGGACCACCGCTTCATTCCCGGGCTCGACATCGAGGCAACGCTGATCTCGGAGGACGGCGAGACGATCGGCCCCTTCCCGGTGCCGTTCCTCTGGCATCCGGGGCTCTACCACTACGGCGCC
This sequence comes from uncultured Alphaproteobacteria bacterium, assembly GCA_963819995.1. Taxonomy (GTDB): domain Bacteria; phylum Pseudomonadota; class Alphaproteobacteria; order Rhodobacterales; family Rhodobacteraceae; genus Amaricoccus. Next base: position 26,407 of record CAWFYR010000011.1, on the reverse strand, counting down.
AACGTCACCGTTCCGGGAGAAGGAACCTATACCGCGAGGGTCGCGATCGCGCCGGCGCGGTTCGCACGCCACGACAAGACCAACGGCAACCGGTTCGCCGATCCGGTCGAGGTCGAGTTCTCCGGCCTCCCCATCAAGGTCGGCCAGGGCTAGAAGCATGCCGTCCCCGGCTACTTGACCGACCCCGCCGAGAGCCCACCCTGCCAGAACCGCTGGATCAGCAGGAACGCGATGATCACCGGCACGATCGAGACGACCGCGCCCGCCGCGACGACGGTGAAGAGCACGGTGCCGCCGCTGCCGGCGGTCGCGGCGGCGTACCACTGGGCGAGGCCGACGGTGACGGGGAAGTATTCCGACGAGTTGAGCACGACCAGCGGCAGGAAGTAGTTGTTCCAGCTCGCGACGAACGCCAGCACCAGCACCGTGGTGAACGCCGGCATCACCAGGCGGAACACCAGGAAGAGAAAGATGTAGATCTCCCCTGCCCCGTCCATCCGGCCGGCGTCGATGATCTCGTTCGAGACGCCGTCGTCGATGTATGCCCGCATCAGGAAGACCCCGATCGGAAAGACCAGCGACGGCAGGATCACCGCGAAGGGCGTGTTGAGGAGCCCGACCTCGCCCAGAAGCAGGAAGAGCGGGATGACGAGTGCGGTCTGCGGGATCATCACCGCGCCGAGCACCAGAGCGTAGAGCGGCCGTTTGCCGAAGAACCGGTACTTGGCGAAGGCATACCCCGCGAGCGTCGACACCACCGCCGATCCGACCGCCGACAACGTCGCGTAGTAGAAGCTGTTCCAGAGCCAGCGCCCGAACACGCCGTCGTTCTTGGCGAAGAGTTCGCGCAGGTTCTCGATGAGGTGGAAGTCCTTGGAGAACCACAGCCCGAAGGTGCTGAAGAGGTCCGGGTTGGTCTTGGTGGACGCAGTCACCAGGTAGATCAGCGGCGTGAACGTGTAGACCAGATAGACCGACAGCACCGCGGTCATCAGCCAGCGGTTGCGCCGGAAGCTCGCCGAATTGCGGGTCCGCCCGACGATCGTCACCGGCGGCCTTGCCGGCTGGTGACGAGCATGAAGGCGTAGGCCAGCACCGCCGTCACGCCGCCGAGCAGGAAGGAGATCGCCGCGGAGTAGTTGTACTGCTGCCCGGTGAACGCCAGCGTGTAAGCATAGAAGTTCGGCGTGAACGAGCTCGAGATCACGCTCCGCGCCAGATTGTACATCAGGTAGGGCTCGGTGAAGAGCTGCAGCGTGCCGATGATCGAGAAGACGACGGTGACGAGGATCGTCGGCACGATCAGCGGCAGCTTGATGTAGAGCGCATGCCGGATCGCGTCGGCGCCGTCCATCACCGCGGCTTCCTCGAGATCGCTCGGGATCGCCTGCAGCGCCGCGTAGTAGATGATCATGTTGTAGCCCATGTACTCCCAGACCGCGATGTTCGCGAGGGACGGGATGATCGTCGCATGGCTGAGAAAATCGGGCTTGGGCCAGCCGAGCGCGGTCGAGAGCTGCGAGAACGGCCCATAGGCGGGACCGTAGAGAAACCCCCACATCAGCGCGGCGATCACCGTCGGCACGGCGTAGGGGATGAAGAAGCTGATGCGGAAGAAGCCCCTGGCGTAGACCGTGCCGCTGTCTAGGACCAACGCGAAGAACAGCGCCAGCGCCAGCATCACCGGGATCTGCATGACGCCGAACTTGAGGAGCGTCACGATGCCGGCCCAGAACTTGGCGTCGACGAAGGCCTTGGCGAAGTTCTCCAGCCCGACGAACCGGGTGCCGCCCACCAGCGTCGTCTTGTAGAGGCTGAGGCTGAGCGCGTTCAGCATCGGGACGATCAGGAACGCGACGAAGAGCAGCACGAACGGCAAGAGGAAGAGGTAGGGCGCCACCCGCTTGCCGACCCGCATCGAAAAGCGCGGCTCGGACGCGGCGGCCGACACCGTCCCGCTGCCTTTCGCCGCCCCGGTTCCGTTCGGGGCGCCCCCGGCTGCGGCGCCCCTGTCCGGCGTCATGCGACCGTGTAGCCCTGATCGGTCGCGTAGGCGACGATCGCGTCCTGCACCCGGTCGAAGGCGTCCGCCAGCGTGCCGTTGCCGCCGAGCGACGCCGACAGCTCGTCCTGGATGTGGGTGTTCACGTAGTCCTGGAACGGCGCGAACTCGAACGAAGGATCCACGTGCGCCGACGCTTCGGCGAAGATCTTGTTGACCTGCTGTCCGCCGTAGAAGTCGTACTTGTGGTCGAGCACCGCCGGGTCGTTCAGCACGTCCTTGACGACCGGAAACAGGAAGATCTCCTCGTTCCAGTACTTCGCCACCTCAAGGTTGCCGCCCATGAAGGTGGCGAAGAGCGTGGCTTCCTTCAGGTGCGGCGTCGATGTCATCGCCGCCACCGTCGATCCGCCCCAGTTCGAATCGACGTATTCTCCGGCGTTCCACTGCGGCATCTTCGCCGCGCGCCACTTGCCGACGCTCTCCTTCATCGAGGACGCCATCAGCGCCGGTCCCCAGGCGGCAGTGACCCACGAGGCGTACTTGCCGTTGTCGAGGCCCGCGAACCACTCGCTGGTCCAGACCGGCGCCACGTCGACCGCCTTGGCGTCGATGAGCTTCTGCCAGTAGTTCGCCCAGTCCTTGGCGATCTGGTCGTTGAGCGCGATGCTGATGGTGGTGCCGTCGAGATGGAACGGCCGCCACCCCTTCTGCCACAGGCACGCCGTCACCCAGCCGGCGTCCCCGGCCGCGAAATCGGTCATGAACGTGCCCGGCTTGTCCTTGACGAGCTTCAGCGCCGCATCCGCATAGGCATCCCAGGTCTCCGGCACATCAAGGCCGCTCGCCGAGAAGATGTCGTCGCGGTAGAGCAGGCCCATCGGGCCGGAATCCCACGGAACGCCGTAGACCTTGTCGCCGTCCGACGCCGCCTGCCACGTCCAGTCGACGAACTTGCCCTTGACCTCGCTGGCGCCCGTGGGTCCCATGTCGGCCAGCGCGCTCAGCGCCTTGAAGCTCGGGATCGAGTTGAACTCCATCTGCGCGACGTCCGGCAGCCCGCTCCCCGCCTTCAGCGCATCGCGCAGCTTCACGTAGTGCGGCGCGCCTTGTCCGACGTTCTCGTGCTTGACCTTGATGTTGGGGTACTGCTCCATGAACTTGGCGCTCATTTCCGCCGACCCCGGGCACCAGGCCCAGAACGTCAGTTCCACGGCGTCCTGCGCCACGGCGCCCGGCACGCTCGGCAGCGCCGCCGCGGCAAGGCCCGCGCCTGCGACCTTGATGAAGCCACGCCGGTCGAATCCCGGTGCCGCGAGATCGGGCCTTTCGGTCATTTAGTCCTCCCTGAAGGGAAGTTCTCAGCCCTGCCCCGACCGGTCGATCCGCCCGGGAGAAGGACGCTCCCCTTGAGAAGGAAGGCTAGGGCCGACGGCGCGCCATGTCAATTTTGCTCGCGCGGCGCACGCTCCGGGATTTGGGTCTCGCGCTGCCGCTCCTCGACCCGCGCCCGCACCGTGTCGACCGCCTCCGGCGCGATCAGGCCGAGCCGCGCCGCATCCTCGGCGATCGCCAGGCTGTCGGCGGCCAGCACCAGGTGCACGCCGACGCCGCGCAGCGTCTCCGCGATCGCGCCGACCTCGGCCGCCCGCGCGGGGCCCCGCGCGGCGACGTCCCGGATATAGACCGCCTTCACCCGTCCGCCGTGCCGGTCGACGATCCGGCGGTAGATCTCCGGATCGTGCTGACCGCTGTCGCCGATCAGCACGAACGGCATGTCCCGGTAGAGGTCCATCATCGCATCGATCAGGTGCCGCTTGTGGTCGACCGCCCGTCGCGGCAGCGGCGAGCGCCAGCTGATGCCCCACTCGCGCAGGAAGAGGATCGGCCCCTCGGGAATCTCGTGGCGCTGGAAGAAGATCTCGAGGATGTCGTAGATGCCCCAAGGCGCTCGCGACACGTAGAGCATCGGGTTCATCTCCGCCCCCGAGGCGCCGGCATGCAGCGCCCGGTAGAGATGCGAAACCCCGGGAAAGACCGTGCGGCTCTCGGCGTCCTCGACGAAGAGCCGCCACAGCATCGCCGCCTTGTTGGCGACGCCGGTATGCATCACCGTGTCGTCGATGTCGGAGACCACCACCATCCGGGCGGCCTCGGGCGGAATGTAGACGTCCGCCGCGGCCTCGACGTGCTCGGGTGTCAGCAGCGTGATCTGCAACTGGTGCCAGAGCTGGTTGCGCGGCACCGGGCCGCCCGGCGCCATCTCGATGCGGAAATAGCCGTCGTCGTCGGTCTGCACCACATGCTCGGCGCCGTAGAAGCACGCCTTCACCTCGGCGCCCCGCACCGGCCGCCGGCGGATGCGGCGGATGATGTCGATCAGTTCGGCGGCCTCGGCCGGGCGATCGGTGTGCTGCCAGAACACCCGCCCGATGACGAAGATACGCTCGGGCGAGCCGTAGCCGCGATAGGGCTGCAGCACGACACCGCGGCGGCCGCGCGCGGTTCGCACCGGCCGCGCCAGCAAGCGGATGATGCCCTTGAGGGCCCTGCCGGTCCTGCCCGAAGCCAACGCGTCAGGCCGCGTCCGCCGCCGCCAGGGTGGCGTGGATCGCGGCCACCACCGCCGCACCTTCTCCGATCGCCCCGCCGACCCGCTTGACCGATCCCGCGCGCACATCGCCGATGGCGAAGATGCCGGGCAGGCTCGCTTCGAGCGGCGGCTTGCCGGGCGCGGCTCCTGGGACGGCAGCGCCGGTCAGCACGAACCCCGACCGGTCGAGCGCGAGCCGGCAGGGCTGCACCCACCGTGTCTCGGGATCGGCGCCGATAAACAGAAAGAGGTTGCGGATCGGACAGGTCTCCTCCTCGCCGCTGCTGCGGCAGACCCAGGTCACGCTCTCGAGGTGCCGGGCCGGATCGCCGCCCAGCACGGTGATCTCGGTCTCCTTGAGCAGGCGTATGTTCGGGGTCGCCTCGATCCGCTCGACCAAGTAGCGCGACATCGACTTGCCGAGATCGGAGCCTCGGATCAGCAGGTTCACCTGCCGCGCGTGAGCGGAAAGGTAGACCGCGGCCTGCCCGGCCGAGTTGCCGCCGCCGACCAGCGCGACCTCCGATCCGGCGCAGAGCCGCGCCTCGATCGGCGAGGCCCAGTACCAGACGCCGCGCCCCTCGAAGGCCTCGATGTTGTCGAGCGCCGGCCGGCGATAGCGCGCGCCGCTGGCGATCACTACGGCCTGCGCCGTCAGCGACCCGTCGCCGGCCAGCTCCAGCCGAAACGGTCCGCCGTCGCCGAGGCACTCGAGCGCGGTCACCGCCGCCGGGCAGATCATCTCGGCGCCGAACTTCTCGGCCTGAACGAAGGCGCGGCCGGTCAGCGCCATCCCGGAAATGCCGGTCGGAAACCCCAGATAGTTCTCGATGCGCGCACTGGCGCCGGCCTGCCCGCCAAAGCCCTGGGCATCGATCACCGCCACCGACAGGCCCTCGGAAGCGGCATAGACCGCCGCCGCCAGTCCGGCGGGCCCCGCGCCCACCACCGCAACGTCGAAGAGGTCGCGTCGCGGCGCTTTGCCGATCAGCCCCAGCGCCCGGCCGAGATCGCCGATCGTGGGGTTGTGCAGCACGATCCCGGTCGGCGTCACCACCACCGGCATCACGCCGGTCGCCGCCTCGCAGTGGCTGAGGAGCCCCGCCGCCGCCTCGTCAACCGTCGGATCGGCGATCTTGTGCGGATGGCCGTTCCGGCGCAGGAACGTCGCGAGCCGCACCACGTCGGCGTCGTCGGGATCGCCGATGATCAGCGGCCCGCCCTGCCCGGCCTGGATCAGCTGCACCCGCCGCAGGATCAGTGCCTGGGTGATGCGCTCGCCGAGCGCCGCTTCGGCGACCAGCAGCGCGCGCAGCCCGGAGGGCGGAACGAGGATGGTCTCGACCTGGCCCTCGGCGATCCCGTCGACCAGCGCCGGCCGCGCGGAGAGCTGCCCGGCCTCGGCGATGAACTGCCCAGGACCCTGCTCGACCAGCGGCATCCGCCGCCCCAGTCCGTCGCGCTGGCTGATGGCGACCTGGCCCGTCAGCACGATGAACATCCCCGCACCGGGCTCGCCCGCCTTGAAGAGCATCTCGCCGTCGAGAAAGGTCTTCTCGCTGCCGAACCGGCGCAGCCGCGCGATCTCCTCGGCACTCAGCTGCGGGAAGGTCTCGTCGTAGCGCGGATAGAGCACCGCGTGTTCCGTCGTTTCGGGGAAAGCATCCAGCGAAGCGTCGGTCATGGAGCGGTCTCCAGCGGCGGGTTCGCCGACAGCTTTAAGCGGTCGAGCCGCCTTGGGCAACGCCCAGCGGCTCGTCTCCGCGGACGGTTGTCTGTGGCGGCGGCCTCGCATAGCCTCGCCGCAAAGCCAGACGGGGGAGGAAAACCATGGCCGACGCGCCTTACGGCTTCGACACGCTGCAGATCCATGCGGGCGCCCGGCCCGACCCCGCCACCGGCGCGCGGCAGACGCCGATCTACCAGACGACGGCCTACGTGTTTCGCGACGCCGAGCACGCCGCAGCGCTCTTCAACCTGCAGGAAGTCGGCTACATCTATTCCCGCCTGACCAATCCCACGGTCTCGGTGCTTCAGGAGCGCATCGCCACGCTCGAAGGCGGGGTCGGCGCGGTCTGCTGCTCGTCCGGCCACGCCGCCCAGATCATGGCGCTCTTCCCCTTGATGCAGCCCGGGGACAACATCATCGCGTCGACCCGGCTTTACGGCGGCACGGTCACCCAGTTCAGCCACACCATCAAGCGATTCGGCTGGTCGGCCGAGTTCGTCGACACCGATGACCTCACCGCCCTCGAAGACGCCGTCGACGACCACACCCGCGCGATCTTCTGCGAGTCGATCGCCAACCCCGGCGGCTACGTCACCGACATTCCCGCGCTCGCCGAAGTGGCGAAACGGCTCGGCCTGCCGCTGATCGTCGACAACACCTCCGCCACGCCCTGGCTCTGCCGGCCGATCGAGATGGGCGCCGACCTCGTCGTCCACTCGACGACCAAGTACCTGACCGGCAACGGCACCGTCACCGGCGGCGCCGTGGTCGATTCCGGCCGCTTCGACTGGTCGGCTTCCGGGCGGTACCCGGGGCTCTCCGAACCGGCCGAGGCCTATCACGGCCTCAAGTTCCACGAGACCTTCGGCCCGATGGCCTACACCTTCTTCGGCATCGCCATCGGCCTGCGCGATCTCGGCATGACCATGGCGCCGCAGAGCGCGTTCTACACGCTGCTCGGCATCGAGACGCTGAGCCTGCGCATGGCGCGGCACGTCGAGAACGCCGAGAAGGTCGCCGCCTGGCTGGAGAAGCATCCCGCCGTCGCTTCGGTCACCTACGCGGGCCTGCCCTCCTCGCCCTACCACGAGCGCGCGAAGCGTCTCTATCCCCGCGGCGCCGGCGCGCTCTTCACCTTCGCGCTCAAGGGCGGCTACGACGCCTGCGTGCGGCTGGTGGACGCGGTCGAGCTCTTCAGCCACGTCGCGAACCTCGGCGACACCCGCTCGCTGATCATCCATTCCGCCTCGACCACCCACCGCCAGCTCACCCCCGAGCAGCAGGCGGCGGCCGGCGCCGATCCCGACAGGGTGCGGCTCTCGATCGGCATCGAGGACGCCGACGACCTGATCCGCGACCTCGAGCAGGCGCTCGAGAAGGCCGGCTGAGCCGCGGCTCACTCGATCCCGAAGACCACCTCGACGTCGGCGCTCAGCGTCACCGACCCCGCCGCGACCGGTGGCGCCGCCGCCATGTCGGCCTTGGCGCGGAAGGGCGCGGGGCTGCCGCCGCCGCCGCCTTCGCGGATGCTGATCACCGGACCGAGCGTCACGCCCGCGGCCTCGGTGAAGAGCTGGGCCTTGGTCTTCGCGTCGGCCACCGCCTGCCGGCGTGCCGTGTCGAGCACCGGCCTGGGATCGGCCACCTCGAAGCTCACCCCGTAGAGCCGGTTGGCGCCGGCTCCGGTCAGATCGTCGATCACCGCCCCGAGCGCCGCCACGTCGCGCACCCGCACCGTCACGAGGTTGCTCGCCTGGTAGGCGACCACCTTGGGCGCCGCCTCCGAGCCGTTCTGCTGCGGGTCGTAGACCGGGCTGAGGTTGAGCTGGCTCGTCTGCATGTCACGTTTGTCGATCTTCGCGGCCTCCAGCGCCTTGAAGACCGCCGCCATCGCCTCCGAGTTGGCCGCGAGCGCCGCCGCCGCGTCCGCCGCCTGGGTCTCCACCCCGGCGGTGACCATCGCGAGATCGGGGGTCGCCTCGATCTCGGCCGATCCGCTCACGGTGATCTGGCGCGGCGCATCCGTCCGCAGCTCCTGGGCGGCCAGCGGGCCCGCGAGCGCGAGGCCGACAGCGGCGATGGTGCAGAGTATCGGGCGCAAGGCATTTCCTCCGGATCGTTGGCTCTGGGCTCTTCTTGTGATAGCACTGCGCCGCAACATACGCCGCCGCAACCGAAATTTTCGCGACCGGCTCACGCGGCGCTGGATCGGTGCGCCGATCTCCGCTATGCTCGCGCGACAAACACTCGACACAAGATCGGGGCAGGCATGAGCAGAGCATCCTACCGCAAGCCGGAGTTCCGGCTCTACTTGGGCTATCCGGACGTCGTGCTGACCCGGAGCGACCGCGTCGAGCCCGTCGGCACCGCCGAGCCCGACACCCCCGGCTTCGGCCCGGCCCTGCGCCGGTTCGCCGCCGAAGTGGCGCGCGAACGCGGCCGGCTCACCGTCGTGCTGCCACGGGACGAGGTCTGGCGCGGCCGGCTCGACCTCGGCGGCCATCCGCGCGCCGCCCGCCGCACCGCCGCCCGGGCCGCGATCGCCGCCCGTATGGGCGTCGCGCCCTCCGGCCTGCGGGTGGTCTTCGGCAGGCGCGACCCGGCCGGGTCGCAGCCCGCCGCGGCCGTGCGGGCCGCAACGCTCGACGGGACCCGCGCACTCCTCGCTGACGCCTCCCTCCGTCCCGCGGCGATCGTCGGCGCCGGCGCGCATCCGGGCTTCGCCAAGCCGCCGCGCCTCGATGCGGCCGCCTGGCCGCGCAGCGGTTTCGCCGTCGGCGGCGCCGCACTGGCGGCGGCCGTTCTGGCCTTCCTCGCCTGGCCGGCAGAGCCGCCGCAACCCGTCATTGCCGAGGCCGTCGCCGCGCTGCAACTGCCTGCGCCGATACCCGCCGCCCAGCCCGCCGTCCCGGCCGCGCCGCCGCTCTCGCTCGCCCCCCGCCGCGCCGACCAGCCGCCTTCGCGGCCCGAGCCGGCCTTCGCGCAGATCGGTAACGGCGCTCTGGTGAGCATGGGTACGCGCAGCGTCGTGCTGACCAGGCCGCGTCCCGACGCCGAGCCCAAGCTCGTGCTCGCCGAACTGACCTCGCCCCGCGCCACGATGACCGACGCCACCATCGAGCCGCCGCTCCCTCGTCCCGTCGTCGCGCCGCGGGCCGTCGAAGCCGACCTCCGGCCGATGCACCGCCCCGGCTCGCCCGCGGCGAACCCTTCCCCCGTGGCTCCGGCGCTCCCCGCCCTGTCCGCAGCGGACGGCCGGCCGCTGCCGCGTCCCGCAACCCGCCAGCCCGTCGTCGTCGCTTCGCTGGATCCCGCACCGCCCGCCGCGAGCCTTCGGGCGCCGCTAGCGCGCCCCGCAGCACTCTCCGCTTCGGTGACCGACAAGCCCGCCGCGAAGCCGACGGTGAAGGTCGTCGTCCCCGCGCAGCCTGCGGTGCAGCAACCGGTCGCCCTCGCCCCCAGGGCCGTGACCCCCGCCCCGCAGCCGGTCCGCCAGAAAACGGTCGCGGCACCAGCGCCGATGGCTGTCCGCCAGCCGGCTTCCGTCGCCCTCGCGACCTCCGCCACCCAGAAGAGGGGCCTTTCGCGCGGCAGCGTCTCGCTGATCGGTGTCTTCGGCAGCGAGGAAGGACGCCACGCCCTGCTGCGCCTGCCAAACGGCGCGATACAGCGCGTCAGTGCCGGCGACAGCATCCAGGGCGTCCAAGTGGCCGCGGTCGGCCCAGATTCCGTCCGCCTGAGCGGCCGCGGCCGCGATACCGTCCTGCGCCTGCCGGACTAGCCGGGGCGCCGGTCAGGCGCACGTGTCGTACACCCGCAGATAGTCGATCTTCAGCTCGGCCGGAAACCGCGTCGCCTTGCCGACGGCGCCGCCCAGCGTCCCACCGACCGCCAGGTTGACGAGAATGTAGAACGGGTGGTCGAAGACCCACGACGCGCCGAGTTCTGCCACGGAAACCGAATGATAGGCCCGCCCGTCGACACTCCAGACGATCGTCCGCGGCCCCCAGTCGACTGCAAAGAGCCGGTATGCGGTGGCCAGCGCCTCGCGCGAGACAAGCTCTCCGCTGATGCCGCCCGCGCCGGCGTGCCCGGGGCAATGCACGGTTCCGAACACCCTTTGCGGTTTGGCACCGAGGTTCTCCATGACGTCGATCTCGCCGCAGGCGGGCCAGCCCACAGCGTCGATGTCGGAACCCAGCATCCAGATCGCCGACCAGAGGCCGGGCCCAGGCGGCAATAGTGCCCGGGCTTCGAGGCGACCGCGCTCGAATTCGAAACGCCCCTTGGTGACGAGCCTGGCGGAGCTGAATCCGTCTCCTTCCCTCAGCGCCCGGATCACCATGTTGCCGCGCCCGTCGTGGCACGCGTTCGCCGGATCACTGGTGTAGCACTGCAACTCGCCGTTGCCCCACCCGTGGCCGCCGGTTTCGTGCGACCACCGAAGCGGGTCCGGAGGCGAACCGGCGGGACCGTCGAACTCGTCCGACCAGATCAGCTTGCCTTCCCCGGAAAGCCCGTCCGTCATCGCGTGACCTTTCGAGGATCAAGACCAAGCACGATCCCCGAATGACCCGGAGCGCCGGACCCGTCAACAAGCAGTCGGCTTGCGGTACGGCGCGGCCTGACCCGTCAGGCCAGGTGATCCCAGCCGTGGCAGGGTCCCGACAGGTCGGCAAAAAAGCTGTTCGTCTCTCCGTCGGCCACGTAGACGCCGAGAACGGTGCCGCCGACGACGGTGTTGCCGCTGGTGCCGGTCACGTCCGTTCCGGGAAAGGCGATCCCGGTCCACTGCGCCTCCGTGAAGCTTCCGTCGTGCTGGCGATCGACGTGCGCGAAGAAGGCGCCGGTGCCGCCCTCGCGGACCACGTCGCCCGTCAGGTTGTAGCCATTCCGCGTCGCGGTGATCCCGTCGAAGTGCGATATGACCGACGAGAGCGGCTGGTTGGCGAACTGGAACGTCGTGAAGTGGCTGAATGAATTCGTGGACGCGTCGTAGTCGACCAGATAACCCGCATCGAGGCCCGCGCGGTTGAGGTCGCTGTAGCCACCGGCAATCGTGTAGGAGGTGCTGTCGTCGCCTCCGTTCTGCCAGATCCCATAGGCAGTCACGCTCAGCGACCCTGCGGGATTGAGGTCGATCCACTGCTTGTCGTCGAGATTGTAGATGAACGCGTGGCCGGTGGTCAGGCTGGTATCGTAGTTGCCGACGACGAGATCGCCCATCGTGCTGTGCGCGATCGTGTTGAGCAACGTCTGGTTCGGCTCGACCAGCGGGGTCGCGTCGATCTGGGTCCAGGCGCCTCCGACGCCGTCGATCGCGCCCTGGTAGATCATGCCGTGATCGGCGTTTGGCGCCGCGGCTTCCGCATACTTGTAGCTCCCGACCGCGCGCACCTCTCCGACGCCGATGTCGGGATCGAACCGCGCCGTATTGGGTCCGTAGAACGTGGAGCTGGTCACCGTCTGGTCCGCGAAATCCGGGGTGAGAACGTGCCATTCGCTCGCCGGTGCGGACGCAAGATCATGCAGCGTCCCCCTGTAGAGCGCCGCAGTTTCGACGCCGTCCGTTCCGCTGCTCGCGGTGACGATGACATCGCCCGAATGGCGATCCTCCGTCCGGACGCCGGTAACGATGATCCCGGCAGCCGCAACGCTGGCGTAGGTGAAGTGGCCTTGGACGCCATGGTGTCCCGCATGCCCTGCCGCGACGCCGTCATCGCGGGAATGCTGGTGGGAGCCGGCTCGGGTCTCGGGATGCCAGCCATTCCGTCCGTCAGACCAAGTATGGCTCGCGTCCCACGCCTTGGCATCTGAAAGAGCATCTTTCCACCAAGGTGTCCGCTCCGCGATGCCGCCTAAAAAGTCCCGCACGAATTCCTGCACAGAGATTTACCCCCCGGGGTTTAAGCGTCTATCGTATTGCGATTACCGTATCGGAGCGCTGCCCGAAAACAAAGCACCATTCGCGAGTCTCCGACCGGAGCGCCGACGAATCTCACGAAATCTGCGACGGGATCCCGGCCGACCGCGTGCGGGCACCGCCACGGCCCATCCAGCCGTCGGTCTGCGACCTTGCGCCGCAGAGCTCGGTTACCCAAGTCACCCGGACAAGAACGAGGGACAACGATGCTCGAACTGCTGACCGATCCCGCCGCCTGGGCGAGCTTTCTCACCCTGACGATCCTCGAGATCGTGCTCGGCGTCGACAACATCATCTTCATCTCGATCGCCTCGCAGAAGCTGCCGCCGTCGCAGCAGGCGCGGGCGCGCTTCATCGGGCTGAGCGGCGCCCTGGTGCTGCGCATCCTGCTGCTGCTGTCGATCACCTGGATCATCGGGTTGACCCGGCCGATCCTCACCGTCTGGGGCTTCGGGGTCAGTTGGCGCGACCTGCTGCTCCTCGCCGGCGGCTTCTTCCTGATCTGGAAGGCCGCGACCGAGATCTTCAACGAGATGGAGCCCCACGCCGGAGGGAGGGCGGCGACGGCCACGAGCTTCGCCTCGGTGATCGTGCAGATCATGATCCTCGACCTGGTCTTCTCGCTCGACAGCGTCATCACCGCCGTCGGCATCGCCGACCACGTCGAGGTGATGATCGCGGCAGTCATCATCGCGATCCTGGTGATGATGGCGGCGGCCGCGCCGATCGCGGGCTTCGTCAACCGCCACGTCTCGACCAAGATGCTCGCACTGGCGTTCCTGGTGATGGTCGGCATGGCGCTGATCGCCGACGGACTGCACTTCCACGTCGAGCGCGGCTTCATCTACGCCGCGATGGTCTTCGCCGGCGCCGTCGAAGCGCTGAACCTCTACCGCGCGCGCAAGCATCGCGGCACGGCCGCGGCACACCCCTCGGGCGTGGAGAACCCTAACGAAGTCTGAAAATCAGACTCGATTATTCAACGATATCAATGGGGGTTTGTCGCTTCCACCGTGGAAGCGACCATGCAGGGCGTCATTTCGCGAAAACGACGGTCTTGTGCCCGTTCAGCAGGACCCGGTCCTCGAGGTGCCACTTGACGGCCCGCGCCAGCACCCGCCGCTCGATGTCGCGGCCCTTGCGGACCAGATCGTCGGGCGTGTCCACGTGGCTCACGTGCTCGACGTCCTGGGTGATGATCGGCCCCTCGTCGAGGTCGCCCGTCACGTAGTGCGCCGTCGCCCCGATCATCTTCACCCCGCGCTCGTGCGCCTGATGATAGGGTCTCGCGCCCTTGAAGCCGGGCAGGAAGCTGTGGTGGATGTTGATGCAACGGCCCGCGAGCCAGGTCGAGAACCCGTCCGACAGCACCTGCATGTAACGCGCCAGCACCACGAGGTCGCTGCCGGTCGCCTCGATCACCGCCTTGATCTGCTCTTCCTGTGCCGCCTTGGTCTCGCGGGTGACCGGGAGGTGATGGTAGGGGATCGTCGCGTGCTCGCTCTTCAGGAGCGCGGTGCGCGGGTGGTTGGAGACGATCCCCGCCACGTCCATGTTCAGCTCGCCGATCCGCATCCGGTAGAGCAGGTCGACCATGCAGTGATCGAACATCGACACCAGGATCAGCACCTTGCGCCGCTCGTCGGCCGCCCGCAGCGTCCAGTCGAGCCCGAACCGCTCCACCTCCGCGGCGAACCCGTCGGCGAACGCCGCCACCGGCTGCTCCATCGAGAACGCCACCCGCATGAAGAACTTGCCGGTCAGCGCGTCGTCGAACTGCGCCGCCTCGGTGATGTCTCCGCCGTTCGCCGCCAGCCGCGTCGCCACAGCCGCAACGATTCCCGGCCGGTTGTCGCAGCGCAGCGTCAGCACATGGGCCGCCATGGTCCCTCCCCGCATGCCCGTTTGGGTGGGCTTCATCCTTCAGAAGAATTTAACCGCGTCCGGCCGACATGCACTATATCGGGTTGCAGCAGGAAGCGATCGCACCAATTCCGACCCGGTGCATCTCGTAGCCGTCACTTCAGGATGGACGATGACCTCCCACTCCCCGATCCAGGCAAGCGAACTCGACCGGCCCGCGGGGGAAATCGTTCCCGCGATCCTCTGCGGCGGCTCCGGGTCGCGGCTGTGGCCGGTGTCGCGCCGCGACTTCGCCAAGCAGCATGTTCCGATCCTCGGCGGCGCCTCGCCCTTCCAGCGCACGCTGGAGCGCCTCAAAGGCCCGCTCTTCGCCGAGCCGATCGTCATTGGCGCGGCGCCCTCGCGTTTTCTTCTCGCCGACCAGGCGGCGGAAGCCGGTGTCGCCACCGAGATCGCGCTGGAGCCCGAAGGCCGCGACACCCTGGCCGCCGTGACGCTCGCCGCCTGCCTCGCCGCCCGCCGCGATCCCGAGGCGATCGTGATGGTCATGCCGTCCGACCACCTGATCCCCGACCGGGCGGATTTCGAAAGATCGGCCACCGCCGCCGCCCGCCTCGCCGCGGACGGCCGGATCGTCACTTTCGGCGTGGTCCCGACCGAGCCCGCCACCGCCTACGGCTACATCGCCGGGGGTGCCGCCATCGGCGACGGCGCCCACGAGGTCCGCCGCTTCGTCGAGAAGCCCGACGCCGCCCTCGCCGCCACTCTCATTGCCGAGGGCTGCCTCTGGAACGCCGGCATCTTCTGCTTCCGCGCCGAAGCGGGCCTGCGCGAAATCGAGCGCCACGCCCCCGAGGCGCTCCGCGCCGTGCGCCGGGCGCTCGAGGAAGCCACCGACGACATGGGCGCGCTGCGGCTCGGCCCCACTTTTGCGGCGGCGCCGAAGATCAGCTTCGACGTCGCCGTCATGCAGCAGACCGCGCGCGCCGCGGTCCTGGCGGCCGAGTTCCGCTGGTCCGACATCGGCGACTGGAAGGCGGTCTGGCAGGAGAGCCCCCGCGACGAGAGCGGCGTCGCCTGCGAAGGCAACGTCGTCGGACGCGACGTCTCGAACAGCTATCTGCGGTCCGACGGGCGCCTGCTCTGCGTGATCGGCGTCGACGGGCTGGCGGTGGTCGACACTGCCGACGCCATCCTCGTGGCCCCGATCGAGCGCGCGCAGGAGATCAAGGCCCTCGTCAGCGACCTCGAGGCGCTCGGCATTACCGAGGCGAGCACGCCCGCGCGGGTCTACCGTCCCTGGGGCTGGTACCAGACGATGGACCGCGGCGACCGCTTCCGCGTCAAGCGGATCGTCGTCAAGCCCGGCAAGCGCCTCTCGCTGCAAAGCCACCACCACCGCGCCGAGCACTGGGTGGTGGTCCGCGGCACCGCGGAGGTGACCCGCGACGCCGAGACCCTGCAAATCCACGAGAACGAGTCGGTCTACCTCCCCGCCGGCTGCCTGCACCGCCTGAGCAACACGGGCCGGATTCCCGTCGAGCTCGTCGAGGTGCAGACCGGCGCCTATCTCGAGGAAGACGATATCGTTCGCGTCGAGGACGACTTCGGACGCTTCTGAAGCGGCAGGGCATCGACCATGCAGTTTGGCACCAGCGGCCTGCGCGGCCTGGTCTCGGACATGACCGACGCGGTGTGCGCCAGCTATGCGCGGGCCTTCATCGACCATCTCCGAGACGCCGGCACCCTCACCGAAATCCTCGTCGGGCGGGACCTGCGTCCGAGCTCGCTGCGCATTGCCGAGGCATGCTGCGGGGCGGGTCTCGCCGCCGGCGCCACCGCGATCGACTGCGGGGTGGTCCCGACGCCCGCGTTGGCGCTCGAGGCGGCACGTCGCGGCGCAGCCGCCATCATGGTCACAGGCAGCCACATTCCTTTCGACCGCAACGGCCTGAAGTTCTATGGCCCGGCGGGGGAGATCACCAAGGCGGACGAGGCGGCCATCACCGCCAGACTGGCGATGCCCGACCACCGCGAGCACCCGGGCGGCGAACTCCAGAAGGCATGCGACATCGGCGAGCGCTACGTCGCGCGGTACGTCGCGTTCTTCGGCCGGGGCAGCCTGCAGGGACTGCGAATCGGCGTCTACCAGCACAGCGCCGCCGGCCGCGACCTGCTCGTGCAAGCGCTGGCGGAGCTCGGCGGGCGGATCGTGGCCCTCGGCCGCACCGACGACTTTGTCCCCATCGACACCGAAGCCGTCTCGCCCCAGGACGCCGCGCGCATCCGGACGTGGGTTGCCGAGCATCGGCTCTCGGCGCTGGTATCGACCGACGGCGATGGTGACCGCCCGCTCATCGCGGACGAGAGCGGCGCCGTGCTGCGCGGCGACGCCGTGGGCACCCTCGCGGCGCATGCGCTCGGCGCCGACGCGGTTGCCGCGCCGCTCAACGCCAGCACCGCGCTGGAGCGGAGCGGATGGTTCGCGCGCGTGGCGCGCACCCGGATCGGCTCGCCGTTCGTGATCGCCGCGCTGGCGGCGCTGAGCGCCGGAGGCGCGCGCTGCCCGGTGGGCTACGAGCCGAACGGCGGGTTCCTGCTCGGCGGCGACGTCGAAGCCGGCGGCCGCCGCCTCGCTGCACTGCCGACCCGGGACGCGCTGCTGCCGATCCTCGTGCTTCTCGCCGCTGCCACGCGCGAAGGCGTTCCGCTTTCGGCGCTTGCCGCCCGGCTGCCGCGACGGTTCACCGCCAGCGACAGGCTCCAGGAGATCCCCGCCAGCAAGTCCGGGCCGCTCCTGAGCACTCTCGCGGCAAGCGAACCCGCCCGCTCTCGGCTCCTCGCCGGTCTCGGCGGCGAGCCCGCCGCGATCGACACCCGCGACGGCGTCCGCATGACCCTGAGCTCGGGGGACATCGTCCACCTGCGGATGTCCGGCAACGCGCCCGAACTGCGCTGCTATGCCGAGGCGGCCGACGCCGGCCAGGCGCAGGCCCTGGTCGCCGAGGTCCTTCGCCGCATTTCGGCCGCACTGGCCTAGACCCCGCTGGCGAAGACCTCGGTGAGCCGCTTCACCGGATGTCCGGCGGCAGCAATGTGATCCACGATGGCCGCGAAGCTCGCGGTCGGGTACTCCGACGCGCCGCCGCCATTGCCAACGTCGTGAAAGGTCAGGATCAGGGTCTTCTTCGCCGCCATGCAGCTGTCGATCAGCGCGTTGACCGCGCTCGGGGCCGAAGGCGACGACCCGTTCGTCACTGCGCACTGCCGCAGCCGCGTCGCATCGGCGAACGGATAGATGTCCGCCTCGAAGCCGTTGAGCTGATTGCGAAAGGTGCGCTGCGACGAGAAGTACCGCGCCGCGACCGCACGATGCGCCCGGGTGTGGATGCCCCTCGGCCAGGCGAAGTGATCGGAGTTGAACCCGAAGTCGATCTGCCACCGCTTCATGGCGACGCACGCCGCCTCGAAGGTCGCGAGGTCCGTATCGGCAAAGCCGTTGGCGCTGCTGTGGTGCGACGCAGTGTCAGCATGGCAGCCGATGTCCCATCCGGCCGATTGCAGCGCGTGCAACTCGCTCCGGTTCATGTAGAGCGAGCCGCCGGAGGCGCCGTGCAGGTCGCAGATCACATAGCAGCTCCCGGGCAATCCGCGGGCCGCCATGAGCGGGAAGGCGTTGAGGTACTGCCCCTTCCAGCCGTCGTCGAACGCCAGGACCACGCAGCCGCGCGCTGGCAACGGGCGAAGCGCAATCGACTGGAAGTTCGCCTGCAGGACGTTGCTCGCCGGGCTGACCGAACTCAGCCGCAGCCGCACCCGGTCGATCGAGGAAAAGTCGGTGGCCTGGCTGCTGAAGTCGCTCTTGGTCAGCTCGCTCGTGACCCACTCGCCACTGTCGGTGACCGCGCTGACCGAGGTCATCGTGTCGGCCTGGGTATAGTTCGCGCCGGCTTCGTTCTCGAGGGCCAGGCGAAAGTAGCCCAGCCGCGGCACCTGGTCGAACCGGTAGCGCAGCCGGATCGCCTTGCCCGAGAGATCGAGATTGGGCGAAAGCGCCTGCACCCAGGCATCCGCGGTCAGCGCGGTGCTCGCCGTCGCGATCCGCAGGCTCTGGCTCATGCCCGCGTCCTTGACGGCGGTGTCGAGCGCCACCGTTCCGTTGGTGCCGCTCTTCGTCCAGGCCTGCAGCCCCGCGTCGAAGTCATAGAGCGTCGTGGCCGCAAACGCCGCAGGCGCTCCTTGCCACGGCGACAGGCCCCGCTGATGCCGCCCGCCTTCGCGCGCGAGCTCAAGTCCTAGTCCGATCATGTCAGCCTCCGGCGCCGCACTGCGGCGCGACCCGGCGGCCGCCACGCTTCGACAGGCGCGTTCTCGGGATGGGAGCATGGCCGAAGCGGCCGGCGCCGAGACCTAGTGGATCTTGGTTAACATCCTGCTCAGAAATCCCCGACGCACGCCTTTCGGCTCATGCTGCCGCGAGATCGCGGATGCGGGCCATGTCCACGCCGAACGTCGTGCGCGCCTCGTCCTTGGCCGCGCCGTCGGGAAGCCGGAGCAGGTAGGACGGGTGAACCGTGATGAAGCCGCGCCGCGCCTCGAACGTCGTCTCGCCGCGATGCGCCGTCACCGCCAGCGCCCGCCCGGTCAGCGCCAAGACCGCGGTGGCGCCGAGGGCAACCACGAGGCGCGGCCCGACGAGCTCGAGCTCGCGCCTCAGCCACCACTGATAGTGCTTGACCTCTCCGACGTCCGGCCTCTGGTGCAGCCGCCTCTTGCCGCGCTGGACAAACTTGAAGTGCTTGACCGCGTTGGTGAGGTAGACCTCCGTCCGGTCGATGCCGGCATCGGCCAAGGCCTGGTCCAAGACCTGGCCGGCAGGACCGATGAACGGACGGCCCTGCAGATCTTCCTGGTCGCCAGGTTGCTCGCCGACGAACGCGATCGCGGCGCCGGCCGGCCCTTCGCCGAGAACCGCCCGCGTCCCGCCTACGATCATCGGCGGCGCCGCGGCGATGATCCGGTTCAACGCCTCGAGCGTCTGCGGCACCTGCTCGCTCATCGCCGCGACCGCCCGCGCGGGGTCGCGTCTGGCGGAGACCACCCCCTCCGTCTCGATCATCGCCCGCGCGCGTGAAGCGCTCGTGCGCACCAATTCGGGGATGGCGGCGGTCTCCGGCATGTTGCGCCAGTACTTCTTCGGCATCTCGGCGCGCGTGACCGCAAGGTTCAGGCGCGCCGGATTGAACGTGCTCTCGTAGTATCCGCGCCAGCCGGCCTCGAACAGGTCTGCCGCCGGAACGTCCTCGCGCCGGCCCGGCGGACCGAAGGTCAGCGCCTGGCGATCCCAGTGCAGAGTGCCGATCGGCGTGACGATCCGCCAGTCCAGCGCGCGAAATCGCTCGACGAAGAAACCGGCAACGGCTTCGAGAATGAAGTGGTCCGGCTCGAACCACGCGACGAAGCGCTCGCCACCATCCGTGGCCTCGGCGCGGCGAAACCGGACGAAGGCGTGCATCTTGTGAATGGCGCGGCGCACAGTCTTCGCCATCCGCTCGAGGCGATGCACCAGCGGGTCGCTCGCCACCTCGAGGAGGTGCCGTTCGCCATGCTGCAGTCGCCAGATCAACCCGTAGAGCAGGCCATAGCGCTCAGGGTCGCGGTGGCAGACCACGAGCTCGACCAGCGCAACGGCCTCGCGCGGCAGCGACAGCGGCGCCGCCTCAGGCATCTCTGCGCCGGTGAAGAGCGTCGGCGCAGCATCGCTGGTCCAATGCACCGCATCGGGCGGAACGCTCGCGGAGACGAGGCCGCGGACGGCGGCACGAAACCCGGCCGCGTCGGCACCGGGGGCGAGACGCACCGCAGTCATGCGAAAAGGCTGAGCTGCTCGGGCGGCCGGACGAGACGGTTGCGGAGGTCGAGCCGATCGAGCCCGCGCGGCCGATGGTCGGCCGTGACGATGAACGGCAGCGCCCGCCGCAGGCCTGCGGTCAGGCGGGAGAGATCGGCGAGCCGCAGCGTCGTGTGCCGGCGCGCGGCGATCATCCGGTCGATCGCCTTCACCCCGAGGCCCGGAATGCGCAGGAGCACCTCCCGCGGCGCCCGGTTGACGTCGACCGGAAACCGTTCGCGATGCTTGAGCGCCCAGGCCAGCTTCGGATCGGCCCCGAGGTCGAGCATGCCGTCCTGCCCGCCGGCGGCGATCTCCGAAACCGAGAAGCCGTAGTAGCGCAGCAGCCAGTCGGCCTGGTAGAGCCGGTTCTCGCGCTGCAGCGGCGGCGCGGCGGGCGGCAGCGTCGGGCTCGGCTCCGGGATCGGGCTGTAGGCCGAATAGTAGACCCGCGACAGCCGGAACCGGTCGTAGAGCCGCGCGCTCGCCGTCAGCACCGCCTCGTCCGTCGTGTCGTCCGCGCCGACGATCACCTGGGTGCTCTGCCCGGCCGGGGCGAAGCGTCGGCGCTCCGCCTTGGCCTCCGTGATGCGCTCGTGCATCTGCCCCATCGCTGCGGCAATCGAGGGGGCGCGCTTCTCGGGAGCGAGCCGCGCAAGGCTCTGCTCCGAGGGCAGTTCCAGGTTGATCGACAAGCGGTCGGCCCAGAGCCCGGCCTGCTCGATCAGCCAGGGGCTCGCCTCCGGGATCGCCTTGAGGTGGATGTATCCGGCAAAACCGTGGTCGCGGCGCAGCGTCCGGGCGACCCGGGTCATCTCCTCCATCGTGTGATCCGGCGAGCGCACGATGCCGGAGGACAGGAACAGGCCTTCGATGTAGTTCCGCTTGTAGAACTCGATGGTCAGCGTCACGACCTCCTCGACGCTGAACCGGGCCCGCGGCGTGTTCGACGAGCGGCGGTTCACGCAGTAGGCGCAGTCGTAGAGGCACCAGTTGGTCAGCAGGATCTTGAGCAACGAGACGCAGCGGCCATCGGGCGTATAGGCGTGGCAGATGCCGGCGCCCGTAGTCGACCCGAGGCCCTTCGCCCCGCCCGACCGCTTTGGCGCGCCCGACGAGGCGCACGACGCATCGTACTTCGCAGCGTCGGCGAGGATGCGCAGCTTGGCGGCGAGCTTCGGGTCCATGCCCACATGTTCACCATACGTTCACTCAGCTTGCAAGCCGGACCGCAGAGGCTCGCGTCGTCGTGAACGCAACACAGCGAACGAAACACACCGATTTCGATGCTTTTTGGTAGTGCTGGCAGTCTCGAGCGAACCCGTCTCCAGGGAAAACAGGGAACTTACAGGGAAAAAGGTTTGATTTGCGGACAACCAGAATAGCGCAGCCGCAATTATCTGGAGATTTCCTTGACTTACACTTGAAGTTCCCTTCATCGAGGAATCAGGGAAAAGCTGCTCTCGTGATCAGGGACCGTTGGCTTCCAAATCAGCGGAAATCGACCGATCAAATTGAATGAGCCAGGCTGCGCGGGATAAGCCCTAGTCGGACTCTGCCTGATCCCGTTCGGCGACCAACAGCGTAACGGCGTAGCCGTCGCTTTGATGCAGGGTCTGGGCGAATAGCGTCACCCCCTCCGATCGTCTGAGCCAACGGTACGCATCGGCCTCGTCGAGGGTTGTCAGAAGCTCAGACGAACGGGATGGCAGCATGCCGGCGACGGAGTCGCCCGACCAGATTGTCGTTGTGGGGAAGCCTTCGCTCTTCTCGACATAGCGGACGCGGCCGTCTTTAGAAAACACTGCTGCCAGGCATTCGCCTTGCAAAGCGACGTAGCGGCGGATCGCAGCTTCACGGCTGATTGCGAAAGCCTCCGCCAAGGAAAGTGCATGATCGAGTTCCGCGGATGCCTTCAAGAACTTTGCCAGGGCGGGCCGTGGGGTGAGGACCTCGATTGCGAAGGCGTTGGCTTCTATCTCCTGCCGCAGATGTGAACCGCCTCGTTTCGGGCTCGCCATGTCGTCAAAAGTGCAGGCGAAGCCGAGGTCGAGAGTTTGCTGGTGCCGCTCATTGAGGAAATGTCCGAGCTCATGGGCGATCGTGTAGCGGCGGCGCCGAGGCGAGCTTCCGGAGTTTACGACAATCTGCCCCTCGCTCTTGAGGCGATCGCATTGCAGACAACCCTCCAGCCCGGCAAGCGGCGCGACCTCGATCGAGACGATGTCGAGGGCCAGGGCAATTGCCTCGATCGGCACCCTGCCGGTAAATTCCGGGAGCTGACTTAGGAGAGCCCTAGCAAGCCTTCTCGGGTCGGAGCCGGCGCTTTCGATCTCGACCCGAGAGAGCTCAAGGCTCATTCGGATCCACGGCGTCGGCTCAGGAATCCTTGCAGAAGCTGGTCCAGCAATGCTCGGTCACCGTCATCGAGTTCTTTTGCCTGGCGAAACATCCGCGCGAGCTCAACGTCCGCGTCCACCGCATTGGGGTCCTCGCCGATCAGGTAGGCAACCGAGACCCCGAAGTGCTCGGCCAACCTGGTGACGAGACCCATCGAGGGGTTCTCTGCCCTGCCCTTCTCGAGCTCCCAGATATGCGCCTTGGATACCCCGACCGTGGAGGCGACATCCTGCAAAGATTCGTTCTTTCCCAAGCGCAGTTGGTGCAGCCGGGTGGCGAAAGCGGTCATCGGTCGATCCCCATTACGTTTTTTTCACCTTACGTTTTCATAAACCGCATTGTTGACCCGCGCAAGAGCGGATGCTATCTATAGTACCAGCTCGCGCCTATGCGCCTATATAGCAGTTGGACCATGACCGTGCACCAATCTCAAGTGATCGAGCATATCGCCCCATCCCAACTTCAGCCGTGGGCGCGCAATGCGCGCACCCACTCCAAGAAGCAGATCCGCCAGGTTGCCGAAAGCATCCGCACCTTCGGGTTTACCAACCCGGTGCTGATCGACGCCGCCAGCAGCATCCTCGCAGGCCACTGCCGCGTCGAGGCCGCGAAGCTGATCGGTATGCCCACGGTGCCCTGCATCCGCATCGAGTCGATGACGGCGGCAGAGAAGCGGGCCTACGTGCTTGCAGACAACAAGCTGGCGCTGAATGCAGGCTGGGACGAGGACCTGCTGGCCGAAGAGCTGAAGGCACTGCTTGCCGACGACCTCGGCTTCGACATCGGCATCACCGGCTTCTCGATCCCGGAGATCGACGGCTTGGTCGAAGGGCTCACACCTGAGGAGCCGGGCGATCCTGAAGACGACTGGCTTCCCGATCCCGGCCCGGCACGCTGCCGGCTGGGTGACGTCTGGCAGCTCGGGAAACACCGCCTGATCTGCGGCGATGCCCTCGAGGCCGAGGTGGTCCGGCAGCTGATGGGCGGCGAGCGTGCTCGGATGGTCTTCAGTGATCCGCCGTACAACGTTCGGATCGACGGCCATGTCGGTGGCTCGGGTCGGATCAAGCACCGCGAATTCGCCATGGCCGCCGGCGAGATGAGCATCGACGAATTTACCGGCTTCCTGCGCACCGCCTTCCGGAACCTGGCCGACGCCTGCCTCGACGGCGCCATCAACTTCATCTGCATGGATTGGCGCCACCAGCGGGAGCTGCTCGACGCGGCAGATGGTGTCTACACCGAGCTGAAGAACCTGATCGTGTGGGCAAAGGACAATGGCGGCATGGGCACCTTCTACCGTTCGCGCCACGAGCTGATCTTCGCCTTCAAGGTCGGGACCGCCCCGCACACCAATACCTTCGAGCTCGGCCAGCACGGGCGCTACCGCACAAACGTCTGGCAGTATCGTGGCGTAAACACGCTGAAGGCTGGGCGGATGGCCGAGCTCGAGATGCATCCGACGGTAAAGCCGGTGCAGATGATCGCCGATGCGATCCGCGACGTCTCCGGCCGCGGCGAGATCGTGCTCGATCTCTTCGGCGGCTCGGGCTCGACGCTGATTGCCGCGGAGAAGACCGGCCGGCGGGCTATGCTCTGTGAACTCGACCCGGTCTATTGCGATCGGATCATCCGACGGTGGGAGGCCTGGGCCAAGGATGAGGCCGATCAGCTCGTCTGTGGCCTCGCGACAGAAACGTCCGTCATGCGAGCAGCGGAATGAAGCGGGTGATCGACGGGAAGCCGACAACGCTCACACTGCCCCGCTCTGACTACACAGTGGGCTACGGCAAGCCGCCCGAGGGTTCGCGCTTCAGGAAAGGGCAGTCGGGCAATCCCAAGGGTCGCCCAAAGGGCGCCAAGCAGAAAGCAAACCCGAACCACTACCCCGCCTTCGTCGAGCGGCTTCAGGCGATCGTCCTGGAAGAGGCCTACCGGGTAATCAGCGTTCGTGACGGGCTGCGCGAGGTGAAGGTGCCGATGGCACAAGCGATTGTTCGAGCGCTGGCGGTGAACGCGGTGAAAGGTCAGCAGCGGGCGCAGCGGCTCTTCACCGAGCTTCTGACGACAACCGAGCGCGAGAAACACCGCCGCCAGTCCGAGACCCTCGAGATCATGTTCGACTACAAGCGGAAATGGGATCAGGAGCTCGAGAGGCGGCGGTCCCTCGGGCTGGAACTGCCCGAGCCAGTGCCGCACCCCGACCACATCCGGATTGATCTGCGCACTGGTAGTTACGAGATTTCGGGGCCGCTAACCAAGGAAGAGAAGGCCGACCTCGAGGTCTGGAGACGCCACAAGCTGCTTTTTGAGGAAACCAACCGGGGGCTGGGCGACCTTCTCATTGAAGGACACGACGTGTGGTCGCCGGAAGACATCCAGGAGCAGATCCGCGGCAATCAGCAGTGCATCGAGTTTATCGAATACGATGCTCCGGAACGGTCGGCCGTGGCCTCTGTCTATTCTGCCCGACGATGTCGACTCTTGAGGTGCGATGCGAAATCTTCGCCGCACTAGCGAAACCCAGCTGCGATCCCTTAACCGATGTTCCGCTTGCAGGAGAGCGTCACTGGTGGTGCCGACGACCCAACCAGTGTCTACTGGCCGCCCGCGAGGTTTAAACCCTGACCCCTCAGTTGGCGGTCGGCCCGCCAGACTTGACCGAACCCTCCGCACCGTATCTGCTCGCTCGGAGGTGATCGCATGGCGCTATTTCCGACCAAGGTCTCTGGCTTCGGAGGGCCAACTCGACCTCCCTTCAACGCCAGGAACCCCTGGCGATCCCACGCTTCATTCGTTCCGAACCACCCTCCAGGAAAGACGTAATGATTGATCACACCCGGCGTGGCTTGCTGACCTCCGCCGCAGCCGCGATTGCAACTTTGCCAGCCCTCAGGGCCGCTGCCCAGACGAGCGAGGCCGCAACAGCGGCAGGGCGTGCGGCGGGGAATGCCATACAGCAGTCGATCCCGCCAGCCTTGTCGACCCGGAGCTCCGCCCCGTTCTGGAGGCAATCCTCAAGCAGGATACTGGTCTGCCCCCCGGCTCCCCGGACGCGCTCGATCCCAAGGACGGCCGCAGCCCTTCTGCATTCCTTCCGCGCGTCGTCGCTGATCAGCGCCGTTCCGGTCCCGGCTGTCGCCGATGCCGCCCCGGCGGTGGAGCGGATGATCCCCGGCCCCGAGGGGGCGCCCGAGGTCCGGGTCTTCGTGATCGGCGCCATGCCGGGCGGGCGCCGCCCCGCGGTGCTGCACATTCACGGAGGCGGCTTCATCGCGGGCCGGCCTGACGACTACATCACGTTCCTCCAGGCGCATGCGGTGGCGCTCGACTGCGTGATCGTCACGGTGGACTACCGCCTGGCCCCCGAGATGCCCTTTCCCGGCAGCCTCGAGGACAATTATGCAGCACTCCGGTGGCTGCACGACAATGCCGACGCGCTGGGGGCCGACCCGTCCCGCATCGCCCTGATGGGGGAAAGCGCCGGCGGCGGCCATGTTGCCATGCTTGCTATCGCCGCCCGCGACCGGGGCGAGGTACCGGTGCTGTTCCAGTCCCTCACCTACCCCATGCTGGACGACCACACCGGAACCACCCGCCAGCTGCCGGCGCAGCTCGGCGCCTTTCTTTGGACGCCGGCCCTCAACAGGTTCGGCTGGCAATCTCTCCTGGGCCAGACTCCAGGGGGCGAGAGCGCGCTTGCAGGCGCCGTGCCTGCCCGCGTGGAGAACCTCGCCGGCCTGCCGCCCGCCTGGATCGGGGTGGGCGCCATCGACCTCTTCGTGGACGAGGACATCGAGTATGGACGCCGCCTGGTCTTGGCCGGGGTGCCCACCGAGCTTCTGGTGGTGCCAGGGGCGTATCACGGGTTTGACGCTGTGGTCCCAGATGCGGCTGTGAGCCGGGCGTTCAACCTGGCGCGCGCCAACGCGCTCGCCCGCGCGTTCGGGACGACCCCCGTTGGCGAGCTTCCCCCTTTTTCGGGACCGGCGGCAGCGCCTTAGGTA
>CAWFYR010000010.1:0-148075 GCA_963819995.1 uncultured Alphaproteobacteria bacterium | reverse complement strand
GGCCCGGCAGGATTCGAACCTGCAACCAAAGCGTTATGAGCGCTCTGCTCTGACCGTTGAGCTACAGGCCCGACGCGCACGTGCTAGCCCGCGGCGCGCATGAGCGTCAAGCGCGTGTTCCCTTGCCCGGCGACTTGCGCTAGAGCATCCCGCGATCCCTCAGGCGGAGAGAGAGCGTGACCGAACTGCCGAACGGGCTGACCTACGCCGGGGCCGGCGTCGACATCGACGCCGGCAACGCGCTGGTCGATCGGATCAAGCCGGCCGCGGCGGCGACCGGCCGGCCGGGTGTCATGGCGGGTCTCGGCGGCTTCGGCGCGCTCTTCGATCTGAGGGCCGCCGGCTTCACCGACCCCATCCTCGTGGCGGCCACCGACGGCGTCGGCACCAAGCTCCGCCTCGCCATCGAGACCGGGCATCTCGCCACCGTCGGCATCGACCTCGTCGCGATGTGCGTGAACGACCTCGTCTGCCAGGGCGCCGTGCCGCTCTTCTTTCTCGACTACTTCGCCACCGGCAAGCTCGACGTGGACGCCGCCGCGCAGGTGGTCGAAGGCATCGCCGCCGGTTGCATCGACGCCGGCGCGGCGCTCGTCGGCGGCGAGACCGCCGAGATGCCGGGCATGTACGCCGCCGGCGACTTCGACCTCGCGGGCTTCGCCGTCGGCGCGATGGAACGCGGCACCGCCCTGCCCCGCGACGTCGCGGCCGGCGACGTGCTCCTGGGGCTCGCATCGAGCGGTGTCCACTCCAACGGCTACAGCCTGGTGCGCCGCGTCGCCGAGGCGACCGGCCTCGGCTGGGATGCCCCCTCCCCGTTCGGCGACGGCACCCTCGGCGGGGCCCTGCTGACCCCGACCCGCATCTACGTCCGCGCCGCGCTGGCGGCCCGTTCGGCCGGCGGCCTCCACGCGCTCGCCCACATCACCGGCGGCGGCCTGACCGAGAACCTGCCGCGGGTTCTGCCCGACGGGCTCGGCGCCGCGATCGACCTCGATGCCTGGGACCTGCCGCCGGTTTTCGGCTGGCTGCGCCGGGAGGCCGGCATCGCCGACGCCGAGATGCTGAAGACCTTCAACTGCGGCATCGGCCTCGTCGCCGTCGCGGCCCCCGACCGCGCCGCGGCGCTCTCGGAGCTCTTCGCGTCGGCCGGCGAAACGGTTCGCACGATCGGCGCCGTCGAGGCGGGCTCAGGCGTGCGCTTCACGGGCGCCTTGTGACCCGGCGACGCGTTGCCATCCTGATCTCCGGCGGCGGGTCCAACATGCTGGCGCTCGCGCGCGACATGGCCGACCCGGACCATCCCGCGACCGCCTGCCTCGTCCTGTCCAACCGCCCGGAAGCCGGGGGCCTCGCCCGGGCCGCGGCGCTCGGCCTTCCGACCGCCTGCGTCGATCACCGCGCCTTCGACGACCGCGGGTCCTTCGAGGCCGCGATGGCGAAGCCGCTTCGCGACAGCGGCGCCGAGATCCTCTGCCTCGCCGGCTTCATGCGCGTGCTGACGCCCGGGTTCATCGCCGACTGGACCGGACGGATGCTCAACATCCACCCCTCGATCCTGCCGCTCTTCCCTGGGCTCGACACCCATGCGCGGGCGCTCGCTGCCGGCATGGCGGTGCACGGCTGCACCGTCCACGAGGTCACGCCCGACCTCGATTCCGGACCCATCCTCGGCCAGGCCATCGTCCCCGTGTTGCCGGACGACACCCCCGCCAGCCTCGGCGCGCGCATTCTGCCGATGGAGCACCGACTTTATCCCGCGGTCCTCCGCCGCTTCGCGACAGGCGACCGCACGAAGATCGCAATACTCGCGTGACGTGCGAGGCTCTCTTCCCCGCGGCATGGTGACACGGCGAAGAAGATAGGGTACGCTGGTCATGCACAATTAGGTGCAGGGACAGCTCAAATGAAAAAGGAATTGCTGGCCGGCTTCTTTGCCGTGTCGATTGCAGCGCCGGTCTTTGCCCAGTCCGCGCATGCCCCCACCGAAACCGCCGTCGCACAGACCGAGCAGATCGAGGTGCCGGCCGACGCGCCGCAGGGATCGTCCGGTCCGACGGCGATGGGCGTCGGGTCCGGCGTCGCCGCCGTCGTGGTCGTCTTCGGGGTCATGGCGCTCGGCGCCGCATTTGCGATGGGCGGTTGATGATGGCCCGCGCCGCCCGTGCCCTGGCCCTCACCGTTGCGTTCGCGCTCGCGGCCGGAGCCGCCACGGCCCAGACCGCCGCGCCGAAAACCGCACCACCGGCCGAGGCGCCGATCCCGGTCCAGCCTGACGCCCCGCACGGGTCGTCCGTCGAAGTGGCCAAGGGCGCCGGGATCGGGATCGTCGTGGGGCTGGTGCTGATCCTGATCATCGCCGCCAGCGCGTCGGCCCCCTCCTGAGAGGTCAGCCGACCAGTTCGAGCCCCGAGAAGAAATAGGCGATCTCGACGGCGGCGGTCTCCGGCCCGTCGGAGCCGTGCACCGAGTTCTCGCCGATCGACAGCGCGAACTCCTTGCGGATCGTGCCGTCCGCGGCCTCGGTCGGGTTGGTCGCGCCCATGACCTCGCGGTTCTTCGCGATGGCGTCCTCGCCTTCCAGCACCTGCGCCACGATCGGCGCGGAGCTGATGAACTCGGTCAGCTCGCCGAAAAACGGCCGGTCCTTGTGCACGTCGTAGAACGCCTGCGCCTGCGCCAACGTCAGCTGGATGCGCTTCTGCGCGATGATCCGCAGGCCGACCGCCTCCAGCTTGGCGTTGATCTCGCCCGTCAGGTTGCGCCGGGTGGCGTCCGGCTTGATGATTGAAAACGTGCGCTGAATGGCCATGGTGAAGCGTCCCTCTTTGTCCCGGCGTCGGTTATCATGCGCCGCAGGACCGGGAAAGGGATATTCCTGCCGGGGCCGGGGCGGGCGGCAGACCACGCTTGTCCGGCAGATCCGCGGCGAGCGGCAAGGACGCCGTCTACATCCTCTCGCCTGGCAGCCTGCTCGCCTGCTTCACCCAGTCGCCGAGCTGCGCCTCGTCGATGCGGTCGTGCTCGTGGATATGGAAAGAGCGCACGTCGGCCTGCCTGGACGCCTCCGGCGGCACCGGATGCAAGGCGGCCCCGCG
Organism: uncultured Alphaproteobacteria bacterium; assembly: GCA_963819995.1. Lineage (GTDB taxonomy): Bacteria > Pseudomonadota > Alphaproteobacteria > Rhodobacterales > Rhodobacteraceae > Amaricoccus. Next base: position 144,977 of record CAWFYR010000010.1, on the reverse strand, counting down.
GAAGAAAGTCAGCTTGACGTACCGGGTGAAGCAATGCAGCCCGAGAAACCAGCCCTGGTCCGCGATGCCGTAAAGCGGCGAATTCCATTTGACCGCTTTGCGCACCTCCGGCACGGCGCGCACGATCAGTCCGTCGAGGCGAGCGCCCAGCTCGCGCTTCCAACCCGGCATCGCCGCGATATAGGCCTGCACCGGCGCGTCGCCGTCTCCCTTGGCGATCTGCGGGTTGCCGCCCGAGAGCAGCCTCGGGGTCCCGTTCGGTCGTTCCTCCATCCTCCGTCCCCTTCAGCCGTCATCCACCCGAGCGCTTCGGACCGGCGTCGTTGACAAGCCCGGCGCTGCACGCCACATCGGCGCCATGCTCGCGATCAAGAACATCAGCTTCACCCTCGAGGGCAAGAAGCTCTTCGACGATGCCTCCGCGCTGATCCCGGCAGGGCACAAGGTCGGATTCGTCGGGCGCAACGGCAGCGGCAAGACCACGCTCTTCCGGCTGATCCGAGGCGAGATGGCGCTCGACGGCGGCGAGATCGAGGTGCCGAGGCGCGCCCGCATCGGTGGGGTCGCCCAGGAGGCGCCGGCGTCGCGCGACAGCCTGATCGACACCGTGCTCGCGGCCGACACCGAGCGCGCCGCGCTGATGGCCGAGGCCGACCACGCCACCGACGCCCACCGTATCGCCGAGATCCACGCCCGCCTCGCCGACATCGACGCCCACTCCGCCGAGGCCCGCGCCGCCTCGATCCTGAACGGCCTCGGCTTCGATGCCGCCGCCCAGGCCCGCGCCTGCGCCGAATTCTCCGGCGGCTGGCGGATGCGGGTGGCGCTGGCCGCCGTCCTCTTCGCGCGCCCGGACGTGCTGCTGCTCGACGAGCCGACCAACTATCTCGACCTCGAGGGTGCCATCTGGCTCGAGACCTTCCTCGCCCGCTACCCCCACACCGTCCTCGTCATCTCCCACGACCGCGACCTCCTCAACCGCTCCGTCGGCGCCATCCTGCACCTCGATCGCAAGAAGCTCACTCTCTACCAGGGCCCCTACGACACCTTCGAGGACACCCGCCGCGCCCGGCTCGAGCAGCTCGTCGCCGAGAAGCGCAAGCAGGACGCCGCGCGCGAGCACATGCAGAGCTTCGTCGACCGCTTCCGCGCCAAGGCCTCCAAGGCCCGCCAGGCCCAGAGCCGGCTCAAGGCACTGGAACGCATGAAGCCGATCGCGGCGATCGTCGAGGACAGCGTTACCGGCTTCAACTTCCCCACCCCCGAGGAGCTCTCGCCGCCGATCATCCGGCTCGAGGACGTCACCGTCGGCTACGACGGCAAGCCGATCCTCGGCCACCTCGACCTGCGGATCGACCAGGACGACCGCATCGCGCTCCTCGGCCAGAATGGCCAGGGCAAGTCGACGTTCGCCAAGCTCCTCTCCGACCGCCTCGATCCGATGACCGGGCGCAAGCTCGCGTCTTCCAGGCTTCGCGTCGGCTATTTCGCTCAGCATCAGGTCGACGAGCTGGACCTAGACGAAACGCCGCTGCAGCACCTGCAGCGCCTGCGCCCCGATGAGCCGCCGGGCAAGCTGCGCGGCCGGCTCGCGGCGGGCGGCATCGGCGCGGACATCGTCGCCACGGAAGTCGGGCGCCTCTCGGGCGGGCAGAAGTCCCGGCTGGCGCTGCTGATCGCCACGCTCGACGCGCCGCACCTCATCATCCTCGACGAGCCGACCAACCACCTCGACATCGAGAGCCGCGACGCGCTGGTTCAGGCGCTGACCGAATACGGCGGCGCCGTCATCCTCGTCAGCCACGACCCGCACTTGGTCGAGCTGGTCGCCGATCGCCTCTGGCTGGTCAAGGGCGGGCGCGTCACGCCGTTCGACGACGACATGGACGCCTATCGCCGCATGCTCCTCTCCGAGCGCAACGGCACGCCGCTGAAGCCGCGCGAGGACAAGCCGGCGCGGGCGCGGCAGGCGCCCCGGTCGGAAGTTGCACCGCTGCGGGCCGAAGTGGCCAAGTGCGAGGCGCGCGTCGCCAAGCTCGAGGAAATGCGCGCCGCAATCGACGGGCGGCTCGCAAACCCGCTCCTCTACTCCCGCGGCGACACCGAGGAGATCGGCATCCTGCGCAAGAAGCGCGCCGAGGTCGAGAACGGCCTCGCCCGCGCTGAAAAGCTCTGGATGGCGGCCCTCGAACGGCTCGAGGCCACCGGCGAGCGGGTCTGATGACCGGGCCCCTCCTCGTCACCACCTTCGTGACGCTCTTCGTGGTGATCGATCCGATTGCGCTGGCGCCGCTCTTCATCGCGCTGACGCAGGGCATGTCGCAAGACGAGCGCCGTCGCATTGTCGTGCGCGCGATTGCCGTCGCCTTCGGTCTCCTGGCCGTCTTCGGCCTCGCCGGTGAGCAGGTGCTCGCCGGCATGGGCATCGGCCTTCCCGCCTTCCGTATCTCCGGCGGGCTCCTGCTCTTTCTGATGGCGGTCGAGATGCTCTTCGAAAAGCGCACCCAGCGCCGCGAAAAGCGCACCGCCGACGACCGGCCCGAGGGCAGCCCCGACCCTTCGGTCTTTCCGCTCGCCACGCCGCTGATCGCCGGTCCCGGCGCGCTCGCGACGATGATCCTGCTTGCGGCGCAGCACCCCGGCGACGTTCCCGCGCTCATCGCGATCAACCTCGTCATGGTTGCCGTGCTCGCCCTGACCTTCGCGATGCTGAGCGCCGCGAGCCTGATCGAGCGCCTGCTGGGCCATACCGGGATCGTGGTGCTGACCCGGCTCTTCGGCATCCTTCTCGCAGCACTTTCAGTGCAGTTCGTGCTGAACGGCCTGCGGGATCTCGGCGTCCTGGCGAACTGAGCCAATGCTCCCCTCCGATCCCGAAACCCGGATGCGGATGTTTTATCTCGCGGTGCTGCTCGCGGGGGTCGCCTTCTTCTTTCTCTGGGGCCGGCGCGGCCGGATCGGTCGCTCCCTGCGCGACCTCGGCGTCTGGGCGCTGATCTTCGCGATGGTGGTGATCGCCTACGGCTTCCGCGACACCCTGCGCAACGAGCTCCTGCCCGCAGCGATGGTGCAGGTGAGCGGCGACACCATCGAGCTACGACGCGGCGCGGACGGTCACTTCCACGCCAACGTCGACGTCAACGGCAAGACCGTGCGGTTCATGGTGGATACCGGCGCGTCCGACATCGTGCTCGCCCGCGCCGACGCCGAGCGCGTCGGCCTCGATCCCGCCGGCCTCAGCTATCTCGGCCGCGCCCGCACCGCCAACGGCTCGGTGCCGACCGCGACGGTGCGCCTCGGGCTCGTCAAGTTCGGCGACTTCACCGACACCGGCGTGCGCGCCAGCGTCACCAGCGGCTCGCTCGACACCTCGCTCCTCGGCATGGCCTACCTCGACCGCTTCTCCAGCATCGAGATCGCCGGCGACCGGATGCGGCTGACGCGCTAGCCCCGGCCGCTCGTTAGGGCTTGGTTTACCACCCCGGGCCAGATTGTGCCCGGTCGGCGACCCACCCACCCGAGAGCACCGGACCATGACCGAACTCAGCCCCGTCGAACGTGACCAGCAGGACTGGGCCGCGATCAAGCCGGCGAGCCTCGACTACCTGCGCCACGCCCAGCGCCGGAGCGGCCGCAAGCCGCTGGAGCTGGCCAAGGAATACATGAAGCTGCACTTCGGCCGCGGCAAGCTGACGCTGCCCGAGTACGTCCAGTACGGCGTCTACGACCTCGACCGCGTCGACGCCGACGAGCAGGCGCGCTTCATCACCAACAACCTGCACTGGCCGATCACCCGCGCCTGCTGCGACATGTCCTGCCAGGGGCTGACCGAAGACAAGTGGCTGTGCGCCACGGTGCTCGACCGTGCCGGCATCAGGGTCCCCGAAACGCTCGCGGTCATCGACCGGGGCACGCGCAGCTACCCCGGGACACCCAAGATCGGCACGGCCGAAGCGCTGCGCGGTTTCCTCGCGTCCGGCGACGTCCTGCCGCTCTTCGCCAAGGAGAACCGCGGCATCTGCAGCTTCGGTGCGCTGCTGATCGCCGCCAGCGACGGCGAGCGCGTCCAGCTCAGGGACGGAACGTGGCTGGACCACGCCACCTTCATGGACCGCTGCGTCGCCGAGACGCCGTACCTGCTGCAGCGGGTCGAGCGCAATCACGGCTTCTTCGACCGCTACACCGACAGCCTCTCGACAGTCCGGGTCTGCATCCTGCTCTCGGGCGAGGACATCCACATCCCCTTCACCGTGCTGAAGCTGCCATCGCAGCGGAACGTCGCCGACAACTTCTGGCGCCCCGGCAACCTCGCCTGCGACGTGGACCCCGAGACCGGAACGATCCGGACCGTCCGCTCCAAGGACCCGCTCGGCACCACCGACCACGCCGACCACCCCGAGACCGGCGCGCCGCTCCTCGGCGAGACCCTGCCGCTCTGGGACCAGGTGATCGACATGGCGCGGCGCTGCGCCCCGATCTTCCAGTCCGCGCGCTACCAGTCGATGGACATCGCCATCGGGCAGGACGGACCGATCCTGATCGAGGTCAACACCGGCGGCGGCTTCGACCTGCCGCAACTCGCCAGCGGCCGCGGCTTCCTGACCGACGACGTAGGCGAATTCTTCAGGGTTTGTGGCTACCAGAAGCTCTAGAACCAGATCGCGAGCCTCGGACCATGAAGACCGTCCCCGACGTTCCCTCTGCCGAGCCGATCCCGCCTGCGGCGCAGGCCGAGATCCTGGCGATGCTCGCGAGCGGCGACCTCTTCCGCTACACCGCCGCCGCGAATTCGCCGGTCTCCCGCCTCGAAACCGAATTCGCCGAGCTTCTCGGCTACCCGTTCGCGCTCGCGGTCAACTCCTGCTCCTCCGCAATCTTCCTGGCGCTGAAGGCGCTCGGCCTCGAGGCGGGCGCCAGGGTGCTGATCCCCGCCTTCACCTTCGCCGCGGTCCCCTCGGCCGTCCTCCACGCCGGGTGCGAGCCGGTGCTGGTCAACGTCGGCGACGACTACCGCATCCGCATCGAGGATTTCGAGGCCAAGCTCTTCGGCGGCGTCCGCGCGGTCATCATCAGCCACATGCGCGGCCACACCTCGGACATGGACGCCATCTTGGCACTCTGCGAAGCGCGCGGCATCCCGGTGATCGAAGACGCCGCCCATTCGCTCGGCACCACCTGGTCGGGGCGCCTGGTCGGCACGATGGGCCGGATCGGCTGCTTCTCGTTCCAGTCCTACAAGCTGATCAACGCCGGCGAAGGCGGGATGCTCGTCACCCGCGATCCCGACATCATCGCGCGGGCGATCATCATGTCGGGCGCCTACGAGCACAACTGGAAGAAGCACCCGATCCTCACCGACCGGTTCCGCCACTGGCAGAACCGCCTGCCGCTCTTCAACCTGCGCATGAACAACCTCTCCGCCGCCGCCGCCCGGCCGCAGATCCGCGAAGTGGAGCGCCGCGCCCGCGTCGGCCGCCGCGTGCATGACCGACTCGCCGCAATCCTCGACGCCTCGCCCTGGCTGCACGTCCCGGCGCCGCTTCCCCAGGAAGTCCGCGCCCCGGACTCGATCCAGTTCAACCTCTCCGCCGTCTGGAGCGACGAGCAGGCGATGCAGTTCCAGCGCGCGTGCGAGGCCCGCGGCGTCGCGCTGCAGATCATCGGACTGTCGCAGGACAACGCGCGGGCGTTCTGGAACTGGCACTTCATCGGCCCGCAGGGCGACCTGTCGCCGACGCGCAAGGTGCTGGAGCGCACCTGCGACCTCCGCCTCTCGACCCGGTTGTCCGTGCCGGAGATCGACTCCCTCGGAGCCGCCATCGTCGATGCGGCCGCAACCATCCAGACCCGTCCAAGCTTCGCTCGCGGGGCATAGGGCCGCGACACCCCCGACCCGTTCCGGCCGCCCGCACTTCGAGGAAGGCATCTTTTGCGTTTTGTGTTCGGCCGTGCCGGACGCATAATCCGCCGTCCGGGGGGGCCATCGCCCCGCCGCGACGGGGAGCCGAGCATGCCGTCCCTCATCCGCCTCGTCCTCGCCTCCGCCGCAGCGCTTCATCTCGCCGGCACCGCCCTGGCGCAGGAGCGCGACGAGTTGGTGCGCGTCGCCACCTTCAACGCCTACCTGCTGTCGCCGTTCTTCAAGTGCTTCAATCCGAACTTCGCCGACTGCCTCGTGCAGATCAACGGCGAGACCGAGGCATGGGCGAACCATCTCGCGGACACCATCCTCGCCGACCCGGACCGCTTCGACATCATCGCCATCGACGAGGCGTGGGACGAGGACGCGAAATCCATCCTCGTGCGGCGCCTGCGGCCGCTTTTCCCGAATTTCGTGCGCAAGATCGACGCCGACCTGATCCAGGTCCGCGGCCAGGCGCTCGAGGATATCCTCGCCGGTCAGCCGAAGGCGGTCGTCGACGCGATCTTCAACGGCGCGCCGGCGGGAAAGATCAACGGCGAGGACAGCGGCCTGATGTTCTTCGCCAACGCGAGGTTCCGCTTCCTCCCGCTGCCCGACGACGGGTTCAAGTGGGGCGGCTCGAGTGGCCAGACGCTGGAGGCTTCGACCTCCGAGGTCGCCTTCACCCTCTTCGAGAACTGCGCGGTCCCGGACTGCTTCTCGGCCAAGGGCGCGGCGCTCGTCCGCCTGCAGCACATCGCCACGGGGCGTATCTGGAACGTCGTCTTCAGCCACACCCAGGCCGACTACCCCGACAAGGGCGAATTCCACGTCGCCGAGCGCCGCTCGCAGTTCAACCAGATCGAAAAGCTGATCCGCACCACCCTCGACCCGCTCGAAGACCGCGAGCAGAGCGAGCGGCTGATCATGATGGGCGATCTCAACGTGGCCCCGCTCACCACCGGCCTTGCGGACTGGACCGCCGTCTTCGACACCCCGGGGAGCTTCTTCACCAGCCCGCTCTACGACGCCTGGGCGCGAACCACCTCGCCCGCGTATCCCGGCATCACCAACCAGAACGATCACGACCGGCTCGACTACGTCCTGAGCTTCCCCAGGCCCTACACCTCGGGCGACCTCGAAGGCCCGGTCTGCGTCCAGCACATGACGATCCCGACGGACTTCCGCGACCTCGAAAGCGACCACTCCATGGTCCACGCCGATCTCAACGTCGGCAACTTCCACTGCAGCCCGCAGATCGCCTTCGAAGTGAACCTGCAGCCCTCGGCAAATCCCGGCCAGCCGCCGCAGGAATTCACGGTCCTGAACGACGAGGGCGGCACCGACGTCACCCAGATCAAGCGTCCCGGCCAGATGCAGTGGTTCCACGTCAAGAAAGGCGAGGCGGGCACCTACCTCATCGCCCCGACCAGCGCCGACGTGCGGCTGGACGTATACGCACCGCAGGACCTGACGACGCCGATCTCGCGCTACAACAAGACGACGGTGTCCGTCGTCCTCAGCGACCGCAGCTTCTTCGTCGACACCTACGTGCTGCCGGCAGAGTTCTACATCCGCGTCACCGGCAAGGACCGACACTGGACCGGTGACTACGCGCTCTTCATCAAGCGCAACACCTGCTCGTCCAAGGCCGAAGCCTGCATCCTGCAACCCGGCCAGACCCAAGGCGCGACGCTGACCAAGGCGAGCAACCCCTTCGGCTTGCAGAACGAGGCCTGGTTCGCCTTCGACGTCGTCGGCACCTCCGACAGCGGCATCGACCAGACGATCACGCTGACCGCGGACGGCCTGCCGGACCCCGGCACCTTCAAGGCGGGCCTCGAGGACTTCACCAACACCAGCGGCATTCCGGCGCCGGGCGAGTTTGCAAGCGGCTCGAGGCGGGTCTTCGCCGGCCCGATGGGCGACGGCTCGAGCGGCTATCTCGTGATCCGGCAGGCCGCGCCGACCGCCAACGACGTGCCGGTGACCGCGCACCTGGAAACCAGCCTGCGACTCCTCGACGTCTTGAACCTGACCTGCCTCGACGAGACCAATCCGGAATTCGGCTCCGACGACATCTTCACCGAGTTCACCGTCGACGGCCTTGCCAGCCGCGCGCCGCCCTCGGGAGACGTCGAATTCGACTGCGACGATTCCTCCGACGAGCAAGGCTGGGCCGGCGCCGTCGGCAAGCCGACGATCACCTTCGTCGACAAGACCGCCGTCAAGGTCTTCGAAGCCGACGACGTCAGCGCCGACGACCCCAGCCACCTCCAGCTCGTGCCCGCGCTCGGCCCGGACGAGACGCAGTTCGACGGCCGCGAGCACCCGCTCGCGTGGTCCTTCGAGGGCGGCAGGTACGAGTTCAGCTTCGTCCTGCGGAAACGCCCGAACGCACCGGTCAAGTAGGCCTAGCCGCTGGCCGCCTTCTGGACCCAGCGCCCCTGCTCCTGCGCCCAGTACTTCGCCGGCACCGACAGGCCGACCACGGTGCGCCAGTCGGCGCGGGCGGCCTCGACCGCGCGCTCGTCGTGGCCGTCGAAGAGCAGGCAGGTGCGCTCGTACCCGGTCATCTCCGCCGCCGTCGCCCGCGCCCCGTCGACCAGCATCAGCACCGAGGCGCCGTTGGGGTTCTCCTCGCCGAGCGTCAGATAGACCGGCTGCAGCGGCGCGTGGCCGGCGGCGGCGCTGCCGTGCGGCAGGAAGGCGTCGTCGCGGTAGGTCCAGAGCATCGCGTCGATCGCCGCCATCCCCGGCTGCGACCCGCAGCGCAGCACCACGCGCCAGCCCCGCGCCAGCGATCGCTCCAGCAGGTCGGGCAGCGTCGCCTCGAGCGGCGACGCGGTCAGGTGGTAGAAGAGCACCTCGGCCACGGGGCTCAGGCCTGGAAGCGGTCCCGGATCAGCCGGTCGAGCGCGCGCACGCCCCAGCCCGTCGGGCCCTTGGGCGCGAGCTCGCCGTCCTTGGACACATAGGCGACCCCGGCGATGTCGAGGTGGATCCAGGGCGTGCCTTCCTTGACGAAGCGCTGCAGGAACTGCGCCGCGGTGATCGCGCCGGCCGGCCGGCCGCCGACGTTCGCCATGTCGGCGATCCGGCTCCTGAGCGCCCGGTCGTAGGCCGGCGACAGCGGCATCCGCCAGGCACCCTCGCCTTCCGCCTCGGCGGCCGAGAGGAAGGCCCCCGCCAGCGCATCGTCGTTCGAGAACACCCCGGCCTTCTCGTGGCCGAGCGCCACGATGATGGCACCTGTCAGCGTCGCGAGGTCGACCATGCCGCGCGGCTTGAAGCGGTCCTGAGCGTACCAGAGCACGTCGGCCAGGACCAGCCGGCCCTCGGCGTCGGTGTTGATCACCTCGACCGTGTCGCCCTTCATGGAGCGCACCACGTCGCCGGGCCGCTGCGCCTTGCCGTCGGGCATGTTCTCGACCAGCCCGACCAGCCCCACGACGTTCGCCGGCGCCTCGCGCAGGGCGAGCGTCTTCATGACGCCGGCGACGACTGCGGCGCCGCCCATGTCCATCGTCATCTCTTCCATGCCGCCCGCGGGCTTGATCGAGATGCCGCCGGTGTCGAAGACGACGCCCTTGCCGATCAGCGCGAACGGGGCGCTCTCGCCGCCGCGGCGCCACTGCATCACCACGACTTTCGACGGGGTCTCCGATCCCATGCCGACGGCGAGCAGCGTGCGCATGCCGAGCCGCTCGAGCTCCGGCTCGTCCAGCACCTCGACCTCGACCCCGAGCGCCCGCAGGCCGACCAGCCGGTCGGCGAACTCGCTCGTCGTCAGCACGTTCGCGGGCTCGCTGACGAGGTCGCGGGCCAGGAAGACCCCCTCGGCCTGCGCGGACAGCGGCGCGAACGCGGCCCCGGCCGCCTCCGGGTCGCGGACCTCGATGGTCACGGTCGCGATTCGGGACGGCGCGTCCTTCTCCGGCGTGCGGTAGTCGGTGAAATCGTAAGCGCGCAGCGCGAGGCCCAGCGCCACCTCCGCGATCCGGGCCTGCCCGCCCGCGAGCACCGTCAGCGGCACCGATGCGTTGAACCCGGCGATCGCCGCGCCGGCGAGCCGCGCCTGCTCGACGGTGGGCCGGCGGGGCAGCTTGACCACCTGAACCGCCTCGGCCGCCAGCCCCGCGGGATGCGCCAGGACATGACCGCTCCCGGGTCGCGCCTTGGCGAAGGCCGGGCTCGCCAGCAGCCGCCCGACTGCGCCGCGCGACAAGCGGTCGACCCGGCGCGCCAGTGCATCGAGCTGCCCGACCCCGGCATCGGCAAAGACCACCAGCCGGCCGGCGATCGTGGCGATTTTGCCGGGCTCCGGAGCGGCGAACGCTATTTGCAGTGGCGCGGTCACGAGGCTCTCCATAGATTGCGGTCAGGCGGAAGCCCTAGCGGCTTTCCCGGGCTTTGGCCAGATCGGCGGCGCGAGACCGCGAAAGGAGAGGCGCGAGGTGACCCGGCTGGACCGCTACATCCTGCGCCAGATGGTCGCCGCCTGCGGTTTCTTCGTGCTGATCTTCACCGGCGTCGTCTGGCTGACCCAGGCGGTGCGGCTGATCGACACGGTCCTCGCCAGCGGCCAGACCGCGCGGGTGTTCCTCGAGTTCTCGGCGCTGGTGCTGCCGCAGGTCTTCGTGATCGTGCTGCCGCTGGCCGGGCTCGGCGCCGCGCTCTACGCGCTCGACAAGCTCTACACCGACAGCGAACTCATCGTGATGATGGGCGCGGGCCTCGGCCCGGCCGCGATGCTGCGCCCGGTCGCGCTCTTCGGCGGCCTCATCGCGATCGCCATGGCGCTGGTGATGATGGTGCTGGTGCCGCGCTCGGGGGCAATCCTTGCCGAGCGCACCCGGGCGATCCGCTCCGACCTCGCCAACTCGCTGATCGTCGAGCGGCAGTTCCTGCATCCGATCCCGGGGCTGACGCTCTTCATCACCGACACCAGCCGCCAGGGCGAGATGGCCGGCATCTTCCTCGACGACGAGCGGGACCCGGCCCAGCCCGTCACCTATTCCGCCCGCCGCGCGCGGCTCCTCAGCGAAGGCAACGAGGCCCGGCTCGTCATGGAGGAAGGCGTGGCCCTCTCGCCCGCGGCGGGCGGCTCCCAGCTGACCGCCGTGCGCTTCGACCAGTTCGTCTTCGACCTCAGCGATCTGATCAACGAGCAGGACGCCCGCATCCCGCGGCCGTCGGAATACCCGGTGACGGCCCTCCTTCACCCCACGCCGCAGATGCTGGCGGGCGGCCACTACGACCTTGCCGCCTACGTCTCCGAAGGCCACTACAAGATCAGCCTTCCGCTCCTGGCGATGACCTATCCGATGATCGCGCTCGTCACCCTGCTTGCGGGCGGCTACCGGCGGAGCGGCTTCGGCCGCCGTGTCGTCCTCGCCATCGCGATGGCCGCGTTCCTGCAGATCATCATGTTCGCCGTCCGTGCCCGGGTGGAAGAGCGCGCCGAGCTCTGGCCGCTCATGTATCTCCCGCTTCTGCTCGGCGTCGCTCTACCTCGCAATTCTCCTGTACAAGCTCAGTCGCGGCCGCCGCCCGAAGATGCAGCCGGCATGACGCTCTGGCGCTACATCCTGCGCGGCTTCCTGCGCTCGGTGCTCGCGGTCTTCGCGGTGCTGGCGCTCGTCATCGTGCTCTTCACCCTGGTCGAGAACCTGCGCCGCTACGGCGAGAGCGGCGCGCACACCGGCGACGTCATCCGCATCACCCTGCTTCAGGCGCCCGAGGTGCTCTACCAGGTCTTCCCGCTGGTACTGATGCTCGCGAGCCTCATCACCTTCCTGCGCTTCGCCCGCTCGAGCGAGCTCGTCGTGATGCGCGCCTCGGGCGTCGCCGCCCTGCGCCTGATCGCGGTGCCGGTGATCGCGGCGATCGTGCTCGGGGTGGTCTTCGTCGCGGTGGTCAATCCCTTCGTCGCGGCGTCGATCAAGCGCGGCGAGGCCGTCGAGGACGACTTCGGCAAGGCCGGGTCGAGCCTGCTGTCGTTCTCCAAGGAAGGCGTCTGGCTGCGCCAGGCCGACCCCGACGGCCAGACGGTGATCCAGGCCGCCCGGACCAACGCCGACGGCACCATCCTGACCAAGGTGCGGATGCACCGCTTCGACAAGGACGGCACGCTCTACGCCCGTATCGAGGCTCCGGCAGCGCGGCTGACCGACGGGTCCTGGCTCCTCGAGAACGCCACCGAGTGGCACCTCGACGCCGACGGCAGCTACGGCCGAACCGCGGCGAACACCCGCATCAACCTGCCCACCATGCTCACGAGTGACGAGATCCTGCAGAGCTTCGCCCCGCCCGAGACCGTGGGCTTCTGGGATCTCGGCCGCTTCATCGCCCAGATGGAGGAATCGGGCTTCTCCGGCCTGCGCCACCGCCTCTTCCTGCAGAGCGAGCTCGCCAAGCCTGCGCTCTTCGCCGCCATGGTGCTGATCGGATCGGCGTTCGCGCTCAGGCCGGCCCGCTTCGGGCAGACCGGCGTCATGATCCTTCTCGCGGTGCTTGCGGGCTTTGCGCTCTACTTCCTCAAGGACTTTGCCGAGTTGCTCGGGGGCCAGGGCGACATCCCGCTGCTGGTCGCCGCCTGGGCGCCGCCGGTGGCCGCGATCCTGCTGGCACTGAGTCTCCTTCTCCATCTCGAGGATGGCTAGGATGCGGCGCCGCCGGGCGCTGCGGCGCGGTCTCACCGCCATGGCATTGGCGGCGCTCGCCGTCACGCTGCCTCCGGGCGAACCGGCGGGCCAGGCGGTGCCGGCCAGCCAGGCCGGGCCGGCAAGCCTGATCGCGGACCAGGTCAGCTACGACCGCGAGAGCCGGGTGCTGACCGCGACCGGCAACGTCGAGGTCCTCTACCAGGGCCGCGTGCTCCACGCTGCGCGCATCACCTACGACGAGGCGGCGAACCAGATCCGCGCCGAAGGCCCGCTGGTCCTGACCGACCCGGCCGGCGGCGGCGTCCTGCTCGCCGATGCGGCGACCCTGACCCCCGACCTGGAACAGGGCCTCATCTCCAGCGCACGGCTGCTGATCGCCGGCAAGATGCAGCTCGCGGCGACCGAGGTCCGCCGCAACGGCACCCGCTACGCAACGCTCTACAACACCATCGCCAGCTCGTGCACGATCTGCGCCGGCAACTCGACGCCGACCTGGGCGCTCCGGGCCTCCCGGGTCACCCGCGATGCGGCCGAGCAGCGCATCTACTTCCAGAACGCCCGGCTCGAGCTCTTCGGGGTTCCGGTCGGCTATCTTCCGCGGGCCAGCATCCCCGAGCCCGGCGTCGCCCGCGCGACCGGCGTCCTGGTGCCGCAATTCGTCCAGTCCGACATCTACGGCTTCGGCATCAAGGTGCCCTACTACAAGACGCTCGGCGCCTCCGCCGACATGACCGTCACCCCTTTCGTGACCACCGGAGGCTCGAAGCTCGTCGAGGGCCAGTACCGGCGCCGCTACAACGACGGCGGCTTCGACCTCTCGGGGGTGCTCGCGGTCGACGACGGGCTCGACGGGGTGACCAACGGCGTTCGCGGCACGCTGGCGGCGATCGGCGGCTTCGCTCTCGGCAACGACTTCAAGGCCTACTTCGACCTGGCGCTGGTCAGCGACAAGAGCTTCCTCGCGCAGTTCGACTACTCCGACGCCGACCGGCTGACCAGCACCGCCGGCATTCAACGGGTCCGCGCCGACGAATTCATCAACCTCGACACCGTCGCGTTCCAGAGCCTGCGCGACGACGAGAACGATGCGACCATCCCTTTCGTCCTTCCCGAGTTCAGCTACCGCCGGCTGATCGAGACCCCGGGCATCGGCGGCAGGCTCGGTATCGACGCGCAGTCGCTCGGCATCGCGCGCAGCGAAGGCCGCGACATGTTCCGCGCCGGCGGCAGCGTCGACTGGCGCAACGACTGGGTGCTGCGGCAGGGGGTGCTCGCCTCGTCGACGTTCGCCGCCAACTTCGACGCCTACCAGGTCTGGGACGACCCCGGCGAGGACGGCTTTCACACCCGCGCCGTGCCGACCGCCTCGCTCATGCTGAGCTGGCCGCTGGTCCGCGCGACTGCCTCGGCACAGCACGTGATCGAGCCGGTGATCCAGGTGATCTACTCCGGCACCATCGGCGATGCCGACGTGCCGAACGAGGACAGCCAGCTTCCCGAGTTCGACGACACCAACCTCTATTCGCTCAACCGCTTTCCCGGGCCAGGACCGGCTCGAGACCGGGTTTCGCGCCAACGTCGGGATCAGCTACACCCGCCAGGACCCCTCCGGCTGGTCGCTCGGGCTGACCGTCGGCCGGGTGCTTCGCGCCAAGCCCGACGACCAGTTCTACGAAGGCACCGGCCTTTCGGGGCAGCTTTCGGACTACGTGGGCTCGGTGTCGCTCGACCTCGCCTCGGGGCTGACCGTGGTCAACCGCGCGCTCTTCGATCCCAGCTTCGGCTTCCAGCGCAACGAGTTCGCGCTCGCCTACGACGGCGACAGGGGCGCGGTGCGCGCGGCCTACGTCTACCTGCGGCAGGACGATTCAGACCCCGTCATCGGCCCGCAGCCCGAGACCAACGAGCTCGCACTCGATGCCCGCTACCGGGTGCGGCCGAACTGGGAGGTGCGCGGGCTCTGGCGCTACGATGTGGCGACCAGCAGCAATTTGCGGGCCGGCGCTGGAGTTACCTACGGCAACGAGTGCGCGGAGTTCGACCTTTCGGTCTCGCGCCGCTACACCTCATCGGATAATCTTCCGCCTTCGACGTCGATCGCCTTCGCCCTGAAACTCGCGGGCATCGGTCAGGACGGGCAACGGAACTGGCCCGCACGGGTCTGCACGGCGCGCGGCTGACCGCGCCCGGGAGGGATACTGGGAATGCGAACGCTGACGAAGGCTCTGGCGATCTGGCTGATGGCGCTGGCCGGTCCGGCGCTCGCGGCCAACCCGTACGCTCCGGCGATGCTCGTCAACGACAGCGTGATCACCAACTACGACATCGACCAGCGCATCAAGCTTCTCGACGCGCTCGGCGCGTCGGGCGACCTGCAGAAGCTGGCGGTGAAGCAGCTCACCGAGGACCGCGTCAAGCAGCAGGCCGCCCACGATCTGCAGATCGAGCTGCCCGCCGATGCCATCCAGTCCGGCATCAACGAGTTCGCCACGCAGCGCGGGCTGAAGCCCGAGGACGTCGATCGGGTGCTCGCCGCGCGCAACATCGACCAGCAGACCATGGACGACTTCGTCGAAGCGGGCCTGCTCTGGCGCGAGGTGGTCGGCACCAAGTTCCGCGCCCGCGCGACCCCGAGCGAGGCCGACCTCGATGCCGCACTGGCGCTGAACGCCACCCAGCCGCGCGAGATGCTGACCCTGGCCGAAATCGCGCTGCCCTACGCCGAGCGCGGCCAGCCCGCGACCGACGCCCTCGCTCAGGACATCTACCGCTCGATCAGCCGTGGCGCGAGCTTCGGCGATCTCGCCCGCGAATACAGCCGCAGCTCGTCCGCCCAGCAGGGCGGCGTCCTCGAGCCGCTGCCGGCGGCGCAGCTTCCCGACGCGTTCCGCAGCGAGGTGCTGCTGCTCAGCCCCGGCCAGGTGACCCGGCCGCTGCCGATCTCCGGCGGCGTGGCGCTCGTCAAGCTCGTCTCGATCTCGCAGCAGCGCCCGGATCCCGCCAAGGTCAATCCCGCCGACCCCGCGGTGCGCGACGCGCTGCGCCAGCAACTCTTCACCGAGCGGATCACCAGCTTCGGCCAGGGCTACCTCCAGGAACTGCTCGGCGATGCCTTGATCGTCGAGCGATGACCCTGCCGGTCGCGCTTACGCTGGGCGATCCGTCCGGCGTCGGCGGCGAGATCGCGCTCAAGGCGTGGCCGGTGCTGCGCGACCGGGTGCCGTTCTTCCTGATCGGCGACCCCGGCCACATGACAGCGCTCGCCGCCCGTCTCGGCGCGACGATCCGCACGATCGAGACCCCCGCCGAGGCGGCCTCGGCCGGACCGGACGCCCTGCCGGTGCTGCCGCATCCCCTGCCGCGCCCCGCCGCCCCCGGCCGCCCCGACCCCCGGAACGCCGCCGCCACCGTCGCCATCATCGCACGCGGCGTCGAGATCGTCCGCAGCGGCGCGGCACTCGCGCTCTGCACCAACCCGATCAACAAGAAGGTGCTGCAGGATGGCGCCGGCTTCGCCTTCCCCGGCCACACCGAGTTTCTCGCCCACCTCTGCGGCGCGCCGCTGCCGGTGATGATGCTGGCCGCCCCGGCGCTCCGGGTCGTGCCGGTGACGATCCACCTGCCGCTCGCCGCCGTGCCCGAGGCGCTGACGCCCGAGCTTCTCGAGGCGACCCTGCGGATCACCCACCGCGCGCTCGCCGCCGACTTCGGCCTCGCCGCGCCGCGGATCGCTGTGGCCGGCCTCAACCCGCACGCCGGCGAAGGCGGCAACATCGGCCGCGAAGAGCTGACGGTGATCGTCCCCGTCCTCGAGCGGCTCCGCGCCGAGGGGCTGGTGCTCACCGGCCCGCACTCGGCCGACACGCTCTTCCATCCCGCAGCCCGCGCCCGCTACGACGCGGCGGTCTGCATGTACCACGACCAGGCGCTGATCCCGATCAAGACCATCGACTTCGACGGCGGCGTCAACGTCACGCTCGGCCTCGACTTCGTCCGCACCTCGCCCGACCACGGCACCG
This sequence comes from uncultured Alphaproteobacteria bacterium, assembly GCA_963819995.1. GTDB lineage: Bacteria > Pseudomonadota > Alphaproteobacteria > Rhodobacterales > Rhodobacteraceae > Amaricoccus. The sequence goes on along the minus strand of CAWFYR010000010.1, from coordinate 128,388 downwards.
CCTACGACATCGCAGGCCAGGGCCGCGCCAACCCCGCGAGCCTGATCGCGGCACTCGAACTCGCGCACGCCCTGGGAACCACCCGAGCCCGGCGGGCATGACCCCCGACGGCCTGCCGCCGCTCCGCGAGGTCATCGCCGCCTACGGCCTCTCCGCGAAGAAGGCGCTCGGCCAGAACTTCCTGATGGACCTGAACCTCACCGCGCGCATCGCCCGGCGCGCCGGCGATCTCTCGGCCTGCGACGTGCTCGAGGTCGGCCCCGGTCCCGGCGGTCTCACCCGCGCGCTCCTCGCCGAGGGCGCGCGCCACGTCGTCGCGATCGAGCGCGACGAGCGCTGCCTGCCCGCCCTGGCCGAGATCGCCGCCGCCTGGCCCGGCAGGCTGACCGTGCTGGCCGGCGACGCGCTGGCGCTCGACCCGCTGGCGCATCTCACGCCGCCGGTGCGGGTGGTGGCGAACCTGCCCTACAACGTCGGCACCGAGCTTCTGGTGCGCTGGCTGACCCCGGTTTCCTGGCCGCCGTTCTGGACCAGCCTGACGCTGATGTTCCAGAAGGAGGTGGCCGAACGCATCGTCGCCCGCCCCGGCTCCAAGGCCTACGGCAGGCTGGCGCTGCTGTGCCAATGGCGCGCCGACCCCAGGATCGCCTTCGAGATCCCGGCCCGCGCCTTCACGCCGCCCCCCAAGGTGACCAGCGCCGTCGTCCAGATCGACCGCCTCGAAGAACCGCGCTTTCCCGCCGATCCGGCGGTTCTCTCGCGCGTCGTGGCCCTCGCCTTCGGCCAGCGCCGCAAGATGCTGCGCGCCAGCCTGCGTCCGCTCGGACCCGGTCTCGAGGCGATGCTCGCCGAAGCCGGCATCCCGCCGACCGAGCGTGCCGAGCAGGTGTCGCTCGAAGCCTTCTGCCGTCTCAGCCGGCTGGTCGCCGCCCGCGGCTGAGGCGGATCACTCCGCCTCGGCCTGCTGCGCCGCCTCGGGCTCGGCCGGAGCTTCGGCCTTGGCGCGCCGCCGCGGCCGCGGACGCTTGGCCGGCGCGTCCTGCACCGGCGCGGCCTCCGTCGCAGCGGGCTCGCTGCCGCCGTTCATGCGCTCGGTTGCGGCCGGCTGGGCCTGCTCGACCCGCGGCGGCACCGGAGCGGGGTCGTCTCTGAGGACGCGGCGTCCCTCGGGCGTCTCGATCGGCCCCGAGAGGTCATCGGAGTCCTCCGGATCGATCGTCGTCAGCCCTCCGCCCGCGGGCGCCGCCATGGCCGGCTGCCGGCGCTGGTTGCCGCCGTAACTGTCCTCGTGCGGCGCGTCGTCACGCTCCTGGAAGCGGTTCTCCTCGCCGTTCTGGAACCGGTTGCCGTCGTCGCGCTCCTGGAAGCGGTTGCCGTCCTCGCGCTCCTGGTTGGGGCGGTTCTCGTCGCGCTCCTGGTTGAAGCGGTTGTTCTCCATCTGCTGGCGCTGCGCCTCGCCGAGGAGGCGGCTGTAGTGCTCGGAGTGCTGCAGATAGCTCTCGGCGGTCACCCGGTCGCCTGCGACCTGGGCGTCGCGCGCCAGCGCCTGGTACTTGTCGATGATCTGCTGTGGGGTGCCGCGCACCTTGCCGTCGGGCCCCGCGCTCTCGAAGACGCGGTTGATGATGTTCCCCATGCCGTTGCGCCGGGGCTGGTTGTTGTTGTTCCCATGGTTGCCGCTGTTTCCGGGCTTGTTCCTGGAACGGGACTTGTTCGATGGTCTCATGCCGTCAATTTTCCGCCATTGCTGGTTTTGGGGATGTGCCACCCGGCTGCCCCTGTCACGGCGGCCTGCATCGTCCCGGTGTGTCAGTGCACGTTTCAGATCCGCCATGCGCCACAACGATGAATTCAGGCGATCGTGGCGGGATCACTGTGAAGATATAAGCATCGGGCCGTAAATGACAAGCGAATTCCGGCAACGCCGCTCAGCGGGCCGCCCGGGCCTCCACGACGCGGTCGCGGCCGTCCAGGTCGGGATGCACGCGCGCGCGGTACCCGGCCTCGCCGAGCAGCGCCGACACCGCCGCGCCCTGCCCTGCGCCGATCTCCAGGAGCGCGCGCCCGCCCGGCGCCAGCACGCCGCCGAGGCCTGCCGCGATGCGCGCGTAGCTCTCCGTGCCGCTCGGCCCCGGCGTCAGCGCGTGCCGCGGCTCCCAGTCGCGCACATCCGCCGCCAGAGCCGCCAGCTCCGCCTCCGCAATGTAAGGCGGGTTCGAGACCACGAGGTCGAACCGCCCGCCGATCGCGTCGGTCCAGTCCGCCAGCCGGAACGCGGCGCGGCCCGCGACGTCGTGCCGTTCCGCGTTCTCCGCCGCCACCGCCAGCGCCGCCGCGTCGATGTCGGTCCCGACCCCGCGGGCGCCCGGCCACTCCGCCAGCAGCGTCACCAGGATCGCGCCGCTGCCGGTCCCGAGGTCGAGGATGGTCGCGGGCTCTGGCCCCGCCAGCGCCAGCGCGATCAGCGTCTCGGTCTCCGGTCGCGGGTCGAGGACGGCGGAGCTCACCGTGAAGTCGCGCCCCCAGAACGCCCGCCGCCCGACGATCTGCGCCACCGGCCGGAACCGCGCGCGCTCAGCGAGCATCCGCTCGAAGGCCTCCTGCGAGCCGGGCGGGAGCGGCTCGGGCGCCGCCAGCGTCAGGCGGCCGGCGCCGATGCCAAGTGCGGCGGCCATCAGCCGCCGCGCGTCCCGCGCCGCGTCGGGCACGCCGGCGGCCGCGAGCCGCGCCGCGCCGGCGGCGAGCGCCGCCTGCACCGTGCCTGTCATGTGTCGAGCTCGGTCAGCTTCGCCGCCTGGTCGGCCGCCGTCAGCGCCTCGATGACCTCGTCGATGTCGCCCTGCATCACCTGGTCGAGCTTGTAGAGCGTCAGCCCGATCCGGTGGTCGGTCAGCCGGCCTTGCGGAAAGTTGTAGGTGCGGATGCGCTCCGAGCGATCGCCGCTGCCGACCTGCCCCTTGCGGTCGGCGGCGCGCTCGGCGTCCCGCTTCTGCCGCTCCAGATCGAACAGCCGCGCCCGCAGCACCTGCATCGCCTTGGCCCGGTTCTGGTGCTGCGACTTCTCCGACGAGGTCACGACGATGCCGGTCGGCAGGTGGGTGATCCTGACCGCGCTGTCGGTGGTGTTGACGTGCTGCCCCCCGGCGCCCGACGAGCGCATGGTGTCGATCCGGAGGTCGGTCGCCGGGATGTCGATGTCGACCTCCTCGGCCTCGGGCAGCACCGCCACCGTCGCGGCCGAGGTATGGATGCGGCCGCTCGCCTCGGTCGCCGGCACCCGCTGCACCCGGTGCACGCCGCTCTCGAACTTCAGCGCCGCGAAGACCCCCTTCCCCGAGATCTCCGCCACCATCTCGCGGTAGCCGCCGAGCTCGGTCGGCGACGCCTCGACGACCTCCCAGCGCCAGCCGTGCGCCTCGGCGAGCCGCTGGTACATCCGCGCCAGATCTGCAGCGAAGAGCGCCGCCTCCTCCCCGCCGGTGCCCGCGCGGATCTCGAGGATCGCCGAGCGCTCGTCGGCGTCGTCCTTGGGCAGGAGCGCCAGCTGCAGCGCATGCCCCGCCTCGGGCAGCGCGGCGCGGATGCGCTCCAGCTCCTCCTCCGCCAGCGCCTTCATCTCCGGATCGCCGCGCAGCCGCTCGGCCTCCTCCTGCTCCTGCAGCAAGGCGCGGTACCGGTCGATCTCGGCGACGACGGGCTTCAGCCCGGCATATTCCCGCGACAGCGCCGCAAGCTCGCCCGGCGGCGCGCCGCCGCTCAGCCGCGCCTCGAGAAACTCCGAGCGCGCCCTGATCTGGTCGAGCTTCTCGAACGGGATCCTCACCGCCGCGACCGCTCCGGAATCCAGGGAATTAACGAACGAGTCACACTGTCTTTTCCATACAGATCAATGGCTTGACCCCTCCCCAGACTCGGGCGCCTCAATTCGGCCGCACGTCCGAGGGCCGGCGAACCCGCCGGAACGTCGCCGCGGCGCTGAGAAAGGCGAGGATGCCGGCCAGCGCGATCGCTCCCACCATCGGCGTCGCGGTGCCGTCGAAGAACGGCCCCGCCAGCACGATCATCCCGCCGCCGATCACCATCTGCAGCGTCCCACCGAGCGACGAGGCGAGCCCGGCGATGTCCGGATGCGGGTCGAGCGCCATCACCGCGGTGGTCGGGATCACCACGCCGAGAAAGGCATTGGCAAGCAGCAGCAGCACGATGATCACCGGCAGGCTGCCGAAGCCCGCAAGGGTGACCAGGAAGAGCGCCGTGGTGATGGCGGCGAAGGCGGTGACCGCGACGCCGATCACCCGCTTCATCCCGAAGCGCTCGCCGAGCGAGGCGGCCATCTGGGTCGCGGTGAAGAACCCGATGGCGTTGATCGCGAAGGCGATGCTGAACCCGGTCGGCGACAGCCCGAACTCTTCGGTATAGACGAACGAGGCGCTGGCGATGAAGACGAAGAAGCTCGCCATCCCGAAGCCGCCGATCAGCGTCAGCCCCATGAAGTCCGGGTCGCGGATAAGCCGCCCGAACCCGCTGAGGAGCGCCGTCGTCCGCGCCGGCACCCGGTTTGCCGGCGCCAGCGTCTCGGGCAGCACGAACCCGGTCACCAGCAGGCTCACCACCGCCGCGAGGCCCAGCACGCCGAAGATCATCCGCCAGCTCGCCACCTTCAGCAGGATGCTGCCGGCCAGGGGCGCCAGCATCGGCGAGATCGCGATCACCAGCATCACCGTCGCCATCAGCCGCGTCGCCGCCGGCCCGGTGTGCAGGTCGCGGATGATCGCCCGCGGCACCACCATGACCGACGCCGCACCGAGCCCCTGCACCAGCCGAGCCGCGATCAGCGCTCCGATCGTCGGCGCCAGCGCGCAGCCGAGCGTCCCGATCAGGAAGATCGTCAAACCGACGTAGAGCGGCGGCTTTCTCCCGAACTGATCGCTGAGCGGCCCGTAGACCAGCTGCGTCACCCCGAATGCCGCGAAGAACGCGACCAGCGTGAACTGCGTCGCCCGGGGCGTGGCGCCGAGATCGGCCGCCACCGCCGGCAACGCCGGCAGGTACATGTCGATCGCGAACGGCCCCACCGCCGCGAGAAGGCCGATGATCAGCCCGAAGCGAAACATTCCGGTTGGCATCGAGAAATCCTGGAACCCCGGCCTGACGGCGCGGCGAATGCGAAAAGTCGAATTGGACGGAGAAGCTATTCTGCGGCGCGAATTGTCTCGGGCTCGGCGCTCTGCTCCGCCTCGATCTCGGCCGCCCGCTTCTCGACCAGCTCGACGATATGGTCGACCATGCGGCCGTTGTCGAGCTTGTGATCCTGCTTGCCGGCGAGATACACCATCCCCGACCCCGCGCCGCCGCCGGTGAAGCCGACGTCGGTCATCAGCGCCTCCCCCGGCCCGTTGACCACGCAGCCGATGATCGACAGCGACATCGGCGTCTTGATGTGCTCGAGCCGCTTCTCCAGCACCGCCACCGTCCTGATCACGTCGAAGCCCTGCCGCGCGCACGACGGGCAGGAGATGATGTTGACGCCCCGGTGCCGCAGCCCGAGGCCCTTCAGGATCTCGAAGCCGACCCGCACCTCCTCGACCGGATCGGCCGACAGGCTGACACGGATCGTGTCGCCGATCCCCATCCAGAGCAGGCTGCCCATGCCGATCGCCGACTTCACCGTGCCCGACATCAGCCCGCCCGCCTCGGTGATCCCGAGGTGGATCGGCGCGTCGGTGGCGTCCGCCAGCGCCTGGTACGCCGCGGCGGCGAGGAACACGTCCGAGGCCTTCACGCTGATCTTGAACTCGTGAAAGTCGTTGTCCTCGAGAATCCGGATGTGGTCGAGCCCGCTCTCGACCATCGCCTCCGGGCACGGCTCGCCGTATTTCTCCAGCAGGTGCTTCTCCAGCGAGCCGGCGTTGACCCCGATGCGCATCGAGCAGCCGTGGTCCTTGGCGGCGCGGATCACCTCGCGCACCCGCTCGGTCGACCCGATGTTGCCCGGGTTGATCCGCAGGCACGCAGCACCCGCCTCCGCCGCCTCGATGGCGCGGCGGTAGTGGAAATGGATGTCCGCCACGATCGGCACCGGGCTCTCGCGCACGATCTCGCGCAGCGCCCGCGTCGACCCCTCGTCCGGGCAGGACACCCGGACGATATCGGCGCCCGCCTCGGCGCAGGCCAGCACCTGCGCGATGGTTCCCGCCACGTCCGTGGTCAGGGTGTTCGTCATCGTCTGGACGCTGATCGGCGCGCCACCGCCCACCGGCACCGGGCCGACGTGGATGCGCCGCGAAGACCGCCGGTCGATGTTGCGCCAGGGGCGGATCGGGTTGTGCGTCATGGTCGGGGGTTCCGTGCGTCTCGGCTCACACGTTGAGCATAGGGCACGAACCGGGGATTGTCATCCCCGGGCGGTTCCGGTCACTGGATCGCGACGGCCGTTGCCGGGTCCGAAGCCGGCACCGGGAGCGCCTGCGAGATCACCTCGGGCACGTCCTCGACCACCCCGAAGCGCTCGACGATCGCCTGCGGCTCCAGCACCACGTCCTTGGCTGCGCGGGTGCCCCGGCCGAGCGGCCCGTGCAGCGTGTCGCCCACCTTCACGTAGACCGATCCGGCGTTGCCCGCCCAGATCAGCGGCGCATCGATGCCGTCCGGCGGCGAATAGGTCTCGCCCTTCTCGAGGATCCGCTCGAAGAGCACGGTGCCGTTCGCGAGATAGACCCGGATCCAGGCCGCACGCTCCGCCACGACCACCAGCGGCGGCCGCTCGGCAGCCGCCGCCGCCTCCGGCTCCGGTCCGGCCGTCGGTGCGACCGGGACGCTGGCCTCGACCAGCGAAGCGGGAACCTCGCTCGCCTCGGAGGTTGCCACGGCGTCGAACTTCGCCGCCAGCAGCCCGGTCCTGTCCGGATCGAGCGCCGCGATCGGCCCGTCGCGCGGGACGAGGATCGGCACCTCGAGCTCCTGGCGGCGGTAGAGATCGGCCAGCGCGGTTGCCGCGACCGGGCTCGCGAGGTCCTTCAGCGCCGGCTCCTCGACGGCCAGCGTCTCGGGCGGCGTCAGCGGATCGAGCGAAGCCACGGCGAGCGGCATGTCGTCGACCGGCGCGAACTGTACCCGCTGGATGTTCTGCAGCACCGTCCAGCCCCCGAAGCCCAGCCCGATCACCAGCCCAACGAGCACCAGCACCGAACCGATCGCGGCAAGCGAGACCTGCGGCAGTCCACGGCTCTGCGCCCGGGCGATCGCGAACTCCGGCCGGAACCCGTCGGCCGCCCGGTGCGCCGTTGCCGAGCCTCCGGCCTTCGGCGTGCCCTGGCCGCTGCTGCTGCTGCCGACGAAGCCGCTCTCCTGGCAGAAGCGGTGGAACACCTCGTCGGGATCGAGCGACAGGTAGCGGGCATAGGACCGCACGTAGCCGGCGATGAAGCTCGGGTTGGGGAAGACCTCAGGCTTGGCGTCCTCGATCGCGGCGATGTAGGCGGCCTTGATCCTGAGGTCGCGCTGGATGTCGAGCAGCGTCTTGCCGAGCGTCGCCCGCTCGCCGCGCAGCTCGTCCCCGAGAACGAAATCATAGGGGCCGTACACTTTCGCCCCGCCGTTTTGAACCGACTTGCCCATGGATCCGCCTGGAGACCCCTTTACTCTTGCCCTGCCCGCATTGGCTTGCCGCCGAATCGCACACCGACGGTTTGTCGTCTTTTCACTGATCGTATCATGTTCGTAGGCGGTTGGGCAGAAGTGGTGCCGGAAACTGGTTTCAGCGATGATCCAGACGACGCAGCTGGTGTTGTCATTGTCTCACCGCCCGCCGGTCAGAGCCAAGTCTCAGTAGATGTAGCGGATCTGGTCGCTCCAGTAGCGCTCCATCCGCCGGAGGCTCGCGTTGATGTCCTCGAGCCGCATGTTGCCCAGCACTTCGCGGCTCAGGATGCCCGAGGCGTGTCGCTGGAAGAGCTGGGCGATGATCGTGCGGATGTTGCGGCCCTTCTCGGTCAGCCGCACCCGCACCGCACGACGGTCGACGTCGCATTTCTGGTGGTGCATATAGCCACACTCGACGAGCTTCTTGAGGTTGTAGGAGACGTTCGAGCCCTGGTAGTAGCCGCGCGTCTTCAGCTCGCCCGCCGTCACCTCGTTGTCTCCGATGTTGAAGAGCAGCAGCGCCTGCACCGAGTTGATGTCGATGATCCCCAGCCGCTCGAACTCGTCCTTCACGACATCGAGCAGCAGCCGGTGCAGCCGTTCCACCATCGAGAGCGTCTCGAGATAGGCGCCAAGGAAATCCCCCTCGGCGGAGGGCTCCGGCAACACGGCAACCTTTGCCTGCAAACTCATGATGTCACTCCGCGGATACGCTCTCTCCGCGGGACACTCAGGCAAATTCTTATACAACTCGTTAAGGCGCCGGATGCGCGTCGGGATGTCCGGCCGGCCGCTCAGGGGGAATGTCTCGGCGCCAAACGTTAACCTGCAAACCTGACCGTTTTACCATGCGTATGCGATCCAGACGGAATCCAGATCAACTCCATATCCAACGTCTTGCCGTAAACCTCTGATGCTGCGACGGTCTTCGGTCGGACGAAGCCCCGACCCTGGCTCGCCTCACCCGATCCGGTGGTGCCCCTGAATCCGCCCCACGATCTCGCGGAAACGCACCGGCGCGTTGCCGGTCCCGGCAACCCAGCCGTAGAGATCGTGGTCGTTCTCCGCCAACAGCGCCTCGAAATCCGCGAGGCTCGCCGGATCGAGCGCCGCCAGCGGACCATCGGCGAAGCCGCCGAGGATGAGGTCCATCTCGCGCGTCCCGCGCCTCCAGCTCCGGATGCGCAGGCGCTTCAGCCGGGTCTCCGCGCCGTCGCTCACGCCTGGAACACCGCGCCCTGGTCGCGAAACCCCTTGAACTCCAAAGTGTTGCCGGACGGGTCCTGCACGAAGAAGGTGCCCTGCTCTCCCGGTGCGCCGGCAAAGCGGATCTGCGGCTCGATCAGGAACTTAGTGCCTCGGTCCCGGAGCCGGTCGGCGAGCGCTGCCCACGCCTCCATGTCCAGCACCGCGCCGAAATGCGGGATCGGCACCGCCGTACCGTCGACCTGCCCACTTGCGCTCTCGGCGGCGGCCGCAACGTGGGCGCTCAACTGGTGGCCGAAGAAGTCGAAGTCCTGCCACGTCGGCGCGTCGCGCCCCATCGCACAGCCGAGAAGCCCGCCGTAGAAACTGCGCGTGCTGTCGAGATCGTGCACCGCAAACGCAAGATGGAATGGCCGTCCCTGCCCCCCCACGCTCATTCTTCTCTCCGATCCAATTGCTTGCTCCCTCAGGAGCCCGAGCCTAAGACAAGGGTCGCCCGCATGCAAACTGGAGCCGAGATGGCCTTCCTCTCCGATGCCCTCGGCCGCATCAAGCCCTCGCCGACGATGGCCATTACGGCGCGGGCGAGCGAACTGAAGGCCGAGGGTCTCGACATCATCGGGCTCAGCGCCGGCGAGCCCGACTTCGACACTCCCGTCCATATCCGCGAGGCCGCCAAGGCCGCGATCGACCGCGGCGCGACCCGCTATACCGCGCCCGAAGGCATTGCGGAGCTCCGCCGCGCCATCGTCGCCAAGTTTGCCCGGGAAAACCACCTCGACTATGCCCCCGACCAGGTGATCGTGTCGACCGGCGGCAAGCAGGTGCTCTTCAACGCGCTCGTCGCGACGCTCAATCCCGGCGACGAGGTGATCGTGCCGGCACCCTACTGGGTCAGCTACCCGGACATGGTGGCGCTGGCCGGCGGCACGCCGGTGATCGTTCCCGGCAGGCTCGAGGACCGCTTCAAGATCACTCCCGAAGCGCTTGCCGCCGCGATCACGCCTCGCACCAAGTGGCTGATCTTCAACTCGCCGTCGAACCCGACCGGCGCGGGATACTCGCGCGAGGAACTCGGGCGGCTGACCGACGTGCTCGTGGAGCACCCGCATGTCTGGGTCATGACCGACGACATGTACGAGCACATCGTCTTTCCGCCTTTCGTCTTCACGACCCCGGCCGAGATCGAGCCGCGGCTCCTCGACCGGACGCTCACGGTCAACGGCGTCTCCAAGGCCTATGCGATGACCGGATGGCGCATCGGCTATGCGGCGGGACCGAAGCCGCTCATCCGCGCGATGACGGCGATCCAGAGCCAGTCGACCTCGAACCCGTGCTCGATCAGCCAATGGGCCGCACTCGAGGCGCTCAGCGGTCCGCAGGACTACATTGCCGAGGCTGCGCTCGCGTTCCAGCGTCGGAGGGATCTCGTCGTCGAACTGCTGAACGCCTGCCCCGGCATTCTCTGCCCGGTGCCGGAAGGCGCATTCTACGTCTATCCCTCGATCGCTTCGCTGATCGGGCGGCGAACGCCTGACGGCACCGAGATCGCCAACGACGAGGCTTTCGCCGCCGCGCTCCTTGCGGCTGAAGGCGTGGCGATCGTGTTTGGCGCCGCGTTCGGCCTCGGGCCGAATTTTCGCATCAGCTACGCTGCGTCCGACGAGGTGCTCCGTGAAGCGTGCCGCAGGATTCACGGCTTCTGCGCTAGCCTGACCTGATTGCAAGTCGGGGCGCGAACAGCCCCAAACACAAAGGCCGGCGCCCATCTTGGCGCCGGCCGGGTCATTCCGGCCCGGTTGAGGCCGATCAGGGACAAGGCACGAGCGCGATCGGAGATCACACTCTGCCGGTCACCCTCAGTTGGCAGGCGCCGCTGGTGCCGCCGGCTCTGCCGGCGCGGTCGCCGGAGCCGGCGCCGTCTCGGGCGCGGTGGCAGTTTTTGTGCCCGAGCCCATGAACAGGTAGATCGCCACGATGACAACGATCGCCACAATGATCCACAGCCAGGTTCTACCCTGCATAGGTCCCCTCCTTCCGTTTCCTCGATCGGCCGGACTCTCTCCGGTTGGCACACGAGATGGCCAATCCCAACGCGCTATGCAAGGGAAGACTGCCTCCAGATCGGCCGTCCGGCGGGAAACGGCCACGGAGCGCAGAGCAGGTGGCTGCAGGAGCCGAGCGCATCTTCACTTATCCTGCAATATGCATTATTGTACTCCGCTGACCGGGGCAATGCTCCGGCTTTTTTATCGGATCAACGATCAAAAGGATGCAAAGGCCATAGCCCGCAGACCACACAACGCCCCGCCGACGCGCGAGACCGGACCCCGCGTCAACGACCGTATCCGGTCGCCGGAAATTCGTCTCATCGGAGCGGATGGCGAGAATATCGGCGTGATCACCCCAGACCGCGCGATGGTTCTGGCCGAGGAGGCCGGGCTCGATCTGGTCGAGATTTCGCCGAACGCGACGCCGCCGGTCGCCAAGATCATGGACTTCGGAAAGTACAAATACGAGACTCAGAAGAAGGAGTCCGAGGCCCGAAAGAAGCAGAAGATCATCGAGATCAAGGAGATCAAGTTCCGCCCCAACACGGACACGCACGATTACGAGGTCAAGATGCGCTCGGTCGTGAAGTTTCTCGAGGGCGGCGACAAGGTCAAGATCACGCTACGCTTCCGTGGCCGCGAGATGGCTCACGCCGAGCTCGGCCGCAAGCTGCTCGAGCGTGTGGCCGATGACGTGACCGAGCTCGGCAAGATCGAGACCATTCCCCGGCTTGAAGGCCGGCAGATGGTCATGATGATCAACCCGGTCAAACACTGACGCTATCGGGTTCCTGCCGGTCCGCCGGGCCGGCAGAGCTTCCCGGTCTTGCCTGAGTACGGATCGCCCGTCCGGGACGGCCCGCGCAGGGCAGCGTTCGAAGCCCCGAGGCGCTGAGCGCAGGTCATGGCAAAGCGCCCCCGCAAACCCGCCCTCGAGTTCCTCGCGTGGCTGCCGCAGGGCGCGCTCCTCGGCGTCGCGCGGGCGCTGCCCTATCGGGCGCGCCTTGCCTTCGCCTCAGGGTTCACCCGGCTCCTCGTCGCCGTCCTTCCGGACATGCGGCGTCGGGTGGAGGGCAATCTGCGGCTGATATTCCCCGACATGCCCGCCGGCGAGCGCCGGCGCATCCGCTCGGGAATGGCCGATTCGTTCGGGCGGACGATGATCGAGGTGATGACCCGTCGCGACTTCCAGGCGCGCGGCGCATGGACCGCGCCGACCGGGCCGGGTTGGGCGGCGCTGCGGGAGGCCCGCGCGGCAGGTCGGGGCGCGCTCCTCGTCTCGGGCCACTTCGGCCAGTGGGAAGCGGTGCGCGCCGCACTGATCGCGGAAGGCATCGAGTTCGGGTGCGCTGATCCGGCCGGTCAGAAATCCCCGCCTCAACCGCGACTACCTTGCCAATGTCGAGGCCGGCGGCAAGCCCGTGGTGGGGCGCGACAGCGCCGGGCTGCGGGAGCTGGTGCGGCACGTCCGGCGCGGCGGCGTGATGGCGGTGCTGCTCGATCAGTATACCAAGGAAGGCACCCTGATCGACTTTCTCGGCCATCCGGCGCCCACCGGTATTTTCATGGCCGGGCTGGCGCTCAAGTATGACCTGCCGATGATCCCGGTTTACGGTACGCGCCAGCCCGATGGACTGCATGTCGCCGTCGACTTCGAGGCGCCAATCGCGCCCGGCACGCCCGAGTCCATGACCCAAGCCGCCGCGGACAGCCTCGCCGCGCGTGTGCGCAGGCACCCCGAGCAGTATTTCTGGCTGCACCGCCGCTGGGTAAAGCAGCTCAATCTCGCCTAGAAGCATCCGGCGCCGATGTCGACCGCCCTGAGCTGGAGCGAGTAAAGGCTCTCCAGCAAGTGGTTTCGCCAGGAGCGGAACCCTGGTGGGGGAAGAAATCGACGCGATGAGAGGGACGCCGCCGCAGCGCTTCAAGAATGATACAGCTCACGCCGATGACTCATCGCCGTCGCGGCCTGCCGCTGCCTGCCATTTTGGATGGCGGCCTACCGCGTCAAGCCCGGTGCTTGCTGTCCGGCGGCTGCTGGCGATTCCAGTCGCAAACGCCGATGACGCTATCGTCCCGGCGTTGGCTCGCACGCCGCTCTTTCCAGAGGGCGTCGAGTTCGAGGCGCCGCGAAAAGACCGCGCGTTCCCAATACTTGAGCCAGCCGAGCACGTCCTCGTAGGCGTCGCTCGACGAGCGGACCTCCCGAAGCAGCGCGCGGAGCGCATCCGCGCAGCGCTCGGCCCTACGCAGACGCTCGAAGGCGCTTTGCGTGGCATCGGGTTCGAAGCTGTCGCGTGGCATGTCCCGATAACAACCAAGAGGGGAAATGGTTCCGGAGCGAGCTTGGTGCCGAACACCCGATCGCGTGTTCGTTCTCGGAAGGAGGGCCACTCCGGATTTCGCACGCGCGTGGAACCGCAGAACGGCAATCCGGTTAGCGCTTGCGTGCGGTTATGGCTACAAACTGCGTCTCGTTCCTACTTCCACGAACTGGAGAATCGATGTCATCGCGGCCACTCGAGCTTGGTCGGGTCCTTGGCCGGCGACGCTTCGCTCACGGTGCCGAATTGGCGGAAGACGGAGCCTCGTTCCGCCTCTGGGCGCCGGGCAGGGCCGAGGCGCGGATCGTGCTGGAGGATGGACGCGAGGCGCCGCTCTTCGCCGCAGCGGACGGCTGGTTCGGTGGCCGTGCGCCGGGACTTCTCGCCGGAACCCGGTACGGGTTCCGGGTCGATGGAGGGCCGTTGCTCGCGGATCCTGCCTCGCGGGCGCAGGACGGCGGCCCCGATGGCTGGTCGGTCCTGGTGGACCCGGCGGCCTATTCCTGGAGCGACCGCGATTGGCCGGGTGTCCGACCTGCGGGACAGGTCATTTACGAGCTGCACGTGGGCACCTTCACGCCGGAAGGCACCTGGGCGGCAGCGGCCGGGCGGCTGGCGCATCTGGCCGCGCTGGGAATCACGATAATCGAGATGCTGCCCATCGCCGAATTCCGCGGCCAGTTCGGCTGGGGCTACGACGGAGCGCTGACCTACGCCCCGAGCCGCCTCTACGGGACGCCCGACGAGTTTCGACGGTTCGTGGATGCCGCCCATTCTGCCGGGATCAGCGTCATCCTCGACGTGGTCTACAACCATTTCGGGCCCGGGAACCGGTTTCACGACCTGACCGCAGACTGGTTCACCGACCGCTACAAGAACGACTGGGGCGCGTCGCTGAACTTCGACGGGCCGGGGTCGGCTGCGGTCAGAGACTACGTGGCGCAGAATGCCGCCTACTGGATCGCCGAGTACCACCTCGACGGCCTGCGGCTCGACGCAACGCAGGCGCTCTTCGATGCCTCGGCCGATCACATCGTGGCGCGTCTGGCCCGAGAGGCGCGCGCCGCGGCCGGCGGACGGCGCGTCTACATCGTCGCCGAGAACGAGCCGCAGGACGCCCGGCTCTCCCGCCCGCCGTCGGTGGGGGGATACGGGCTCGATTCACTCTGGAACGACGATTTCCATCATTCCGCCCAAGCCGCGCTGACCGGCCGCAGCGAGGCCTACTACCACGACTACAAGGGTGCGCCGCAGGAGTTCGTGGCGCTGGCAAAGTTCGGGCACCTGTTCCAGGGGCAACGCTACGACTGGCAGGACGCGCCGCGCGGAACGCCGAGCCGCGACCTTCCAGCGAGCGCCTTCGTCACCTTCACCCAGAACCACGACCAGATTGCCAACTCGGCGCGCGGGCTGCGGTCGCATGCGCTCGCCGCCCCTGCCCGCCTGCGAGCGCTGACGGCGCTCCTGCTCCTCGGCCCGCAGACCCCGATGTTGTTCCAGGGTCAGGAATTCTGGTCCTCGAGCCCGTTCCTGTTCTTCGCCGACCAGGGCGAGGACCTCGATCCGCTCGTGTCGAAGGGACGCGCCGACTTCATGCGGCAGTTCGCAAGCCTCAACGACCCGGCGGCAAACGAGAGGATGGCACCGCCGGCGCACCCCGAGACCTTCGCCCGGTGCAAGCTCGACTGGGCCGAGTGCACCGTGCATGGCGAGGCAATGGCGCTGCACCGCGACCTCTTGCGGCTGCGCCGCGAAACGAAGGCAATCGCAAGCCAGCCGAGCGGCCCGTCGGGAGGGATCGACGGCTCCGTGATCGGTCCGGCGGCGTTCCTGCTGCGGTATTTCGCCGATGATGCGCCCGAAGAGGAACGGCTCATCCTGGTCAACTTCGGTGCGGACCTGCCGCTGCCGAGCATACCGGACCCGCTCTTTGCCCCGCCCGTCGGGTTCGACTGGCACGTGATCTGGTCCAGCGAGGACAGAGTCTATGGTGGCGGCGGACGGCGACCGGTCCAGACCGGACGCCGGCTCACCCTGACCGGCGACTGTGCCCTTCTCCTGGCACCCGGCCCCCGCCATCCTTCCACCCAGACCTCCGACCTCGTTGCCTGGCAGACCGAGATCGGCTGACCCCTGCGTCGGGGCGGCGAGCCGGCCCGGTCAGACCGCTTCTCCGTCCCTGCCCGATGCCATCCTGAGCACCGCCACCGGCGATTCCGCGAAAAGCTCCAGGCAAGACAGCGATGTCCGAGCCGCGTCGGCCACCACGTCGTGCCAGGTCGTATCGTTCCCGGGCAACACGATGCGCGTGGCCGAGGTGAATGCCGGACCCGAGTGGCGAAGCGCCACCGCCACGAGCAGCGCCTCGCCGTTGCGGCGCCGCAGGAAGGCGCAGACCGAACCGGCACCCGGACCTTCGGCACGCAGCGGTTCGTAGCTGCCTTCCCGGAACAGCGTCGGGTGTGCCTGCCGCAGACGAAGCAGGCGCGACGTCAAGGCGAGCTTCGTCATCGGGTCGGTAGGCCCGGCGGCCGCTTTCTCCGCCTCGAGCACGGCTCGACGATGCGCGAAGTCGATCGGCCGGCGGTTGTCGGGATCGACCAGGCTCTGGTCCCAGAGGTCCGCGCCCTGGTAGATATCGGGCACGCCGGGGATCGTCAGCTTGAGCGCCGTCTGGATCAGCGAATTCGCGACGCCGTCGCCGACCACCTCCGCCTCGAAGCTGCGGAAGGAGCGCAGGAATGCACTGTCTGCGGCGAACGCGCGCGCGATGAAGGCGGCCAGCGCCGCCTCGTAGTCCGGATTGCCGAACGTCCAGCGGGTGTTCACGCCGGCTTCCCGGACGGACTTCAGCATCGCGGCCTGAACCCGCCCGGCCAATCCGTCTAGGGCTTCTCGTGGCGGCGTCGACCGCCACTCCATTGGCCAGGCGCCCAGCAGCAGCTGGTAGAGGAAATACTCCTCGTTGCGGTCGATCGGCTGCGCGGGATCGGCGAGGAGGTCGTGCCATTCGCCGACCTTCGCGCGCCAGTCGTCCGGGTGGGCGCTGATCGCGGCGATGCGGGCGCGGGCATCCTCGCCGCGTTTGGTGTCGTGGGTGGACGTCGTCAGCATCGTCCGGGGCGCATCCGCCTGCCGCGCGGCGTTGGCCGCGTGAAACGCGTCGATCGGGACGCTGAAGGTGCCTGGCCGGCCGCCGACCTCGTTCAAGGCGATCAGCCGGTTGTAGCGGTAGAAGGCGGTGTCCTCGACGCCCTTGGCCATCACCGGTCCGGTGAACTGCTGGACCCGCATCACGAGCTCGTCCGCTCCCGGGAGGTCCAGCGTGAGCACCGCGGCAATGAAATCGAAGACGTCCGGGTCGAGCCCGGTCCCTACGCTGCGCGCCCGCTCCACGGCCGCAAGCACGCGGGCGCGGTCCTCGGCACGCATCCCGTCGGCATCGGCATAGGTGCGGTAGACGTCGAACCCGGCGACGACCTCGACGAGGCCGGCGCGCATCGTTGCGAGCCCCAGGTCGCGAAAGAGCGAGGAGCGGCTGGCGAGATCGACAAAGGCGGCTGACAGGCTCTCGAGCTCCGCCGCCATCGCACGCGTCATGATGCTGCGCTTCGCCTCGTGCTCGACCAGGTCGAACGATGCGGTGCGACCGGTGAATTCGACGTAGTTCCGGGTAAGGGCGTCGTCCGCCGCCGGGTCGATCAGCAGTCCCGCAAGCAGGTTCGTCACCTCGTATCCGGTCGTGCCCTCGACCGGCCAGTCTGCCGGCAGGGTCTCGCCAGGCCCGAGGATCTTCTCGACCAGCAGGGTGAAGGGCTCCTGCGTGCGCGCCCGGAGGCGGGTCAGATAACCCTTGGGATCGCGCAGGCCGTCGATGTGATCGATGCGCAAGCCGTCTACACGACCGCTTTCGGCGAGGGAGAGGACGAGCCCGTGCGTGGCTTCGAAGACGTCCGGGTCCTCGACGCGGACGCCGGCCAGAGCGCTGATGGTGAAGAAGCGGCGGTAGTTGAGCGCGTCGGTCTCGAGGCTGAACTTCGCGGGTCGCCAGTTCTGGCGAAGGATGAGGCCGTCGAGCAGCGGCCCAGGAGGCGAAATCTCCCGCGCGGCCGGTGAACGCTGCGAGGACCCTCTCCATCGGGTACGCCGGCGAGCGTCCGAGCGCAGGTCGCGCCAGCGCGGATCTTCGGGGCCCTTGACGGCGGCGGCGGCTTCCGCCTGGGCATCAAGCTCTCCGGCCTTCAGAACGGCGGCGTAGTCGAGCGGCGAGACGGGCAACTTGTGCGTGTCGTGCGCCCAGACCGCGAAGCGACCTTCGTCGGCGTCGAACCGCAGGACGAGCGCTCCGGCCGCCAAGGCGGCGCCGTAGCTTTCGCCCAGGACCGGCATCAGCACCTTGCCCGCGAGACCGGGGTGCGGCGCGTTCCAGTCGATGTCGAACCACGACGCGAAGCGGCTGCGGGGTCCCCATTCGAGCACGTCCTGCCAGTAGGCGTTCGCGTCGCCGACGACGCCCATGTGGTTGGGAACGATGTCGAGGATCAGACCGAGGCCGTTCGCGCGGAAGGCGCGCGCCATGGCCTCGAAGTCCTCGGCGCTGCCCAGTTCGGGATTGAGCCTGCCGTGATCGACGACGTCGTAGCCGTGGGTGCTGCCGGCGCTGGCGGCGAAGACCGGCGAGGCATAGACGTGGCTGACCCCGAGCGCGGCAAGGTAAGGCGCCAGGCCGGCGGCATCGCCGAAACGGAAATCCGGCGTGAGCTGCAGGCGGTACGTAGCCTGAAGTTCGCTCGGGCGAGCGTCTTGCGGGGAACCGACCGTATCGGCCTCGTGAGGGCCGCCGCGTCGGAAGGACGGATCATGCATCCCGGACTTTCCATTGGAGAGCGCCTCCGGCCGGCGCCTTCGATCCAGACAGGATGTGACACGTCCGGAAGCTGCGTGGTATCTTGACGTCCAATGTACCCGTCCCGTGCGAGTTCCCGTGATTTCGGCGAACCTTCGCCGAACCCTCGCGTTGAGCGGGCTCCGAAGACCGATGGAGGCGTGCCATGAGAAAACCTTCCCGCGACCCGGCGATCGAGAGCGACATCGCCCGGCGTGCCCATGAACTCTGGGAAAAGGAGGGACGGCCGCACGGACGCGACCATGAGCACTGGACCCAGGCCGAGAGCCAGGTTCTGTCCGGGCTCGCCGACCACACGATCCCCGGAGAGAACGCAGCGCCCGATGCCTCGGTGACGAGCGATCAGGAGCCTGCGTCTGCGCCGGCCAAGAAGCCCGCCAAGCCGCGGGCGCGTAAGGCCGTGGTCAAGGGTTCGGCCGCGACGAAGAGCGAATAGCCCGGTAACCGGCGCGGCCGACCCCAGGTCGATCAGAGTTTGCCCGTGACCTGTCGGACCGGTATGCGAGTACAGGAACCGCCTCCGGGGAGACGCCGCCATGACCGACCTGGTACCCGTCTTCGACGGGCACAACGACCTGTTGCTCCGGCTCTGGAACGCCGAGCCAGCGGCACGGGACAAGATGTGGCTCGAAGGCGACGGAGCGGGCCATCTCGACCTACCCCGGATGCGCCGCGGCGGCTTTGCCGGCGGACTCTTCGCGATCTATGTGCCGTCGCCCCCGCATGCGGGAGGCGACTTCGGTGCGCTGATGGACGTGCCGCCGTTCGACGTGCCGCTGCCCCCGGCGATCCCGGCCTCCGAGGCGCAGCCGGTGGCGGTGCAGATGGCGGGCATCCTGATGCGACTGGAACGGGCGGGCGGGCTCGCGATCTGTCGCAGCGTCGCGGACATCCGAACATGCCTGGCCTCGGGCACGATCGCGGCCGTCATGCACATGGAAGGCGCCGAGTTGATCGGGGCGGACCTCGACGCGCTCTACCTCATGCACGCGGCGGGCTTGCGGTCACTCGGGCCGGTCTGGAGCCGTCCGACGATCTTCGGCCACGGCGTGCCGTTCCGGTTTCCCGGCGATCCAGACACCGGGCCGGGCCTGACCGACGCCGGCAAGGACCTGGTGCGGGCCTGCGGCGAACTGCGGCTGCTGGTCGATCTCTCGCACCTCAATGCCGCCGGGTTCGAGGACGTGGCGGCGATCTCGGACGGACCGCTGGTCGCGACGCATTCCAACGTCCATGCCATCACGCCGTCGACCCGGAACCTGACCGACCGGCAGCTGGCGATGATCGCCGAGCGGGACGGCATGGTGGGCCTGAACTTCGCGACCTCGTTCCTGCGGCCGGACGGACGCAGGGCGCCGGACATGGACTGGGAGCCGGTGCTGCGCCACCTCGACTACCTGGTTGTGCATCTCGGGGAGGACCGGGTCGGGTTCGGCTCGGACTTCGACGGCGCGACGCTGCCGGCCGGCATCGGCGACGTCGCCGGGCTGCCGGCGCTTCTCGCCGCGATGCGCGTGCATGGCTACGACGAGACGCTGCTGCGCAAGATCGCCCACGGGAACTGGCTGCGCGTTCTGGAGCTCGTCTGGGGCAGCTGATGCGATTTCGCACGCGAAATTACCAGTATCCCATTGATCCTTAAGCGATTAATCTTCGTTAAAATTGAGTGCTCCGCCTTCCGGGACGTCCAGCGTCTGCAGATCGGACGCAGCGGTGCCGTCGATCGTCCGCACGACCGCGTCCGCGAGGCCCATCCCCGCGCGGCGGAAGTCCTCGTGCACCACTTCGATCTCGCGGCGGAACTTGCGCATCAGGTCGAAGGATTCCTTGACGGCGACATCGAAGTCGCGACCGATCACCAGGCCTTGCGCCTCCGCGGCGATAATCGCCGCGATCGCCGCCGAGGCGCTGCCGCAGACAAGGCCGTCCGGACGGCGGCGCGACACCATGAGCCGGCTGACCTCCTGAAAGATCGTCTCGTAGCTGCTGTCGGTGTCGACCTCGCGGATCGGAACGTCGATCAGGTCGTGCCGCTCGATGACCCGCTGGAAGCCCGCACTCATGTGCCGCGCATAGGTGAGCTGCGCCGGCGGCGCCAGCAGCGCCAGCCGCTTTCGCCCGCGCGCCACCAGCCGCTCGGCGGCGATCTCGCCGTAGCGGCCATTGTCGAAATCGAAGTACGGGTGCTCGATGCCCATCTCGGTGCGGCCGTGCGAGGCGAAGGGAAACCCCCTCTGGTGCAGGTAGCGCACCCGGGCGTCGTGCGGCTCGGTCCGCGAGAAGATGACGCCGTCGGCCGAGCCGGTCTCGACGATGTAGCGGACAGGTTCCAGTGGATCGCTGCTGAGGGTGTAGGGCGTCGCGATCAGGTGATAGGTCGACCCGGCGAGATACTCCGAGATGCCGTGCACCAGATGCGAGCTCAGCCCGAGAAACTCGGTCTCGACGGTTAGCACCAGGCTGATGACGTTGGTCTTGCCGGTGCGGAGCCGGACCCCGGCGCGGTTCGGGCGATAGCCGATCTGCTTGGCGACGAGCCGCACCCGGTCCTTGGTCGCCTGACCGATGTCGGGGGCGTCGTGCAACGCACGCGACACCGTGGTGACGCCCAGACCCGTCATGTAGGCGATGGTCTTCAGCGTCGGACGTGCGGTCGCGCCGGCACCAGCCGCATCGGCAGCATTTCCCTCCGCAGGCATCATTCCGACCCTTCAGGCGCAAGCCACGCCGAATCGCAGGTTATCCGCTTCGCCCGGGGGTTCAAGCTGAAACGTTACAGCCCGCGCCCTCGCCGGTCAGCCGAGCCGGCCCGATCCTCGCGTCGCGACGGAGACCGACAGCGAGTCACACCTCAAGTCGCTCTATCTCCATGATTTTATTTCTCAGCCGCCGGTCCTCCGGCTTGCTGAAACGCGTCGCCTCTGCGCGCGCCACCGGGGCCGATTCCGGGATTGCCATAAGGGACGCGCTCCCGTAGCATTTTACTGTAACGATGTAGAACTGGGAGGTTCTCAAATGAAAATCCGCTCGTTGGCCGCGATGCTCGCGGCGTCCGTGGCGTTGCCTGTCGGTGCCGCGCATGCCGTCGATCTCGAGGTCACGCACTGGTGGACGTCCGGCGGCGAAGCCGCGGCAGTCGCGGAATTTGCCAAGGCGTTCGACGCGACCGGCAACCACTGGGTCGACGGAGCGATCGCCGGATCGGGCGATACTGCCCGGCCGATCATGGTCAGCCGCATCACCGGCGGCGACCCGATGGGCGCCACCCAGTTCAACCACGGCCGCCAGGCCGAGGAGCTGGTCGAGGCCGGGCTGATGCGCAACCTCGACGACGTCGCCAAGGCCGAGAACTGGGCCGAAGTCATCAACCCGCCGTCCCTGCTCGAAGGCTGCACCCTCGACGGGCACATCTACTGCGTGCCGGTCAACATCCATGCCTGGCAGTGGCTGTGGCTGTCGAACGAAGCCTTCAAGAAGGCCGGCGTCGCGGTGCCGACCAACTGGAACGAGTTCGTCGCCGCTGCCCCGGCGCTGGAGAAGGCCGGCATCCAGCCGCTCGCCGTCGGCGCGCAGGGCTGGCAGCAGGCCGGCCTCTTCAACAACCTCGTTCTCGCGCTCGGCGGCAAGGACCTCTACATGAAGGTCTACAAGGACAAGGACGCCGAGGCCGCCGGCGGGCCGGAGATGGCGAAGATCTGGGCCGCCGCCGACGACGCCCGCAAGATGGCCAAGGGCTCGAACGTGCAGGACTGGAACCAGGCCACCAACATGGTCATCACCGCCAAGGCCGGCGGCCAGTCGATGGGCGACTGGGCGCAAGGCGAGTTCCAGGTCGCGGGCCAGGTCGCCGGCGAGGACTACAGCTGCCTCGTGGGGCTCGGCATGCCCGATCCCTACATCACCACCGGCGGCGACAGCTTCTATTTCCCCAAGCTCGACGATCCGGAGAAGTCGAAGGCGCAGGAGACCCTGGCCTCGGTGATGCTGTCGCCCGATACCCAGGTGGCGTTCAACCTCAAGAAGGGGTCGATGCCGGTGCGTGGCGACGTCAATCTCAGCGCCGCCAACGACTGCATGAAGAAGGGGCTCGACGTTCTGAAGACGGGGAACGTGATCCCGAGCACCGACGAGCTGATCAGCCCCGACACCACGACCCAGATCAACGACCTGATGACGCAGTTCTTCGCCGACATGAGCATGACGCCGGAAGCGGCCCAGAAGACCTATGCCGACCTGATCGCCAGCGCCGACTGACGGCCTGGTGACGGCAGACGGCCGGCCCGCGCCGCGGGCCGGCACACCGGTAAACGGGGACGATCGGGGGAAACAGATGCCGCAGGCGCGACCGAGCCGGCTTTTCAAGAACCTCAACGCCAAGGTCGCCTCGATTCCGATGATCCTCACCGCGGTCGTGGTCTTCCTCGGCGGCACGCTCTGGACGGTCCTTTACTCCTTCACCGATTCGAAGCTCCTGCCGCGGCTGCGCTTCGTCGGCCTCGAACAGTACGACCGGCTCTGGTCCTCGCCGCGGTGGCTGATATCGATCGAGAACCTCGCGATCTACGGCTTCTTGTCGCTGATCTTCAGCTTCATCATCGGCTTCGTCCTCGCCGCCCTCCTCGACCAGAAGATCCGCTTCGAGAACACCTTCCGCAGCATCTTCCTCTATCCCTTCGCGCTCAGCTTCATCGTGACCGGGCTGGTGTGGCAGTGGATCCTGAACCCCGACTTCGGGGTGCAGCACATCGTGCGCGAGCTCGGCTGGACCAGCTTCACGTTCAATCCGCTCTACGACCCCGACATCGTGATCTACGGCATCCTGATCGCCGGCCTCTGGCAGGGCACCGGCCTCATCATGTGCCTGATGCTGGCGGGGCTGCGCGGCATCGACGAGGACATCTGGAAGGCGTCGCGCGTCGACGGCATCCCGATGTGGAAGACCTATCTCTTCGTCGTCATCCCGATGATGCGGCCGGTCTTCATCACCACGCTGGTCATCGTCATGAGCGGCATCGTCAAGCTCTACGACCTCGTCGTGGCGCAGACCGGCGGCGGCCCCGGAAACGCCTCGGAGGTGCCGGCGAAGTACGTCTACGAGTACATGTTCCGGGCGCAGAACCTCGGCCAGGGCTTCGCCGCCTCGACGATGATGCTGGTGACCGTCGCCATCATCATCATCCCCTGGGCCTTCCTCGAATTCGGAGGCAAGAAGCGTGTCTAATCCCGACGCCCTCGCCGGAGCCATCGCCGCCGACGATGTCATCGAGAGGTTCGACCGCTCCGAGCCGCGCGGCGCCCGTCCGCGGCGCACGCTGTCGCGGCGCAACATCATGCTCTACGGCACGCTGTTCGTGGTGGCGGTCTACTACCTCATCCCGCTCTACGTGATGGTGGTCACCTCGCTGAAGGGCATGCCCGAGATCCGGCTCGGCAACATCTTCTCGCCGCCGATGGAGATCACCTTCGAGCCCTGGGTCAAGGCCTGGTCGCAGGCCTGCACCGGGCTGAACTGCGACGGCCTCAGCCGCGGGTTCTGGAACTCGGTGCGCATCACCGTGCCCTCGGTGCTGATCTCGATCGCCATCGCCTCGGTGAACGGCTACGCGCTTTCGCTCTGGCGCTTCAGGGGCGCCAACGTGTTCTTCGCCATCCTGATCTTCGGGGCGTTCATCCCCTACCAGGTGATGCTCTACCCGATCGTCATCATCCTGCGCACCATCGGCCTCTACGGCACGCTGACCGGCCTCGTCATCGTGCACTCGATCTTCGGCATGCCGATCCTGACGCTGCTCTTCCGCAACTACTTCTCGTCGGTGCCTGAGGAGCTCTTCAAGGCCGCCCGCGTCGATGGCGCCGGCTTCTGGGCGATCTACTTCAAGATCATGCTGCCGATGGCGCTGCCGATCTTCGTGGTCGCGATCATCCTGCAGGTGACCGGCATCTGGAACGACTTCCTCTTCGGCGTCGTCTATACCACGCCGAATACCTATCCGATGACCGTCCAGCTCAACAACATCGTCAACTCGGTGCAGGGCGTGAAGGAATACAACGTCAACATGGCCGCGACGATCATCACCGGCCTGGTGCCGCTCTTCATCTACTTCATCTCCGGCAGGCTCTTCGTGCGCGGCATCGCTGCGGGCGCGGTGAAAGGTTAGGCCATGACCGTACGTCAGACCCCCAATGCAGATCAGGCGCTCAAGGACCCCGGGCAGCCCGCGACCGGGCTGGCCGAAGGCCGGCAGGCGTCGCCGGCAAGCGCGAACGGGACCAGCATCCTCGTCAAGGACCTGACGCTGACCTACGGGTCGGTGAGCGTGCTGAAGCAGCTCAACATCGACGTGGCCGAAGGCGAGTTCATCGTGCTGCTCGGGCCGTCCGGCTGCGGCAAGTCCACGCTGCTCAACTGCATCGCGGGCCTTCTCGACGTCACCGACGGGCAGATCTGGATCAAGGGCAAGAACGTCACCTGGGAGGAGCCCAAGGACCGCGGCATCGGCATGGTGTTCCAGTCCTACGCGCTCTACCCGCAGATGAGCGTCCGCGGCAACCTGAGCTTCGGGCTGAAGAACGCCGGGCTCCCGAAGGCCGAGATCGAGAAGCGCATCGCCCGCGCGTCGGCGATCCTGCAGATCGAGCCCTTGCTCGACCGCAAGCCCGCGGCGCTTTCCGGCGGCCAGCGCCAGCGCGTGGCGATCGGCCGGGCGCTGGTGCGCGACGTCGACGTGTTCCTGTTCGACGAGCCGCTGTCGAACCTCGACGCCAAGCTCCGCTCCGAGCTGCGCGTCGAGATCAAGCGGCTGCACCAGAACCTCGAGAACACCATGGTCTACGTCACCCACGACCAGATCGAGGCGCTGACGCTGGCCGACCGGATCGCGGTGATGCGCGGCGGCATCATCCAGCAGCTCGCCGACCCAAAGACCATCTACAACAAGCCCTCGAACCTCTTCGTGGCGGGCTTCATCGGCTCGCCGGCGATGACGTTCGTGCCGGGCGTGATCGCCGACGCGCCCGGCGGCAAGGCCTTCCGCGCCGCGAACGTCACCGTGCCGCTGGCCGGCTACGACGGGGTGGTTCCGCAGGATGCGGGGCGTCCGGTGATCCTCGGCATCCGCCCGGAGCACATCGAGATCGCCCCCGAGGACGCCGACGGCATCCCGGCGAGCGTCGATCTCGACGAGCCGATGGGGTCTGACAGCCTGGTCTGGCTGACGCTCTTCGGCCAGGCCGTCTCGGTGCGCGCCCGGGCCGACCATCCGTACCGGCACGGCGACCAGGTCACGGTCGGCCTCGACATCTCCAAGGCGTCGCTGTTCGACAAGGCGAGCGAGCAGCGGCTCTAACCAAAAGACGACTCCCGGGGGGAGCAATGCCCGATCTAGCCGGACAGTGGGCGCTCGCCGACGCCGAGCGGCAGTTCACCGCGCCGATCGCCCTGCCGGGCGACGTGCATTCGGCGCTGTTCGCGGCGGGGCTGATCCCCGACCCGTACCACGGCCGCAACGAATACGCCGTCCGCTGGGTCGCCGACCGCGACTGGACCGTTTCGCGCACGTTCGAGATCGCCGATCCCGGCGGCCCGTGGATGCTGGTCATCGACGCCCTCGACACCCTCGCCGAAGTGCGGCTGAACGGCCAGACCGTGCTTCACGCCGCCACGAGCTTTCGCGAGCACGCCGTCGAGGTCGGAGCGGCGCTGGTCGCGGGCGCCAACACCATCGAGATCGTCCTGCGCTCGAACACCCGTGGCGCCAATGCGCTGCAGGCGGCGCAGCCGTTTCGGGTGCCCTACAGCACCAGCAACTCGCCGATCCCGAACGGCAACATGCTGCGCAAGCCGCAATGCGACTTCGGCTGGGACTGGAACATCGCGCTGGCGCCGGTCGGCGTCTATGGCCGCATCGCGCTGATCGACGGCGCCGGCGAGATCGCCGACGCGTCGATCCGGCAGCGCCACGCCGAGGGAATCGTCTACCTCGACGTCGACGCCAGCCTGCGCAACGTCGCCGCCGCCGAAACCGAATGGAGCGTGGCACTCGGCGGCGTCGAGACCGGCGGCCGCGTCCGGCTCGCCGGCGGCGCCGCCACGATCGAGGCGACGCTTGCCATCGAGGCGCCCGAGCTCTGGTGGCCGAACGGCCTCGGGCCGCAGCCGATCCACGAGCTCGTCGTGACCGCAGGCGCCCTGCGGCGCGTCTTCCGGCTGGCGCTGCGCGAAGTCCGCCTGGTGTCCGAGCCGGACGAGACCGGCCGCAGCTTCAAGCTCCAGGTCAACGGCCGCGACGTCTTCGCGCGGGGGGCCAACTGGATTCCCGCCGACGCGCTGCCGGCCCGGATCAGCGACGAGGCGACGCGCGACCTGCTGCAGTCCGCGCACGACGCCAACATGAACATGCTGCGGGTCTGGGGCGGCGGGCGCTACGAGCCGGCGCGCTTCTACGAAGCCTGCGACGAACTCGGCCTGATGGTCTGGCAGGACTTCATGTTCGCCTGCAATCTCTATCCCTCGACGGAAGAATTCCTCGAGGAGGTCACCCGCGAGGTCACCTGGCAGGCCCGTCGCCTCGCCCATCACGTGGCGCTCTGGTGCGGCGACAACGAGCTCATCGGCGCGCTGCTCTGGTTCGAGGAATCGCGCAACAACCGCGACCGCTACCTGGTCGCCTACGACCGGCTGAACCGCACCATCGAGACCGCGCTGAAGGCCGCCGTTCCCGGCGCCACCTGGTGGCCGTCGAGCCCCTCTCCCGGCCCGATGTCGTTCGGCGACACCTGGCACGACGACACCTCCGGCGACATGCACTTCTGGTCGGTCTGGCACGAAGGCCGCGACTTCGAGCACTACCGCGACGTCCGCCCGCGCTTCTGCTCGGAGTTCGGCTTCCAGTCCTACACGTCGCTCCCGGTGATCCGCAGCTTCGCCGACGAGGCCGACCTCAACATCGCCTCGCCGGTGATGGAGAGCCACCAGAAGAACGCCGGCGGCAACGCGCGGATCGCCGAGACGATGTTCCGCTACTTCCGCTTCCCCAAGGACTTCCCGAACTTCGTCTGGCTGTCCCAGGTGCAGCAGGGCGTGGCAATCAAGACCGCCGTCGAGTACTGGCGGAGCCTCAAGCCGCACTGCATGGGCGCGCTCTACTGGCAGCTCAACGACACCTGGCCGGTCGCCTCGTGGTCGAGCCTCGACTACGGCGGCGGCTGGAAGCTGCTGCATTACATGGCAAAGCGCTTTTTCCAGCCCGTGGTGGTGGTCGCGATCCCCGGCGCCGACGGCACGCTGCGGCTGGTCGGCGTCAACGACACCGCCGGGCCGGTGCAGGTCGAGGCCGAGGTCTTCGCCGTCACCCTCGACGGCGCGAGCACGCGGCCCCTCGCCTCGGCCGGCGCACCGGTCGGCCCCGACGCGGCGGCGGATCTGACCGAGCTGCTGCTGGCCGAGCTGCAGGACGGCGAGATCCTCGCCTACCGCTGGCACGCCGCGAACGGCATGGCCGGCGGCGACGTCTTCGCGCCGGTGCGCTGGAAGCACCTCGGCTTGCAGGACCCGGGCATCCGGGTTACCACCACCGCCACCGGCGGCGCCCTGACGGCCCGCCTCTCCGCCGATACGGTGGCGCTCTTCGTGACGCTGGAGGCCGATTGCCCCGGCCGCTTCTCGACGAACGCCGTCGCGCTCTTTCCAGGCCATGATGCCGAGATCACCTTCACCCCGGCGCATGGCGACCCCGCCGCCGTCACCCTCACCACCCGCGACCTGTGGTCGAGCTTCACCGTTACCCCCTGATCCGGAGAGCACCCCCGTGACCGACTTTTCCTACCAGCTCTATTCCTCGCGCAACTTCCCGCCGCTCGAGGC
Source organism: uncultured Alphaproteobacteria bacterium (assembly GCA_963819995.1). Lineage (GTDB taxonomy): Bacteria > Pseudomonadota > Alphaproteobacteria > Rhodobacterales > Rhodobacteraceae > Amaricoccus. The sequence goes on along the minus strand of CAWFYR010000010.1, from coordinate 100,398 downwards.
GACGCTGAAGATGCTGTCGGAGGCCGGCTACAAGCAGGTCGAAGGCTACGGCGCGCTCTACGCCGACCCCGGCAAGGTCGCCGAACTCACCGAGCACCTCGGCGAGAGCGGGCTGAAGATGCCCACGGGCCACTTCGGGCTCGACCAGCTCGAGAACGACCCCGACCGCGTGCTCGAGATCGCGAAGGCGGTCGGCATCGAGACGATCTACTGCCCGCATCTCGCTCCCGACCAGCGCCCCGACAGCGGCGCGGGCTGGCTCGAGTTCGGCAAGCGGCTGCAGAAGGCGGCGGCGCCCTACCGCGACGCCGGGCTCGGGTTCGGCTGGCACAACCACGACTTCGAGTTCAAGCCGACGCCTGACGGCTCGATCCCGCTGGTGGCGATCTTCGAAGGCGGCCCGGACCTCGAATGGGAGGCCGATATCGCCTGGATCGCCCGCGGCGGCGCCGACCCGATCGACTGGATCAAGACCCACGGCAAGCGCATCACCGCGGTCCACGTCAAGGACATCGCGCCCGCCGGCGAGAAGACCGACGAGGACGGCTGGGCCGACGTCGGCGACGGCACGCTCGACTGGAAGGGGATCATGGCGGCGCTGAAGGGCACGCCGGTCAAGTACTTCGTCATGGAGCACGACAACCCCAAGGACGCGACCCGCTTCGCCAAGCGCTCGCTCGCTGCCGCGCAGACCCTCTGAGGACGTAGACATCATGACCGGCACTCTCGGCATCGGCATCATCGGCTGCGGCAACATCTCCGCCGCCTACTTCCGGCTCGCGCCGCTCTTCAAGGGCCTCGAGGTGCGCGCCTGCACCGACATCAACATGGGCGCGGCCGAAGCCCGCGCCAAGGAGTTCGGCGTCAAGGCGCAGCCGATCGACATGCTGCTCGAGAACCCCGACGTCGACGTGGTGATCAACCTGACGATCCCCGATGCACACTACGCCGTCACCTCGCGGGCGCTCGAGGCCGGCAAGCACGTCTATTCCGAGAAGCCGTTCGTTCTGAGCGTCGACGAAGGGCTGACGCTGAAGAAGCTCGCCGATTCGAGGAACCTCCGGGTCGGCTCGGCGCCCGACACCTTCCTCGGCGGGTCGCACCAGCTCGCGCGCAAGCTGGTCGACGACGGCGAGATCGGCACCGTCACCTCGGGCACCGCCCACGTGATGAGCCACGGCATGGAGCACTGGCACCCCAACCCGGACTTCTTCTTCCTGCCGGGCGCCGGGCCGGTGCTCGACGTCGGGCCCTACTACATCGCGAACCTGATCAATCTGATCGGGCCGGTCAGGCGCGTGGCGGCGCTGACCAACATGGCGACGCCCACCCGCACCATCGGCGGCGACGGCCCGCGCAAGGGCGAGCAGATCCCGGTCAAGACGCCGACCACGGTGCATGCGCTGCTCGAATTCGCCAGCGGTGCGGCGGTGACGCTCGGCGCGAGCTGGGACGTCTGGGGCCACCGGCACCACCCGATGGAGCTCTACGGCACCGACGGCGCGCTCTTCGTGCCGGACCCGAACTGGTTCGGCGGCACGGTCGAGGTGGCGAGCAACACCGGCAAGGTCGCCGAGGTCGAGACCTGGGACCACCCGTTCTCCAAGCCCAACGACGTGCGGCCGAGCGGCAGCTACGCCAACTACCGCACCGCCGGCCTCGCCGACATGGCCGCCGCGATCCTCGAAGGCCGCGAGGCGCGCTGCGGCATGGAGCGCGCGCTGCACGGCATCGACATCATGACCTCGATCCTGAAGTCGGGCGAGACCGGCGCGTTCGTCGAGCTCACCACCACCTGCACCCGTCCCGAGCCGCTCGGCCCCGACGCCGCCCGCGCCCTGCTCGCCTGAGGAGCCCGATGACCTACGCCCCCGACGAGACCCGCTACGACACGATGGCCTATCGCCGCTGCGGCGCGAGCGGGCTGAAGCTGCCCGCCGTGTCGCTCGGCCTCTGGCACAACTTCGGCGGCGACACGCCGCACGACACCAAGCGCGCGATCTGCCGCCGCGCGTTCGATCTCGGCATCACCCACTTCGACCTCGCCAACAACTACGGGCCGCCGCCGGGCTCCGCCGAGACCGCGTTCGGCGAAATTCTCCGCACCGACTTTCACGGGTTGCGCGACCAGCTGATCATCTCCAGCAAGGCCGGGTACCGCATGTGGGAGGGCCCCTACGGCGAGTGGGGCAGCCGCAAGTACCTGGCAGCGAGCCTCGATGCGAGCCTCAAGCGGATGGGCCTCGACTACGTCGACATCTTCTACTCGCACCGCTTCGATCCCGACACGCCGCTGGAAGAGACCATGGGCGCGCTCGACGCCGCCGTGCGCGCCGGCAAGGCGCTCTACGTCGGCCTGTCGTCCTACAACTCCGAGAAGACCCGGGCGGCGGCGGCGATCCTGAAGGACCTCGGCACCCCCTGCCTGATCCACCAGCCGAGCTACAACATGTTCAACCGCTGGGTGGAGCGCGACGGCCTGAAGCAGACGCTGCAGGAGCTCGGCATCGGCTCGATCGCCTTCACGCCGCTGGCCCAGGGCATGCTGACGGCGAAGTACCTCAAGGGCATCCCCGAAGGCAGCCGCGCCACGCAAGGCAAGTCACTCAACCCATCGTTCCTGAACGACAAGTCGATCGCCAACATCCGCGCGCTGAACGAGATCGCCCAGCAGCGTGGCCAGACCCTCGCCCAAATGGCGATCGCCTGGGTGCTCCGCGACGGCGGCATCACCAGCGCCCTGATCGGCGCTTCCCGCCCGTCGCAGGTCGAGGACTGCGCCGGCGCGGTGAAGAACCTCGACTTCACCACCGAGGAGCTCGCCGAGATCGACACCTACGCCGACGAGGAGAACATCAACCTCTGGGCACGGTCGTCGGAGGCGGAATAAGGCGCTTCGCTCAAGGCTGAAGCGCGGCTTCCGGGCTTTGGGCCGCAGCCTGGGCCTTGCCCATCAGCGGCACGCAGAGCGCGGCCGCGGCGGTCAGGAGCGCGATCAGCAGCCAGGCGTCATTGATCGCGGCGGTCAGCGCCGCCTTGTCGACCAGCGGCTGCAGGAAGGCCCGGGTGCCGGCGTCGAGCGGCTGGCCGGCGTGCGAGGCGAAAAGCGCGAGGGGGATGCCGACGAAGCGGGCCGTGGCGGTGTCCCCGGCCTGAAGGGCGGCGACGATCGCGGCGCCGTGCTGCGGCGCGCGGCCGTAGATCACCGTGTCGATCAGCGCGATGCCGATCGCACCGCCGAGGTTTCGCATCAGGTTGAAGAGCCCGCTCGCGTCGGGCACGCGTTCCGGAGCGAGATGGCCGAGCGCGAGGCGGGTCGGCGGCAGCAGGCAGAACATGATCGCAAGGCCGCGGATCACCTGCGGCCAGAACATGCCGGCGAAGTCGGTCTGCGGCGTCTGCAGCGCGCTGAGCCCGAGGCCGAGCGCGAAGACGGCGAAGCCGCCCGCCGTCAGCAGGCGCGCGCTCAGCCGCTGCTCGAGGGCGACCGCGACCGGCGCCATCGCCAGCTGCGCCACCCCGGTCACCAGCATGATCGTGCCGATCTGCAGCGCGTCGTGGCCGCGAACGAAGGCGAGGAAGACCGGCATCAGGTAGACCGAGCCGAAGAGGCCGATCCCGAGCACGAAGCTCAAGAGGCAGCCGATGGCGAACCGGCGGTCGGCGAAGCTGCGAAGGCTGACGATCGGCTCGGCGGCGCGCCGGACCCTGGTGACGAAGCTCGCGGCGCTGACGAGGCTCAGCGCCAGGAGGCCCAGCACCAGGCCCGAGGCCCAGCCGCGGTGCGGCGCCTCCTTGAGGCCGATCTCGAGTGCCGCCAGCGCGAGCGCCAGCAGGCCGAGCGCCACCAGGTCGAGCTTGCGGACCTCGCGGAGCCGGACCGGGTCGCGCGGCAAGAGCCACGCGGCGAGCCCCGCGACCGCGAGGCCCGGCAGCACGTTGACGAGAAAGAGCCAGTGCCAGGAGTAGGTGGTGGTGATCCAGCCGCCGGCGATCGGACCGGCGGTCGGGGCCAGCACCGCGAGCACGCCCGCGAGCGTCGTGGCCAGCCCCTGCCGGCGCACCGGGAAGAGCAGGAAGACCGCGGCAAAGACCGCCGGGATCAGCGTGCCGCCGGAAAATCCCTGCAGCACCCGCCAGGCGATGAGCGTCGCGAACCGGTCGCTGCCGGCGCAGCCGATCGAGGCGAAGGTGAAGAGGCCCACCGCGCCGACGAACAGCCAGCGCATGCCGAGGAGCCGGGTGAGAAAGCCGGTCAGCGGGATCGCGATCACTTCGGCGATCAGGTAGGCGGTCTGCACCCAGCTCATCTGGTCGGGCTGAATGCCGAGGGCGGACTGGATCGTCGGCAGCGACGTCGCCACGATCTGCACGTCGAGGATCGCCATGAACATGCCGACGCACATGGCGCCGAAGCCGATCCAGGTGGCCGCCGTCAGCGGCCGTGACACCGCCTCACCGGGCGGGTCCATCGCGCAGGTCTGCCAGCGCGGCGTTCTCGGCCGAGATGCGGATCGAGAGCACGAGCGCGTTCGCCACCGAGAACGCCAGCGCGAACCAGGGCAGGCCCAGCGCCAGCGGCAGGACGGCGATCTCGCCGATCACCACGAGGTAGTTGGGGTGGGTCAGCCAGCGGAACGGTCCCGCCGTCACCAGCGGCGCGCCCGGCAGCACGATGATGCGGGTCGTCCAGCGCCGGCCGAGGGTGCCGAGCACCCAGACGCGCATCGCCTGCAGCAGCAGGAACACCGCCAGCCAGGCGGGATCGACCGGCTGCGCCCAGCCGAGTCCCCAAAGCCCAGCCAGCCAGAGCGCGTGCAGGGCAACGATCAAGGGATAGTGGCCCGGCGCGACCTCGAACGCCCCCTGCCGCACCAGAGCCGCGGTGTTGCGGCGCGCCAGCCAGAGCTCGCCCAGCCGCTCGGCCGTCACCAGCGCGAGGAGCAGCGCCGCGGGTGTCACGCCGCGGCCTGCAGCGAGACGCAGCTCGCGGTGAAGCCCGGCCCCATGGCGGTGAGCAGCGTCCGGGGCGGCAGGCCTCGGGCGGCGAGGCGTTCCAGCACGAAGAGCGCGGTGGGCGCCGACATGTTGCCGTAGTCCGAAAGCACGGTGCGCTCGTGGTCGAGCGAGCCCTGCTCAAGCGACAGGCCAAGCTCGAGCGCGGTGATGACCTTGGCGCCGCCCGGATGGCAGGCGAAGCGGTCCACGTCGTTCACTGCCAGTCCTCCCCGCTTGAGGATGCCCGATACGGCCGGCGCGATGTGCTCCCGCGCGAAGGGGGGAATCGCCCGGTCGAAGATCACCCCGAGACCCTCAGGATCGACGTCCCAGCCCATGATGTCGAGGGTTTCCGGCCAGCGGTGCTGGCCCGCCATCTCGACCGACGCCATGCCCTCCTCGCCACAGCGCAGCACGCAAGCCGCCGCGCCGTCGCCGAAGAGTGCGGTCGCCACGATGTTCGCCTTGGTCGGCTTGTCGACCCGGAAGGACAGCGTGCAGAGCTCGACCGCCACCAAGAGCACGGTGCTGCCGGGCTCGGCCTTCGCCAGCCGCGCGGCCAGCGCCAGCCCGGACACGCCGCCGGCGCAGCCGAGGCCGAAGACCGGCACCCGCTCGACGTCCGGCCGGAGCCCGAGACGGTCGGCGGCGCGGGCCTCGAGGCTCGGCGTCGCGATCCCGGTGGAGGAGACGGTGACCACGGTGTCGACCGTGGACGCCGCAACGCCCGCTGCCTCGAGGGCGCGGGACGCGGCGTCCACGAAAAGCTGGCAGGCGCCGTCGAGGTAGGCGTCGGTGCGCTCCGGCCAGCCCATCGGCTGCATGTACCATTCCAGCGGCCGGACGGCGTAGCGGCTGCGGATGCCGGCGTTCTCGAAGACGCGCGCCAGCCGCCCGAAATCGTCGTAGCGCGACGAGAACGCCCGCTGGGCGAGGGCGGCGGCGTCGCCCTGATCGATGCGGTGCGGCGGCACAGCGGACGCCACGGAGACAAGCTTTACGGATTGCGGCACAGGGGTACTCCCGGGGTTGCGTTCGCACAAGAACTGCCCGGGGACTTGGCCGGAGAAGTCGGCGGGAAACGTGCCACGACGCAAATCGTTCCGCCGCTGCAGACGGCGGAAAGCGTCCCCGCGCGACGTGAACGTGACCCCCGCGCATTGGGGCCGCGGCTTCACTAAGCTCTCGCGCGGCGCGCAGGTTCCCGTATATGCTCGGCCGGGCGGCGGACACCCCTTGTCCAACAGGACGCCGCTAGCCTTTGAAACGGAACCGAAACACTCGGTCCTGAAGCCACCCGCCGGAGGCCGCCGATGATCCGCAATCCGATCCTCAAGGGCTTCAACCCCGATCCCTCGATCGTCCGCGTCGGCGCCGACTACTACATCGCCACCTCGACCTTCGAGTGGTTCCCCGGCGTGCAGATCCATCACTCGCGCGACCTGGTGAACTGGCGGCTGGTCACCCGCCCGCTGACCCGCGCCACCCAGCTCGACATGCGGGGCGATCCGGACAGCTGCGGCGTCTGGGCGCCCTGCCTCTCGTTCGCCGACGGGCAGTTCTGGCTGATCTATACCGACGTCAAGCGCCTCGACGGCAACTTCAAGGATGCCCACAACTACCTCGTGACCGCCCCCGAGATCACCGGTCCCTGGTCCGACCCGGTCTATCTCAACGCCTCGGGCTTCGACCCGTCGCTCTTTCATGACGACGACGGGCGAAAGTGGCTCCTCAACATGCAGTGGAACCACCTGACCGACAGCGTCGGCGGCAAGCCCAAGCATCCCGCCTTCGACGGCATCCTGTTGCAGGAGTACGATCCCGTGGCGCGGGCGCTGACGGGGCCGATCCGCAACATCTTCGCGGGCTCGTCGCATGGTCTCGTCGAGGGGCCACACGTCTTCAAGCGCGCCGGCTGGTACTACCTGACCGTGGCCGAAGGCGGCACCGGCTATGACCACGCCGTCACCATGGCGCGCTCGCGCGATCTCCGCGGCCCCTACGAGCTTCACCCCGACACGTTCTTGCTGACCTCCAAGGACGCCCCCGACGCGCCGCTCCAGCGCGCCGGCCACGGCCAGATCGTCGAGACGCCCGACGGTCTCACCTACCACACCCACCTCTGCGGCCGGCCGCTCGCGTCGGTCCGCGCCTGTCCGCTCGGCCGCGAGACCGCGCTGCAGCGCTGCACCTGGGGCGAGGACGGCTGGCTCCGGCTCGCCCACGGCGGCCTCGTGCCCGCCGTCGACGTTCCCGCTCCCGCCGGTGCGCCCGAGCCCGAGCCGGACCGACCGGTCGAGTACCGCTTCGACGAGCCGGCGCTGCCTTCCGACTTCCAGTGGCTGCGCTCCCCCTACCCCGAGCGCCTGTTCACGATGACCGGCGACGTCCTGCGCCTGCACGGGCGCGAATCGATCGGCAGCTGGTTCGACCAGGCGCTGGTCGCCCGCCGGCAGGAGCATTTCCGCTATCGGGCGGAGACCTGCCTCGTGGCCTTCGATCCTGACACCTACCAGCAGGCCGCCGGCCTCACGACCTACTACAACCGGCACAAGTTCCATTTCCTCGCCGTCTCGTTCGACCCGGCGGTCGGTCGCGTGCTGATGCTGATGTCCTGCCTCGGCGACTGGCCTGACTGCCGGCTGAGCTTCGCGCTCGAGCGGCCGGTGGCGCTGCCCGACGGCCCGGTCGAGCTGGCCGTCGACGTCACCGACGCGACGCAGCGCTTCCAGTACCGCGCCGGCGGCGAGTGGACCGCCATCGGCCCGGAGCTCGACGCCTCGATCATCTCCGACGAAGGCGGCCGAGGCGAGCACGCCTCGTTCACCGGCGCGTTCGTCGGCCTGGTCGCCTTCGACACCTCCGGCCGCGCCCGCCCGGCCGACTTCACGACGTTTGCCTACCGCCCACGGTGATCGACCGGAGGAGTTTCATGACGCTCATCGCAGCCGGAGCCAGCCTGCCCGCGTTCGGTGCCAGCCGGACGAGCGCGGCCGCGCTCGTCGCCGAGATGACGCTGGCCGAGAAGATCGGCCAGCTCACCATGGTGACCGCGGGCCACGCCGTCACCGGCCCGACCGGGGTCGAGGACGCGGCCGCGCTCGTCCGCGCCGCACGCACCGGCAGCCTCTTCAACCTCTCGGGGCGGGCGGCAGTGCGGGCAATGCAGCGCATCGCCGTCGAGGAGACCCGGCTCGGCATCCCGCTCTTCATCGGGCTCGACATCATCCACGGCTTCCGCACCGTCTTTCCGACGCCGCTTGCCGAGGCCGGCGCCTTCGATCCCGCGCTCTGGGAGGAGACGGCGCGGCATGCCGCGGAGGAGGCCGCCGAGGCCGGGGTCGACCTCACCTTCGCGCCGATGCTCGACGTCGCCCGCGACCCGCGCTGGGGCCGCATCGTCGAGGGCCCGGGCGAGGACCCCACCGTCGGCGCCCGGTTCGGCGAGGCCAAGGTCCGCGGCTACCAGGGCCAGGACCTCGCCGGGCTCGCAGCGACCGCCAAGCATTTCGTCGGCTACGGCGCCAGCGACGCGGGCCGCGACTACGCGCCAGTCGACATCTCCGAGCGCGCGCTGGCCGAGATCTACCTGCCGCCGTTCCGCGCCGCGGTCGCGGCCGGGTCGGTCGCGATCATGCCGGCCTTCACCGACATCGCCGGGGTGCCGCTGACCGCCGACCGGGCGCTCCTGACCGGCACGCTGCGCGACGCCTGGGGCTTCTCCGGCGTCATCATGAGCGACTATGGCGCGATCGGCGAACTGGTGAAGCACGGGGTCGCAGCGAACCTCACCGAGGCGGCGGCGCTGGCGCTGAACGCCGGGGTCGATCTCGACATGATGGCGTTCGCCTACGACCAGGGCCTCGCCGAGGCGCTCGACCGCGGCCTCGTCGGCATCGAGACCATCGACGCGTCGGTCGTGCGGGTGCTCGACCTGAAAGCACAGCTCGGCCTCTTCGATGACCCCTACCGCCGCTGCGCCGGCGGCCCGGACGAGACCCCTGCGCCGACCGCAGCGCGCCGCGCGGCCGCCCGCGACGCCGGTCGCCGCAGCATCGTGCTCTTGAAGAATGAAGGCGAGGCCCTGCCGCTGCCCCCGTCCCCCGGCCGGGTCGCCGTGATCGGCCCGCTGGCCGACGCTGCGGCCGAGATGATCGGGCCATGGGCCGGGGCGGGCCGCGGCAGCGAGGCGGTGAGCGTCCTCGCGGGCCTGCGCAACGCCTTGCCCGGCGCGGTCCTTGACCACGTCGAGGGCGTGCCGATCAAGGACGACGGCCCGGCGGACATCGCCGCGGCGGTCGAGGCCGCGCGCCGCGCCGACACCGTCCTCCTCTGCATCGGCGAGGCGGCGGCGATGAGCGGCGAGGCCGCGAGCCGGGCGCGCATCGACCTGCCCGGTCGCCAGAGAGAGCTTTCGGCGGCGGTCCTCGCCACCGGCAAACCGATCGTGGTGCTCCTCTTCTCCGGGCGGCCGATCGTGATGCCGGAGGTCTACGCCGACGCCGCGGCGGTGCTCGCCTGCGGCTTTCCCGGCACCGAGGCCGGGCACGCCATCGCCGACCTCCTCACCGGGGCAGCTGCGCCGTCCGCGGGCCTTCCCGTCACCTGGCCGCGCGATGTCGGGCAGGTGCCGATCAACTTCTCGGTCCGCGCCAGCGGGCGGCCGGAGAACCCGCGCGACAAGTACACCAGCAAGTATCTCGACCTGCCGAACAGCCCTGAGTTCGCCTTCGGCCACGGGCTGAGCTACACGGAGTTTGCGCTCTCCGAGGTCACGCTGCACGTGGCCGAGGCGGTGACGGCGGAGATTACCGTCACCAATGCGGGCAGGCGTCAGGGCGCGACGACGGTCTTTCTCTTCATCCGCGACCCGGTGGCCAAGATCGCCAGGCCGGTGCTGGAGCTGAAGCGGTTCGAGCGCGTGGTGCTCGACGCGGGCGAGGCCCGGACCCTGCGCTTCGACCTCGACCGATCGGAGTTCGCCTACCTCGACGCGGACCTGCAGCCGGTGGTCGAGCCGGGGCAGGTTCGAGGTCCACGTCGGTTTCTCGGCCGACCCGGGCGCGCTGCGCAGCGCCAGCTTCGTGCTGGAGTGAACGTGCGCGCACGACCCTTGACGGCCCTGGCGCGCCCGGCCCAGATGGCGCGCCCCAACCGCCGGACCGCCCGATGATCGCAGACGCCGCCACGATGGACCGCAGCGCTTTCGAGCGCGACTTCGACGTCTGCGTGATCGGCTCCGGCCCCGCAGGCATCACCATCGCGCGGACGCTCGCGGCCGCCGGCGCCAGCGTGGCGCTGATGGAGGCCGGCGGCCTCGAGATCACCGAGGAGAGCCAGGACGTCTACCGCGGCAGCAGCGTCGGGATGGAATACTTCGACCTCGACGTCTGCAGGCTGCGCTTCTTCGGCGGCACCTCCAACCACTGGGGCGGCTGGACGCGCGCGCTCGATCCGGTCGACTTCGTGACGAAGCCCTGGGCGCCGCTCTCCGGCTGGCCGATCCCGCAGATCGCGCTCGACGCCTACCGCGCCGAGGCGGATTCCATCCTCGACGTGCCCTCGGCCACCGAGGCGCCCGACCTGCCGATGCGGCAGGACGTCTACGACTTCCACCGCTTCCAGTTCCGCTTCTCGCCGCCGACGCGGTTCAACGAAAAGTACCTGGCCGAGATCGAGGCCTCTCAGGCGATCACGCTGGTGCTGAACGCCAACCTCGTCGACCTGCGCCTCGACGACGGCCTGCAGACCGTGACCGGCGCGGTCTTTCGCAGCTACGACCCGGCCGATCCGGGCTTCACCGTCAAGGCCCGCGCCTTCGCGCTCTGTACCGGCGGCATCGAGAACGCGCGGCTGCTCCTCAACTTCAACAGCCAGATCCCCGAGGGCATCGGCAACCGCTCGGGGTGGGTCGGCCGCTGCTTCGCCGATCACCCGCACTTCCTGATCGCCGAAGCGGTCCTGCGCGTGCTCGTGCGCGAGCGCGAGTTCTACGCGCCGACCGAGCTCTTCATGCAGCAGCATGGCTGCCTCAACTTCGGCCTGCGGCTCGAGCCGCGCTGGATCTGGCCCTACGAGTTGCCGGCGCTGGCGCAGGAGGACATGCCGCCCGAGGATTTCAACATCCTGCTCGAGCGGCTGGTGCGCGACCCGTTCATCGACCGCTCGCTGACCGACCGGCTGGTGCTGCCGCAGCCCAGCGGGCAGACCGGCGTGGTCCGGATCGCCCAGGAGGCCGCCGCCAACCCCGACAGCCGGGTCATGCTCTCCGACGAGCGCGACGCCTTCGGCCTGCGCCGGGTGAGGCTCGACTGGCGCCTCGCCGCGATCGACGTCGACACCATGCGCACCGCGGTCACCGCCTTCGGGAGGCACTTGGCCGAGCAGCAGATCGGCCGTATCCGTATCGGCGACTGGCTGCTGGCCGATCCGCCACAGTTCCCGGGCATCGCCGACGACGAAGTCGGCGGCAAGCACCACATCGGCACCACCCGCATGGCCGCGACCGACGCCACCGGTGTCGTCGATCCCGACTGCCGGGTGCATGGAACGTCCAACCTGTTCATCGGCGGATCCAGCGTCTTCCCGACCACCGGCCACTGCAATCCGACCTACACCATCACCCAGCTCGCCCTGCGGCTCGGCGATCACCTGACGGACTGGCTCGCGGCCTGACCCCGGCCGCTCCCCTGCCCGGAACGCCGTGGAACGCGACCAGCAGCCCGGCGAAGTAGAGCCCCGGCGCCAGACCGGCGAGGCTCTCGGTCAGCCCCGACACCAGGTAGACGCCGAGAACCATCGCCGCGAGCCTCTGCGCGGACGGTCCCTGCCGCGGGAAGCAGCCGGCCACGAAGACGCCGAGCCAGACGAAGAAGGCCGCGAGGCCGACGAAGCCGATCTCGGTGACGATCGCGAGATAGGCGTTGTGGGTGCTGCCGATGATGAAGCTGTCGGTCCCCCATCGCGGATCGGCGCGCAGCAGGTCGCTCAACGGAAACGCGCGGTAGCCATAGCCGAGCCAGGGCCGCTGGTCGACGTAGAGTGCCACGAATTGCCAGATCTGCGATCGGCCGGTCAGGCTGGTCTCGCGGCCGAGAAGCGCGAAGACGTCGAGGACGCCGAGAAGGCTTAAGCCAACCGACACTGCGGCCACCGTGGCGGCGAAGGCCCCGACCAGCACGGGAAGCGCCGTTCGCCGCGCCGCCCCCGCCACGCCGTGGATGCCGAGGACGGCGGCGCAGAGTACCAGCGACGTCGCCGAGCGGGTCAGCACGACCGTCACCAGAAGCACCAGCAGCAGGCCGGGGCGCAGGTAGCGCCTGCGCAGCGCCTCGGGCGGCGCCCCGAGCAGGTAGGCGAGCGTCAGGCCGCAGAAGGCGCCGAGCGTGTTCTTGTGGTCGGTGAAGCCGCGGAACGACCCCTGCAGGCTCCCCGACATGAAGGAGAGGCCGGGCAGCGCCAGCGCCGACAGGTGAAGGACGAGGATCGCGCTGCAGGTGACCAGCACGATCCGGGCGACCGCCGGCGCCCCGTGCCGGTCCTGCGCCAAGAGGACGCTCGCGGCGAGGAGCAGCAGGCGGGCGGCGCTGAGCAGGCTCGCGGCGGGATCGACCGACCAGAGCGCCGACGCCGCGCAGAACCCGATCAAGGCGAGGAGCGGCAGCTGCGGCAGCACGATCCGCGGCAGCCGCGCGACGTTCGCGGCGATATAGCCGGCCTGCAGCGCCACGGTCAGCCAGCGCTGGGCCTCGCCGAACGGCTTTTCCGGCCCGGCCCAGTACGAGAGCTGCGAGACGTCGACGATGAAGACCGCCATCATCAGGGCGCAGAGCCGAGGTCGGCCCCGTCGTCGAACACGCCGTATCGAACGCGCTGCACGCCTCGTCACCCTGTCCCGGACCCGGGCATCAGGCGGGCGGAACCGTCAACGCCCGATTAACGCCGGGCAAGGCCGGCCCGCAAAGAAACCGGTTGGTAACCAAAGTGGCCGCACCTCGGACCGATCCAACGAGGCAGGCAGCGCATGATCTCGGAGTTCGCCCAGTCGTCCGTCCCCGCCGGGATCGCGGACGTCATCGTCGTCGGCGCGGGCGCGGTCGGGCTGACCACCGCCGTCGATCTCGCCCGCCGCGGCAAGCGCGTCGTCCTGCTCGAGGCGGGCGGCCGCTCGGTCGACGCCGCGAGCCAGGCGTACTTCCAGAGCGCTCGCTGGACCGGCTATCCGCTCGAAGGCCTGCACCTGGGGCGGTTCCGCGTGCTCGGCGGCACCACCACCTTCTGGTCGGGACAGCTGGTCCCCTTCGACCCCATCGTCTTCGAGCCGCGCCCGTGGGTCGCCGGCAGCGGCTGGCCGATCGGCCCCGCGGACCTCGCGCCTGGCTACGACCGCGCCTTCGACATGCTCGGCCTGACCCGCAGGATTGACGACGCCGCGGTCTGGCGGCAGCTGCGGCTGGAGCCGCCGCAGACCGGGCCCGATCTCGACATCTTCTTCTCGCGCTGGGCGCCGGAGACGAACTTCGCCCGGCTCTTCGAGGCCGAGCTCAAGGCCAGCCCGCGGCTCTCGGTCCTGACCGGCGCCGCCGTCACAGCAATCGAGCTCGACGCCGAGGGCCGTGCCGCGGGCGTCGTCGTCACCCTGCCGGACCGCTCCCGGCACCACGTTCGTGCCGGCCGGGTGATCCTCGCGCAGGGCACCATCGAGATCGCCCGGCTGCTCTGCCTGCCGCTCGCCTGCGGACGCGAGGCGCCCTGGGCCCGCAACTCCTGGCTCGGGCGCGGCTTTCTCGATCACGTGGACTGCCACGCCGGCAGCGTGCATCCGCTCGACCGACGCCGGTTCCACGCGCTCTTCGACAGCTGCTTTCTCGACGGGCTGAAATACACTCCCCGCCTGATGCTGTCGCAGGCGGCGCAGCGCGAGAACGCGCTCCTGGGGATCGGCGGCCACTTCCTCTTCAACTCGCGCTTCACGGCCGACCTCGCCGCGCTGAAGATTTTCGCGCGCGGGCTCCTCAAGGGCAGGCTCGAAGGCCGCGACGCGATCCGGCCCGACCGGCTCGTGCCGCTCGCCAGGGTCGCGGCACCGATGATCGCGCGCTACCTGCGGCACCGGCGGACCACCAACCTTGCCGACGGCGGCATCCAGCTGCGGCTGACCGCCGAGCAGCTGCCGCTCCCGGCCAGCGGTCTGCGGCTGACCGGCTGCGCCGACGCCCTCGGCGTGCCCACCGTCGAGATGACCTGGGACATCGACGGCCGCGAGCTCGAGACGATGGCGACGTTCGCCGAGCGGCTCGCCGCCTTCCTCGAGTGCGAGGGCCTGGCGCGGGTCGCGCTCGATCCGCGGCTCGTCGCGCGAGACCCGGCGTTTCTCGCGACGATCGACGACGCCAACCACCAGATGGGGATGGCCCGCATGGCGGCCAGCGCCGCCGAAGGCGTGGTCGACCGCAACCTCGGCGTCTTCGGCGCTCGCGGCCTCTACGTCGCCGGAGCAGCGGTCTATCCCGCGAGCGGCTTCGCCAATCCGACGCTGACGGCGATCGCGCTCGGCCTGCGGCTGGCGCAGGCGATCGGGGAGGAACGCGCATGACAGGAGTGGCCCTGCCCGGCGCACCGCGGCCGACGAGCGCGGTCGGCATGGGGTGCGCCGCGCTAACCGGCGGCAGCAGCCTCGGGACCAGCGTGCGCCTGGTGCATGCGGCGTTCGAGGCCGGTATCCGGCATTTCGACGTGGCGCCGCCTTACGGCCTCGGCACCGCCGAGGATGCGCTCGGTGCGGCGCTGGCGGACCGGCGCGACCAGGTGACGATCGCCACCAAGCTCGGCATTGCCCGCCCCGCGAACGCCGGTCTCCTCGTCATGGCCCGGACACTGGCGAGCCCGCTGCGGCGGCTGGCGCCCGGCCTCGCCCGCCAGGCCGGCGCGCGCGCCTACACCGCGGCCCGAGCGCCGGGCCAGTTCGCCGTTCCGCAGATGGCCGCGTCGCTCACCGAGAGCCTCCGGCGCCTGCGCACCGAGAGGGTCGACCTCCTGCTGCTCCACGAAGTCCGCGCGGACGAACTGACCGATGCGGCGGTGATCTTCCTTGAAGAGGCGCGGCGCGCCGGTCGCGTCGGCGCGATCGGGACCGCCACCTCCGCCTCCGAGGCCGCGGCGATCCGGCAGCGATTCGGCGGCGTCTTCGACGTCTGGCAGACCGGATGGGCGGCCTGCGACGCCGCCGACCCGCCCGCTGGCTTCGCCATCCTGCACGGCTCGGTCGGACGGGCGCTGGGTCCACTGCAGCAACGCTGGACGGAGCGGCCGGCCGATCTCCAGGGCATGGCCGAGCGGACCGGCTTCGATCTCGCAGATCCCGCGATCCTCTCGCAGGTGCTGCTCGGCGCGGCGCGCGCGCACAATCCCGACGGCATCGTCCTGACCGCCTCGCGCAGCGCCGGGCGGCTCGCGGCGAACGCCCGCGCCTTGCGCGACCCGCGGATGGCAGAGGCCGGAGCGATCCTGCATGCGGCGCTCGCCGAGGCGCGGGCTCAGTCCTCGCGCGGCGCGTCCGGCAGCGCATCGAGCAAGTCATCGATGCCGGGCGAGGCCAGCACCGCCAGCGTCACCTCGCGGCCGCCGTCGAGGACGCGGCCCATTGCCGAGACGACCGCGACGAGACGCCAGCCGCCGTCGTCGCCCTGCAGCACCGGCGCTCCGGACGCGCCGTAGTCCACCGCGCAGTCGAGCGCCGCCACGCCGCCGAAGATCGAGGCCAGCGCGCAAGGCCGCTCGATCGACGGCGCCTGCGGCCGGTCGCGGGCGTAGGAGACGATCGCGAGCGGCGCCTGTCCGGCCAGCGCGCCCGGCTCGAAGGCAGGGGCCACGTCATCTGGCACTGGCTCGTCGAGCTCGAGCAGCGCCAGGTCCGCCCGCACCCCGGCGAAACTGGCCATGCCGTCGAAGCTGAACTCCGGCGACACCACGGCGCGCACCGGCTGGCGCACCGCCGCGCGCTTTTCGATCCGGAGGCCCGCGACGAAATGCATCTCGCGGAGCGGAACCCGGGCGTGGGTGGTCGGATGGTAGAGGCAGTGCGCCGCGGTGGCGATGATGTCGGGCGCAATCAGCGTCGCCGTGCAGAACCGGGTGCCCGCGACGTTCAGCCGCCCGACCGCGCGGTATTGCGCCGCCTCGCCCGGCCCCATGAAGTGGCGCTCGGGGTCCTCCTGCGCCGTCGCCGCCGAGGCGACGAGCAGCAGCAAGGCGGCAGCCAGCGCAGCACCGCCGCTCAGCCGGGCCCGAGCGCGGCGGGACGCGGCCCGCCGGTCGCCCAGTCGAGCAGCTCCACCGTATGCACCACCGGGATCCCGGTCCCCGAGCCGATCTGCACCATGCAGCCGATGTTGCCCGCGGCGATCACCTCCGGCGCCCGCTCCTCGAGCGCCGCCACCTTGCGGTCCCTGAAGCTCGCGCGAGATGTCGGGCTGCAACAGGTTGTAGGTGCCGGCCGAGCCGCAGCAGAGATGCGGGTCGCGCGGCTCGACCACCTCGAACCCCGCCGCCGCCAGCAGCGCCTTGGGCTGGGTCCGGACCTGCTGGCCGTGCTGCAGCGAGCAGGCGGCGTGATAGGCGACGCGCAGCCGCGGCGCGGCGGCGGGGCCGAGCCCGAGCTCAGCCATCAGCTCGCTGACGTCGCGCGCCAGCGACGACACCGTGGCTGCGTCCTTGGCAAGCGGGCTGTCGACGAACATGTGGCCGTAGTCCTTGACCGTGGTGCCGCAGCCCGAGGTGTTGATCACCACCGCGTCGAGGCCCTGCCCGTTCACCTCGCGCATCCAGGCGGCGATGTTTTTCGCAGCGGTGGCGTGGCTCTCGCGGGTCTTGCCCATGTGATGGGTCAGCGCGCCGCAGCAGCCGGCGCCCTCGGCGACCACCACCTCGCAGCCGTGCCGGGTCAGCAGGCGGATCGTCGCCGCGTTGATCGCCGGGTCGAGCACCCGCTGGGCGCAGCCGGTCAGGAGCGCCACCCGCTTGCGCCGCGTCCCTTCGGCGGGGAAGACCTGCGGCGCATCGAGCGGGCTCGCCGGCGGCAGCCGCGACGGCGCGAACTCGAGCATCGCCCGCACCTGCTTTGGCATCACTCGCGCGAACGGCTTGCCGAGCCGCGCCGCGCTGAGCGCGAGGCGGAAGCGCCCTGGATAGGGCAGCACCTGCGCCAGCATCCAGCGCAGCGCCCGCTCCATCGGCGGCCGGCGGTAGGTCTCTTCGATGTAGGCGCGGGCATGATCGACCAGGTGCATGTAGTGCACCCCGGACGGGCAGGTCGTCATGCAGGCGAGGCAGGACAGGCAGCGGTCGATGTGCTTGACGGTCTTCTCGTCGGCTGGCCGCGCGTTCTCCAGCATGTCCTTGATCAGGTAGATGCGCCCGCGCGGGCTGTCGAGCTCGTCGCCGAGCACCTGGTAGGTCGGGCAGGTCGCCGTGCAGAACCCGCAGTGAACGCAGGTGCGCAGGATCCGGTTCGACCGCGCCGTGGCGGGGTCCTCGAGCTGTTCGGCGGTGAAGTCGGTCTGCACGCGATCGCCTCAGGCCGGAACCGGCGCGCGGGCGGCCATCAGGCCGGGATTGAGCACGCCCGCCGGATCGAACCTCGCCCTCAGCCCCGCCGACAGCGCCGCCACCGGCGCCGGCTCCGGATGGAAGACCCCCCACCTCGCCTTCGCGGCTTCGCTGGCCCGCACCAGCGTTGCGTGGCCCGCCATCCCGGCCATCGCCGCCCGGAGGTCGAACGTCTCGGGTGCGAGCACCCACAGGAGCCCGCCGGCCCAGTCGTAGATCACCTCGGCCGGCCGCAACCGTGCGCCGAGCATCGGCCCGTCAGTCGGCTTGACCGAGACGCGCCAGACCGCGCCATCGCGGCCAGCGAAGGCGGCGGCGTCCCGGATGGCGGCCCACTCGCCGGCTCCTTCCTCCATGCGCGCCGGGCCGAAGTCCGCGAGCGCCCGGACCAGCGCGCCGGACCGGTGCGCCACCGATCCCTCGAAGCCCTCGACCCGCAGCAGCGTCGCCGGACCGTTGGCGCCCTGCGGCAGGTGCGCCGCGCCGGAGACGTCGTAGGGCGTGGCGAGAGCGGTGGTCATCGCCCGCCCGGCGGTGACCTCGTCGAGCCCGTCGAGGACCACCGTCGCAGAGGTCTCCGACTTCGGCAGCACCTTGAAGCCGACTTCGGTGAGCACGCCGAGCGTGCCGTGGCTGCCGGCCATCAGCTTGACCAGATCGAGCCCCGTGACGTTCTTCATCACCCGCCCGCCGTTCTTGACCACCGCGCCTGTGCCGTCGACGAAGCGCACCCCGATCATGCTGTCGCGGCAGGCGCCGGCCTGGATGCGGCGCGGCCCCGAGGCGTTGGTCGCGACCATGCCGCCGACCGTCGGGGTACCGTTGCGGCCGGTCAGCGCCCGGCCGTCCCACGGCTCGAACGGCAGCCGCTGGCCCTCGGCGTCGAGCGCCGCCTCGACCTCGGCGAGCGGCGTCCCGGCGCGCACCACCAGCGTCAGCGCGCCCGGCTCGTAGAGCGTGATGCCGCCGAGCCCGCCGATCGCGAGCGGCGCCCCCTCGACCGCGTGCCCGATCCCGCGGGTCCCGCCGCCTTCGATCGCCAGCGCCTCGCGGCGTGCCGCGGCGGTCCGAACCACCTCGGCCAGCTCGTCCTCGGTGGTGGGGCGGTACTCGGTCATGGGGCGAGTATCGGCCGCGCGGCGGCCCTCCGCAAGACGTCGGGCGCTCACCAATCAGCGCACGGCCGGCGTCCGGCTCACAAGCAGGATGCCGAGAAAGACCAAAGCCGCCCCGAGGAGTTGTGGCGCGCCGACCCGCTCGCCGAGCAAACCAACGGCGAGCGCCGTGCCGAAGACCGGCATCAGGTAGAGAAACTGCCCGGCACGCGCGGCGCCCAGCGCGCCGACCCCGTAGGACCAGAGCAGAAACGCGGCGAACGAGGCGAAGACCGCCACGTACGCCAGCGCGCCGATCACACCCGGCGAGAGCGAGAGCCGCACCGGGACGATCTGGGACGCAAGGAGCGGCGCGAGGATCGCCAGCCCGCCGAGGATGCTGCCCGCAAGCGCCGTCGTCTGGTCGAGATCGGCCGGGCGCCGGCGCAGCAGCAGCGAATAGGCCGCCCAGAGCACCACGGCGGCGAGCATCCAGACATCGCCGGCGTTCAGCCGCAGCGCGAGGAGCGCCGCCACGTCGCCGTGGGTGACGAGCGCCACGGCCCCGGCGAAGGACACGAGGCACCCCAGCCACTGCAGCGCGCCCGGCCGGCTGTCGCCGGTCAGCGCCGCCCCCGCCATGATCGCCGCCGGTGCGACCGAAAGCATCAGGAGCGCATTGACCGCGGTGGTCTCGGCCACCGCGAGATAGACGCAGGTCTGAAACCCCGCCATGCCGGTTGCGCCGAGCGCCAGCAGCAGCCGCCAGTCCCGGCGAAGCAGCGCCCGCCGGGCGGCCAGCCGGCGCGCCGCGAGCGGCAAGAGCAGGACGAGGCAGAGGCTCCAGCGCAGGGTGTTGAGCGTGACCGGGTCGATGTGATCGCGCACCGCTCGGCCGACCACGAAGTTCCCCGACCAGAATAGCGCCGCGCCGCTCAGCGCCAGCGCAGGCCGCAGCGCGCGCATCGGCCGTCAGCCGGCCCGGCGCGCGGCTGTCGTCGCGAGGGGAAAGACCTTGGCCGGGTTGAGCAGCCAGCGCGGATCGAAGACGTCCTTGACCCGGAGCTGCGCCTCCATGTCGGCCGGCGCGTACTGCACCGTCATCAGGTCGCGCTTCTCGACGCCGACGCCGTGCTCGCCGGTCAGGCACCCGCCGACCTCGACGCAGAGCTTCAGGATGTCGGCGCCGAGCTCTTCGGCCTTTTCCAGATCGCCGGGCTTGCCCGCGTCGTAGAGGATCAGCGGGTGCATGTTGCCGTCGCCGGCATGAAAGACGTTCGCGACCGCGAGCCCGTAGCCCGCCGTCAGCTCGCCGATCCGCCGCAGCACCAGCGGCAGCTCGCTGACCGGGATGGTGCCGTCGAGGCAGATGTAGTCGGCGATCTGCCCCATGGCGCCGAAGGCGGACTTGCGCCCTTTCCAGATCAGCGCCAATTCCTCGGCCGAGCCGCTCTCGCGCAGCACCTCGGGCTTGTGCCGCGCGGCGATCTCCTTGATCCGCGCCAGTTGGCCGTCGATCTCGGGCTCCGAGCCCTCGACCTCGACGATCAGGAGCGCCTCGACGTCGGGATAGCCGGCATGGGCGAAGGCCTCGCAGGCGCGGATGCAGG
Source organism: uncultured Alphaproteobacteria bacterium (assembly GCA_963819995.1). Taxonomy (GTDB): domain Bacteria; phylum Pseudomonadota; class Alphaproteobacteria; order Rhodobacterales; family Rhodobacteraceae; genus Amaricoccus. Next base: position 80,090 of record CAWFYR010000010.1, on the reverse strand, counting down.
GCCGGTCCATGAACTCGATCGCCACCGGCAGCACGCCCGCCCGGATGATGTCGCTGACGCAGGCGCCGGCCACCTCGTTCGACCCGAACCCCATCAGCACCGGCCGCGCCCCTTCGGGCTTTTTCAGGATGCGCAACGTCGCCTCGGTGACGACGCCGAGCTGGCCCTCCGACCCGCAGACGACCCCGAGCAGGTCGTACCCTGCCGCGTCGAGATGCGCGCCGCCGAGCTCGACCACGGCGCCGTCCATCAGCACCATCGTCACCCCGAGCAGGTTGTTGGTGGTGACGCCGTACTTCAGGCAATGCGCCCCGCCGGAGTTCATCGCGATGTTGCCGGCGATGGCGCAGGCGAGCTGGCTCGACGGATCGGGGGCATAGAAGAACCCCGCGTCCTCGACCGCGCCCGTCACGCTGAGGTTGGTCCGCCCGGTCTGAACCCGGATCATCCGGTTCTCGTAGTCGGTCTCGAGCACCCGGTTGAGCCGCGCCACGCCCAGAAGCACGCAATCCGCGGTCGGCAGCGCGCCCCCTGCGAGGCTCGTCCCCGACCCCCGCGGCACCACCGGCACGCCTTCCTCGTGGCAGATCCGCAGCACCGCCGCCACCTCGGCGGTCGAGGACGGCAGCACGGCCGCGAGCGGCGGGCAGCGGTAGGCGCTCAAACCGTCGCACTCGTAGGCGCGCACCTCGGCCGCATCGTGGATCACCGCGTCGGCCGCCAGCACCGCCTGGAGCTTGCGCACGATCCCCGGCTTGCGCGCGAGGATCGCCGGATCGGGCTCGGGCATCTGCATCGGTCTTCCGTCCCCAGAACGCGCGCGCTGACCTTAGGGCGGCACGCCGCCAAAGCCAATCGTCAGTAGACTGCGCGCCCCCCCGAGGCGTCGAACACCGCCCCGGTGGTGAAGGCGCATTCCTCGCTCGCGATCCAGGTCACCAGCGCCGCGATCTCCTCCATCGTCCCGAAGCGTCCCAACGGGATCTTCGACAGCATGAAGTCGATATGGCTCTGCGGCATCTGGTCGAAGATCGGCGTCCGGACCGCGGCGGGCGTCACGCTGTTGACCAGCACCCCCGCGCCGGCCAGCTCCTTGGCGAGCGACTTGGTGAAGCCGATCACCGCGGCCTTCGACGCGGAATAGGCCGAGGCGTTGGGGTTGCCCTCCTTGCCGGCGATCGAGGCGATGTTGACGATGCGGCCGTAGCCGCCGGCGCGCATCGCCGGGATCACCGCCCGGTTGCAGTAGAAGAGCCCGAACATGTTGACGGCGAAGACGTCGCGGAACGCCTCCACCGGAAAGTCCGCGACCGGCACGGTCGGGCCGGTGATCCCGGCGCTGCAGACCAGGACGTCGATGCCGCCGAACGCATCGCTGGTCGTCGCCGCCGCCGTCTCGACCGCCGGCCAGTCGGTGATGTCGAGCGGCACCGCGATCCCGCCCGTGGCCGCCGCGACTGCCGCCGCCGCCTCGCCGTCCCGGTCCCAGACGGCGACCCTGGCGCCTTCGGCGGCGAGACGCTCCACCACCGTGCGGCCGATCCCGGACGCACCGCCGGTCACCACCGCCCGCCGGCCGGCGAAGCGCTCCTTGCAATAGTCCGGCATGGTTCACCTCCTGCTTTGCGGCAAGTCCTAGAGGACCGCGCGTCCGATGGGAACGCCCCTCCGCGGGACGATGCATTGTCATTGCGCCGCAGCCGGGTCCGGAACAGGATGTCCGGCCAACAGTGGATGCGCGCCCGGATGCAGACCCGCAGATCCCCCAGCCCGATCGCGTGCGACGACTGCCCGCTGCGGGCGAGGCCGGCGTTCCGGGACCTGACCCCCGAGGAGCTCGGCTTCATGCACCGCTTCAAGCGCGGCGAGCTGGTCGTCGACGCCGGCTCGACGATCCTGATGGAGGACAACACCAGCCCGCATCTCTACACCATCCTCGAAGGCTGGGCGTTCCGCCACAAGCAGACGGCCGACGGCCGGCGCCAGGTGCTGAACTTCGCCTTGCCGGGCGACCTGGTCGGGCTGCAGGTCGCGATGATGAACGAGATGCAGCACACGGTGACGGCGCTGACCGAGACGCGGCTCTGCGTCTTCCAGCGCGACAAGGTCTGGTCGGTGTTCCAGGACCACCCGGCGCTCGGCTTCGCGATGACCTGGATCGCCGCGCGCGAGGAGCAGCTCCTCGACGGCCACCTGCTCAGCATCGGCCAGCGCACCGCGCTGGAACGCACCGCCCACCTCGTCCTTCACCTCTACGACCGGGCGCAGACCGTCGGCTACGCCTGCAACGACTCGCTCAAGGCGCCGTTCGGCCAGGCGCACCTCGCCGACGCCGTCGGCATCACCCCGGTGCATCTCAGCCGCACGTTGCGCAAGCTCCGGACCATGGAGCTGCTGCGCTGGCGCGAGGAGACGCTGGTGATCCTGAACCGTCCCGAGCTCGAGCGCCTCGCCGCCTACGAGCGCCTTGAAGGCACGCGGCGACCGCTGATATGAGCGCAGCGGGAACGAAACGCCGCTCAAGGCGTTGTGGTCGCGCTGAAGCTGCTTCCACCCCCTCTTCCACCCCCTCGCGGAGAAAATCATGCTGGGCTGGGCACTTACCTTCCTGATCATCGCACTGATCGCCGCGATCCTCGGTTTCGGCGGCATCGCCGGGACGGCGGTCTCGATCGCCAAGATCATCTTCTTCGTCGCGATCGTGCTCTTCGCAATCTCGGCGATCGCGCATCTGGTGCGCGGCCGGCCCTGACCGGCCGGCGCGCATCGGCCGGCGGTTCACTCGGGCATCGCGGCGGCAATCGCAGCCGCCGCGGCGAGCGCCGCCCGCCTGATCTCCTCCATCCGCGCCGCCCCGGCGCCGGCGAGAAACGGCACGCTGAGTGCGGCGACCAGCCGCCCGTCGCGCGAAAGTACCGGGGCCGCGTAGGCGAGGATGCTCGGGGCATGCTCGCCGCGATCCTGGGCCCAGCCCTGCCGTCTGATGCGGCCGAGTTCCCTCTGGAGCCGCTTCGGCTCGACGATGGTGCGCGCGGTGAAGGCAGTCAGCGGCCGCGCCAGCCAGAAGTCCAGCTCGCGCGGCGGCAGGTGCGCGAGCAGGAGCTTGCTCGCCGCGCCGGCATGGAGCGGCATCCGCTGGCCCGGCGTGACGCTCAGCGCATAATCCCGCCGCCCCTGGGCGGCCGCGAGCACCAGCACCCCCTCGGCATCCATCACCGAAAGCTTGACGCCCTCGCCGAGATCGACCGCGAGCCGCTCGAGATAGGGCTGGGCCACCGCGCCCACGTCGGTGGCGCTGACCCGCGACGAGACACGGGCCGCCAGCGCCAGCAGCCGCCGCCCGAGCTGATAGCCGCCGCGCTCGTCGCGGCGGACCACGTCGTGGAGCTGCAACGTGTTCAGGATGCGGTAGATCGACGTGCGCGGCAGCGCCAGCTCTTCTGTCAGCTCGCGGATGCTGAGCCCGTCCCGGCTGTGCTCGATGGCGCCGAGCACGTCCATCATGCGCTCGATGACCGGGATGGTGTGCCGGCCGGCTTTGTCGTCGGCGCCCGCATCCATCGCCGTGAACCGATCCGCTGTTGACTTGGCCCTTTCCATCTAGCATGCAGACCTGAACTCGCAAAGTTCGCATTTGGACTGAGCCCCGGCCAACGATCGTCGGGGCGCGCCGGGAGGGAAAGAAGATGACGCGCCGAACCCGCCATCCGCGCGCCGCGTCATGACCCGCATCCTCTATCTGACCACGATCGACTTCGGACCCGGCGAGATCGCGACGCTCGCCGCGGCGCTCGCGGAGCTCGGGATCGCCCGGCCGCTGCTGGTCTCCGACCACGGCCTCGCCGCGAGCGGCCTCGTCGACCGGGTCGCAGGGCTGATGCCCGCGGGCGCGCCGCGCTTTCTCGACACGCCGCCGAACCCGACCGAGGCTGCGGTCGCCGCCGCGCTCGCGCTCTGGCAGAGCGAGGCCTGCGACGGCATCGTCGCCCTCGGCGGCGGCTCGCCGATCGATCTCGCCAAAGGCGTGGCGCTGCTTGCGACCCACGACGGCCCGCTCGAGCGCTACGCCGCGATCTACGGCGGCATCCCCCGCATCACCGCCGCAGTCGCGCCGGTCATCGCGATCCCGACGACCGCCGGCACCGGCGCAGAGGTCGGCCGCGCCGCGCTCCTGACGCTGGCGGACGGCCGCAAGCTCGGCTTCATCAGCCCGCACCTGATCCCGAGGCGCGCGATCTGCGACCCCGAGCTGACCCTCGGCCTGCCGCCGGGCCTCACCGCGGCCACCGGCCTCGACGCGCTCTCGCACTGCATCGAGACCTTCCTCTCGCCGCGCGACAACCCGCCGGCCGAGGCGATCGCGCTCGACGGCGCCGGCCGCATCTGGTCGAGCCTCGAGACCGCCTGCACCGACGGCACCGATCTCGCCGCGCGCAGCGCGATGATGATGGGCGCGCTCGAAGGCGGCCTCGCCTTCCAGAAGGGCCTCGGCGCGGTGCATTCGCTGAGCCATGCGCTCGGCGGCCTGCAGGACCTCAAGCTCCACCACGGCACCCTCAACGCCCTCCTGATGCCGCCGGTGCTGCGCTTCAACGCCCCCGAGACCGAAGCCAAGCTCCTGAGGCTCAAGGCCGCGATGGCGCTGCCCGCCGACGCCGACCTCGCGGACGCGCTCGCCGCGCTGAACGCGCGGCTCGGCCTGCCCCCCGGCCTGCGCGCCCTCGGCCTGACGCCCGACCGCTTCGACTGGGTGATCGAGCGCGCGCTCGCCGACCACAGCCACCCGACCAACCCGCGCGCCGCCTCGGCCGCCGACTACCGCGCGCTCCTCGACACGGCCATGGGCTGAAGCGCACCGCCCCGGGCTTCATACGGCCTTGAAACCTGGAGAGCAGTCCAGGGGCCCCGGCAACAGCCGGGGAGAAACTCTTCACTCACGGGCGAAGCCCGTTCCTTCGGAGGGAGGCCGCAAAGGCGGCCGACCGCCAAGCGCCGGCCGAGCGGGAGCCCTTCAGGGCTCCCCGAGGCCGGCGCTCCCCCCGCCAGCCAAAGGAGGGACTGCCCCATGCTCGCGACCCGGCTTCTGGCCATCGGCGACGTCCGCGCCATGGCGGTGCCCGTCCCCGAACCCGGCCCCGGCGAGGTCCTCGTCCGCGTCGAGGCGGCCGGCATCTGCGGCACCGACCGGCATCTTTTCAGAGGCGAGTTTCCCTCCGCCCCGCCGGTCACGCTCGGACACGAGTTCTGCGGGATCGTCGTCGGCCGGGGCGCCGGGGTCACCCTGGCGGAAGGCACGCGGGTCAGCTGCGACCCCAACGACTGGTGCGGGTCGTGCGCCGCCTGTCGCCGCGGCCGGGTCAACCTCTGCGCGCAGAACGTCGCGACCGGCATCCACCGCGACGGCGGCCTCGCGGAATTCGCGACCTTCCCCGCCCGCAAGGCGATCGTGCTGCCGGACGGTCTCGACCCGCGGCACGGCGCGTTCTGCGAGCCCTTGGCCTGCACGCTCCACGGCGTCGACATCGGCGCGCCGCGGCCCGGCGAGCGGGTGCTGGTGCTCGGCGGCGGCGTCATCGGCCTTCTCGCGCTGCAGCTCGCGGTTCTGGCCGGCGCCGAGGTGATGCTCCTGACCCGGCATCCGGCCAAGCGCGCGCTCGGCCTCGCCTTAGGCGCGGCCGCAGCGGTGCCGGCCGCCGCCGAAGCGCTGGAGCTCTGGCCGCAAGGCGCCGACCTCACGCTGGAATGCGCCGGCGTCGCCGAGACCGTCGCCGGGGCCGCCGCGCTGACCGCCGCCGGCGGGCGGATCGTCGTTCTCGGCGTGCTGCCCAAAGGCGAGCAGGTCCCGATCGAGCCCTTTGACCTCCTCTTTCGCGAGATCCAGCTGCACTTCGCCTTCATCAACCCGTTCACCCAGGCCCGCGCCGCGGCCCTGATCGCCGGCGGCCGCCTCGCCCTCGACCCGCTGGTCTCGCGCGTGATCCCGCTCGCCGAGGCGGCCGAGGCCATCGCCGAACCGGCGCGGCCCGGCGAGGTCAAGGTGCTCGTCGTCCCCGGCGGACCGGCCGGTTGACAGCGAACCGGCGTCTCGCGCAAGCTTACCCATCGAACAGGTGCAGTTCAGAAATGAACCAGTCGAGGCCATGCCCGGCACCCCGGGGAGAAGACGGACAACTCACGCCAACGCCGAAGACCGTTTTTCCCTCGACGCACCGGCCTTCGCCTGGCCGGCAGACCGCCGGCGCCACCAAGGAATGACGATGACCTACACCTCCCCGATCCCGCAGCTCGGCCTCGGTACCTACCGCCGCACCGGCGACGGCGGCCTCGCCGCCATCACCGCGGCCCTCGAAATCGGCTACCGCCATCTCGACACCGCCCAGGTCTACGACACCGAGGCCATCGTCCGCGAGGCGATCCGCCGCTCCGGCGTGCCGCGCGAGGAGGTCTTTCTCACCACCAAGGTTTCCGAGCAGCGCCTCGACCGGCGGCAGTTCATGCCGAGCGTCGAGCGCAGCCTCCGCACCCTCGGCGTCGACCACGTCGACCTCCTGCTGATCCACTGGCCCTCCTCGGGCGACGCCGTCCCGTTCGAGGACTACATGCTGGCGCTGGCCGAGGCGCGTGAGCGTGGCCTCACCCGGCTGATCGGCGTCTCGAACTTTCCCGTGGCGCTCCTCGAACGCGCCCGCGCGCTCCTCGGCGAGGACGCCATCGCCACCGACCAGGTCGAGATTCACCCCTACCTGCAGGCGCCGAAGCTCCGCGACTACGCCCGATCGCGCGGCCTGACGCTGACCGCCTACACCCCGCTCGCCAAGGGCCGGCTCGGGTCCGACCGCGTCCTTTCCGCCATCGCCGAGCGGCACGGCGTGCCGGCGGCCACGGTCGCGCTTGCCTTCCTGATGGCCGAAGGGCACGCAGTGATCCCGACCTCGTCGCGCCCCGAGAATCTGCGGTCGAACTTCGCCGCCCGGGACCTGCGGCTCGACGACGACGAAATGGAGCGGATCCGCGGCCTCGACCGCGGCGAGCGCATCACCGACCCGGCCAACGGGCCGCACTGGGACGACTAGGGGAGAAACGAAAATGGATTGGGTCGTGATCCGCAACGCCCGCAAGAACGACGCCGCCGCCCCGGATCAGCCTGGCGTCCCCATCGAAGGCCGCAGGCCCGGAGCCGGAGTGAACCCATGACCGCCACCTATCCCGACCTGCGCGACAAGGTCGTCCTGATCACCGGCGGCGCCACCGGGATCGGCGCTGCCATGGTCGAGGCCTTCGCCGGCCAGGGCGCCCGCGTCGGGTTCCTCGACATGGACGAGCCTGCCGGCACCGCGCTGGCGTCGCGGCTCTCGAAGGACGGCGCGCCGGTCGTCTTCGCCGCCGCGGACCTGCGCGACATCCCGGCGCTGCAGGCGGCGGTCGGCCGCGTGCGCGATGCGCTCGGCCCGATCACCGTCCTGGTCAACAATGCCGCGCGGGACGACCGCCACGCCACCGAGGACGTGACGCCCGAGTTCTTCGACGAGCGCATCGCCACCAACTTCCGCCACCAGTTCTTCGCCTCCCAGGCGGTGCTGCCGGACATGAAGGCGGCCGGCGGCGGCGCGATCGTCTGCATGAGCTCGATCGTGCCGATGATCGGCATGGGCGGCATGCCGGTCTATGCCGCCTCGAAGTCCGCCGTCGTCGGCCTCGCGCGCTCGCTCGCCCGCGACTACGGCCCCTTCGAGGTCCGGGTGAACGTCATCGCTCCGGGCTGGATCCTGACCGAGCGGCAGAAGACGCTCTGGCTCAACCCCGAGGCCGACGCCATGCGCCACGACCGGCAATGCCTGAAGCGCCAGCTCCAGCCCGCCGAGGTCGCCCGGGTCGCGCTCTTTCTCGCTTCCGGCGAGGCCAGCGCGATCACCGGCCAGGTCCACGTCGTCGACGGCGGCTGGGTCTGAGCTGCAGGCCAGCCGGCTGACCGGCCCCTGAAAGGGAAATCCCGTTACTGGCCGGTGCCGAAGAGCCGCCCGCGCTCGGTGATGACGACGAGAAGCAGCCCCACGGTGCCGAAGATCGCGAAACCCGCAAGAAGCGGCGTCACCGTCCCGTCGTAGTTCTGGCCGGTATAGAGCCCGAGGACCGCTCCAACCCCGGTCGTCACCGCGCCGATGAACGAGGACGCGGTGCCGGCGATCCGCCCCATCGGCTCCATGGCGATGGCGTTGAAGTTCGGCATGATCAGCCCGAAGCAGAAGAGGTCGAGCGCCAGCATCCCCAGGAAGACCGGCAGCGGCGGCTGGCCGAAGACCAGATCGAGCGTGACATGGACGAGCGCGACCGCCGCGAACCCGATCAGCGCGGCATGCGACATCCGCCGCATCCCGACGCGCCCGACGAACCGGCTGTTGGCGCCCGAGGCGATCGCCAGCGCCAGCGCCACTGCGCCGAAGGCCGCCGGGAACCAGGCGCCGAGGTCGTAGACCTCGACGAAGATCTGCTGGGCGGCGTTGATGTAGCCCATCAGCGCGCCGAAGATCGACGCCGGTCGCCAGCGTGTAGCCCAGCGTCTGGCGGTTCGAGATCGCCTCGCCGAACGACGCGAGGAGCCACTTGAGCGACAGCGGCTCGCGGCTCTCGACCGGCCGGGTTTCGGGCAGCCGCACCGCCATCCAGACGAGGAAGACCAGCGACAGCGCGAAGAGGCTCGCGAAGATCAGGTGCCAGCTCCCCGCCAGCAGGAAGCCGCTGCCGATCGTCGGCGCCAGCACCGGCACGATGATGAAGACCATCATGACGAAGGACATCACCTCCGCCATCCGCCGCCCGCCGTAGACGTCGCGCACCACCGCGATGGCAACCACCCGCGGCGCGGCGTTGGCGAGGCCCTGCAGGAACCGCGCCGCGAGGAAGAGCTCGAAGTTGCCCGCGACGAGGCACGCGAACGACGCCGCGGCATAGACCGCGAGCCCGGTCAGCAGCACCGGCTTGCGCCCGAGCCAGTCGCTGAGCGGCCCGTGGAAGAACTGCCCGATCGCAAAACCCGCCACGTAGGCGGTGATCACCAGCTGCTGGCGGTTCTCGTCGAGCACGCCGAAGTCCATGCGGATCTGCGGCAGCGCCGGCAGCATCACGTCGATCGACAGCGCCGTCAGCGCCATCAGCGCCGCGATCATCGTCACGAACTCCGCAAAGCGCGGCATGGCCCGCGGCGGCGCGGCGGTCTCGACCTGGGTCATGGGTGGTTTTCAATCCCGGGAAAGTCCCGGGTCAGTATAGGCGGCTGGTGTGCGGAGGCCAGCGCGGGATCCGACTTTCTTGCGGAGCACAAAAGTCTGCCCGGGTGGAGAGAGTTATCGAGTCATGAAGATCGTGCGCTTTTCCCAATCAAATCAATGGCCATATCTCGCTTCCACAGTGGAAGCGCTCAGCCTTGCTGCGTGACCGGGCTTTCGGCGCCGATCCCGGCCAGCACCGAGGCGGCGATCTCAAAGGACCGCAACCGCGCGGCGTGGTCATGGATCTGCCCCGTGACGATGATCTCGTCCGGCTCGTAGCGCACCAGGAATTCCTCGAGCTCGCGGCGGACCGTCTCGGGCGACCCGGTCGCCGAGCAGGCCAGCGCCCGCTCGACCATCGCGATCATCCCCGGATCGATCACCCGGCTCACGTCCCTGACCGGCCGAGGCAGCGGCCCGGGATTGCCGGTGCGCAGGTTCGCGAACGCCTGCTGCATCGACGAGCGAAGATACCGCCCCTCCGCGTCGGTGTCGGCCGCGAAGACGTTGAAGGCCAGCATCAGGTAAGGGTTCGCCAGATCGGCCGACGGCCGGAAGTTCTCGCGGTAGACCGAGACCGCCATGTCGAGATCGCCCGGCGCGAAGTGCGACGCAAAGACGTAAGGCAGGCCCAGATGCGCCGCGAGCTGCGCGCCGTAGAGGCTCGACCCGAGAATCCAGATCGGCACCCTGGTCCCCACGCCGGGGATCGCCCGCACCCCCTGCCCCGGCTGCGGATCGGCGAAGTACCCGATCAGCTCCAGCACGTCCTGCGGAAAGCTGTCGCCCTGGTCGAGGTGTCGCCGGAGCGCGCGCGCCGTCGCCATGTCCGACCCCGGCGCCCGCCCGAGCCCCAGGTCGATCCGCCCGGGAAAGAGCGTCGCCAGCGTGCCGAACGCCTCGGCCACCATCAGCGGCGCGTGGTTCGGCAGCATGATGCCGCCCGCGCCGACCCGGATCGTCCGCGTCGCCGCCGCCACCTGCCCGATCAGCACCGCCGTCGCCGCGCTGGCGATTCCCGGCATGTTGTGATGCTCCGCCAGCCAGAACCGCCGGTAGCCCCACGCCTCGGCGTGCCGGGCGAGATCGAGCGTGTTCCCCAGCGCGTCCGCCGCGGTCGCGCCTTCGGGGATCGGCGAGAGGTCGAGAACGGAATAGGGGATCGTCATGGCTCAAACTCCGGGCAGGAGCCGTTCATCTAGCCATCATCCCAGCAACGGCAAGGCCGCCTCAGTCGTCCCAGGTCGTGGCCTTCGCCTCGAAGTCGGGCGTCTGGGCCCGGACCACGCAGAACCGGTGCCCGGTCGGCGCCTCCATCACCACCCAGGTCTTGATCTCCGCCACCTTGGTCGCGCCGAGCCTTTCCAGCCGGGCCACCTCCGAGGGAATGTCGTCGCTCTCGATGTCGAGGTGCACCCGGCTCGGATGCTCGACCTGCTGCACGGCGGCGTTGAACCCCGCCTGCTCGTCGAGCTCGATGTAGCGGCCTTCCCGCGCGCGCGGCCCGCCGTGGCCGAGCGCCGCCGCCCAGAACGCCGCCGCCCCTTCGAGGTCGTCGGTCCGGCAATCGATGATGAACCCGGCCAGCCTGCTGCGATGGGCCATCTTCACGCGCCTCCCGGCATGATCTCGACCCACGGTGCGGACCGCGTGCTCGGGCCGTGGTGCACCGCCTCGATGTTGTTGCCGTCCGGATCGATCAGGAACGCCGCATAGTACCCCGGATGGTACGACCGCTCGCCCGGCGCGCCGTTGTCACGGCCTCCGGCGGCGAGCCCCGCGGCGTGGAATGCATCGACCGCCGCCCGGTCCGCCGCCTGGAACGCCAGGTGCACGTGGCTGACCGCGCCGTCCGCCGCATCGACGTAGAGCTCGTCGGCGGCGAAATGGTTGGTCGCGTCCTCGGACAGGGTGATCCCGAGCGCCCCGAGGCACGCGCGATAGAACCGCCGGCTCGCTTCGAGATCGCCGGTCCGCAGGTGCAGGTGATCGATCAGCCGTCCGGTCCTCGTCCCGTCCATGTCCTCGCCTTCCCTCGCTTTCCCCGCGAACGCCGCACCGCCGCCGCGCGTTCCGCCGCCCTCAAGCCGGCTGCCCCGTGCCGACGTCGCCTGGCGCGATCTCCTGAGCGCTGGAGTCCGCGGCCTGAATCTCGATGAAGACCCGGCTGACGCCGGGATGCCGCGCCTTGATCTCGTCCTCGAGCGCCGAGATGGCGCCTTCGATCTCGCCGGCGGACAGGTGATCGCGCGCATCGACGCTCAGGTTCACCAGGATGTCGCCAGGTCCGAAATGCATCGTGCGCACCTCGTTGACGCCGTCGACGAACGAGGCCCTGCCGGCGACGCCGATGATGTCGTTGACGAGGTCGGGATCGGCAGCCTCGCCGATCAAGAGGCTCTTGGTCTCGATCGCCAGCAGCAGCGCCGCCACCCCGAGGATCGCGCCGATGGTCAGGGTCGCCACGCCGTCCGCCCAGAGCCAGCCGAGACGGTCGACCGCGAGCACCCCGAGGAGCGCCGCGAACAGCCCGAGCAGCGCCGCGGTGTCCTCGAAGAGCACGGTGAACGTCGCGGGATCCTTGGACTGGCGCAGCGCCCGCAGGACAGGCGCCTGTCCGCGCGTCGCACTGAACTCGCGCCAGGCGACATACCAGGAACCGCTCTCGAACACGATGGCCAGACCGATCACCGCGTAGTTCCAGACGACGTTCTGCAGCGGCTGCGGGTCGCCGAGCTTGTGGATGCCCTCGTAGATCGACACGCCCGACCCGAGCCCGAAAAGCAGGATCGCGACGACGAAGGCCCAGAAGTAGATCTCCTGCCCGTAGCCGAACGGATGGCGGGCATCGGCCGGCCGTGCCGCGCGCTTGATCCCGACGAAGAGCAGCCCCTGGTTGCCGGTGTCGACGGTCGAATGCACCGCCTCGGCGAACATCGCGCCCGATCCGGTGATGGCGGCGGCGACGAACTTGGTTGCGGCGATCAGGCCGTTCCCGATCATCGCGGCGATGACCACCTTCGTCGATCCTCCGGCCACCGCCCCGCCTCCCGAATTGCCCGCGGCAGTGAAACAGGCGCGAGCCGGGCGCAGCAAGACCGCAATTTCCTGCGCATCAGGCGGGAATCCGCCCACAACTATTCTACCGCTAGACTAGTTGCGTTGCAGCATGCCAGTTTCGTGATCACGCCAACGGTCCCGGAACCACGCCCTTGCCGCCATTCGCCCGTGCTGCCGCATCGCTCTCGGTCCTTCTCGCCTTAGCCAACTGCACGACTCCGGTCGGGACGACCGCGATCACCCGCAGCCTTCCGGCCACCGCGGTAGCCGTCCCCGAGGCCAGCCGATCCGGCAGCAACGAGCTCGCCTGCCTCGCCGAAGCGATCTACTTCGAGGCCCGCGGCACCGGCACGACCGGCGAGTCCGCGGTCGCGCACGTGGTGGTTAACCGCGCAAAAAGCGCGGCATTTCCGAACTCGGTCTGCGGCGTCGTCGCCGACGGTTGCCAGTTCTCCTATCGCTGCGACGGCCGCGCCGATGCGCTCGCCGACGCGGGTGCTCGCGCCCACGCCTTCAAGGTCGCCGAAGACGTCCTCGACGGCGCGCCCGATATCACCAGGGGCGCGATTTTCTTTCACTCCGCCCGCTCCGCGCCGGGATGGTTCGGGTCCCGCCCAAGGGTCGGCGCCTTCGGCGGCAACATCTTCTATCGCTAAGGGCTTGCCCGCGGCGGAGCGACCGATCTGCGGTCGACCAGCGGACACTCGACCTTGATCTGCGGCTGGCGCCCGGTGGGGCGCAGGTGGCCGTCGATCAGCAGTTCCGTCGCCTGCTGCCCCATCGCTGCATGCGGCAGCACGACGGTCGTCAGCGGCGGGCGCATGAACTGCGCGATCTCGCGATCGTCGTAGCCTACCACCGACACGTCGTCGGGGATCGCCCGACCGAGCTCCTTCAGCGCATCGTAGCAGCCGAGCGCCATCATGTCGTTGGCCACGAAGATCGCCGTCGGCGGCTCGGGCAGCGCCATCAGCGCCATGGTCTGCTCGTGGCCGGTCGGCGGTTCCCAGTTGCCGGGCCTGACCAGCGCCGGGTCGAACGGGATGTCGTGCTCGGCCAGCGCCCTGCGGTAGCCGCTCAACCGGTCCCGCGACGCGTCGGTCCAGGACTGGCCGTGGATGTGGGCGATGCGCCGGTGTCCGGCCCCGATCAGCCGGAGCGTCGCGGCGTAGCCGCCGAGCACCTCGCCGGGCACCACCGACGCCAGCGAATGGTCCTGCACGTAGCAGTTCACCAGCACCGTCGGCACTCGGTAGAACTCCGGGATCGCCCGCACCCGCCGCGTGAGGATGGTGGCGTAGATCAGACCGGCCAGCGGCTGCGCGAGGAGCTGGCGGATCACCGCCGCCTGCAGCTCGCCGTCGCCGTGGGTGACGCCCGCCGTCACCGTGAACCCGTGCTCCCAGGCCCGTTCGCGCGCGGCGTCGAGCTGCAGCGCGCACCAGGGATCGGTCGAGATCTCGTCGGCGACGAAGCCGATCAGCGTCGAGCCGACCCGGGCGGGCTCGGCCGGCCCGTGCCGCACCAGCGTATAGCCGAGAACGCGCGCCGCTTCGCGCACCCGCTGGCGCGTCGCGGCGGCGAGCCGCGCCCCTTGCGCATTGTTCAGAACCAGCGATACCGTCGTCTGCGAAACGCCCGCCGCGGCCGCCACATCCATCATCGTGGGGTTGCGCGAGCGCGCCCTCGTGGAATCGCCCACCTGATTTGCGCCCGGCTTTCGGCCGCCCCTCATGTCCGCGCCATGGTTCGCCCCGTGAGCCTTCAGCAACATTATCCCTATTAACTCACTGACAAGTCAATGACATTTTAGCGTTGCCTTTTGGCGGCTCCCTGATATTAGCTTGGCGCAGACTTCGCCCCTCGGGGCGGTCGCGGCAGCCCGCGCCGGAGACAAGGCGGAGCAACGAACCCAATGGGAGGGAACTCAACAATGCAACGGATCGTAACCACCGCCCTTGCCGCAACGCTGGCGGTCGCGGGCCTGACCTCGGCGGCGCAAGCCCAGGAGAAAAAGCAGCTCGTCTTCGTGGTGAACGCCGCTTCCGACTTCTGGAAGCTGGCCGAGGCCGGCATCAAGAAGGCAAACGCCGAGCTGCCCAACTACGACATGCAACTGCGCTATCCCGCGACGAACAGCGCCGCGCGCAAAACGCGCTGATGGACGACCTCGCCGCCGCCGGCGCGGACGCGATCATGATCTCCTCGGTCGATCCCAAGACCTCGACCGACTCCTTCAACAAGATCGCCGCGCAGATCCCGCTCTTCACCACCGACAGCGACGCGCCGCAGTCAAACCGCATCGCCTATCTCGGCTCGTCGAACGAGCTCGCGGGCGAGCAGGCCGGCGAAGAGATGGTCAAGGCGCTGCCCGACGGCGGCAAGTGCATGGGCTTCGTCGGGTTCCTCGGCGCCGACAACGCCAAGGAGCGCATCGCGGGCTTCCGCAAGGCCATCGAGGGCCACAGCATCGAGCTGGTCGACGTCCGCGGCGACGACGTCGACTTCGCCAAGGCGCGCTCCAACGTCGACGACGTGCTCGCGGCCAACCCCGAGATCACCTGCATGGTGGGCTTTTATTCCTACAACTCGCCGAAGATCTACGAGTCGCTGCAGGCCGCCGGCAAGCTCGGCCAGATCACCGTCGTCGCCTTCGACGAGGACCCGGTCACGCTCGGCGCCGTCAAGGAAGGCAGCTTCTTCAGCACCGTCGTCCAGCAGCCGTTCGAGTGGGGCTATCAGGGCATGAAGCTGATGGCGTCCTACCTCGAGGGCGACAAGTCGATGATCCCGGCCGACGGGCTGATCATCATCCCGACCAAGGTCATCAACAAGGACAACGTCGACCAGTTCGAGTCCGACCTGAAGGCCAAGATCGCCTCCGCCAGCTGATCGCCGCGCCGGCGCCGCTTCGGGCGGCGTCGGCGTCCCTCGCGGGTGTTCGCCTCGCGCACGTCGCGCGGGGCCTTGCTGGGTGCAGGCATGGCAACGCCGTTTCTCGAGCTCGTCGATATCTCCAAGACCTATCCCGGCGTCGTCGCCCTCGACGGCGTCAGCCTGGCCGTGGCGCCGGGCGAGGTGATCGGCCTCGTCGGCGAGAACGGTGCGGGCAAGTCGACGCTGATGAAGATCCTCGGCGGCGTCGCCCGCCCGACCTCGGGACAGATCCGCATCGACGGCAAGGCGCGCGACGCGATGACGGTGGCCGACGCCATTGCCGCGGGCATCGGCTTCGTCCACCAGGAGCTCAACCTCTTCGACAACCTCGACGCCGCCGCCAACGTCTTCATCGGCCGCGAGCCGCTGCGCGGCGGGCCGCTGCGCCTGGTCGACCGGCCGCGGCTGGCGGCGGCGGCGGCGCCGCTCTTCGCGCGGCTCGGCGTCGACTTTGCGCCCGACGCGCCGGTCGCGGGCCTGTCGCTGGCGCAGCGCCAGCTCGTCGAGATCGCCAAGGCGCTGTCGCTCGACAGCCGGCTCGTCATCATGGACGAGCCGACTTCGAGCCTGACGCTCAGCGAGACCGACCGGCTGCTCCAGGTCATCGCCGACCTGCGCGCCTCGGGGGTCAGCGTCATCTTCATCTCGCACCGCCTCGACGAGGTGAAGGCCTGCGCCGACCGGGTGGTGGCGCTGCGCGACGGGCAGCTGGCCGGCCGGCTCGCTCGCGCCGAGATCACGCCCGCCGCGATGATCCACCTGATGATCGGCCGCGACCTGAAGTCGATCTATCGCGCGCCGGCCGCGGCGCCCGGCGGGCCGATCCTCGCGATCGAAGGCCTCAGGACCACCACCTACCCCGGGCAGGCGATCGACCTCACCGTGCGCCGCGGCGAGATCCTCGGCCTCGCCGGCCTGATCGGCGCCGGCCGCACCGAGCTTGCGCGCACGCTCTTTGGCATCGATCCCGCCCTCGGCGGCACCGTCAGGCTCGACGGCGAACCGGTGGCGATCCGCGGCCCGCGCGACGCCATCGCCCGCGGCATCTATCTGGTGCCCGAGGACCGCAAGGCCTGCGGCATCGTCCTCGACCTCTCGATCGCGGGGAACATCTCGCTGCCGCAGCTGCCGGGGCTCGCCCGGGGCGGCATCGTGCGCCGCGGCGCCGAGGCGACGCTGGCCGAGACCGAGCGCCGCCGCCTCGGCATCCGCACCCCGAGCGTCGAGACCACCGCGCTGTCGCTCTCCGGCGGCAACCAGCAGAAGGTCGTGCTGGCGAAGTGGCTGTCGATGGACCCGCGGATCATCCTCTTCGACGAGCCGACCCGCGGCATCGACGTCGGCGCCAAGCGCGAGATCTACGAGATCATGCGGGCGCTGGCCGACAGCGGCGTCGGCATCCTGATGATCTCCAGCGACATGGAGGAGGTCATCGGCGTCAGCGACCGCATCGCGGTGATGCACGAAGGCGGGATCAGTGGCATCCTCGACCGCGACGAGTTCTCCGAACACCGCGTGCTCGAGCTGGCGGTCGGACACGGCAACGGGCACGGGAGCTGACGCGATGCAGAAGAAGGATTTCGGGCTCCTGGTGCTGATCCTCGTGGTCGGCGCCGTGGTGGCGCTGATCAACCCGCGCTTCATCTCGCCGGTGAACCTCGCCAACACCGCGAACCTCGTCGGCCTCTTCGGGCTCTTCGCCATCGGCCAGGGCTTCGTCATCATCACCGGCGGCATCGAGCTCAGCGTCGGATCGGTGATCGCCCTTCTCGGCGTCCTCTTCGTCGACCTGATCGCCAACTTCGCGGTGCCTTGGCCGCTGGCGATCCTGATGATGCTGGCGCTCGGCGCGCTGATCGGGCTGGCGCACGGCCTCCTGATCACCCGGCTCAACATGCAGCCCTTCATCGTCACGCTCTGCGGCCTGCTGATCTACCGCGGCGTGGCGCGGTTCTACACCGCCGACGGCACCGTCGGGTTCGCCTTCGGCCAGGAGTTCCCGACGCTCGACTGGCTGACGATCGGCCGGAGCGGCGGCGTGCCGCATTCGCTGATCGCCATGCTGGTGGTGGCGGCGGTGATGTGGGTGGTGCTGCACCGCTCGGTCTTCGGCCGCTACCTCTACGCCGTCGGCAAGAACGAGGAAGCCGCCCGCTATGCCGGCGTGCCGACCGGCCGGGTCATCGTCGCAGCCTACATCATCTGCGCGGTGCTGACCGCGATCGCGGCGATCTTCTTCGCCCAGTACACCCGCTCGATCTCGCCGTCCTCGCACGGCAACTTCTACGAGCTCTACGCCATCGCCGCCGCCGTCCTCGGCGGCTTCAGCCTGCGCGGCGGCGAGGGCTCGATCATCGGCGTCGTGCTCGGCGCCGTGCTGCTGCAGGTGCTGCAGAACCTCGTGAACCTCCTCGGCATCCCGAGCTCGCTCAACTTCGCGGTCATGGGCTCGGTGATCCTGATCGGGGTTCTCGCCGACCAGCAGTTCGACAACTATCGCAAACGCCGCGCCGCCAGCACGGTCCCGCAGGACCATCCGGTCGCGACGAAAGCGCCGGGCAGCGTCGGCGCGTGATGGGCGCGCAGTGAGAAATCGGACATTTCGCGCGTGAAACTCCAAGCAAGGCTTTGAAGGAAAAGAAATTCATAATCATTAAAAATCTTCGGCCCAGTTGCGGCCCTAAGTATTTTGGACCCCCGGGTCGTATCAGCGGAGCGGGCCGCTGGCGGCATACGGAACCCTGGCCGCGTGCGGAACGGTGCGGCATCCTCCTTCACGATTTTGACCGTCGGCAAAATCGTGACGCGACTGCCCTGCCGGGGCAGGCGCGTCTTCAACGCGCCAGCCGGGCAGCCGCGTCACGATTGGCCGCGCCGGCGCAGGCGGGCACCCCCCTCGCCCTTCGCGCTCACGCGTTCCGGGCGACCGAACCGGGCAACGCATGCGTTGCCTTTTCGGTTCGGGAAATGCGCTCAAAGGCCTGGGTCGTCGCTCGGAAACCGAGTCAGTCCCACATGGCGCGGACCTGGGCGCCGAGATCGACGGCGGGCAGCCGCGCGGCAGCCGCCGTTCCGCCCGCCGCGGGGGCGACCGGCCAGACCACCGGCTCGAACCGGCCGAGGATGCGGTCGGGGATGAAGCGGGTGCGCGCCGCATAGACGTGCCGGTCGCCGCGGCGGGGCTGGCCGTGGACGTAGAACCGCTGCGGCTGGACGAGGTGCAGCCCGTCGCGGGCGCGGGTCATCGCTACGTAGAAGAGCCGCCGCTCCTCGTCGATCTCGGCGCTGGTGCCGGTCGCGAGGTCGGACGGGATGCAGCCGTCGACGCAGTTCAGGACGAAGACCCGCTTCCACTCCTGGCCCTTGGCCGAGTGGATCGTCGAGAGGATCAGGTAGTCCTCGTCGCGCAGCGGCACGCCGCTGAGATCGCTGGTCGCCGCCGGCGGATCGAGGGTGATCTCGGTCAGGAACCGCTCGCGGCTGGGATACCCCGCCGCGATCGCCTCGAGCTGCAGCAGGTCGGCCCGCCGCATCGTCGCGTCCTCGTGCAGCCGCTCGAGGTGCGGATCGTACCACGCCCGCACCGCGCCGATCTCGGCCGGCCACCCCATGCCGCCCGCGCGCAGCCCGCCGTAGAGCCCGGCGAACCCGCCCCAGTCGCGCGCCGCCCGCTGCGGCACCTTCGCGCCCGGCAGCGCCGTCGCCGGCTCGGGCGCCGCGGCCATCGCCGCGAGCACCGCCTCGGCGCTCGCCGGCCCGATGCCGGGGATGAGCTGCAGCACCCGGAAGCCGGCGATCCGGTCGGCGGGGTTCTGCGCGAAGCGCAGGCACGCCAGCACGTCCTTGACGTGCGCCGCATCGAGGAACTTCAGCCCGCCGAACTTCACGAACGGGATGTTGCGCCGGACGAGCTCGACCTCGAGCGGTCCGGAATGGTGCGACGTGCGGAAGAGCACCGCCTGCGCCTTCAGCGCCACGCCGGCCTCGCGGGCCTCGAGCACGGCGCGGCAGACGTAGTCGACCTGCCCCGCCTCGTCGCGGACCAGCGCGAGCGCCGGCCGCGCCCCCGCCGGCCGGTCGCTGCGCAGGGTCTTGGCGTAGCCTTCGCCCGCCTCGGCAATCACCGCGTTCGCCGCCGCGAGAATCTCCGGCGTCGAGCGGTAGTTCTGCTCCAGCGCCACGATCCGCGCCCGCGGCTCGAAAAGCCCGGGGAAGTCGAGGATGTTGCGCACCTCGGCGGCGCGGAAGGCATAGATCGACTGCGCGTCGTCGCCGACCACCGTCAGCCCGCGCCCGTCCGGCTTCAGCGCCATCAGGATCGCCGCCTGCAACCGGTTGGTGTCCTGGTACTCGTCGACCAACACGTGGTCGAACCGCCCGCCGACCTCCGCCGCGATCGCCGGGCTCGGCCATCATCGCCGCCCAGTAGAGCAGGAGGTCGTCGTAGTCGAGGACGCCGCTCGCCTGCTTCGCCGCAACGTAGGCGGCGAAGAGCGGCTTCAGCGCGGCCTCCCACTCGGCGCACCACGGGAAATGCCGGCGCAGCACCTCGGCGAGCGGCGCCTGGCCGTTCACCGCCCGCGAGTAGATCGCAAGGCAGGTCGCCTTGCCGGGAAACCGCCGCTCGCTCGCCGAAAGCCCCTGCCCGTGCCGCGCGAGGTTCATCAGGTCCGCGGAATCCTCGCGGTCATGGATGGTGAAGCCCGGATCGAGCCCGACCGCGCCGGCGTAGTCGCGCAGGAGCCGCGCGCCGATGGCATGGAACGTCCCGGCCCAGGTCAGCCCCTCGGCCAGCACCGACGCCTTCGGCCCCATCACCTCGACCGCGATCCGCTCGGCCCGCCGGGTCATCTCCGCCGCCGCCCGCCGCGAGAACGTCATCAGCAGGATCCGCCGCGGATCGGCGCCGCCCGCGACGAGGTGCGCGAGGCGGTGCACCAGCGTGTTGGTCTTGCCGGTGCCCGCCCCGGCGATCACCAGGAGCGGGGCCTGCCCGTGCAGCACCGCCGCCCGCTGCTCGGGGTTGAGGCGGGCCAGCGGGTCGGCGGCGGGGCTGATCGGCGCGACGAGGCTCATCGCCGCATCAAGCCCTGTTTCGGGTTTGTTCGCAAGCCTCCCGATCGCGCCGCGAGCCGGATCGGGCGCCCGGGCCTTAGTCGTCCGAGCGGCTGGCCTCGAACAGGAACCAGATGCGCCGCTCGGTCTCGTCGATCCAGACTTCGAGCAGGCTCGCCGAGGCCACGTCGTCGTGCTCCTCGCAGACGCCGTGCGTCTCGCGCATGAAGCCCGCGAGCCGCTCGTTGTCGTCGCGCAGCTCGGCCAGCATGTCGAGGGGCGTCACGAACTCCGCGTCGTTGTCGGCGAGCCGCTGCAGCTTGGCGATCTGCCCGATCGAGCGCAGCGTGGTGCCGCCGAGCTTGCGCGCCCGCTCGGCCATCGCGTCGGTCATCGCGAAGATCTGCTCGCCCTGCTCGTCGAGCAGCAGGTGATAGTCGCGGAAGTGCCGCCCCGACATGTGCCAGTGGAAGTTCTTGGTCTTGAGGTAGAGCGCGAAAGTGTCGGCGAGCAGCGTCGTCAGCGCCGCCGAGATGTCCTTGCGGGCGTTCTCCCCGAGCCCCGTCGGGGTGCGGAGATCCGCCTTGCGGCGTTCCTTGATGTCGCTCTTGGCCATGATGGAATCCCCTCCTCCAAGTGGTCTGGAGCCCTCCATCTAGCCTGTCCCGGCCGCCGCGGCTACTCAGAGCAGGATGAGGCCCTCGCGCAGCGCGATCGCGACCGCCTCGGCCCGGTTGCGCGCGCCGAGCTTGGCGAAGACGGCCGCGACGTGGAACTTGGCGGTGCGGATCGAGATGCCGAGCGCGCGGGCGATCGCCTTGTTCGGCGCGCCGTCGACGAGGAGCGCCAGCACCTCGCGCTCGCGCGGGGTGAGTGCGGGGAGGGCCGCCTCGCCGGCGCTTTCGCCCGCAACCAGCCGCAGCCCGGCGGCGACCACGTGCGCCGCCGACAGGATCAGCTCCGGAGCGGCGTCGGCGGGCAGCGGCCCGGCGCCGACCCGGAGGACCGGCAGGCCGAGGCCCATCGGGGCGGCCTCGTCGCTGATCGCCGCGTCGGCCGCGCCCGGCTCGGCCAGCACCAGCGCCGGGTGCGCCTCGATCGCCTCGGCCAGCGCGTCGCGCAGGTCGAGGTCGCCGAGATCGAGCGCGATCCGGTACCGCCGCGCCGCTGCCGCCCGCTGCCACATCGCCCCTCCGCGCGGTCAGCCGTCCTGGCCCGGTCGCCGCTCGCCGATCGTCACCGCCAGTTCGAGCGGCGCGCCGCCGCGCGTCACCCCGAGCGTCGCGGTGCTGCCGACCGCGTCCGGGCCGAGCCGCCGCGACAGCTCGCGCATCGAGCGCACCGCCTCGCCGTCCCATGTGGTGACGACGTCGCCGACGACAAAGCCCGCGGCCGCCGCCGGGCCGCCTTCGGCGACCTCGAGCGCGATCAGCCCGCCGGCGCCGTGGCGCAGCGGCTGCAGCGCCAGCCCGAGATAACCGCGCCCGACGTAGCCGCGCTCGCCGAGGGCGGCGACCGCCCGCTCGATGGTGGCGGCCGGGATCACCAGCGCGCGCCTGCGCGGATCGGCCACCGCCATGCCGATCAGCCTGCCTTCGGCGTCGATCGCGGCGCCGCCTTCGATCGCGTGCGGCAGCGCGAAGGACAGCCGCAGCCGCGCGTCGATCTTGCCGCCGCCGGCGCTGGTCCAGGCAGGCCCCGCCGCCGCGACGATGCCGAAGGCGGCGAGCGGCCCGTGCCCGCCGCGCCCGACCGCCAGCGCCAGCGCCCCGACCGCGGGCGTCCCCGCCGCGGGCCAGGCTTCGGCGGCGCCGGTCTCGGCGCGCAGCAGCGCCACGTCGGTCGAGGGGTCGCGCCCGGCGACCTCGACGGCGACCTGCCGTCCGTCCGGCAGCGTCGCGGTCACGCCGTCCTCGCCGCTCAGGCATTCCTCGGCGGTCACGATCCGGCCTTCGGCCCAGATCAGGCCGCTCATCTGGCGCCGGCCGTCGCGGACCTGCACGACCCGGGCGGCGGCGGCCGCCACGGCGTCGCTCATGGCGCGGGAGAGTTCGGCGAGGGGTTCGGACATCGGGTTTCCTCCTGAAAGATGCTGCCGCGATCCTCGCGCCTGCGCTCGTATCGCGGAAGCTGGCCTCATGGGCAGGTGCGCGCCGCGGCGGCGACGCCCATCTTTCCCGAGCCGATCAATGCCGGAGCGAACCCCCGTGACCGACCTGCCCGACGAGAGCGACCTGCTCGACGCCTATTCCCGGACTATCACCGCGGTCGCCGAGACCGTCGGCCCGGCGGTCTGCGCGCTCGCGGTGCGCGGCCACGGCGGCGGCTCCGGCGTCGTGCTGTCGCCGGACGGGCTGATCGTCACCAACCACCACGTCGTCGCCGGCGCCCGCGAGGCCACGGCGCGGTTTGCCGGCGGCCGCGAGAGCGCCGCGCGGGTGCTGGGCAGCGACGCGGACACCGACCTCGCGGTGCTGCGGGCGGAGACCGGCGGCCTGCCCGCGGCGCGGCTCGGCGACAGCGCCCGGCTGCGGCAGGGGCAGATCGCCGTCGCCATCGGCGCGCCGTTCGGATTTCAGGCGACGGTGACGGCGGGGGTGATCTCGGCCCTCGGCCGCACGCTCGACAGCCGCTCCGGGCGGCCGATCGAGGATGTGATCCAGACCGACGCCGCGCTCAATCCCGGCAATTCCGGCGGCGCGCTGGCCGCGTCCTCGGGCGAGGTGATCGGCGTCAACACCGCGGTGATCCGCGGCGCGCAGGGCATCTGCTTCGCCATCGCCGCCAATACCGTCAGCTTCGTCGTCGGCCAGATCCTGAGCTTCGGCGCGGTCCGTCGCGCCTGGCTCGGCGTCGCGGTCGGCACCGTGGCGCTGCCGCAGCGGGTCTCCGACGCCGCGGGCTCGGCCCAGCGCACCGCGGTGATGATCCAGTCGGTGCAGGCGGGCGCCCCGGCCGCCGCGTCGGGCCTGCGCGGCGGCGACATCCTGCTGACCCTCGACGGCACCGAGATCACCGGCCCCGACGCGCTGCTGCGCCGGCTCGCCTTCGACGCCATCGGCCGCACCATGCCCGCCCGGCTGATCCGCGGCGGCCGCTTCGTCACCCTCGACCTCACGCCCGCCGAGCGCGTCCCGAGCGCCAGGGCGGCCTGACGCGGCGGCCGAACCGCTCAGAGCGCGTCGTAGAACTCGATCCTGACCGCACCCGGGCCGTCGGCCGCGACCAGCCCTTCCGCGAGGGCCAGCCGGAGCAGGTCCTCGAGCTCCGACGCCTCGGCGTGCTGCTCGAACGCCGCCGCGTCGGCGTAGGTCTCCCAGAACAGGAAGAGGTCGGGATCGCTGCGCGAGCGGTGCGCCCGGAAGAGCAGGCTGCCCGGCCGGTTTCCGAAGCCCTCGTCGAGCAGCAGCTCTTCCAGCGCGCCGCCTTCGCCGGGTGCTGCACGGATGCGGGCCACGGCGGTCAGCGTGCCTTCGCTGCCAGCGCCGATCTCCAGCCGCCCGACGGTGAGTTCGCCGATCTCCACGCGCCGCAGCCGGGCGCGGCCGACGCTGAGACGGCCGACCGCCAGCGCCCCCACCGCCATGGCGCCGAGCGCCATCGCCCCCATGGCCAACGTGCCGAGCGAGGCGGCGCCCGTGGCCGACGCGCCGGTGGCCGACGCTCCGGTGGCCGACAGGCCTGAAGCCGCCGCGCCCCGCAGCGACCGGGTCAACTCTCGTCTGGTCATGCCTGCCCTCCCCTGCAGCCGCGCACGGCGGCCAGTGTCTCCTGCTTCGGGACCGCTCGCAACATCGGCACGCGGTCCGACCGGTCGTGGCTCAGCCCCGGCTCCGCCCGCGCCGCGGCGCGCCGATCTCGATCCAGACCGGCGCGTGGTCGCTGGCGTTCTCGCGTCCCCGCACCTCGCGGTCGACCTCCGCCCCGCGCAGCCGGCCCGCGAGCGGCGGGCTCAGCAGCAGGTGGTCGAGCCGCATGCCGCCGTCGCGCTCCCAGCGGTTGCGGCGGTAGTCCCAGAACGTGAAGACCGCGCCCTCCGGATGGAGCTTGCGCAGCGCGTCGGTCCACCCCTGTTCGAGCAGAGCCGCATAGGCGGCCCGGCTCTCGGGCCGCACCAGCGCGTTGTCGTCGTACGACTTCGTCGCGTAGACGTCGCGCGGCTCCGGCGTGATGTTGTAGTCCCCCGCCAGCACCACCGGCAGCTCGCTCGCGATCAGCTCCGCCGCGTGCCGCCGCAGCCGCTCGTGCCAGGCCAGCTTGTAGTCGAACTTCGGCCCCGGCTGCGGATTTCCGTTCGGCGCATAGAGCGAGGCGATCAGCACCCCGTTGACCGCCGCCTCGATGTAGCGGCTCTGCGCGTCCGCGGGATCGCCCGGCAGCGCGTCGCGCGTCAGCACCGGCTCGGCGCCGCGGGCGAGGATGGCGACGCCGTTCCACGTCCGCTGCCCGCGCCAGACGGCACCATAGCCCGCCGCCTCGATCTCCGCCCGCGGGAACTGGGCGTCCGACGCCTTCAACTCCTGCAGGCACGCGACGTCCGGCTCGGCCGCTCCGAGCCACGCCAGCAGGGTCTCGAGCCGCTTCACCACGCCGTTGATGTTGAAGGTCGCGATCTTCAGGCCCCGAGCCCTCCGGCCCATGCCGCGACCCGCCCGGCCACCGTCGCGAGATGCTGCGCCGCGGTGAACCCCGACACCCCCTTGCGCGGCCTCAGGTCATGGTCGCCGTCCTCGAGCCACAAGAGCTCGATCGCCGGCGACAGCGCATACCCCGCCACCTCCTCGGCCGTCCCGAAGATATCCCGCGTCCCCTGGCAGATCAGCGCCGGCGTCACCATCGCTTCGAGGTGCGCGGTGCGGAGCTGCTCCGGCCGGCCCGGCGGATGGAACGGGTAGCCGAGGCACACCAGCCCCGCGACCTTGCCCTCGGCGTGCAGACCGTCCGCCACCATGCTCGCGACCCGCCCGCCCATCGACTTGCCGCCGATGATGAGCCGCCCCGGCGCCGCGAGGTCCGCCACCGCCGCGCGATACTCCGGGATCACGCTCTCCGCCCGCGGCGGCGGCTTCTTCTGCCCGCTCCGCCGCGCCGCCATGTAGCCGAACTCGAACCGCGCCACCCGCAGCCCCGCGCCGGCCAGCGCCTGCGCCACCGCCGTCATCGCCGGCGAATCCATCGGCGCTCCGGCGCCGTGCGCCAAGAGCACCGTCGTCGAAGCACCTTGCGGGCCGTCGAACAGGAAATCCGTCACCCGGCGTTGCCCAGCGCCGCCTGCATCGCCACGAACTGCACGCCGCGCATCGCCGTGCGCGCCCAGTCCGACGTGGTGTCGAGCTCGAGGTAGCGCTCCCACCACCGCCGCGCCGCGCCGAGATCGCCGGCCTCGTATTCCAGCGTCGCGAGGTTGAAGACCGCGTCGGCATACCCCGGATCGAGCGCGATCGCCCGCTCCAGGTGCGCCCGCGCCGCCGCCGTCCGCCCGCGCGCCGCGACCAGGCCCGCGAGGTTGAACCACGCCTCGGCGAACCCCGGGTCGAGCGACAGCGCCCGCGCCAGCTCCGCCTCGGCCTCCCCCGGCCGCCCGGCGCCGCGCAGGCAGTTCGCCCGGTTGAACGCCGCGACCGCGTCGCGCGGGTCGATCGCGAGGCACCGCGCGAAGAGCGCCGCCGCCTCTTCGTGCCGCCCCTCGGCCTCCGCCGCCTCGGCCAGCGTAAAGATATCCTCGGGGTCCGTCTCTCCCTCCCCGAGGCCGAGCAACAGTTGCCCGTCGAGCTCGCACAGCCCTTGCTCGTGCCGGGCGTAGATCGCCTGGCCGCCGCCGACCTGCAGCGACTTCGCCGTCAGCGACACCGCCGGCCCGAACCGGTGCACCGACCGCGCGATCGCCCCCCAGCCTGCCCCGCCGGCGATCAGCCCGGCATACTTGCGCGCCAGGATCGCGTCGCGGAACGAGAACGGCTCGACATCGTTCTCGAACGCGTCGAAGAGCGCGAGGAACCCGAAGTCCCGCTCGGACAGCCCGGACTGCTCCAGCACCGCATCCCGCGACAGCCCGTCGCCGGCAGCCCCGCCGCCCAGCAGCCGCAGGAACCCGTTCTCGCTTCGGAATACCCGCCCCGCCCGCGCCACCTCGACCCGCGCGACGACACCGGCATCGTCCGCCCGGAGCAGCCGCCGCCCGAAGACCACCAGCGTCGTGCCCCGCGTCACCCCCCGGCTGACCGTCCCGCCGCGTGCCGCGACCTCCCGCGCCGCGAGCCGCAGCGGCAGCGCCGCGAGCCCGCCGACGATGCCGACGCTGGCGCCGGCCAGCGCCGTCACGATTTCGCCTTGGCCGTGCTCCGCCGCGTCGCGCCGCCCGCGGCCTTGCGCGCCGGCTTCTCCTCGGCGGGCTCCGCCGCCGGCGCCTTGCTCTGGCTCTTGGCCGGCGGCTTGGACTGCCCCAGGCTCGCCTTCAGCGCGTCCATCAGGTTCACCACGTTGCCGCGCGCCGGCTCGGCGGCGATGATCGGCTTGTGGCCCTTGAGCTTCTCCTTGATCATCGCCATCAGCGCGGTCTCGTAGCGATCCTCGTAGGCCTTGGGATCGAACTTCGCGGTCTTCTGCGCGATCAGCGCCTCGGCGAGCTGCAGCATCTCGGCGTCGGGCTTGCCGTCGGGGATGTCGTCGAAATAGGTCGACGTCGCGCGCACCTCGTTCGGGCCGCGCAGCGTCGAGACGAACATCCCCTTGTCGCGGGCGCCGATCGTCACCACCCGCTCGCGGCTCGACAGCACCAGCCGGCCGATGGCGAGCTTGCCCTGCCTCGCGCATCGCCTCGCGCAGCACGATGAAGGTCTCCTCGGCCATCGCGCCGTCCGGCGCGAGATAGTACGGGCTGTCCTGGTAGATCACGTCGACCTCGGAGGCGTCGACGAACGCCTCGATGTTCAGCGTGTGGTTCGATTCCAGCCGCACCGCCTCGAGGTCGCTGTCCTCGATGATGATGTACTTCTTGTCCTCGTACTCGTAGCCCTTGACGAGGTCCGTCCGCTCGACCAGCCCGAGCTCGGGGTCGACCGGCTTCATGTTGATCCGGTTGTGGGTGTCCTTGTGCAGCTGGTTGAACCGCACCCGGTCGTTGGAGCTCGTCGCCGGGTAGAGCCGCACCGGGCAGCTCACCAGGCTCAGCTTCAGATATCCCTTCCAGCTCGCCCTCGGCGCCATCTTCGTCTCTCCTGCCGCATCAGGCCTTGCCGCGCTTCGGCGCCGGCAGGTCGCGTGCGAACGTTTCGATCTCGGCCCAGGGGTCGCCGGAGGCGGCGACCAGGCCCGGGAGCGTAGAATAGTTCAAATCCTCCGGAGCGTCGATATTCTCGAGATCTTCCCAGCCGAGCGGGGCAGATGCCGGCAGATTGTTGCGCGTTCGCAACGAATAAGGCGCCACCGCCGTGGCGCTGCGGGCATTTCGGTGGAAATCGATGAAGATGCGCCGCCGCCGGTTCTCCGGCCCCATCACCGTGGTGAAGGTGTCGGGCGCCGTTGCCTCGATCCGCGCCGCGATCTCGCCGGTCGCCGCATGCACCGCCTTCCAGTCGCGCTTCGGCGTCACCGGCACCACGACGTGGATGCCGCGCCCGCCGGTGGTCTTGGCGAAGCCGGTCGAGGCCCGAGCGCCGCAAGTTCGCTGCGCACGTGCACCGCCGCCTCGACCACCTCGCGCCAGGCGATGCCCTCGCCGGGGTCGAGGTCGAAGACCACCCGGTCGGCGTGCTCGAGGTCGTCGACGCGACAGCCCCAGGTGTGGAACTCGACGACGCCGAACTGCGCCAGCGCCAGGTAGCCCTTGGCCGTCGCCACGGTGAGGTAGGTGCGGTCCTCCTCGTCGCCGGTCCGGGTCTCGAAGCTGTCGATGCCCTGTGGCATGCCGAGGAACTTGTGGCGCTGGAAGAAGCAGTCGCCGGGCTTGCCGGTCGGGCAGCGCACCAGGCTCACCGGCCGGCCGAAGAGGTGCGGCAGCATGAAGTCGCCGACCGCGGCATAGTAGACCGCGACGTCGAGTTTCATCGGCCCCGACCGGCCGAACAGCCGCCGCGTCGGGTTGGTCACCCAGACCGTCGCGAGATCGGCCTCCGAGATCAGCCGCGTCCGCTCCACCGGCGCCTGCGCCGCCAGCTCGACCTCGCGCAGCCCCAGGAAGACGCCGTGCCGCACCGCGCCGTCCGAGGTGATGTTGCTGTACTGGATGCGCGCCGACAGGATCGGCCGCACCCAGTGCACGTCGCGCGGGCCGCCGTCGAGCGCCAGCCCCTCGTCCTCGAGCGGCGCCAGCCGGGCGTGGAGCTCGGCCAGGGTCGCCGCGTCGAACCCGGTGCCGACCTTGCCGCGGTAGACGAGTTCGCCCTCGACCCATTCGCCGAGCGCCAGCGCCGCCAGCCCTTCGGCCGCCTGCGACACCGTGAAGCCCGCGATGACGAAGTCGCCGGTCAGCTTGGCCTTGGCCTTGGTCCAGGTCTTCGAGCGGCCCTGCAGGTACGGCGCCGATGTCCGCTTCGAGACCACGCCTTCGAGCCCGGCCGCCGATGCCTGATCGTAAAACGCCCGGCCGTTGCCGATGACGTGATCGCTGAACTGGATCGCCGAACTGCCGGTGGACGCGCCGAGGAGCTGGCCGAGCAGCGCCTTGCGCCGCTCGAGCGGCACGGCGCTGAGATCCCAGCCGTCGAGCCGCACCAGGTCGAACGCCACGAAGAAGAGCGCGCTCTTCGCCCCGCGCGACAGCGCGTCCTGCAAGAGCTCGAAGCGGCTGATGCCCCCCTCGTCGAAGACCACGATCTCGCCGTCGATCACCGCGTCCCTGGTCGGCAGCGCCCGGAACGCCTCGGCGAGATCGCCGTAGCGATGGGTCCAGTCGAGCCCGCCGCGGGTGATCAGCCGCACGGCGCCGCCCGCGACCCGGGCGATCGTGCGATAGCCGTCGAGCTTGATCTCGTGCAGCCAGTCCTCCCCCTCGGGCGGCGCTCGCCGCCGGCGTCGCGAGCTGCGGCTTCAGCGCCTCCGGCCCCGGCCCGCGCACCGCCCCGGGCAGGCTCCCCGGCCGGAGCCGCTTGGCTGCCGGCGGCGGCGGCGCGACCAGCTCCTCGATCCGTCGGCCCGACTTCACGCTCTCCGGCCGCTCGAGCAAGATGTCGCGGGTGATGTCCGCCGCCTGATCCTGCTCCTTGAAGAGCAGCCAGCTGGTCTTCTTTTCGCCCGCCCGTCCCTTCAGCCGCGCCAGCATCCAGCCGCCGCCGAGCTTCTCGCCGGCGAGGCGGAACTTGAAGGCGCCGCGCGCGAGATCCTTCTCGGGGTCGCCCATCGGCGCCCAGACCCCGGTGTCCCAGACGATCATCGGCCCGCCGCCGTACTCGCCTTCGGGGATCACCGCCTCGAAGTCGATGTATTCCAGCGGATGGTCCTCGGTCTCGACCGCCAGCCGCTTCTCCGCCGGGTCGAGCGACGGCCCCTTCGGCACCGCCCAGCTCTTCAGCACGCCGCCGAGCTCCAGCCTGAGGTCGTAGTGGTCCGAGCTCGCCTGGTGCTTGTGCACGACGAACCGGTTGCCGCCCACGGCCGCGACCCCGCCGGCAGGCTCGGCGGTGCGCGAGAAATCGCGCTTGCCGCGGTACTCCGTGAGCGGTCGCTTCACCATGCCGCCGCCATGCTAGCCGTTAACGACCCGCGAATATCTCTCGAATCTTCTTTCACCAAGCCCGCAATTCGGCGCGAGGTAGGGGGCTCAACCCCTTCCCTTTGCTCGCTTGCCAGGTAAAGCCCCGGCCCGGGGGTGGTGGCCACTCGCGAGACGGGCAGAGAGAGGGGTGTACCGGTTGCAGATGGTTTCTCCGCAGGCAACGGCCCGGCTGCGCACGTCCGGCGCCGGCCGCGCGGGCTACGGGGCACTTGCCCGCGGCGTCCGCCGGCTCGTCCCGGGCCTCTTCGCCGCCAACGCGGCTGCCCGGCTGGCGCGTTGAAGACGCGCCTCGGCACCGGTCCGCCCCTCAGGGCCGAGGGTTCTGGCCCAAAAAAGATTTACCTTCGTTTTCAATAGGATAACTGTAATTTCACGCGTGTTACGCCACGTAACACGCTGGGATGCGCACCGTCAGCCGTCCTCGAAGAGGTCCCCCACCATGCCGGCCGGGCGCGGCGGGGCGAGGCCGAGGTGGGTCCAGGCCTTCGGCGCAAGCATCCGGCCGCGGGGAGTGCGCTGGATCAGGCCCTGCTGCAGCAGGTAGGGCTCGATCACCTCCTCGACGGCATCGCGGACCTCCGAGAGCGCCGCGCAGATCGTCTCGATCCCGACCGGCCCGCCGCCGAAGTTTTCCGCGAGCAGGCCGAGGTAGCGCCGGTCCGCCCCGTCGAGCCCGAGGTCGTCCACCCCGAGCCGGGTCAGCGCCCGGTCGGCGACCGGCTGCGTCACCTTGCCGTCGCCCTCGACCAGCGCGAAGTCCGCCACCCGCCTGAGCAGCCTTCCGGCGATCCGCGGCGTGCCGCGCGCCCGCCGCGCGATCTCGAGCGCGCCCTCGGGCGTCGCGTCGGCCTTGAGGAGCCGCGCCGCCCGCGTCACGATCTGCACCAGCTCGTCGACCTCGTAGAACTCCAGCCGCGTCGGGATGCCGAACCGGTCGCGCAGCGGCGTCGTCAGGAGCCCCAGCCGGGTCGTGGCGCCGACCAGCGTGAACGGTTGCAGCTCGATCCGGACCGTCCGCGCCGCCGGCCCCTCGCCGATGACGAGGTCGAGCTGGAAGTCCTCGAGCGCGGGATAGAGGATCTCCTCCACCACCGGGCTCAGCCGGTGGATCTCGTCGATGAAGAGCACGTCCCGCGCATCGAGGTTGGTCAGGATCGCCGCGAGATCGCCCGCCCGCGCCAGCACCGGCCCGGAGGTCATGCGAAAGTTGACCCCGAGCTCGCGCGCCATGATCTGCGCCAGCGTGGTCTTGCCGAGCCCCGGCGGCCCGTAGAACAGCGTGTGGTCCATCGCCTGCCCGCGCCGCCGTGCGCTCTCGATGAAGACCGCGAGGTTCGCCCGCGCCGCCTTCTGCCCGATGAACTCGGCCAGCGTCTGCGGCCGGAGCGCCTTGTCGGCGTCCTCGGGCAGGCTCTCGGGCCGCAGCGCGGGATCGGATGCCGCCATGCCCTACCCCTTCGGCGCCAGCCGGCGCAGCGCCGCGCGGATCAGCGCCGCCGCATCGCCGGCTTCGCCGACCTCGGCCACCGCCGACGCCGCCTCGCCGGCGCCGTAGCCGAGATTGACCAGCGCCGAAAGCGCATCCGCCTGCGCCTGCGCGTCCCCCGACGGAACCACCACGGCCGGCGCCGCGGCGTCGGGCTCGACCAGCACGGGTGCCGCGCCGGACACCCGCGCCGGCGCCGCGCCCGAGGCGCCCATCGCCATCACCACCGGCGCCTTGCTCTGCAGCTCCAGCACCACCCGCTGCGCGATCTTCGGCCCGACGCCCGGTGCCGCCCGGATCGCCGCCGCGTCGCCGAGCGACAGCGCCCGCGCCACGCCTTCGGTCCCGAGGGTGCCGAGGATCGCCAGCGCCGCCTTGGCGCCGACCCCCTGCACCGTCATCAGCAGCCGATGCCATTCGCGCTCGCCGAGCGTACGAAAGCCGATCAGCTGCATCAGGTCCTCGCGGACGATGAGGTCGGTGTAGAGCGCCACCGCCTCGCCCGGCGCCGGCATCGCCGCCAGCGTGCGGTCCGAGCAGTAGACGACGTAGCCGACCCCGCCGGTGTCGATCAGCACGTGGTCGCTGCCGCGGTAGTCGAGCCGCCCGCTGATCTTGCCGATCATGCCCGCGCCATCGCCAGCGCCGCCTCGAGCCGCCCGCGGAACCGCGAATGATGCGCGTGGCAGAGCGCGATCGCCAGCGCGTCCGCGGCGTCCGGCCCGTTGAGCTCGACGCCCGGCAGCTGCAGGCGCACCATGTGCGCCACCTGCGCCTTGTCGGCGTGGCCGACGCCCACCACGACCTTCTTGACCGCGTTCGGCGCATACTCCGCCACCGCCAGCCCCGCCTGCGCCGGCACCAGCAGCGCAATCCCCCGTGCCTGCCCGAGCTTCAGGGTGCCGGCCGCGTCCTTGTTGACGAAGGTCTGTTCCACCGCTGCCGTCTCCGGCCGATGCGCCCGGATGACGGCTGTTAAGGCGACGTGCAGGCTGTTGAGCCGCGCCGCCAGCTCGACCCCGACGGAGAGGCAGACGCCGTTCGCCACGTGCCTGATCTCGGTTCCCTCGACGTCCACCACGCCCCAGCCGGTGCGGCGCAGGCCTGGATCGATCCCGATGACGCGCAATGGCTGTCCGTTCTGCTCTGTCGCCTCGCGCTCTCTTAGCACGAAGCCAGAACACACGCCAAGGGCGTTGCGGCAAACGCATGGCTGCAATGCAGGAATCGGCGATTGTGCTTTGTTGCTCGCGGTACGAAATACCCGGTGCCCGCCCGCCGGATCCGCCGGCCTGGGGGTCAAGGAAATACGGCAATGTCCATGCAACCCAGCACGCGCCCCGTCCCGATGGGCGCCATCACCACCTTCCGCCTGGTCTCGCTCGTCGAGCGCGCCGTGGAGGCCGTCGTCGCCTGGCGCAATGCCCGGCTGACCGAAAAGGCGCTCCTGAAGCTCTCCGACAAGCAGCTGGCCGACGTCGGCCTGCACCGCGGCGAGATCACCGAGGTCGCCGAGGAACTGGCCCGCGCCTGAGCGGCCAGATCAACGGCTCAGCGGCCCCGCCGCAGCACCAGCGTCGTCCACTCGCCGATCCGCACCGTCTCCTGGAGGCCGTAGCCCCAGGAGCGGTAGACGGCCGTCACCCCTTTCGCCTGCCGCGCCAGAATCCCCGACAGGATGGCAAAGCCGCCCGAGGCGTGATGCGCCGCAAACCCCGGCGCCATCCGCTTGAGCGGCCCGGCCAGGATGTTCGCGAAGATCAGATCGTAGGGCGCGCCCGCGTGCAGCCGTGGATGGCGAAAGCCCGGTGCCGTGATGCAGGTCACCCGCCCGGCCAGCCCGTTCGCCGCCACGTTCGCGCGCGCCGTCTCGGTGGCGAGGGGATCGATGTCGCCGGCGATCGCCCGCACCGGCCAGACCGAAGCCGCCGCCATCGCGAGAACCCCGGTGCCGCCGCCGATGTCGGCGACCCGGCGCGCCGCGAGCCCCTGCCGCACCAGCCGGTCGAGCGCGGTCAGGCAGCCTTGCGTCGTCGCGTGGTGGCCGGTCCCGAAGGCCTGGGCCGCCTCGATCTCCAGACCGATGCGGTTCACCGGCACCCTGGCGCGGTCGTGGCTGCCGAAGACGACGAACCGGCCGGCTTCGACCGGTGTGAGCTCCGCCCGAACCTGCGCGACCCAGTCGCGATCCTCGACCCGCTCGACGCTGAAGTCGGGCGCATCGTGCATCATGGCGAGGAGCGCGAGCCCCGCCTGATCGGGCACCGTGTCGAAGAGCCCGGCGACGTCCCAAAGCCCGGTCCTGTCGTCGTGGTCACGCGTCTCGCTTGCGAGCGGCGCCGGGTCGAGGCGATCGAGCGCGTCGCGGAGCGCCACGGCGGCCCGCTCGCCGGCGAGCGCCGTGGTCGCACGGAAAAGGCTCACCGGACGACGATCAGGCGCCGGTTCCGATCGGGCAGCTTACGCCGGTTCCGCCAACGCCGCAGTAGCCGCCCGGGTTCTTGGCGAGATACTGCTGGTGGTAGTCCTCGGCGTAGTAGAACGGCGGCGCGTCGACGATCTCGGTGGTGATCTTGCCGAGCCCCGCGGCGGTGAGCCGCTTCTGGTAGGCGGCCTTGGAGGCCTCGGCCGCGGCGCGCTGCTCGGGCGTGAACGCGTAGATGCCAGAGCGGTACTGGGTGCCGACGTCGTTGCCCTGCCGCATGCCCTGGGTCGGGTCGTGGCCTTCCCAGAAGGTCCTGAGCAGCGTCTCGTAGCTCACCTGCGCCGGATCGTAGGTGACGAGGACGACCTCGGTATGGCCGGTCTGGCCCGAGCAGACTTCGCGGTAGGTCGGATTGGGAGTCGGACCGGCCGCGTAGCCGGCGGCGGTCACCCAGACGCCCGGGAGCTTCCAGAACATGCGCTCGACGCCCCAGAAGCAGCCCATGCCGAACATCGCCTGCTCCAGACCCTCGGGAAAGGGACCCTTGAGCGGGTGCTGGTTGACGAAGTGGGTTTCGGCGGTCGGGATCGGCTCGGGGCGGCCGGGAAGCGCGGTGTCGCGGGTCGGAATTTCCGTCTTCTTCATCAGGCCGAACAGCATCGATACGCTCCTTTTCGGGGGCTCCGGTCCAAATACTCCGGGTCGTCGTGCAATGTAGGCGGACCGGGCAGGCTTTCCAAGGATGCGGGCCGAGGCTTTGCTTGCGAGCCGCGGCGCGCCCTCCTATCGTGCCGGTGGCTGGGTCCGAGCGGGAAATGCATCAGGCGAGACAGGGCGATGCCGCAAGGCTGGAGTCGGGCGCTGCGGCAGGGGCGGCCTTCGACCGCGCCGCGATGCTGGAGCTCAACCTGGAGCGGCAGATCGCCGCGATCCGGGCCTCGGACGCCAAGATCACACTGCTGGTGCCGACCAGCACGGCGATGGTCGGCATCCTCGCGGCGCAACTTCGCTTCAGTCATCTGACGCCGCTGGACACACTTTGGGTCGTTGCGTGCACCCTGCCGCTGCTCGCGGCCTACGGACTGATGGCGATGGCGGTCATTCCGCGCTTTCGCGCCAGCGGCCCGCCGTCGCTGCTGTTCTTCGGTGGCATCGCAGGACGCAGGCCCGAGGAAGCGAGGGACAACCTGCTGACGATGACGCCCGGGGATTATCTGGCTGACCTCGCCCGCGAGTGCCACACGAGTGCGACGATCGCGGGCCTCAAGTACCGCCTGGTGCGACACGCCTACATGGCGTTCTTCGTCGCGATGCCTTTCTGGGCGCTGGCGATCTACCTGCTCAATCGCCCGTGACGAACGCCATTTACCGGTTAACCGGCTGTTAGCGCTGTCGTTGACCGCAAGGGCGCGGTTCCGGCAGGCTGCAGGCGACGTCATACGGGCTGGAACCTGCCATGCGCGCCGCTCTCCTTCTCTGCCTCGGCCTTCTCGCCGCCTGCGCCGGAACCCCTCCGGGAGTGAAACCGGTGCCGGGCGGGGTCAGTCGCGCCGACGGGATCGTGACGATGGTCTCGACCGGCACGATCTTCAATCCGGTCAGCCCCGACTGGCGGCCGGCACAGGCGGCGGCATCGCGGCAATGCAAGAGCTGGGGCTTTGAGCGGGCCGAGGCGTTTGCCGGATGGCAGGAGAGCTGCCGGGCGTACGATCTCTATGGGCGCTGCACCGGCACCCGGGTGACGCGGTTCTATCCGTGCTCACGCGCGGAAGGATGAGCCGGGGCTACTGCATCACCACCTGAAGCTCGGGGTAGCGGGTCACCGGTACGCCGCCCGTGGCGGCACCCCCGCCGCCGAACCAGCCGAAGCCTACGCCGACGCCGCTGGAATTGCCCGTGCCGACAGATACTCCGATCGCCGGCCACCCGCCCATGCCGCCGCTGAGGGCGGATTGCGGGTGCGCGATGCCGGTGCCCGACGCGGTGCCGGAGCGGCAGGTCACCGTCACGTCCGGCGCGGCGCTGCCGTAGTCGGGCATCAGCAGAAGGCCGGGGCTGGCGAAGTCGGCCTGGAACCAGGGGGCCTCCGCGGTGCAGGCGGCCCCGCGCAGTTCCTGGCCGCTGGTCCCGGCCGGGACGGCGCGCACAACGAGCTGGGTCTCGCCGCGGGCCAGGGGAACCGCGTTGCCGGTCCTCTCGACCACGCGCACCGTGTTGACATTGACCGGCGCGGGAGCGGTGGTCGCGCAGCCTGCGAGCACCAGCGCCGTTCCCAAGACCAGACCGCGCATGAAATCATCCTTCTCGTGAAGCATTGCCTTGTGGAACGGCCCAGAGTTCCGGCTGTTCCGTGATCAGACCGCACGCCGGATGCGCCAGGCGAGCATCGCCTGCGCGCCGCCGATGGCGATGAGCTGGATGCCGAGAAGAAAGCCCAGGAGCCAGCTCGCGGCCTGCGGCAAGCTGGCGAAGAGGACAAGCGCGCACACGATGGCGACGAGGCCGCTCGCCAGGATCCACAGCCAGTCCTGCATCGGGCGGATCATCAGCGCGAAGACGATGCGGGCGAGACCGCCGACCAGAAAGAGCACCAGCATGAGGAAGGTCACCGCGAGGAGGCCCGCGGAGGGGTTGCTGATGAGCAGATAGCCCACGAGCATCTCGAGGGCGACGCTGATGATCTGCAGCCAGAAGTAGGGCACCTGCGTCGCCCCGAAGAGCGCGATCAGCTGCACGATGCCACTGAGGATCAGGAGCCAGCCGAGCAGGCTGAGCAGTCCGGTGCCGGTGAAGACCGGGAATATCAGCGCGATCAGACCGGCAACGACCAGCACACCGCCCTGGACCAGGAAGAGGAGCGAGCGCTTGCGGATGGTGTCCCTGACTGCCGCGCGCAGGACGGCCGAAGCCTCGTTGACAGTGACGGCCATGCTATCCTCCTGCGTCCCCCGACGCCTGACTTGATCGCGCGAAACCCTCGCGCTGTCCAGCGAGCCGTCGCGCCGTGCACACTCAGGAGCAAGGTGCTTCCGTCGGTGCGGTTTTCGCGCTAAAGTTTAGTAGAACTCGCCTGGCGGGATCGGAACTTCATCAGGGACGACACGATGCGCCATCGCCTGCTCGCCGCCGCCGCTCTCGCGCTGACTGGCGCCATGCCCGTGTTCGCACAGGACGCTCCCGTGCTGAGCTGGGGGGCTGCGGTGACATCCGACTACATCTCGAAGGGCAGCACGCAGTCGAACGGCCACCCGGCAGTGCAGGGCTATGTCGAGGGCGCCTACGGCATGGTCTATGGCGGCGTCTGGTCCTCGACGGTCGACTTCGCCAACGACCCCGACTTCGGCGGCGATACACTCGAATTCGACCTTTACGCCGGGATCAGGCCGACCTGGGGCGACTTCACGTTCGATCTGAGCTATGTGCGCTACCTCTATAACGACAGCGGCGATTGCTGCGGCGAGTTCGTGGGGGTCATCGGCTATCCGATCGCCGACCTGGGCGAGATCGGGGCGGAACTCGACTACGATCCGGTCGCCGACACCAAGTGGGGCGTCTTCTCGGCGTCGCTGGCTTTCCTCACCGACTTTAATGTCGGTGGCGAGGTCGGGACCGATTTCGGGACGATGGACCTCGGCAGCGACAAGGTCGCCTGGGACCTCGGCGTCTCCCGCACGCTCGGTGACTTCGCGCTGGTCGACCTGCGCTACTACGACTCCAACTACGATCCCGGCCGGGGCGTGCTGTCGATTGCGATCGATTTCTGAGGCCGCCTCATCGCAGGGTCACGAAGAGGTCGGGGTATTCCGAGATCGGGTAGCCCGGTCCTCCCCAGCCCCAGGGGCCGCCGCCCCATCCCCAGGGATCTCCCCACGGTCCTCGCCAGAGCCCACCGGGATAGCCCCAGTAGCCCGGGGGCTGCTGCCAGCGGGTGAGTATCCCGATGGTGCCCGAGCCGTTGAGGTTGCCGGTCCGGCAGGTCGCGGTCAGTTGCGGCGATTGCGGGCCGAAGTTCGGCACGACCAGCCGCGACGGGGTGACGAGCCTGGCCGCGTAGAGGCTCGAGACGATGTCGCAGTCGGCGCCTATGACCTCGCGGCGTTGGTCGCCTTCGTCGACGAAGGTCCGAACGAGGAGGCCCGCCTCGCCGCGCACCGCGTCGAAGCGACCGCCCTGGACCACGACCTGACGCTCGACGGGCACCCCCGAGGCGCAGGCGCCGAGCAGGAGCGCGAGCGGCAGGAGTGGGAATATGCGCATGCTGTTCGTCCCTGATCCACCGTGCCCGCCCGGAACGGACGCCGCAGGCGAATTGCGAAATATAGACGCGAACACCGCGCGACGAAGCCAAAAAATCCGCGTGACCCCCCGCGCCGGCCTGCGAGGAAATGAGTGCCGCCGGTGGCGGCAATATGCCAGTCGCAAGTCTTGCGGCGCTCGGGAAGCGAATTCTGTGGTATTGCAGCCCGGAGCGACTACGTAGGCGGCGCCTTGGAAACGGTGGCACGGGACGCGGATGGACTGGGACAAGCTGCGAATCTTCCATGCGGTGGCCGACGCGGGCAGCCTCACCCACGCCGGTGAGACGCTGCACCTGAGCCAGTCGGCCGTCAGCCGGCAGATCCGCGCGCTCGAAGAGAGCCTGAACACGACACTCTTCCGAAGGCATGCGCGGGGATTGCTGCTGACCGAGCAGGGTGAGCTCTTGTTCGATGCGACGCGCACGATGACGCGCCGGCTCGAGGCGGCGTCGGCGCGCATCCGGGATTCCGAGGACGAGGTCTACGGCGAGTTGCGGGTGACCACGACGACCGGGTTCGGCACCCTCTGGCTCGCGCCGCGGCTCCACCGGCTCTTCGAGCGGTATCCCAAGCTCAAGATCGATCTGATGCTGGAGGAGCGGATTCTCGACCTCTCGATGCGCGAGGCGGACGTCGCGATCCGGCTGAAGGAGCCGAGCCAGGCCGAACTGATCCGCCGACGGCTGATGGAGGTGCACATCCGCCTCTACGCCAGCAGCGCCTACGTGGCCCAGAACGGACTGCCGCGGTCGACGGCCGAGCTCGCGCACCACCGGCTGATCACCCAGAGCCCGGCGTCGCCGCAGGTCCGCGCCGGTGCAGACTTCGTCCAGAAATTCCTCGCGGCATCTCCGCCATCGTCGCTCGCGGTCAACAACTATTTCGGCATCCTGCAGGGGGTCATCCACGGGCTTGGCATCGGCTCGCTGCCCGATTATCTGACCGGCGATTTTCCCGACCTGGTCAACATCCTGCCCGCCGAACAGAGTGCACCGATCCCGACCTATCTTGCCTATGTCGAGGAACTGAGGCATTCCAAGCGAGTGACGGCGTTCCGCGATTTCATGGTCGAGGAAATCAACCTGTTCAAACGACAGGGGGAAAGCACCGCTGCGGACGGTGAAGCGAGCCATGCCGTGGCGAGATAGCCGCTATGCACAACATTTGGGCATGCCGCCCTTGCCTGATGGAAGTAGCACAGCTATATTGCAACGTGAAGTTGGGTACGGTCAGCCCTGCCCTCTTCAACCTCCCTGTTGGACTTGGGCCGAGCAAATGCTCGGCCTTTTTTTTCCGCATGCCGATTGCGGAGGCGCGCCGCGGTCTGCCCACAGGACTTCCGCTTTCGAAGCGTGCGGCTTAGAAGAGCGGCGGTCCTGAACCTGGAGCGCTCATGTCCGACACACTGACCCGCGAGCCGGAGATCACCGAGGCGCTGGTTGCGGCGCATGGGCTGAAGCCCGACGAATATCGACGCATCCTGGAGTTGATCGGACGGACGCCGAGCCTGACCGAGCTCGGCATCTTTTCGGCGATGTGGAACGAGCATTGTTCCTACAAGTCGTCGAAGAAGTGGCTGCGGACCCTGCCGACCAGCGGACCGCAGGTGATCTGCGGACCCGGCGAGAACGCGGGCGTCGTCGACATCGGCGACGGGCAGGCGCTGGTCTTCAAGATGGAGAGCCACAACCACCCGTCCTACATCGAGCCGTACCAAGGGGCGGCGACCGGAATGGGCGGCATCCTGCGCGACGTCTTCACCATGGGCGCCCGGCCGATCGCGGCGATGAACGCGCTGAGCTTCGGCGCGCCGTCGCACCCGCGGACCCGCAGCCTCGTCCACGGGGTCGTGGCGGGGATCGGCGGCTACGGCAACGCCTTCGGGGTGCCGACGATCGGCGGCGAGTTGCGCTTTGATGCCGCCTACAACGGCAACTGCCTGGTGAACGCCTTCGCCGCCGGGCTCGCTCCGGCGGACGGCATCTTCTACTCGGCCGCGAGCGGGGTCGGGATGCCGGTGGTCTATCTCGGCGCCAAGACCGGTCGCGACGGGGTTGGGGGTGCCACCATGGCGAGCGCGGAATTCGACGCGTCGATCGATGAAAAGCGCCCGACGGTACAGGTGGGCGATCCCTTCACCGAGAAGCGGTTGATGGAGGCGTGCCTCGAGCTGATGGCGACGGGCGCGGTGATCTCGATCCAGGACATGGGTGCTGCGGGCCTGACCTGCTCGGCCGTCGAGATGGGCGACAAGGGCGGGCTCGGCATCCGGCTCGACCTCGAGCGGGTGCCGGTGCGCGAGCGCGGCATGACCGCCTACGAGATGATGCTGAGCGAGAGCCAGGAGCGGATGCTGATGGTCCTGCGCCCGGAAAAGGAAGCCGAGGCGCGGGCGGTCTTCGACAAATGGGACCTCGACTTCGCCATCGTCGGCGAGACGATTGCCGAGGATCGCTTCCTGGTGCGGCTGAACGGCGAGGTGAAGGCCGACCTGCCGCTGAAGGCACTGGCGGGATCGGCGCCGGAATACGACCGGCCGTGGATCGAGACGCCGGCTGCGCCGCCGCTTGGGCCTGTGGCTGAGGTCGATCCCGCGGAGGCGCTGCTGCGGCTGATGGGCAGCGCGAACCTCTGCGGGCGGGCCTGGGTCTGGCGGCAGTACGACAGCCAGGTGCTGGCCGACACCGTGGTGCCGCCGGGGTCGGATGCGGGCGTGGTGCGGGTACATGGGACGACCAAGGCGCTGGCCTTCACCTCGGACGTCAACCCGCGGTACTGCCGCGCCAACCCCGAGCGCGGCGGGATGCAGGCGGTGGCGGAGGCCTGGCGGAACCTGACCGCGACGGGCGCGCTGCCGCTGGCGGCGACGGACAACCTGAACTTCGGCAACCCGGAGCGGCCGGAGACGATGGGGCAGCTCGTCGGCTGCATCAAGGGGATCGGCGCGGCGTGCCTGGCGCTCGACATGCCGATCGTGTCGGGCAACGTCAGCCTCTACAACGAGACCGAGGGACGGGCGATCCTGCCAACGCCGACGATCGGCGCGGTCGGGCTGCTCGCCTCGGTCGACGATCTGATCCGGATGGCGCCGCGCGCCGGCGACCGGCTGGTGCTGGTCGGCGAGAGCCGGGGGCACCTGGGGCAGTCGGCGCTCCTGGCCGAGGTCTTCGGGCGCGACGCCGGCGACGCGCCGGCGGTGGACCTGCGTGCCGAGCGGGCGGCGGGGGAGCTGGTGCGGGCCGCGAACGCCGCCAGGCTGGTGGCGGCGGCGCACGACCTTGGCGACGGCGGATTGGCGGTCGCGGCGGCGGAGATGGCGCTGGCGGGCGACGTGGGCGTCGAAATCCAGGCGGACACGGCGCTCGGCCCGGCGGCCTGGTTCTTCGGCGAGGACCAGGGGCGCTACCTGCTGGCCTGCGCGCCGGCGGCGGTGGAGCGGCTGCAGGCGCTTGCGGCGGCATCCGGCGTCAGCCTTCGAGTGGTTGGAGCGGTCGGCGGCGACACGATCCGGCTCGGCGGCGGCAGCGTCGGGCTGGACGCGGTCAGGGCGGCGCACGACGGGTGCCTGGCGCGGCTTTTCGACTGACCCTTGCGGGTCAGGGGGGGCGGCTCTAGATTCGGCTGAGCGACGAGCGGGAGCGGGCTTGCCGATGGCGATGGAAGCGGCGGACATCGAGCGACTGATCCGGGCGGCCTTTCCGGGCGCGCGGGTCGAGATCACCGATCTCGCCGGGGACGGCAACCATTACGCCGCCACGGTGACGGCGGAGGCGTTCCGCGGATTGAACCGGGTGAAGCAGCACCAGATGGTGTATGCTGCGCTCAAGGGAAAGATGGAAGGGTCGAAGGGCGAGCTGCACGCGCTGGCGCTGACGACCAAGGCACCGGAGTAGAGACGATGAAAGATACCGCCTACGCGCCCGCCCATGCGGCGATCAAAGCCGACATCGACGCTAACGACGTCGTGCTGTTCATGAAGGGCACGGCGCAGATGCCGCAGTGCGGCTTTTCCAGCCGGGTCGCGGGCGTGCTCAACTACATGGGCGTTGCCTACAAGGACGTGAACGTGCTGGCCGACGAAGGCATCCGCAACGGCATCAAGGAGTTCTCGGACTGGCCGACGATCCCGCAGCTCTACGTCAAGGGCGAGTTCGTCGGGGGTTGCGACATCATCACCGAGATGACGCTTTCGGGCGAACTGGACGAGTTGTTCGCAGCCAAGGGTATCGCCTACGACAAGGACGCGGCGGCGAAGATTCGAGAGGCGAACAAGTAGGCCTGGTCCCTGCCCAAGCATCCGCTTTTTCCGCTTCCACTGCGGAAGCGGAAAACGGCCACTGGTAGGTATCTTTTAACGGTTCGGGGCGCCTCGGCCACCGACAGAGCTGGCGATCGCGTCGATCTCGGCGACGATCTGGCCGAGCAGCATAGCGGCGGCCTCGTTCTCCTCGCGCAGTTCGGCGACTTCCGAGGGAGAGGCCTTGTGCGACGCCTCGGTCTCGAGCTTGAGCGCGTTGGCGGCGAGCATCGCCGACTTTGCCTCGGCAATGCGGGTGCGCTCCTCGGCGTGGCGCAGGCGCTCCTCGGTGGCGCGGAGCTGTTCCTGAACCCCGGTCATCGTGTCGGCGAGCATCAGGCCCGCAAGCAGAAGCATCCGCTTTTCGGTCGAGCGTCCGGCATCGGCGATGCGGGCGGCCTCGGTGTCGAGCAGCCTCCCCGCCCGCTCGAGCGAAGGCTCCTCGCCGGGATTGCAAGCCACCTCGAAGACACGGCCACCGATTTCGATGATGAGCTCGGGCATGTCAGACCTCCTCGATCAGCGGCTTGAGCTGGGCGATCAGATCGTCGAGTGCCGCGACGTCCTTGTCGCGCTTGACCCGGAGCTGTTCGAGCTCGTCCGCCAGCTCGGCCTTCTCTTTCTCGAGCACGGCGACGCGATCGCGAAGCGCCTTCTCGTCGGGCTGCGGCGTAGCGGCGGCATCGCGGGCGGCGAGAGCGGAACGGAGACGGTCCAGCGCCTCCGCGAGCTGGCTTTGGAGCTGGGTGATCTGACTCATCTCTGCGCTTTCGATCAGGACGGAACTCGTTTTTAGGCAGCCGCTGGCGCGAATGCAATCTGTCACGCGTCCTGAACCGCGCATCGGATCCGTCTGGAAGCACGCGAAATCCCGCCGGTTGCCCGGCGGCGGCGGGCGGCGGCGGCGCGCTCCGCGGCCGGGACGTCGGTTCGGCTTTCAATTCAATCGGTTGCGACCGTTCGCCGCGAGACCCGAAGGAGCGTGCGGGCCGCGACGGGCGAAACCGCCTTGACCCTTCGAGAAGGGCTGCTATCAGTGCCGAGGTCCCCGGCGTGCCTGCGCAATAGGCAGCGCCCGCCTGCAGGAAAGGCCGCAACGGTGAACATCCCCGAGCTCCGCCAGAAGTTTCCCGATCACTGGATGAAGGCCGCCGCCCTGCGGGTGCTGGCGATGGACGCGGTGCAGAAGGCCAATTCCGGCCACCCGGGCCTGCCGATGGGCATGGCCGACGTGGCGACCGTGCTCTACGAGAAGCACCTCAAGTTCGACGCCGGCGCGCCGCACTGGCCGGACCGCGACCGGTTCGTGCTTTCGGCCGGGCACGGATCGATGCTGCTCTACGGACTGCTCTACCTGACCGGCTACGGCGACATGACGATCGAGGAGATCGAGAACTTCCGCCAGCTCGGGTCGCGCACCGCGGGGCACCCGGAATACGGTCGCTCTTCGGGCATCGAGTTCGGGCATGCCTCGGGGATCGAGACGACGACGGGACCGCTCGGCCAGGGGCTCGCCACCTCCGTCGGGATGGCGATCGCCGAGACGAGCCTCGCCGCCCGCTTCGGCAGCAAGATCGTCGATCACCACACCTACGTCATCGCCGGCGACGGATGCCTGATGGAGGGAATCAGCCAGGAGGCGATCGGGCTCGCCGGCAAGCAGAAGCTGAGCAAGCTCATCGTCATGTGGGACGACAACGGCATCTCGATCGACGGCAAGGTGTCGATGGCCGACGTCACCGACCAGAAGGCGCGCTTCGCGGCCTCGGACTGGTCGGTGCATGAGTGCGACGGCCACGACCCGGAGGACATCGACAGGGCGCTGCGCGAGGCCAAGGCGACCGACCTGCCGGCGATGATCGACTGCCACACCCACATCGGCTTCGGCGCGCCGACCAAGCAGGACACCAAGGCGGCGCACGGCTCGCCGCTCGGTGCGGACGAGATCGCCAAGGTGCGCGAGATCTACGGCTGGGACTACCCGCCGTTCGTGGTGCCGAACGAGATCATCGACGCCTGGCGCAGGATCGGATCGCGCGGCGGCGCGGCGCGGACCGACTGGGAAGGACGGCTCGGCGGCCTTTCAGCCGGCAAGCGCG
Source organism: uncultured Alphaproteobacteria bacterium (assembly GCA_963819995.1). Classification (GTDB taxonomy): domain Bacteria; phylum Pseudomonadota; class Alphaproteobacteria; order Rhodobacterales; family Rhodobacteraceae; genus Amaricoccus. The sequence goes on along the minus strand of CAWFYR010000010.1, from coordinate 35,455 downwards.
CCGAGTTCGAGCGGGTGATCTCGGGCGAACTGCCGAAGAAGTTCGCAAGCGCCATCACTGCCTTTCGCAAGGCGCAGTCGGAGGCGAAGCCCAAGGTCGCGACGCGCAAGTCCTCGGAGATGGTGCTCGAGGTGATCAACGCGGTCGTGCCGGAGACGCTCGGCGGCTCGGCCGACCTCACAGGCTCGAACAATACGCTGACCAAGGATCTGGGGGTATTCGACCCGGAGAACCGGGCCGGCCGCTACATCCACTACGGCATCCGCGAGCACGGCATGGCGGCGGCGATGAACGGGCTGGCGGTGCATGGCGGGGTCATCCCCTACGGCGGCACCTTTCTGACGTTCGCCGACTACGCGCGTGGCGCCATCCGGCTGTCGGCGCTGATGGGGGCGCGGGTGATCTACGTGCTGACGCACGATTCGATCGGGCTCGGCGAGGACGGGCCGACGCACCAGCCCGTCGAGCACCTGGCGATGCTGCGGGCGACACCCAACATCAACGTCTTCCGGCCCGCTGACACCGTCGAGACGGCCGAGGCGTGGGAGCTCGCGCTGCAGAACATCGACACGCCCTCGGTGCTGGCGCTGACCCGGCAGAACCTGCCGACGCTGCGAACGACGCACACCCGCGCGAACCTCTCGGCGCGCGGCGCGTACGTGCTGGCCGACGCCGAAGGCCGGCGGCAGGCGATCCTGATCGCCACGGGCTCGGAGGTCGAGATCGCGATGAACGCGCGGACGATCCTGCAAGGCAAGGGGATCGGAACGCGGGTAGTGTCGATGCCGTGCGAGGAGCTCTTCGCGGCGCAGGACGAGAAGTACCGCCGCAGCGTCCTGCCCGCCGGGCCGGTGCGCGTCGGCGTCGAGGCGGCGGTCCGGTTCGGTTGGGATCGCTGGCTGTTCGGCGAGCGCGGATCGGAGAAGAAGGCGGCCTTCGTCGGCATGTCGGGCTTCGGCGCGTCGGGCTCGATCGAAGACCTCTACCCGCATTTCGGCATCACCGCCGAGGCGGTGGCCGAGAAGGCGCAAGCGCTGCTCTGACGGCCGGCCTTGGGGAGTGACGCGGTGGCCTGGAAGACGCTCGACGATATCGATCTCGACGGCAAGGTCGTGCTGACCCGGGTCGACATCAACGTTCCGGTCGAGGACGGGCGGGTCACCGACGCCACGCGGATTGAGCGGATCGTGCCGACGGTCAAGGACATCCTCGCCAAAGGCGGCAAGCCGGTGCTTCTGGCGCATTTCGGCAGGCCGAAAGGCAAGGTCGTGCCGGAGATGAGCCTGAAGGTCACGCTGCCGGCGCTGGAGGAAGCGCTGGGCCAGCCGGTGGCGTTCGCGGACGACTGCATCGGCGACGTCGCGGCGGATGCGATCGCAGGGTTGCCCGAAGGCGGGGTGCTTCTCCTGGAGAATACCCGGTTTCACAAAGGCGAGGAGGCGAACGATCCGGAGTTCGCCGCGGCGCTGGCGGCGCTGGGCGACGTCTATTGCAACGACGCCTTCTCGGCGGCACACCGGGCGCATGCCTCGACCGAGGCGCTGGCGCGGCTGCTGCCGTCGTGCGCCGGGCGGCTGATGCAGGCGGAGCTCGAGGCGCTGGAAAAGGCGCTGGGGCAGCCGGAGCGGCCGGTGGTGGCGGTGGTCGGCGGCGCCAAGGTCTCGACCAAGCTGGACCTGCTCGGCAACCTGATCGCCAAGGTCGACACGCTGGTGATCGGCGGCGGGATGGCGAACACGTTCCTGGCGGCGCAGGGGATCGACGTCGGCAAGTCGCTCTGCGAGCACGATCTCGGGGAGGCGGCGCGCGAGGTGATGGCGAGGGCCAAGGCGGCCGGCTGCACGATCCTGCTGCCGACCGACGTCGTGGTGGCGCGGGAGTTCGCCGCAGGCGCGCCGCACGAGATCGTGGCGGCGAACCAGTGCCCGCCCGACGCAATGATCCTCGATGCGGGACCGGCGACGATCGCCGCCATTGCCGCAGCGTTCTCGAAGGCACGGACGCTGGTCTGGAACGGGCCGCTCGGAGCCTTCGAAATCCCGCCCTTCAACGTCGCGACCGATGCGGCGGCCAAGCAGGCCGCGAGCCTGACCCGTGCCGGCAAGCTCCTGTCGGTGGCCGGGGGCGGCGACACCGTGGCCGCGCTCAACGCCAGCGGCTCCGCCAAGGCCTTCACCTATGTCTCGACCGCCGGGGGAGCATTCCTCGAATGGCTCGAAGGCAAGACGTTGCCCGGCGTCGCGGCGCTGGACCAATCCTGACCCACCGAGGAGCGACAATGCAGGTTACCCCGGCCGTCCTGAAGATCCTGAGCTACTACGAGTCCGACAATCCGGGTGTGAAGGGCAATCTCTGCCGGATGCTGATGCAGGGTCGGCTCGGCGGCACCGGCAAGATGGTGATCTTGCCCGTCGACCAGGGCTTCGAGCACGGTCCGGCGCGGAGCTTCGCGGCGAACCAGGCCGCTTACGACCCGCACTACCACTTCCAGCTGGCGATCGACGCGGGACTGAACGCGTATGCGGCGCCGCTGGGGATGATCGAGGCGGGCGCCGACAGCTTCGCGGGCCAGATCCCGACGATCCTGAAGGTGAACTCGGCCAACTCGCTGATGCCGGAGGCGGCAGTCAAGGACCAGGCGATCACTGCGACGGTCGACGACGCACTGCGGCTCGGCTGCGCCGCGATCGGGTTCACCATCTATCCTGGCTCGAGCGGCGGCCTCGGGATGTTCGAGGAGATATCGGAGATGCGCGCAGAGGCCGCGTACAAGGGCGTGCCGACGGTGATCTGGTCTTACCCGCGCGGCGAGGACCTCTCGAAGGCCGGCGAGACGGCGATCGACGTCACGGCCTACGCGGCTCAGATGGCTGCGCTGCTCGGCGCGCACATCATCAAGGTCAAGCTCTCGACCGACCACCTCGAGCAGGCCGAGGCGAAGAAGGTCTACGAGCAGAGCGGCATCGAGATCGGCGACCAGGCGGCCCGGGTGCGGCACTGCATGCAGGCGGCGTTCGGCGGCAGGAGAATCGTGGTCTTCTCCGGCGGCGCAGCCAAGGGCGAGGACGCGGTCTACGAAGACGCCCGCGCGATCCGCGACGGCGGCGGCAACGGCTCGATCATCGGGCGCAACACCTTCCAGCGTCCGCGCGAGGATGCGCTGGCGATGCTCGGGCGGCTGATCGACATCTACAACGGCAACGGTTGAGCCCGGAACTCCTGGACGCCTTTACACCTGGCGGGCTTCGGCACAATTCCACCACGGGCGAATCATAGGGGATTCCCATCCACCGGTTTTTCTGCCATGGTCGAACGAGCGGTCAAACGAACGGGCGCAACGGACTGTTATGTATCCCGAAATCGAACCGAAGCGGAGCGGTGTCGTCGGTGCTGTGTTCGCGATCATCGTCATTGCGCTGATGTGCTATCTGACCTTCGCGGCTCTTCAGGGAGAGCATGGGCTCTTCAGCCTCTTCCAGATCGAGGCGCAGGAGACCCGCTTGCGCACTGAACTCGCCGCGCTGCAGGCCGAGCGCGCCACGATCACCAACAAGACCTTTCGGCTGTCGACGGAGCATCTCGATCCGGACCTGCTCGACGAGCAGGCTCGCAAGGTGCTTGGGCTCGGGCGACCAGACGAGATCATCATCCGCTGACGGACCTCTGCCCCCGCCGGGTGACGCTGGGACGATTCAGGGTTTCGCGCTCCGGAAACGCCGGTATAATCCTTATAGTTCAAGGCTAAACTAACCCGGCCACCTGAGGGGGAATCCGTCGATGGCGACCAAACGCGCCGCAGCGCAGCCGAACGCTTCAAAGGACGAGCTGCTGAAATTCTACCGCGACATGCTGCTGATCAGGCGGTTCGAGGAGAAGGCGGGCCAGCTCTACGGCATGGGACTGATCGGCGGCTTTTGCCACCTCTACATTGGCCAGGAGGCTGTGGTGGTCGGGCTGGAATCGACTGCCAAAGAGGGCGACGAGCGCGTCACGACCTACCGCGACCACGGCCACATGCTGGCCTGCGGGATGGACCCCAAGGGGGTCATGGCCGAGCTGACCGGACGCTCGGACGGCTATTCCCGCGGCAAGGGCGGCTCGATGCACATGTTCTCCAAGGAGAAAAAGTTCTACGGCGGACACGGGATCGTCGGCGCTAACGTGCCGATCGGCGCCGGCCTCGCGTTCGCCAACCAGTACCGGGGCAACGACAACGTCGCCTACACCTATTTCGGCGATGGCGCCGCGAACCAGGGTCAGGTCTACGAGACCTTCAACATGGCGAGCCTCTGGAAGCTTCCCTGCATCTTCGTCATCGAGAACAACCAGTACGCGATGGGCACGTCGCTGAAGCGCGCCTCGTCGAGCCCGGCGCTCTACACGCGCGGCGCTGCCTTCGGCATCCCCGGCGAGGCGGTCGACGGCATGGACGTGCTGGCGGTCCGGGAGGCCGGGCAGAAGGCCGTGGCTCACTGCCGCGCGGGCGAGGGCCCGTACATCCTGGAGATGAATACCTATCGCTACCGGGGACACTCGATGTCAGACCCGGCCAAGTACCGGACCCGCGAAGAGGTGCAGAAGATGCGTGAGGAGCGGGACCCGATCGATCACGTGCGCGACATCCTCGTTGCGGGAAACCTTGCAACCGAGGACGACCTCAAGGCCGTCGACAAGGAAACCAAGGCCACCATCAACGAAGCCGCCCAGTTCGCCCAGGACAGCCCGCAGCCGGCTGAGGCTGAGCTCTGGACCGACGTATACGCCTGAGGGGGACGACACGATGGCAACGCAGATTCTGATGCCGGCCCTTTCGCCTACGATGGAGGAGGGTACGCTCGCGAAATGGCTGGTGAAGGAGGGTGATCAGGTGTCGTCCGGCCAGATCATCGCCGAGATCGAGACCGACAAGGCCACGATGGAGTTCGAGGCGGTCGACGAGGGCAAGATGGGGAAGATCCTCATCGACGAGGGCACCGAAGGGGTCAAGGTCAACACGCCCATCGCCGTGCTCCTCGAGGAAGGCGAGGACGCCAGCGCCTCGGCCGAGGCGCCCAGCCCCGAACCGGCTCCCAAGAAGGCCGAGGCCAAGGCGGAGCCGAAGCTGGCAAGCACTCCGGCCGAGGCCGCCACTCCCGCACCGGCCCCCGTCCCCGAGGTGCCCGAAGGCACCAAGTTCCGCACCCAGACGGTCCGCGAGGCGCTGCGAGACGCCATGGCCGAGGAGATGCGCCGCGACGGCGACGTGTTCCTGATGGGCGAGGAGGTCGCGGAGTACCAGGGCGCCTACAAGATCAGCCAGGGCCTGCTCGACGAGTTCGGCGGCAAGCGGGTAATCGATACGCCGATCACCGAACATGGCTTCACCGGACTGGCCGTTGGCGCCGCTTTTGCCGGGCTCAGGCCGATCGTCGAGTTCATGACCTTCAACTTCGCGTTGCAGGCGATCGATCAGATTATCAACTCGGCGGCAAAGACGCTCTACATGTCCGGCGGGCAGATGGGCTGCCCGATCGTCTTTCGCGGGCCGAACGGCGCCGCTGCCCGGGTCGCCGCCCAGCACAGCCACGACTTCGCCGCATGGTACGCCCAGGTGCCTGGCTTGAAGGTCGTACAGCCTTACACCGCCGCAGACGCCAAGGGGCTTCTCAAGTCGGCGATCCGCGATCCGAACCCCGTGATCGTACTCGAGAACGAGATTCTCTACGGCCGCAGCTTCGAGGTGCCCGATCTCGAGGATTTCATCGTGCCAATCGGTAAGGCACGGATCGCGCGCGAGGGAACCGATGTCACTCTGGTGAGCTTCGGCATCGGCATGACCTACGCACTGCAGGCGGCCGAGGAACTGGCAAAGGATGGAATATCGGCCGAGGTGATCGATCTACGCTCGCTGCGTCCGATGGATACCGAGACCGTGATCACCTCGGTCCGGAAGACCAATCGCTGCGTCACGGTCGAAGAAGGATTTCCGGTCTGCTCGATCGGTAACCACCTGTCTGCGGTGCTGATGGAGAAGGCGTTCGACTACCTCGATGCACCGGTGCTGAACTGCGCCGGCAAAGACGTGCCGATGCCCTATGCCGCAAACCTCGAAAAGCTCGCCCTGGTGAACACGCCCGAGGTGATTGCGGCGTGTAAAGCCGTGACGTACCGCTGAGGAGCGCCAATATGCCGATCAACATCCTGATGCCCGCGCTCTCTCCGACAATGGAGGAGGGCACGCTCGCGAAATGGCTGGTGAAGGAGGGGGATCAGGTTTCATCCGGCGCCGTGATTGCCGAGATCGAGACCGACAAGGCCACGATGGAGTTCGAAGCGATCGACGAGGGAACGATCGGGAAGATCGTGGTTCCCGAAGGAACCGAAGGCGTCAAGGTCAACGACCTGATCGCCGTGCTGCTGGAGGAGGGTGAGAGCGCGGACGCGATCTCCGAGGCACCAGCGCCAAAACCTGCGCCCAAGAGCGAGGCTGCGCCGGAAGAGCGGGCCGAGGGACCTGACCCAGCACCGGAACCGCGGGCGACCGAGACGTCCGGGAGGGTCTTCGCGTCGCCGCTCGCTCGGCGGATCGCCGGGGAGAAAGGGCTGGATCTCGGGTCCATTAAGGGATCGGGCCCGAACGGACGCATCGTCAAAGCCGACGTTGAAGAGGCGCAACGCTCGAAGGCTCCGGAAGCTGCACCGGAGCAGGCACCGGCCAAGGCCGCGGCGACTGCCGCTCCGCCGGCTCCCGACGCCGAGGCCGTCAAGCGGCTCTACGCCGACCGCGAGTTCGAGGAAATCAAGCTCGACGGCATGCGCAGGACGATCGCCGCCCGACTCTCCGAGGCCAAGCAGACCATCCCGCACTTCTATCTTAGGCGCGAGATTCGGCTCGACGCGTTGATGGAGTTCCGCTCACAACTCAATAAGCAGCTCGATGCGCGGGGCGTGAAGCTGTCGGTGAACGACTTCATCATCAAGGCATCGGCGCTTGCATTGCAGCAGGTACCCGATTGCAATGCGGTCTGGGCCGGGGACAGGGTGCTGCGGCTGAAGCCGTCGGACGTCGCCGTTGCCGTGGCCATCGACGGGGGCCTGTTCACGCCGGTGCTGCGGGACGCAGAGAAGAAATCGCTGTCTACGTTATCCGCCGAGATGAAGGACCTGGCCGCTCGGGCTCGCGCCCGTAAGCTCGCTCCGCAGGAATACCAGGGGGGAGCCTTCGCGATTTCGAATCTGGGGATGATGGGGATCGAAAACTTTGATGCCGTGATCAATCCGCCTCAGGCCTCGATCCTGGCGGTGGGCGCTGGCATCAGGAAGCCGATCGTTGGAAGATCGGGCGAAATCGAGATCGCCACGATGATGTCGGTGACGCTGTCGGTGGACCACCGCGTCATCGACGGTGCCCTGGGCGCCAGCTTCCTGGCGGCGCTCAAGGAAAATCTCGAGCACCCCATCGCAATGCTCGCCTGACCATCTATGGCAGCAGCGGTTCGCAAGCCACCCCGCTGCAGCAGTTTCAGATCGCTTCTGGCGCTTCGATCAACTGGTTCATGCTCTTCGAAGGCTCGGCGCAACCAGCCTCGCCGATAATGCGGGCAGGAACGCCCGCTACCGTCTTGCAGGGCGGCACGTCCTGCAAGACAACCGAACCGGCAGCAATGCGGCTGCAATCGCCAACGCTGATGTTGCCGAGCACCGCCGCCCCCGCGCCGATCAGAACTCCATTCCCGATCTTCGGATGGCGGTCGCCATCTTCCTTGCCCGTTCCGCCAAGCGTCACTGAATGGAGCATCGAGACGTTGTTTCCGACAGACGCCGTTTCGCCGATCACGATGGAATGGGCGTGATCGATCATGATCCCGTTCCCCATCCGCGCACCCGGATGGATGTCCACGCCGAAGACCTCGGACGTCCGCATCTGAATGAAGTAGGCCATGTCCCTTCGGCGCTGCTGCCAAAGCCAATGACCGATGCGGAAGCACTGGAGAGCCTGGAAGCCCTTGAAGAAGAGAAGCGGCTGCAGGTATCGGTGGCAGGCCGGATCTCGCTCGAACACGGCAAGGATGTCGGCGCGGGCAGCAAATCCGAGCTGGTGCTCGTCTTGGTACGCCTCATCGGCGATTTCCCGCAGGATGAGCTCGCTCATCTCCGGTGAAGCGAGCTTTTGAGCAATCCTATAGCTTAATGCGCGCTCCAGACTGCTGTGATGCAGCACCCCGGCATGCACGAGGCTCGCCATCAGCGGCTCGTCCTGCGCGACCTGCTCCGCCTCGCCGCGAATTCTCGACCACACCGGATCGAGGCTCGCTACATGGGCCTGCGTACGCGCCATACCGTTCTCCTCCGCCCGGTCGTGTGCACGGGAAACTTGTCCAGACGGCGGCAAAAATCAAGGCCGAAGCCTCGGGTTGGGTAATTCGGCGCTCTCCCTAGACCGGCCGCGGCGGTGCCAACTGCAGGAGGTGGATTGCAAGCCTGACAATTCCGGCTTCGAAGGTTCCGGCATCGGCACTCAGCAGCAACGGAGTCGGCGCGTAATAGGTCACCGGTGCCCCGCTCAGTCCGACCAGATACGAGTTCAACCCGATCCCGAGCCCCGATCCATACCTGTTGTCAGAACCAGCAACGCCGATTTTCCAGCTCGTCAGCCCCACCCCCGACAAGGCGCTGACCACACGCCCGGTAACGCCCAAAACCTGTGCCTGGCTCGGAATGAGGCCCGACGTTAGGTTGGACGTGCCAGGTTCGAGCGGGTGATCGAACTCCAGCACACGCCACCCGGCCCCCGCTCCGCCCGTCGAAACCGCGATCGCATCGGGCACCCATCCCGCACCGTCGAACATCTGATAGCCTGCCTGACTCTCGTCCCAGGCGCGCCAGCCTGCCTTCGGCCTAAGAAAAATCCATCCACCGTTGCACCAGACGGCAATCCGACCCGCCTGGCCTTCCCATTCCCCCGTCGCTTCCTGCGGGATCAGGAAACCGCTTCCTTCGGTCACCGCTCCGGGCGGATCTGCCACGATCGACGAGATCACGCGAAGCTGCGCTGCCGCGTCGATCCGCGCGAGGGCCTCGTTCACGGTTACATGTTTCTGGGCCTGCGCCGGCATGACGAGAGGCAGGTCAAGTTGAGCCGTTCTAGCCATCGAAGTCGATCCTTTCAAAGGGCCCTGGGCCATAGCGCGAGGAAACCTGCGCAACCTCGAACGCGAGGCCTCCCTCGGCGTAGTCTTCGGCCTGCTCTTCCGTCGAGTAGAGGTATGTCGGGCCGTCGGCCGCGATCTCCCGCCTGATGGTGTCCCCGCGATACATGCGCAGCAAGTAAGCTTCGCGCTCCTCCCCGAGAGGCACATCCGTTCCCAGCCAGCTGTCTCCGTCGATCCTGGTCCGCCGGATCCAGGCCAGCTCGATCGCACCATCCACGAGGCGACGGGCCTTGAAATGCGCCGGTCGGTACGGCCGCAGCCCGGCGCCTGATAGCGTCTCGACGGTATGCACGTAGCTCGGATCATCATACGACCGCGAAGTCGGCCCGACCCGGAAATGCCTTTGCTGTCCCAGCGTCGCTGCGACCTTCACCTGCGGAGCGGCGCCATCCAGGAGCACGAAGTCCGTGCCAACGGGCCACTGGTCCGGCATTGATCCGTCGGAGCCGCATTGCCCTCGCAGGAGGCCGGAGAGCAGATATTCGTTCGGAGCAACGAGCGTGGAAGAACAGAACTGAATGATTTCCCAGTCCCCTGCGCCGCCAAACCGGAGGGCCGCGACGTTGGCCCCGTTCAGCACCTCCGCCTCGCTCCGGCTCTGGAGGCTCCCCGATCCGACTCGGACCCGCACTGGGCGCCTCGTCCAGAGACCAACATCGGCCTTCGGCAGGGCTTCGAGCAGGCTTCCGAACACGGCCGGACGCCGCACCTCCTGATCCAAGCTGTAACCATAGTCGTTGGCCGCCGAATACACGGCCACCGGCCCTGTCCAGGGCACTCGGGCAACCGCCACGTACGGCGCAACCGGGTCCTCGGAACCAGAAAGGAGCGGCAGGTCGAGGAACTCAACCTCGACCGGAGCGGGTGCGACGATTACCGGAATTCGCGGCTGCAGCGCCTCATGGATCGGGATGTCATAGAGCCCAGGCTCCATCCGGACTGCCGTCAGTGAACGATGTCCAGCCTCCTCGATCCTGTCTATGCGGAAGAGGCTGGCCGCCTCTGCGATCCGCAACGAAACGAGATCGCCCGTCGTCAGCCGCAACATGGATGGTGGAACCCCGCACGAAAGTGTCTCCTGCGCGATCCGCCCCTCGCTCAAGGAGCGCTCGGCGATCGCGCTCGCCTGGCCTTCGGAGAGCGTGATCGGCAGGGCCAGCTGATCCGTGCTGGCTTCGGAAGCGTCGGGCGCCAATGCGTCGGCGGCACCGGGCAGGTAGTCGAGATCCGACCTCACGTATGCGACGGTGACCCGGCCAGCCATTTCCGCAGCAGTCGATCGCGTCAGCGAAACGACGGGTTCGCGGCCGGTTGCAACGCATTGCCCCGGTTCAATTTCCACGGCAACCGTGCCACTGCGGCTCGCGAAAGTCAGCTCGCCGCCAATGGCATGGCAGTCGAACGCAAAGGCGAGCATCAGCGGCTGGAGCGATTGTCTTCCGGTCTCCAGCGCCTCGACCAGGTAGCCGGTCACCCCGCCGTGGAGCCGCGAGACGTCGACGTCACCCAGATCGCACCGAGCACAGACCTCCGTCACCACTTCTCCCAGCGAGGGGCTGCTCATCCGACCGTTCAGCCAGTGCCCGAAGGCGTAGTTCGAGCCGTCGGCCCACGTCTCGGATCTGGCCGGAAAATCGGGCCAGGGCCGAGCGTCCCACGCCCAGACATGGCAGCGCGCCATGTCCACCATCGAGCCGCTGTACGCAGACGAAATCGGATTGTTCGCCGGATCGTTCCAGTAGCCCAGCATCGCCTGCAGATAGCGGTACTGGATGAAGTCGTCGCGCGCCCCCGTTGAAAAGTAGGGAAAGAAGCTCTCCGACGACTTGGGGTCATGAAACACGTTGGGCTGGTTCGTTCCCTTGTCGACGGCGGGACATCCGAGCTCGGTGAACCAGATCGGCTTCGCCCCGGGCTGCCAGGCCGTTGCCCCGGCGACCTTGACCCCGCCGATCCGGTTCACATGAACATTCGACCACCAGTTGACCAGGTCCTTGTAGCGGAAGACCCAAGGCTCCCCGTACGTGCCATCGGTGATCTGGATGCGGTTCTGAGCTTCGCGTCCCTGTGCGTCCGGATAGTACCAGTCGAACCCCTCGCCACCGGCGACGTTCGCCTTGAGGTATTCGAGATCATAGATGGATCCCGCGGCTGCATCAGCGTGACTGGTTCCGTCGCGCCAGTCGGAGAGCGGCATATAGTTGTCGATGCCGACGAAGTCGATCGCGGGCAAAGCCCAGAGCGGGTCCATGTGGAAAAGGACGTCGCCCGATCCGTCGTTTGGCTGATGTCCGAAGTACTCCGACCAATCCGCCGCATACCCGATCTTCGTGTCAGGACCCAAGATGCTCCGCACGTCCTGCGCGAGAGTGCAGAGCGCCCGCACTGCGGGATAGCCATCGGCCGAGTTGCGTATCTGGGTCAGGCTTCGCAACTCCGAGCCGATACAGAATGCGTCGACCCCGCCGGAGAGCGCGCAAAGGTGGGCGTAGTGCAAGACGAAGCGCCGGTACGACCACTCCTCGGGGCCGGAGTAGAGCACGCGTCCGTTCTCGACGTAAAAATCAGAAGCCGCCGCCTGCCCGAAGAACCCGGCAACCGCATCGGCGGCCGCGGCCGTTTTGTCGCTCGTCCCGGCGCGACCAGGAGCAACGGCGAGGGTGATCCTGCCGCGCCACGGCACCGGCGGCTGATCCGGTGCTCCTGTCCAGGGATCATCCAGTCCGTTGCCGGGCTGGATATCCATTAGGATGAACGGATAGAACATGACCGATTGCCCGCGCGCGCGCATGGCAGCAATCGCCTGCTGGACCGACGCATCGGCCGGGGTGCCGCCGAAGACTGGCCGGCCGTCGAGCCGGCTCACCACCTCGGCGCCATTGCGCGCCAGGCCCGACACGATCCACGGCATCGTGTCACCGTCGACCTCAGCCTGTTCGACCAGCGGCTTGAGCGTGCACCTATCGCAACGAAGATCATCGCCGAACCAGGTCACAACCAGAGACATCGACGTGACGTTCGGCAGTTCCGCCGACATCTGGTCCAGCGACGCGTTCAGATCCGAAATGCCGCGATCATTGTGGACGTTCAGGACGACGTTGTCGCCCTTGCCACGCTTGAAGTGCACGGGCTCGGTCGCCAAGGCATACTCACCGGTTCCGGGCACAAGCGCGACGCCGCGGATATCGAGTGCCGGCGACCGCGGAACGCCAAGCAGCCCCTCGGCGGGCCGGCGGAAGATCTCGAAGTTGAACTGCGGTATCCGATTGCCGTACGGCTGTCAGGTCGAGATTCTCGAAGACGATGTAGGCTGTCCCGCGGTAGGCCGGCGCGGCTCCCTCGATGGCCTCGATCAGCGGGTCGGGCAACTGGTCTTCCGACCCTGGGTGCAATCGGAACGTCACGCCCGACTGATCGACAGCCTGGCCATCCGCCCAGATGCGCCCGACGCGTGAAATCTCGCCCTCCGCAGAGGGCGATCGCGAGGCTCACCGAATAGCTGTACTCGCGAACGCTTGCGCCGCCGCCCTTGCCGCCGACCCGCTCCGAACTCACGGCTTCCAGGAACCGGCTGGACCAGATCAGCTGGCCTGCCACCCGACTGCGCCCGAAGCCGCGCGCCAGGGCCGCGCCTTCGCTCGATCCCATGACGCGGAAACGATCGACTCGGCCCGTCTCGACCGGCGCCGAGCCCTGGCCCAGCAGCTTCTGGTCGATCGCCGACCCGAGGACCGCCCCGGCGGCCTTGCCGAGCACCAGCGAACCGATGCTGGCAAACGATCCTCCAACAGCACCCCCGAGCGCCGCCCCGGCAGCCGACAGAAGCAGCGTCGCCATCAATACCCCCTCTCGGGAAAGCGGAAGACGCCCGCGATCCGCGCGCGCCATGACGGCGTCAGGGGGGATTCGACCACCCCGTGGCCCGAGTAGGCATGGATCAGCGTCTCGAAATTTGCGGGAGCCCGGGCAAGGATGCCGACATGCTTGGCCACGGCCGCCTCGCGCATGCGCAGCACCAGCACATCGCCGGGTTCAGCCGCGGTCCGATCGATGCGATGCAGGTGCCGCCCGGCGGCCGCCAGCAACTCTTCCGACCGGCTTGGCTCGGACCAGTCGGGCGTATAGCTCGGCACCATTTCCGGCTCGGCACCGTAAAGCTCGCGCCAGACGCCGCGCAGCAGGCCCAGACAGTCCGTCCCCGCACCTCGACAACTCGCCTGATGCCGATAGGGCGTGCCGATCCATCCACGCGCGAGCGCGACGATCTCGTCAGCTCTGCCTGCTCGAACCGTCATGGATGGCTCCGTCCTTGGGGTAAGCAGTGACCCAGTCTTCGCCCGGGATGTCCGGGAATCCGCGAAAGTTGATGTAATTGCCGAACTTGCTGCGGCAGGTCTCCGCCCGCTTGTCGCAACCGGCCGTCACCCGGAACCGATCGCCCACCGCGACCGGGCGGCCAGGAAGCTGCCAGAGCGTCAGCGCCCGGGCACCTGCGCCCTTGACGCGATCTGCCTTGATCGCCGCAGTCTCGCCGGCATTCTGGCCCGTCAGCCAGGCCAGCACACCTTGCGAGAACCAGCCCGCCGCAAAATCGTCCAGTCCGAGTGCCATCACGCTTCCCGGCGAGGACTCCGGGCTCACCTCTCCCTCGCCACTGAAACCGGGCTGGTTGGTGTCGAACCTGCACTTCGCATCGCCGAGCGCCCGTTCGCACGTCCGCAAGATCGACCGCCCCACAGGCGCGTTCAGCGCCTCGGTCAGACCCCGCAGCTCAACTTCAAAGGCGCCGTCCGAGCGCTTGATCTCGCCGAACTGACCCCGGAACATGAGCACCCGCAGATCGGGCCGCTCCCAGTCGACCAGCCAGTGCCTGATCTCGGCGCGATCGTACCGTCCGGTCCGGATGTCCTCTTCGCTGACCGCCGCGTCGCTCAGCGCCCCCATCGCCTGGGCATTGTCCACGCTCATGCCGGTCGCCGACTGCAACGCGCTCGCGTCCATCCCGCTGCTCGCGCGGAAAACCTCGCCGTCAAAGGCGACATCCTCGTCGTGGTCGGTGAACCCCAGCGTGACGCCGTCCCGGCGCCGCACCAGCCAGCATCGGCAGAGGTGCGTCGCCCCGCCATCGAGGCGCGCCTGCAGTTCCGGATCGATGATGCGCATCAGACCCGCACCTCGACGACCGGGATCGAGGGCACCTCACCCGCGGCAAAGCCTGCAAGGCTGACGCTGATCCGGTCGGTGTCGAACCGCACCGGAACGTCGAATTCGAAGCCCGCCGTCACCGCTGCGCCCGTCGCCGGCGCCGCACCAAGCACGACCTGGCCCGTCGCATGGTCCACGGTGAAACCCGTGCCCGCCGCCAGCTCGGTCCCGTCAACAGCGACCCGCACGGTGCCAACGACCGGTTTCGCGATCGGTCGAAGATAGGACTGGGTCCCGGAAGCATAGCTCTTGCTCAAAGCGAAAGCCGTCACCGCGCCGTCGCCGGTTCCGATCAGTTGATCCGTGGCGGTCAGCGCGTCCGAAGGCGAGCAGGTCTTGTGGTCGGTCCAGTCCTTCCAGCGAAACCCGTAGAGCTGACCGTGCCGCGCCTCGAAGAACGCGAAGAGCTCCGCCAGATCGTCGAGAGAGCGAACCCCGAAACCGGCGTCGTAGCGCCGCCGCGAATGCGCCCAGGGCGAATTGCGCTCCTCGAAGCCGTTGCTCAGGGTCACGATCTCGGTCCGTCGCTCCGGTCCGCCGCTCGAGCCGACCGAGAGCGCGGCCGGGAATCTGACGTCATGGAAATTCATCGGTGCATCCTCAGAGGTTGCGACGTCCACGCTGGATCGCCCGGCTCATTTCGGCCGCGATCTGGCTCTGCGACCGCTGAAAGCCCGCGGCGTCCGGCGTCGAAATGTTCATCGTCACATGAACGTTGCCGCCGCTGCCGCCGGACCGGATGCCGAGCTTGCCGTCGGCGCCGCGGCTCAGCGGCACGATGGCCTCCGGTCCCGCCTCGCCCATCAGCCCGACGCCACCGCGCATCGGGAAATGGGTCGGCCCGTCCACAACGCCGCCTCTGGCAAACGCCGCGACCCGGCCAGCCCCGAAGGCGGCCCCGTCGGCGAAGGGCAGAAGGCCGGAAAGGATCGACTGCATCCCCTTGCCCACCGCCGACCCGAGCGCCCCCTGAACCGGCGCGAGCGCCTGGGTCAGCACCGAGCCAGAAATGCTTCGCCCGATGCCCGCCAGCGCATCCGACAGCCGCTTGCCGTCGAAGATCACCCCCTCGAAGGCGCGCCGCAGCGACGAGGACACCGTGCCCGACATCCCCGTCGCGTCCCTGCCCGTCGCCTTCAGGCTGCCTTGAACGCCTTCGAGCTCGCGCTGGAACGCGCCGGTCACCCCGCCGAGCCCGGCCAGCGTGCCCTCGAGTCCTGCCAGCTGCGCCTCCAGCCCGCCGAGGTCGCCTTCGATATCGGCCATGATCACTCCGGTTCTGTCCGCTCCGGGCGGAGTTTGTCTGGATATCGCGCGGCCAGATCGGCGAGCCCGGCGCGGGTCAGCGCCGCGCGCCCCTCGCCGTAGCCTGCGATCAGCATCAGCTCGGCAGGCGTCAGGCTCCAGAAGACCTCCGGCGCCAGCCGCAACTGCACCAGCCCGAGCCGCATCAGCCCGGGCCAGGCGATCCGCGTCACGGGGTGGCGTCCGGGACGGCTTCGTCCCCGCCGGGCAGCGTGAAGGTGATCTTCAGGAGCCGCGCCGCCGCCTGGGCCGCCGCGAGCGGCCCACCCTCGACTCGCGCCTTGACCAGCTCGTCTTCACTGATCGGCCAGCCACCCCCGTTCAGCCCGGCAGCCAGCAGCGCGATCAGGTCCCTGACCCGGAAATTGCCCGCCTCGAACCGCGCGATCAGCTCGATCAGCGACTCGCTCTTGAGCCGGGCCTCGAGCTCGGCCAAGGCAGCGAGCGTCAGCCGCATCACCCTCGGCTCGCCGTCGACGGTCAGCTCGACCTCGCCTCGCCAGGGATTGGGCATCAGAGCGCCGTGAAGCTGATCGAGCCGGCCGAAGCCAGCGCCAGCTCGTAGACCGCCTCGCCGTCGTGCTGCCCGGAGTACTCGATCGAGGTGATCTGGAACGGCCCCTCGATGACGCCGAAGTCCGGGATGATCACCTGGTAGGCGGGAATCTCGCCGGCGAAGAAGATCGCCCGCGCCCGCTCGTCGCTCGCCTCGTCGCGAAAGACGCCCGAGCCGCTGATCGCGGCACTGCGCACGCCCGCGCCGGCCAGGAGCTCGCGCCACCGCCCCTCGCTGCCGAGGTTGGTCACGTCGACCGTCTCGGCGTTGAACGTGATCCGGGTGGCGCGCAGGCCCGCCACCGTCTCGAACGCGCCGGCGCCGGTCATGTCGAGCTTCACCAACAGGTCCTTGCCTCTCTGGGCCGCCATGTCCTCGTCCTTCCCGAAAAGGGGTTAACTGTCCTGGTCCACGACCGCCCGGAAGCGCAGGCTGACCCGGCGCTTCTCCGGCGCCGGCCCCCGCTCCGCCCCGGCCCTGAGGAAACGCAGCGCCACCAGCCGGCCGGCATCGAGCACCAGCGGCGCGTCGACCAGGCAGGCGCAGACCGCGGCGGCGATCGTCTTCGCGGTCTCGAACCCGTCCCGTGCCGAATGAACGGTCACGGTGAAATCGTGGATCGCGCCCGTACTGGTCTTGGTGTCGTTCGCCCGGACGGTCTCCTCGCCGAGCGTCACGTAATCGGGTGCGGCGTCGTTCACCGCGCCGAGCGGCGCGTCGTAGATCGCGCCGCCAACCAGCGCGCCGAGGTGGTCGTCGCCGGCGAGCCTGGCGTAAATCTTGGCCTGCAGCCCGGCCGAATAGGCAAAGCTCACGGCAGTACCCCTTCCTCGGCGGTGATCTCCAGATAGCGGCCGCGCCGGTCGTGCTCGGCCACGGTCAGGATGGTGAAGACCCGCGTCCCCTCGCGCAGGCGCTGTTCCGGCGTCGGGCGGCTCGCCGCACCGACGGGCGCCGCACGCACCAGAATGCGGGTGCCGACGCGCGGTCGCGCCTTGGCCGCGACGAAGTCCTGGCGACCCGGCCGCGTGGTCACGTCCGCCCAGAGGGTGCCGAGCGGCACCCACTGAACGGTAAAGCCGCCCGCGCCATCCGGCTGGCTCTCGCGGCCCTCGAGCACCAGCCGCCGAAGCAGCCGCACGCCCCCGCTCACGCCTGCGCTCCGCCAATCCGCGTCGCCCGGTAGGCCTCGATCAGCACCAGGACCCCGAACGGCATCGACGCCGCTTCCCCGCCTTCGGCGCGGTTCTCGTAGAAGTGCGCCGCGAGCAGAAAGACCGCCTGCCGCAGGTCGGCCGGCACGTCTTCCCAACCCGCCCCGAACCCGGCGGTGAAGCGGATCTCCGCGTGGCCCGAGCGCGGAATCTTCGGCAGGTTGCGCCCGAAGCGCCCGACCAGCCGCGGCCGCTGGCTGTCGCGCAACACCGACCAGCTCTCGGGGTCCACGTCCACGGCGCTGCCCTCGGCGTCGATCAGGGTGATCGCCGCGACGGCCTGCACCGGAGCGATCGGGATGCCCTGGCTCGCATCCTCGCGCCAGCGCGTCACCGTCCAGGTGAAGTCGCGGGCGAGCAGCGCCCGCCCCAGCCGTGCCTCGATCGCGGCCATCGCCGAGCGCAGGTAGAGCTCGAGCACCGCATCCTCCGACCCGTCGTCGGCGAACCCGCTTCCGAGCCGCAGGTGCTCGGCAAACGCCCGCACCGGCACGGCCGCGGCCGGCGGCGCGCTCACTTCCGTCAAGATCATCGGGAACTCCTCAATGCGGCGGGCGCCGGGGCTCGGAAAGCCTTCGATCGAAAGGCGGAACACACACCCGCCCCGTGTCCGCCCGAGCGGAGGGGAGGAGCAGCGGCTGGAAGGACAGGGGCAGGTGTGTGCCGACCCGCCCCGGAACCCCCGGAGCGGGCCATCTGCGTGCGGTGCGGCCGGTCGCCCGGCCTCAGGCGCTCGCAAACTTCAGGAGCTTGATCGCCGCGAAGTCGCTGACGTCGCCGCCGATGCGCTTGGTCGCGTAGAAGAGCACATGCGGCTTGGCCGAGAACGGGTCGCGCAGGATGCGCAGGTCCGGCCGCTCGGCCACGGTATAGCCGGCGCGGAAGTCGCCGAAGGCGACGGCGTAGGCGTTCGGCGCGATGTCGGGCATGTCCTCGGCGATCAGCACCGGATAGCCCATCAGCCGCGCCGGCTCGCCGGCCGCGAGGCCGTCGGACCAGAGGAACCGGCCGTCCGCGTCCTTCATCTTGCGCACCGCGCCGGCGGTCTTGGAGTTCATCACGAAGGTCGCGTTGGCGCGGTACCGCGCGCCCAGCGCATAGACGAGGTCGACCACCGCGTCGGCCGGGTCGGGCGAGGCGAAGTCGCCGTTGGCCCCGGTCGGAACGTAGCCGAGCGAACCCCAGGCGAAGAGGTCGTTGTCCACCTTGGGATAGTTCAGGAACCCCGTCGGCTTGTCGATCCCGTCGCCGGCGATGAAGGCCTGCGCCTCGGCGCGGCTGAACTTGTCGGCGATCCGCTGCGCCAGCCAGCCCTCGACGTCGAAGGCGCTGTCGTCGAGCAGCCGCTGGCTTGCCTTCGGCAGCGCCGACAGCTCGTGCAGCGGGATCGAGATGCGGTCGACCTGCGGCGTGCCGGTCTCGGCGCGGTCGGCGGTCTCGGTCGCCCAGCCGGCGCCGATATCGGTGTGGTCGACCAGCACGTCGAAGGCGCTCGCCTCCACCGTCACCACGTTGGCGATGGTGCGGATCGAGGCCGACGAGCGCAGCACGCCCACGATCTGCGCCGCGGTGATCGGGTCGACCAGGTAGCCGCCGTCCGCCGCCACCGCGATCGAGAGCGCCTTCTCCTCGACGCTCAGGCCGCGCAGGCCGTCGTCGTTGCCCGAGCGCAGGTAGGCGGCGAAAGCCTTCTTGTGCGGGGTGTCGGTTTCGGCGCCGCGCGACAGGTGCGGGCGGGAGAGCGCGATGGATTTGCGGTCGAGCATGGCCAGACGGGTTTCCTGTTCCTGGAGCTTCGCTTTGATCTCGGATTGGAAGGCGTTGAATTCACCGAGGAAGCCGGACAAGGCAGCCTTGACTTCCATGTGCGGCGCCTGGCCCGGCGCGGCAGTCGCCGCCCGGGATTTGGTTTCGGCTTTCTGCATCGATGACTTTCCCTGATGACTGCATCCGCGCCGGCGATCGCTCACGCCAGCATCTCCCTGGCCTGCCGGAAGCTCTCCGCCAGGGTTAGCGCCAGGTCCGTATCCGCCTCGACGTCCTCGGTTCCGACACGAGCCTCGGGGAGCATCGGGAAGGTCACGAGCGACACCTCCCAGAGCTCGATCTCGTGCAACAGCCGCTGGCCGCCCGCCGCCTTCTCGCTGCGCAGCGTGCGGTAGCCGATCGACAAGCCGTCGATGGCGCCCGCCTGCAGCAGCACGTGCGCCTCGCGGCCCGCCTGCACGTCCAGAAGCAGCCGCCCCTTGACGTAGAGGCCGCGGGCGTCCTCGCGGACCTCGTCCCAGACCCCGATCGGCCGCGTCGGGTCGTGCTGCCAGAGCATCTTGACCGCCGACCGCGCCGCGGCGAGCCGCGCCAAGGACGCGCCGTAGGCGCCGCGCTGCACGACGTCGCCGCCCTGGTCGGCCGCCCCGAAGAGGCTCGCATACCCCGCGATCTCGGCGCCGTCCTTCAGCGCCAGCTCGCCGTCGAAGCTGCGGAACTTCGTTTCGAGCGCATGGGTCGCGCCAATCCGCTGCATCATTTCACTCCTAGGTTCATGGTCATGGACAGGAGCCCGTAGGCGATGTCGGCGAGGATCAGCGACGCCGCGCCGTAGACCGCGAGCCAGATGCGCTTCTCCAGCCGGTCGAGGGTGATCTCGATCTGCTGCAGCCGCCGCTCGAGCTGCTGCCAGCGCTCCTCCTGGATGCGCTCGTTCACGTCGATCCGCGCCGAGGCCACGTCGAAGGGTTCATAAAGAAAGCGCGAGCCGCCGCCGCGAACGCCTGTCGCCACACATCACTCCTCCCGAACCTTCGGCAGCCCGATGAGCTGCCGCTTCTCGGCGTCACTGAGAAAGCTTGCGGCACTGATCCGCCGCCAGAGCGCCTCGCGCTCCTCGGCCAGCGCCGGCACGTTGTCGAAATCGACCTTGAGCTGGAACGCCGCGCCGTAGAACGACGGCAGCCAGCCCGACATCGCCGCCAGCGTCTTCGACACCAGCGGCAGCACCGTCAGGCGATAGAACGCGCGGTGCGCCTCGGCATAGTTGGCATAGGTGTTGTCGCCCGGCAGCCCGAGCAGCATCGGCGGCACCCCGAAGGCCAGCGCCACGTCGCGCGCCGCCGCCTCCTTGGTGCGGTGAAACTCCATGTCGGACGGCGAAAAGCCCATCGGCTTCCAGTCGAGGCCGCCTTCGAGCAACATCGGCCGCCCGGCGTTGCGTGCGCCCTGGTGATGCGTCTCGAGCTCCTCGACCAGCCGCTCGTACTGGTCGGGCCCGAGCTGCCCCTGCCCGTCAGCCCCCTTGTAGACGATCGCCCCCGACGGCCGCGCCGCGTTGTCGAGCAGCGCCTTCGACCAGGTACTCGCCGAATTGTGCACGTCGATCGCACTCGCCGCCGCGGCCAGCGGCGACAGCCCGTAGTGATCGTCCTGCGGGTGGAAGCTCTTCACGTGCAGCACCGGCACCCGGTCCTGCCGCATGTCGAAGACATGGCTCTCGCCCCGCCGGCGCTGTACTCGTAGGCCACCGGCCAGCCATCGCTGCCCGGCACCACCTTCATGCGGTCCGAGCGCAGCACGTAAAGCTCGCGCGGCCCGCCCGAGGCGACCTCGCCCGCCGCCTCCAGGTAGCCGTCACCGCTCAGGAGCAGGTTGCCGTAGAACCCCTCCATCAGCGCCGCGCCGCCCTGCCCCGGATTGGGCGCGGCGAGCAGCTCGATCACCGGATGCGCGTCGAAGCGCCGGTCGGCGTCCTGCACCACCACCGGCACCGCAGCCGCCGCCTCCGCCACCAGCTTGACGCAGCGAAACGCCACCGGGTTGCCGAGAAAGCCCACGCGCGTCAGCGTCGCGGTGTCGCGCGCCGACCACGCCGCCCGGCCCGCGCCCTGGAACGCCACAACCGGCGCCGCCGAGGCCTTGGCCTCGGGCGCCGCCGGCTTCGGCGCGCGAAAGAACTGCAAGACCATGAAGCCTGCTCCCGACTGACATGAATGGACCCGACCCTCGACCACGGGGGACACCCGGACCGAGCCGAGGCGCTCCCCCTTTGGTTTCATTCAGGTTTGCTAACCTGGAGAGCAGTCGAGATGCGCCCACAGGCGCATCTCCACTAAAGAACCATGCGCGCACCGCGCGCCCCTGATGGCGGCAAAGGCCGCCCGCGGCGCCAGCCGCGCCGCCGCGTGCTCAGAGCCCGCGGATCTGCGCCGAGCGCGCGTCGGTCGTGGGCGCGATCATCAGCTCGGTGATCGCCCAGACCAGCGCGTCGACCCGGTCCGGGCTGCCGCTGCCGACAAAGCCGCTGACCGTCATCGCCACCATCTGGTTCTCCAGCGCCTTGAAGGCCGCCCGGTGGCTGACCCGGCCCTGCTCGTAGAGTGCTGCCACCGGCTCGGCTCGGACCGCCTTGCCCCGGTGGGCGCGCACGGCGCGGAACGGCACCATCGGATCGACCGACCGGATCAGCTGCGCCACCATCTCGCCGCCCTGATTCACCTCCGCCACCAGCCGGTCGGCCTTGTGGGCGTGAAAGAGCGCCACCGCCCGTTCCGCCCAGCCGAGTGGCGTCAGCCCGGCGACGCTGCCGTCGGCGATCACCTCCGCCGTCCAGTCCTGCCGCCGCCCCGAACTGTCCACGCCCGCGACGATGATGCCGCATTCGTCGGCGCCCCCGCCGCTGGTCACCGGCGGGTCGACCGCCACGACCACCCGGTCGAGCGTCAGCGGCCGCGGCCTGCGCGCCGCATCGAGCATCTCCCAGGTCCAGAGCGCGCCCTCGGCGTCGAGCAGGAGCTCACCGTCGAGCTCCTGCCGCGCCAGCCGCGTGCCGGCATATTTCGTCAGCACCCGGTCGAGGAACCCCCGCGCCAAGTGCATCCGGTTCGCCTCGGTCGGCGCTTGCGTCACCGCGGTGCCCGCTTCCTTGAGCAGCGCGACCAGCAGCGGCGTGCCCCGCGGCGTCGTCGTCACCACGGCCCGCGGCTTGGTCCCCAGCCGGAGCGCGAACTGCAGCATGTCCCACGCCGCCTCGCCTTTCTTCCATTTCGCCAGCTCGTCGCACCAGGCGCAGTCGAACTGCGGCCCGCGAAACGACTCCGGATCGCTGGCCGAGAAGGTCTGCGCCACCGCGCCGTTCGGCCAGACCAGCCGCTTGCGCGTCGCCTGCCAGTCCGGACGCCGGTCCGGCGGCGTGCAGGCGAGGATGCCGGAAGGCCCGAACACCATCACCTCGCGCGCCTCGTCGAGCGTCTCTCCGACCAGGGCGACCCGGGAACATGTCCCCGGATCGCCCGGCCGGCTGCCTTCGACCTGCGTCCGGACCCATTCGGATCCGGCGCGGGTCTTGCCTGCCCCGCGGCCGCCCAGGATGACCCAGGTCGTCCAGTCGCCGTCGGGAGGCAGCTGATGGTCGCCGATCGCCCAGTGCTCGAAGAGCCAGGGCAGCGCCATCAGGGCATTCGGACTGAGCGCATCGAGAAGCGCATCCAGGTCAGCCTTCGGCAGCCCGGACAGCAAGCCTGTCAAGGATCTCGGCGCGCGCCGCGTCGAAGTCGAGTTCGACACTCGCTCCGTCGGCGCTGGCTCTGCTTCGTTTGACAAGACTTGCCTCGGCTTCGAGAACGGAGTTCAGCGCCCGCTGGTGCGCCTTGAGCGCCTCGGAGGGTTCCTTCGCGTCGACCGTTCCCGCTTTCAACAGTGCGATCTGCCCGCTCAAGGCCACGGACAGATCACGGTACAGCGCCAGCGAGCGTTCCAACCTGTCGAGGTCCGCCGCCTGATTGAGTGCTGAAATTGTCATGTGTGATGGGTGCCCTGGCTGCTCCGCCCGGGCAGAAAAAGAAACGGCAGGCCCTCGATCGAGGACCTGCCGACTCACTTCTTCCAGCTTGCCCAGAGCTATACCTCAGAGCGACCGGTCTGTCAACGGCTAAATCTAGGGTTGCGTAACGCGCGCCCGCGGCCCCTCGATCATCCCCGGCGTTCCCTCGACGTCGCCGGCTGTCGGCGCGCCGGCGGCATCGTCCGCAGGCGGGTTCGCGGCCTCGGATGCCGCAGCCGCGGCCGCCGCGGCCGCGCGCTCCTCGGCGGCCTTCTCGGCCTGGACGCGCCGGTAGGCCGCGACGTTGCTGTTGTGCTCCTCGAGCGTGCGCGAAAACGCATGCCCGCCCGAGCCGTCGGCCACGAAATAGAGAAAGTCGGTCCGCTCGGGATTGGCCGCGGCCTCGATCGCCGCCTTGCCGGGATTGGCGATCGGCGTCGGCGGCAGCCCGATGATCACGTAGGTGTTGTAAGGCGTGGCCGCGGCGAGCTCGCTCGCTTTCAGGCCGCGCCCCAGCGGCGCCTCGCCCTTGGTGATGCCGTAGATCACCGACGGGTCGGTCTGCAGCTTCATCCCCCGCCGCAGCCGGTTGACGAAGACCGACGCCACCCGCGCCCGCTCCTCCGGAACGCCGGTCTCCTTCTCGACGATCGAGGCCAGCGTCAGCAGCTGCTCGGGCGAGCTCAGCGGCAGATCCTGCGCCCGTCCCGCCCACGCCGCCGCGAGGATCTCCTGCTGCTGCTCGGTCATTCGCTTGATCAGGTCGGCGCGGGTGTCGCCCCGCTGAAAGTCGTAGCCGGCCGGAGCGAGGCTCCCTTCCGGCGGGATCTCGGTGATCTCGCCGGTCAGCTCGTCCCGCGCCTTCAGCAGCTCCACCACCTGCCAGCTCGTCAGCCCCTCCGGCACCACGACCTGCCGCAGCACGTTGCCGCCCTTGTTCAGAAGCTGCAGGATGTCCTGCATCGAGGCCGCCGCGGGAATGCTGTACTCGCCGAACTTCAGCCCGGCCTCGAGGTCGCCGTAGCGCGCCGCGATGCGAAAGAGCGAGGCGTTCCTGATCGCGCCGGCATCCTCGAGCTTCTGCGCCACGCTCGACAGCCCCTCGCCGCGCTCGACCTCGACCTGCACCGGCTCACGCAGCGGACCGGGCTCCGCCACCTGGCGCTGCGCCCAGATCACCGCGCCGTATGCCACGACGAGCAGCAGAATCAGGAAGGTCAGCGCGTTCGCTGCGACATGGCGCATCATCGGAGGGGGTTTTACTCCACCCGCCGCAGCACGAGCGAGGCGTTGGTGCCGCCGAAGCCGAACGAGTTCGACAGCACGACGTCGATGTCGCGCTCGACCGCGACGAGCGGCGCGAGGTCGATCGGCGTCTCGACCGAGGGGTTCTCCAGGTTGATCGTCGGCGGCGCCACGCCGTCGCGGATCGCCAGCACGCCGAAGATCGCCTCGACCGCTCCCGCCGCGCCGAGCAGATGCCCGGTCGCCGACTTGGTCGAGGACATCGTCACCTTGCCGGCGCTGTTGCCGAGGAGCCGCGCCACCGCATTCAGCTCGATCTCGTCGCCGACCTGCGTCGACGTGCCGTGCGCGTTCACGTAGTCGATCTCGTCCGGCGTGACGCCCGCGCTCTTCAGCGCCGCGGTCATCGCCCGGAACCCGCCGTCGCCGTCCGGCGCCGGCGAGGTGATGTGGTAGGCGTCGCCCGACAGCCCGTAACCGACGACCTCGGCATAAATCTTCGCACCCCTCGCCCGCGCATGTTCGAGCTCCTCGAGCACCACGATTCCCGCGCCTTCGCCCATCACGAAGCCGTCGCGGTCGCGATCATAAGGGCGGCTCGCCCGCTCGGGCTCGTCGTTGAACGCCGTCGACAGCGCCTTGCAGGCGTTGAACCCGGCAATGCCGATCTCGCAGATCGCCGCCTCCGAGCCGCCGGCGACCATCACGTCGGCGTCGCCGTACTTGATCAGCCGCGCGCCGTCGCCGATCGCGTGCGCGCCAGTCGAGCAGGCGGTCACCACCGCGTGGTTCGGCCCCTTGAAGCCGAAGCGGATCGACACCTGGCCCGAGCAGAGGTTGATCAGCGCGCCCGGGATGAAGAACGGCGACACCCGCCGCGGCCCCTTCTCCTTCAGGATCAGCGTCGTTTCCGCGATCGACTGCAACCCGCCGATCCCCGAACCGATGATCACCCCCGTCCGCTCGCGATCCGCCTCGTCTTCCGGCATCCACCCGGAATCGCGGATCGCCTGCTCGGCGGCCGCCATCGCGTAGAGGATGAAGGTGTCGACCTTGCGCTGGTCCTTGCCCGACATCCAGTCGTCGGCATTGAACGTGCCGTCCGACCCGTCGCCCATCGGGACCTCGCAGGCGATGTGCGTCGCGAGATCGGTGGAGTCAAAGCGCGTGATCGGCCCGGCCCCGGACTGCCCGGCGACCAGCCGCAACCAAGTCTCCTCCACCCCACACGCAAGCGGCGAGACCATGCCCAGTCCGGTGATCACAACGCGCCGCATGCGCTTCGCCTCCCCTTGTCCGAAGGTCGCCCCGTTTAGCCCGAAAGCCGCGGACCCGACAAGGCCCCCATCAGCGGCCCGCCACGCCCTCGCCGCGATGCGACAGCAGGTTCACCACCCGCCCGAACGGGTCGCGCACGAAGAAGCGGCGCACGCCCCATGGCTCGTCGGTGATCCCGTAAACCACCTCCAGCCCTGCCGCCATCGCCCGCGCGTGGCAGGCGTCGACGTCGTCGACCTCGACCGACAGGTCCGGCACCGGCGCTCCCGATCCGCCTTCGCGCGCCAGGCTCACCTCGACCCGCTGCGACAGGCTTCCGGCCAGCGTCACCACAAACCCCAGGTCCATCGCAACCTCGAGCCCGAGAAAGTCCCGGTAGAACGCAAGCCCCGCCTGCGGGTCGGCCACCTCGAGGTTGGCCACGATGCGACGCACGGCCATGCGATCCCCCAAAACTGAAAGCGGCGCCCGGTTCACCCGGACGCCGCTCGCGAAAACCCTTGGCCGAACGCCGTCAGGCGTTCGAATTCGCCTCGATGAACTTCACCGCATCGCCGTAGGTCTGGATCGTCTCCGCCGCGTCGTCGGGGATCTCGATCCCGAACTCTTCCTCGAACGCCATCACCAGCTCGACCGTATCGAGGCTGTCCGCACCAAGATCATCGATGAACGAAGCGGTCTCCGTCACCTTTCCCTCGTCCACGCTCAGGTGCTCCACGACGATCTTTTTGACGCGTTCTGCGATATCGCTCATTGCTACTTCCTCGTTGGTTCCGGCTCCGGCTTCGGTGCCCGGCTGTTCTTCCCCGACGGCCGCTTCCGGCCGCCCCTTCATGCACCAAGACCCGAGCGCCGGATCCTGCCCCGGACCGAATTGTCGCGCGCTATAGCATAACCGCGGTCCTTGGCAAATGCCAATGGGCCGCCTCAGATCATGGCCATCCCGCCGTTGACGTGCAGCGTCTGGCCGGTGACGTAGGCTCGCCTCCTCGGAGGCGAGAAACAGCGCCGCAGCGGCGATTTCCCCGGCATTTCCCATCCGCCCGGCCGGGATGCCCGCGGCGATCCGCGCCTTCTGCTCGTCGTTCAGCACCTCGGTCATCGCGGTCGCGATGAACCCCGGCGCCACGCAGTTCACCGTGATCCCCCGGCTCGCCACCTCGGCCGCCAGCGACTTCGACATGCCGATCACCCCGGCCTTCGACGCGGCATAGTTCGCCTGCCCGGGGTTGCCCGTGACCCCCACCACCGAGCTCACGTTGACGATCCGGCCCCAGCGCGCCTTCATCATGCCGCGCAGCACCCCGCGCGACAGCCGCATCACGCTGGTCAGGTTCACCGCGATCACCGCGTCCCAGTCCGCATCCGACATCCGCATGAAGAGCTGGTCCCGGGTGATCCCGGCATTGTTCACCAGGATATCGACCTGCCCCATCGCCGCCGCCGCCGCCTTCGGCAGCGCCTCCACCGCCGCCGCATCGCTCAGATCGCACGGCAGCACGTGCGTCCGCTCGCCGAGCTCGCCCGCCAGCGCCTCCAGCGGCGCCACCCGTGTCCCCGACAGCGCCACCACCGCGCCCTGCCCGTGCAGCGCCCGCGCGATCGCGCCGCCGATCCCGCCCGAAGCCCCGGTCACCAGCGCCGCCTTGCCGCCCAGATCGAACATCATGCCTCTCCCGCCAGCGCCCGGACCTCGTCCGGCGTGCCCACCGTCCTCACCTCGATCTCCCTGGCGATCCGCCGGATCATTCCCGACAGAGCCTTGCCCGCGCCGACCTCGACGGCCTCGCTCACCCCCTGCCCGGCCATCCAGAGGACGCTCTCCCGCCAGCGCACCCGCCCGGTCACCTGCGCCACCAAAAGTCGCCGGATCTCCTCGGGATTGCTGACCGCCTCCGCCTTCACGTTGGCCACCAGCGGCACCGAAGGCGCCGCGATCGCCACCCCCGCCAGCGCCTCCGCCATCACCGCCGCCGCCGGCGCCATCAGCGCGCAATGGAACGGCGCGCTCACCGGCAGCATGAGCGCCCGCTTCGCGCCGCGGGCCTTGGCGATCTCCACCGCCCGCTCCACCGCCGCCCGGTCTCCCGAGACCACTACCTGCGCGGGGTCGTTGTCGTTGGCCGCCTCGCAGACCTCGCCCGCCGCTGCCTCCGTCGCCACCGCCTCGACCGCCGCGAGATCGAGCCCCAGGATCGCCGCCATCGCGCCGACGCCCACCGGCACCGCCTCCTGCATCGCCTGCCCGCGCAGCCGCAGCATCCGCGCGGTATCCGCCAGCGTCATCGCGCCGGCCGCACACAACGCCGAGTACTCCCCCAGCGAATGCCCCGCCACGAACGCCGCCGCCCCGACGCCGACCCCCTCCGCCTCCAGCGCCCGCATCGCCGCGACGCTCGTCGCCATCAGCGCCGGCTGAGCGTTCCGCGTCAGCGTCAGCTCGTCCGCCGGCCCTTCCCAGACCAGCGCCGACAGCTTCTCGCCCAGCGCCTCATCCACCTCGTCGAACACCGCCTGCGCCGCAGGATAGGCCGCCGCGAGGTCCCGCCCCATGCCGACCACCTGCGCCCCCTGCCCCGGAAAGACGAACGCCCGCACCATCCCGCTTCCCTCGCTCCGGCTATTCCACCCTGCCTAGCGGCTCGCCCCCGCCCGCGTCCAGCCCAAGACTTCCCCCGCCCCTTGGGTCCCACCCCACGACTGATCCTTGCGGGCGAGCCCGCCGTAAAGCGCATGCTGCATCCGCCGACCGGGATCCCCGATGAACAACGACGCCCGCGAAGTCTATGTCTCGATCACCGGGCTCCGCCTGAAACGCCGCCGCTTCGCGCCGCGCTTCTGGTGGCACGCCCTCCGCTCGATGGCGCAGGCCCGCCGCGCCGCCGGGAACCTCCGCGTCGACGCGCGCACCATCGGCGGCGTCCATCACACCCTCTCGGTCTGGACCGACGAGCCCGCGATGCGCACCTTCCTCGTCGCCGGTGCCCACCTCCAGGCAATGCGCGCCTTTCGCAGCATCGCCACCGGCAAGACCCTCGGCTTCACGACCACGCAGGTCCCCGACTGGGAGACGGTCCGCGATCTCTGGGCGAGAACGGGAAAGGAGGCCTGACCGCGCCGCCGGCCCACCGGCCCGCTTCAGCCTTGCATTCCGCGCGCCGGTCTCTATAAGGCCGCATCCCTCCGACGGATTTTCACGCGGCCTCTCGTACGGACCCGGAGGGATTTGGGTTCCGTTTTGAAGCCGGTAAGACAAAGGCGACCAGATGGCGCTCTACGAGCACGTCTTCATCGCGCGTCAGGATCTCTCCAACGCGCAGGCCGAAGGGCTGATCGAGCACTTCGGCCAGGTCCTCAAGGACAACGGCGGCGACGTCGTAGCCTTTGAGTACTGGGGCCTCAAGACCATGGCCTACAAGATCCACAAGAACCGCAAGGGCCACTACGCCTACGTGCGCTCCGACGCGCCCGCCCCGGCGGTGCAGGAGATGGAGCGGCTGATGCGGCTCCACGAGGACGTGATGCGCGTCCTGACCGTCAAGGTCGACGCCCACGAGGAAGGTCCCTCGGCGGTGCTCCAGTCCCGCAACCAGCGCGACGACCGCGGCGATCGCGGCGATCGTGACCGCGGCGACCGCGATCGCGGCCCCCGCCGCCCGCGCCGCGAAGACGAGAACTGAGGAGCATAACCAATGGCACAACGCCCGTTTTTCCGCCGCCGCAAGTCCTGCCCGTTCTCCGGCGCCAACGCGCCCAGGATCGACTACAAGGACGTGAAGCTCCTGCAGCGCTACATCTCCGAGCGCGGCAAGATCGTGCCGAGCCGGATCACCGCCGTCTCGTCGAAGAAGCAGCGCGAGCTCGCCCGCGCCATCAAGCGGTCGCGCTTCCTGGCGCTCCTGCCCTACGCCGTCCGCTAGAGGAGCGCGCATCATGCAAGTCGTACTGCTCGAACGGGTCGCCAAGCTCGGCCAGATGGGCGAGGTCGTCGCCGTCAAGGACGGTTACGCCCGCAACTTCCTGCTGCCGCAGGGCAAGGCGCTGCGCGCCACCGAAGGCAATCTCAAGCGCTTCGAGACCGATCGCGCCCAGCTCGAGGTCCGCAACCTCGAGGCCAAGGCCGAGGCCGAGAAGGTCGCGGCCAAGCTCGACGGCCAGGCCTTCGTGGTGATTCGCTCCGCCTCCGACGGCGGCGCGCTCTACGGCTCGGTCACCACCCGCGACATCGCCGACGCCGCGACCGCCGGCGGCTTCAGCCTCGACCGCCGCCAGGTGGTCCTCGATCACCCGATCAAGGAGCTCGGCCTCCACCCGATCGCCATCGTGCTCCACCCCGAGGTCGAGGCGACGATCTCGGTCAACGTCGCCCGCAGCCCCGACGAAGCCGCCCTGCAGGCCTCCGGCAAGACCATCCAGGAGCTGCAGGCCGAAGCCGAAGCCGCCGCCGAGTTCGACATCCAGGAGCTCTTCGACGACATCGGCGCCGCCGCCGACGACGACCGCGGCCCCCGCGCCGGCGACGGCGAGTAGCGCCGCCCGCCACTTCCGCGACGACCCCACGAAGCCCCGATCCGCCCCCGCGGCTCGGGGCTTCGCGCGTCTCAGGCCACGGTGATCAGCCGCGCCACCGCGCGGTAGCGCAGCTCGATGCGGTAAGTGACGAGCGCAATCACGATCCACGACCCGTGGAACGCCACCCCCATCAGCACCACCACCAGCCCCGGCAGCGGCCCCACCGCGGCGCGCTGCAGGAAGGTGTGCCAGCTCTCCGCCGCCGTCGGATGGATCGCGAGCTTGCCGTAGTAGGCCAGCGCCTGGATCGACAGGATGTAGGCATAGTTGCTGCGCAGCCGCCGCCCGATTGCCCGCCAATAGCTGATGTGAAACCGCGGCCTGGCATAGTCGTCGGCCAAGAGCACGTTCCACTTGCCGTCGAGCGCCACCCCCTCGCCGCGCAGCATCGGCCCGTAGACGTCGGTCTCCATCAGCCGGCAGCGCGCCCGCCACACGTTGAAATAGCGATACCGCCGCGATTCCAGCAGCAGGAACACCGACACCAAGAGCCCGACCAGGATCAGCGGCAGCGGCGAGGCGTAAGGCCCGCTGAAGGTCAGCGACATCGCGAGCCCGGTCGTCACCACCGCCCAGTTCGTCGTCTGGTCGAGCCGGGTGCGCCAGACGGTGCTGCGGTAGACCTCGCCCCGGTAGAGATGCGCGATCGCCCCCAGCTCCGAGATGTCGAACTTGGTCTTGGTCGGAGCGGCGATCGCCTCCGGCTGTTCGTTCATGGCGAAGCCCCCGGTCGTGCTGCGTTTGCCCGAGTATGCCACCACGCGCTCCCCCGGACACCCTGCGAAGCGTCCCCGCTATCCTCGTTTTCCACAGGCAGATCGGGCACGCGCCGGGCAAGCGACCCCGCTATAACGAGACCTTCAGGGAGACGACTCATGGCTGACGGAACGACCGCGGGGCTCGACGCCGAGCCCCACGTGCTGCCGCACAACATCGAAGCCGAGCAGGCGCTCCTCGGCGCGCTCCTCGTCAACAACGACGTCTACGACCGCGTGGCGAGCATCGTGCAGCCGGCGCATTTCTTCGACCCGGTGCACGCGCGCATCTTCGAGGTCGCGGCCGAGCGCATCCGCAAGAACGCGCTGGCGACCCCCGTCACCATCAAGGCGTTCTTCGAGGACGACGCCGGCCTCAAGGAGCTCGGCGGTGCTGCCTACCTGATGCGCCTCGCCGGTGCCGCGATCTCGCTCTTCGCCGCCCGCGACTACGCCCAGCTCCTCTACGATCTCGCGATCCGCCGCGAACTCATCGTGCTCGGCCAGGACATCTCCGAGAAGGCCGCCCGGATCGAGGTCGACAGCGAGGCGCGCGACCAGATCGTCGAGGCCGAGCAGGCGCTCTACCAGCTCGGCGAGCAGGGCAAGGTCGACCGCGGCTTCCAGACCTTCCGCCGCGCCGTCATCGACGCGGTCCGCGTCGCCAACGCCGCCTACGAGCGCGACGGCGGCCTCGCCGGCCTCTCCACCGGCCTCGTCGATCTCGACAAGCGCCTCGGCGGCCTGCACCCGTCCGACCTCTTGATCCTCGCCGGCCGCCCGTCGATGGGCAAGACCTCGCTCGCCACCAACATCGCCTTCAACATCGCCCGCGCCTACAAGAAGGGCACCCGCCCCGATGGCTCCGAGGGCGCCGTCGAAGGCGGCGTCGTCGGCTTCTTCTCGCTCGAGATGTCGGCCGAGCAGCTCGCCGCCCGCGTCCTCTCCGAGGCCTCCCGCGTGCCCTCGCACCAGATCCGCCACGGCGACATGACCGAGGAGGAGATGCGCCGCTTCATCGAGGCGGCGAAGACCCTGGAGAACTGCCCGCTCTTCATCGACGACACCCCGGCGCTGCCGATCTCCACCATCGCCGCCCGCGCCCGCCGCCTCAAGCGCCAGCACGGCCTCGACGCGCTCTTCATCGACTACCTGCAGCTCGCCCGCCCCGCCTCCTCGCGCTCCGAAGGCCGGGTCCAGGAGGTCTCCGAGATCACCCAGGGCCTCAAGGCGATCGCCAAGGAGCTCAACATCCCCGTCGATCGCCCTCTCCCAGCTCTCCCGCCAGGTCGAGAGCCGCGAGGACAAGCGCCCGCAGCTCTCGGACCTGCGCGAATCCGGCTCGATCGAGCAGGACGCCGACGTGGTGATGTTCGTCTTCCGCGAGGAGTACTACAAGGAACGCGAGAAGCCCGGCGACCACGACATCGAAGGCATGATGAAGTGGAAGGACGCGATGGGCGCGCTGCACGGCCGCGCCGAGCTCATCATCGGCAAGCAGCGCCACGGCCCGATCGGCTCGATCGAGCTCGCCTTCGAGGGCGAGTTCACCCGCTTCTCCAACCTCGTGCGCGCCTACCAGCAGGACGGCGGGGCCGATTTCGGCTGATCGCCCCGTGCCCGCGCGCTTCGGACGCACGCTCTTGATCGGCGCGTCCGGCGGCATCGGCGCGGCGCTCGCCGAAGCACTGGCGGGAACCGGCCTGACGACGCTCAGCCGCTCGGCAGACGGGCTGGACCTCGCCGACGAGGCGAGCATCGCCGCCGCCGCCGCGCGCATAGACGGACCGTTCGAGCTGGTCTTCGACGCCACCGGCGGGCTCGAGATCGCCGGCACCGGCCCGGAAAAGGCGCTGGCCGAGATCGATCCCGCCGCAATGGCCGCGCAATACGCGCTGAACGCAATCGGGCCGGCGCTGCTCCTGAAGCACTTCGCGCCGAAGCTCGCCAAGGATCGCCGCGCGGTCTTCGCGACGCTCTCCGCCCGCGTCGGCTCGATCGGCGACAACCGCCTCGGCGGCTGGTACGGCTACCGCGCCGCCAAGGCGGGCCTCAACCAGATCGTGCGCACCGCCGCGGTGGAGATCGCCCGCAGCCGGCCGCAGGCGATCGTGCTGGCGCTGCACCCGGGCACCGTCCGGACCGCGCTCACCGCGAAATACCTCGGCCGCCACCCGGCGGTGAGCCCGGGCGAGGCCGCGGCCAACCTGCTCGCGGTGATCGCCGCGCGGGAACCCCGCGACAGCGGCGGCTTCTTCGCCTGGGACGGCAAGCCGATCCCGTGGTAGCAGGGGCGCCGGCCCGGTCCGTCAGCCGAGCCACGGCAGGAACGGCCGCCCGGCCAGCGCCTGCAGGAAGCTCGCCGTGCAGAACGCCACGTAGAGCACCGCGAACCCCGCCGTCGCCACCAGCGCCGCCCGCCGCTCCAGAACCCGGCCGGCGACAAACCCCGCGACCGGCAGCGCCTGCATCGCGTGCAAGCCGAAGAAATGCGCCACCCGCAGGTCGCCGCCGTCGCGCGACCAGCCCATCAGCGCCAGCCCGCCCGCATCGGAGCCCGCGCCGCCGACGAAATGGCTGCCGTGCGAGCCCATCGTCCCGGCGAAGGCCACCGTCATCACGAAGCTCAGGACCAGCCCGCCCACCACGCTCCACCGCAGCGCCGGATCCCGTGGCGCGCGGTCGCTCCGGGCGATCAGAACCCCGAAGACCAGCGACGCCCCGGTCAGCCAGACCGCGAGCACCCCCATGAACGCATAGAGCGCCGCGCTCAGCGCCGTCGCCTCGTTGAAATGCGAGGCGGTGCCGAGCGCCGCCGCCCCGACGATCACCGCCATCTCATAGGCGATGGCGGCGATTACCGACCCGACGTAGATGCGGAACCAGCGCTTCGCCGCGGTGCCCGTCGGCAGCCACCGGGCGAAGAACGCCAGCGTGAAGACCTGGATCACCAGCGCCACCGCGAACTTCAGCGGCTTGATCCAGATGTCGATGCCGAGAAAGAGCCGTGCGTCGACCAGCATCGCCGCCGCCAGCGGCAGCGCCAGCACGATCAGCGCGACGCCGGTCGCCGCGAAGAGCGGCTCCTGCAGCAGCGGCTCCCGCCGGGCCATGGCGGCCGGCAGCGACGGCGCGGCACAGGCGTCGGCAATCATCACAGTCCCTCCGCTGCGACGGTGCGCCGGGTCGCGCCGGCGGCCCTGAGGCCGGCGAAGGCCAGGAACCCGGCCGGCCCGAACAGGAACGTCAGGACGAGGCAGGGCACGACGAGGAGGAACGCGATCCCCTCGCGCCGGGCCGTGCGCACCTCCCAGGCGCCGACGAAGAGGTCGAACGCCAGGTAGTGCAGCCAGCCCGCCAGCGCGATCTCCCGGCCGGTGAAGAGCGCCATCACCTCGTCGAGCGAGCCGAACCCGCCTTCTGCGCGCGACCAGTATCCGAGCACCAGCCCGGCGTAGGCGACCGACAACAGCGCCGGCAGGATCATCCCGGCGATCCGGTCGGCCCAGACCGGAATCGCCCAGGACAGCAGCAGCGCCAGCCATCCGGCCATCGCAGCCATGCCGGCCGCTCGGAAAATCGCGTCGCTCGCCATCGCTGCGGCTCCCATCTTGACGATGTCAAGATTAAGCGCCCGAAAGCCGCCGCTGTCAATCTTCATTTTGACACTGGCAAGATCGAGCGCTATCCCGCTGGGATGGATGCAGCTCCCGACCCCCGCCCTTACCACCACGGCGATCTCCGCCCTGCGCTGCTCGCCTCGGCCGAGATCGAGCTGGCCGAACACGGCAGCGAGACCTTCTCGCTCCGCGCCGTCGCCAGGCGCGCCGGGGTCAGCCATGCCGCTCCCGCGCACCATTTCAGGGACACCGCGGGCCTTCTGACCGCGCTCGCCGCCGAGGGCTTCCGGCGCTTCGTCGACACCCAGAAGGCCCGGCAGGCCGCCGCCTCGCCGGCGCCGCTCGACCAGTTGCTCGCCGCGGGCCTCGGCTACGTCGACTTCGCGCTCGAGCATCCCGCGATCTTCCGGCTGATGTTCGCCTCGGCGCGCCCGGACTTCGCCGACCCGGCACTCGCCGCCGCGTCCGAGGCCGCGTTCGCGCATCTCACCGCCGGCATCGCCGCGGTCTCGGGCGCCCTTCCGGCGGACGATCCCGCGGTGATGGCCGATGCCACCGCCGCCTGGGCGATCGCCCACGGCCTCGCCGACCTGCTGCAGGCCGGCAGGCTCAAGGTGCTCGGCCAGTTGCCGCCCGCCGCGCGCGACGCGGCGCTTGCCGGCATCATCGCCCGCTTCCTGCCGTCGCCGTCCTGATCGGCCG
>CAWFYR010000009.1:0-176182 GCA_963819995.1 uncultured Alphaproteobacteria bacterium | reverse complement strand
AAGCTGGTGGTGACGCCGGACGGCGCGGCGTGGGCGCCGCGGCCGCGGGTCGACAACGTCATGGTAAAGGCGCTGGCGCGGGCGTTCCGGTGGCGGAAGATGCTGAACGTAGGGGATCACGCAACGATCGAGGAGTTGGCCACGGCCAAGCGCGTCGCGCCATCGTACATGAGCCGCATCCTCCGGCTGACGTTGCTGGCGCCGGACATCGTGGAGGCGATCCTTGACGGGCGGCAACGAGCCGACCTGCAACTCGACGATCTTCTGGAAGGTTTTCCGCTGGAGTGGGAGGGTCAGAGAGCGCACGACGGAAACGCGCGAGGCTAAAGAAGCGATCGGCGCGCTGGCTAGAAATCCCCCTTTTTTTCCGCCAGATTGTGGCCGCCCAAGGCCAATCAAATGGAGGCCGTGTGAGGCGGGGGCCGGCAACGGTCTCCACTGTGGAAGCAGACTAGGGGCCTTGATTCCGCTGGGTGGTTTCTTTGATTTGGCACTCTCTTCAACGCTTGGCTACTTCAGTATCAGCTCGGGCCCCATGAATGTGGTGGGGAGCCAAGTCGAGATGATCGGCACGTAAGTTATGATGATCAGGAAAACGAACAGGATTCCGAGCCAGGGCAGCGAGGCGCGGACCACATCCATCAGCGGCATGCGGGCGACGCTGGAGGTCACGAAGAGATTGAGGCCCACCGGCGGGGTGATCATGCCGATTTCCATGTTGACCACCATGATGATGCCGAGATGGATCGGGTCGATTCCGAGCTCGATGGCGATGGGAAAGACCAGCGGGGCGACGATCACCACCAGGCCGGACGGCTCCATGAACTGGCCGCCGATCAAGAGGATAACGTTGACGATAATCAGGAACATCACCGGGCCGAAGCCGGCACCGAGAAGCGCCCGGGTGATGGCCTGAGGGATCTGCTCGTCGGTCAGCACGTGCTTGAGGATGAGCGCGTTGGCGATGATGAACATCAGCATCACCGTGACCTTGCCGGATTCGAAGAGCGCCTTCTTGGTGTCCGGGTGGAACCAGACCGTGAGGAGCGCCCACGGGCGGCGGAGGAGCGAGAGGTTGCCGCTCTCGCGGTGCAGCGGGCCCATGTCGCGGTAGACGAAGTTGGCGATCAGGAAGGAATAGACCGCGGCGACGGCGGCGGCCTCGGTCGGGGTGAAGATGCCGCCGTAGATGCCGCCGAGGATGATGACGATGAGAAAGAGGCCCCAACCGGCATCGCGCGCGGAGGTTAGGACCTCGCCCCAGCCGGCCCAGTCCTGCCGCGGCAGGTCCTTCCAGCGCGCGGCGATGTAGATGCCCACCATCAGCATGAAACCGGCGAGAAGGCCGGGCAGGACGCCGGCGAGAAAGAGCCGGCCAACCGAGACGTCGACTGCGGCGGCGTAGACCACCATGACGATCGACGGCGGGATCAGGATGCCGAGGGTGCCGGCGTTGCAGATGACACCGGCGGCGAAGTCCTTGGTGTAGCCGACCTGGGTCATGCCGGCGATGCAGATCGAGCCGATCGCCACCACGGTTGCCGGTGAGGAGCCGGAGAGGGCCGCAAAGAGCATGCAGGCGAAGACCGCCGCGATGGCGAGGCCTCCGCGGAAATGGCCGACGACGGAGATGGCAAAACGGATGATGCGCTGGGCGACGCCGCCGGTCGACATGAAGGTCGAGGCAAGGATGAAGAACGGGATCGCGAGGAGCGTGTAGTGGCCCGCAAGGGCGTCGAAGAGCTGCTGCGCCACCGCCCCGAGCGAGGTGGTGGAGAAGAGCAGCATGAAGATGATCGAGGCGAGGCCGAGGCTGACGGCAATGGGCACGCCGATCAGCATGAAGCCGATCACCATCACGAAGAGGAAGACGATGTCCATGCGCTCAGTCCCCCTGAGCCCGCGCCGCATCGGCGGCGACGAGGTCCTCGGCTTCGTGGCTGGCGATCATCAGCTCGGTCTTGCCGGTCCAGACGTTCCAGGCGGCCTGGACGAAGCGAATGAGGAGGAGCGCCATGCCGAGCGGCAGGGCGAAGTAGGGGATGAAGCGCGGCAGCTTCTCGTAGGGCTCGCCCTCGTTGAGGAGCGGCTCGATAAAACGCAGCCAGTTTGGCATGCGGATGTCGTTGACCTCGTACCAGACCTGCTCGCCGATGAAGGGCGACCAGTACTGCCAGGCGCCGTAGAAGAGCAGGCCCGCGTAGACGATACAGCAGGCGGCGGCGACGAGCGTCACCCAGCGACGCGGCCCAGGCGGAAGGAGGCGAACCACTGCGTCGACGCCGAGCTGGCCCGAGACCTTGACGAGATAGGAGGCGCCGAGCAGCACCAGCCAGGCGAACAGGAACACCGTGGCTTCGAGCGCCCAGAGGATGTTGGAATTGAAGACGTAGCGGGCGACGACGTTGGCGAAGGTGATGACGGTCATGAGCCCGAGGATCACCCCGATCAGAGTCTCCTCGATCTCGTTGACCACCCGGCCGAAGGCCGTTCGCGGTTGGACGGACATTGGCGGCTCCTTGCCCGGGCGGACTACCGGACCGCTGGGGCGGCGGTCCGGTTGGCGGTCAGGTCACAAGCCTTCGTTGTATGTAACGGCCTTATCGATTACGTCCTGGCCGATGTCGCCGGAGAACTGCTCCCAGACCGGCTTCATGGCCGCGACCCAGAGGGCGCGCTGCTCGGGGGTGAGCTGGCGAACCTCGGAGCCCTGCGCGATGATCGCCTGCTTGGACTCTTCCTCGATCTGGGTGACGGCGGCGTTCCGCTCGGCTGTCACTTCGTCCATGATCCGCTTGAGGTCGGCCCGCACGTCTTCGGGCAGACCGTCCCACCACTTGGTCGAGACCACCACCATGTAGTCGAGCACGCCGTGGTTGGTCTCGGTGACGCCGTCCTGAACCTCGAAGTACTTCTGACCGTAGATGTTCGACCAGGTATTCTCCTGGCCATCGACGACGCCGGTCTGCAGCGCACCGTAAACCTCGGAAAACGCCATCTTCTGCGGATTGGCGCCGATTGCCACGAACTGCGCCTCAAGGACGTCCGACGGCTGGATGCGGAATTTCAGCCCCTTGGCGTCCTCGGGCACGAGCAGCGGCTTGTTGGCCGAGAGCTGCTTCATGCCGGAATGCCAGTAGGCGAGGCCGAGCAGGCCCTTGCGCTTCATGGATTGCAGGAGCGCCTGGCCGTCCTCGGAGTTCTGGTAGCGATCGACCGCGTTGATGTCGACGAAGACGAAGGGCAGGTCGTAGAGCCGCAGCTTCTTGGTGAAGGTCTCGAACTTGGAGAGCGAGGGCGCGGCCATCTGCACGTCCCCGGCGAGCATCGCCTCAAGCACCTTGTCGTCGTCGTAAAGGGTCGAGTTGGGATAGACCTCGACGCAGGCCCGGCCCTTCATCTCCGCGTTGACGCGGTCGGCGAAGAGCTGGGCGGCGATGCCCTTGGGGTGCTTGTCGGCGTTGGTGACGTGCGCGAACTTGATCAGTTCGCCCCCGCCGTCGCAGGCGGCGAAGACCGGCAGCGCGCTCAGCGCGACAAGTCCCGCGGCGGTGGCTAGAAGACGGCGTAGTCGCATGAGTATTCCTCCCGTTTGTGTTAGGCCCTTTGGGGCTTCTTGATGCTGATAAGACCATAAACGCTGCCGCCTGTGCAATCGGCGGCGCGCAGGCCCATGGCACTTGATGGGGGAGGAGGGGCTTCTGTTCGAGCCTCAGCCCGGGCGTGCAGGAAAGAGAGCAGACACCCGTCCGATGGGATCCTTCCGTTCGGCAGCGTGTCGCAGTTTGGCAGACAGCACCTCGGTGAAGGAGAGGTCGCGCATCAGGATCTCCATGATGTCTGCGCCGTCCATCAGACGGATGCGCCTTGCGGTGAATGCAGACAGCGTGTCCGGGCTGAAGCCGGCGTAGCTGATAAAGAGCCCTCGTGCCCATTCCGGTCGCTCGGAGACCTTTCCCTGGAAGCCGTGGAGGGTCTGCGCGTTGGTGGGCGCTTTCTCCCATTTTGCCTCAAGCAGGTAGGTTTGCCCGCCGTGGGAGAAGCTGCCATCGATCTCCTCCCCGCGATTGCGGAAGCTGCCCCTGGCTTGGAGTTCCCAAGCCTCGAAGAACCGCTCGAGGAAGTGCTGGAAGGCGACGCCGCGCGGGTGCGGGTCCAGTCTATGAAGTTGCTGGAAGGCGTCCCGAAGCGTCTGCCGCTCCATGGTGTTCGGTCCGAGGCGCATCTGCAGCGGAGTTTCAGGCGTGACAGCGCCTTCGTCACTAATCGGGCCGCCTCCGAGGCGGAGAATAAGTCTGTTAAGCCGCGCGAGGCCGTCCTCGACATCGTCAAGACGTCGCTCTCGTCGAAGGTAGTCTTCGCGATACTCCCAGAGCGCGGAAAGCGCCCGCGCAATTTTTGTCGGCTGAGCTCGGGCAACGAAACCCCGCAATCGCTTGCCCTTCGAGCCACCGAACTCGGCATAAGCATCATCGTAGATGTCGATACCGACCTCAACGGCGAAGAACTCTCCGAATGTATTGTCGCTGAAGTCCAGCACGTAGCCAGTTCGCATGCCGGTAAGCTCTTCGAGGAGCCTCATCTCGATCGGTCGAAGCTGACCAACTTCTGGCATGGATTCTATCCTCGCGGCGTCGACGTTCAGCCGTGATGCGATCAATATCGAACGGCTGGTCACGACGGCAAGCCGCGGCGCACCTCAGGTACGCGTTTACCGAGGGTATTGATCCTCAGACAGGTACGCGCGCAATGGTTGCAAAGGAGCTGGTAGCATGAGCGACGAACCAGACGATGAGCGCGACCACATGGTTGAAGGCATTAGGAAGAGCCGAGGCTACTCGACTTCTACGAATGGCCATTGAGTCAAAGCCTCGCAACATTTGGATTTCAGAGTCCTTCGCCATCCAGAGATTAGTTAGAAATCTTTGTCTGCTGTCGCGATAAAAATCGAATTGAAACAACCGTGTAAGGCACCCCACCAAATCACCCAAAGTGAACAGGTCCAGAGAGTATCGGCCCGGAGAGAGCGGATTTCGGCTGTATCGGCGTGGGCGAAGTGGGGAGCCTCCCCGCTATAACCTTAGAAAACAACGAGAAAATTCGGCCACGCGAGGGCGGAGATTGAGTTCGCGGGAGGCGTTGGCGGAGAGACAGGGATTCGAACCCTGGGTGGGGTCACCCCCACAACGGTTTTCGAGACCGCCCCGTTCGACCGCTCCGGCATCTCTCCGCTACGGCGGATGTCATAGGGTTGGCGCGCGGGAGAAGCAAGCGAGGAGTTGGGGCGCGCTTCAAAGGGCGGCGAGGATTGCGCGGGCGGCGGCGGCCGGGTCGGGGGCGGTGTGGACGGGGCGGCCGACGACGATGTGGTCGGCGCCGGCGGCCAGGGCTTCGGCGGGGGTGGCGATGCGTTTCTGGTCGCCGGCGGCGGCGCCGACAGGTCGGATGCCGGGGGTGACGATCAGAGCCGCGGCGGCTTCGGGGAGGGTGCGGAGGGCGGCGGCTTCCCGCGGCGAGGCAATGATGCCGTCGGCGCCGACGGCGAGGGCGCGGCGGGCGCGCTCGAGCACGATGTCCTGGAGGGTACCGGGTTTGAGCATGGCGGCGTCGAGATCGTCGCGGTCGAGCGAGGTGAGGACGGTGACCGCGAGAAGGCGGGTCGCGGCATTGCCGCGACCGGCGACGGCCGCCCGCACCACATGGGGATCGCCGTGGACGGTCAGGAAGTCGGGGGCGATCGACGAGGTTAGGCCGCGGACGGCGGCCGTGACGGTGGCGCCGATGTCGAAGAGCTTCATGTCGAGGAACACCCGCTTGCCGGCTGCCTTGAGGTCGCGGGCGAGGTCAAGGCCGCCGGAGGCGAGGAGCCCGAGGCCGACCTTGTAGAATGTAACCTCGCTGCCGAGAGTCGCGACCAGCGCTCGCGCGGCTTCCGTCTCGGGCAGGTCGAGCCCGACGATTAGGCGGTCATCCGGCATGGGGACGATCCTCTCTTGGACGCGTGCTGCCTTCCCGGGCAGTTTCTGTCAAGCATCGGCTCGACCGGCTGAGGCATCGTCGCACATCGGGTTCGATCGGGCGTCCACCCCTTCCACACGCTTCCACTATTCAAAATACATAATGACAATTCGAACAAATGTCCAAAAAATCAAGGTAATCCTAAGGTTAGGCGGCGTGCGCGTTTCCGGTCCAAGTCACATAGTTGGCAGTTTGCTTCGATCACATAGGAGACAACTCTAGCCGTCGGGTTGTCAATGGTTTGCAGGGTTGGTGTCTTCAGATCGACGTATCCCATCGCAGTGCATGAAGCTGACGATCCAAAGATCGTTGTCGACCATGCGGGCCGAGGCACTAGCCCTCGAGCCCGGCGAGATGATGCGGCCGGGCGCTACACCGCCGATCGAGGCGATGGCGCGGCGGTCGTCCGGCCAAGCCGAGCTCGTCGAAGTGGGCAAGCAGCGTTATGGCAGTGACCGCCCCGAACGTCGGGATCGAGCGCAGTAGCCGCTCAGCTGCAGCCAGCGCTGGGTCGCGCGCCACAGGGGGGAACCTGGTACTCCTCGGCACCGGGCTCTTCCTGTTTGGCGGGCAGATCTGCATCTTTTCCGCCTGGCGGAGCGGTCCGACCCACGCGGTGGCCCCGTCTACGCCTTCACCGTCTTGGCGGTGCTCTCCGGGTGGTAGTCTTCGGCCACC
Source organism: uncultured Alphaproteobacteria bacterium (assembly GCA_963819995.1). Taxonomy (GTDB): domain Bacteria; phylum Pseudomonadota; class Alphaproteobacteria; order Rhodobacterales; family Rhodobacteraceae; genus Amaricoccus. The sequence continues at coordinate 169,486 of CAWFYR010000009.1, read as the reverse complement.
TTCAGAACCCGCGGGCGCTCGGCGGCATCGTGGTGGTGATGGCGAGCGGGCTCGCGGTCGTGCTGATCGATCAGCGGCAGCGGCGGCTGTTGCCGAGCGCCTGAAGCGGCCGGGGTAGCGGCCGCCGGCGATTGCGGGCATCACTCGGCGCATGCTCGAATCGCCCGCCTTCCTCAACGTCGAGACCTCGGCAACCGGGCGGCGCTGGGTCGGCCCGAGCGCCGAGCACGACCGCCTCGGCCAGGCGATCGCCCAGTCGGCCGGGCTGCCCGAGATCGTCGGGCGCATCCTCGCCCGGCGCGGCGTGCCGCCCGAGGAAGCGGCGGCGTTCCTCGCCCCCGCCTTGCGCGACCTGATGCCCGACCCGTCGCGCCTGCGCGACATGGACCGCGCCGCGGCGCGGTTCCTCGCCGCGGTCGACGGGCGCGAGCGGATCGCCGTCTTCGCCGACTACGACGTCGACGGCGGCGCCTCGGCGGCGCTGGTCCTCGGCTGGCTGCGGGCGATGGGCCGCGACGCGACGCTCTACATCCCCGACCGGATCGAGGAGGGCTACGGCCCCAACGTGCCGGCGATGCGGCGGCTCGGCGACGGCCACGACCTCATCGTCTGCGTCGACTGCGGCACGCTGAGCCACGAGCCGATCGCCGCCGCCGGCTGCGACGTGATCGTGCTCGACCACCATCTCGGCCCCGAGGTGTTGCCGGCGGCCTATGCCGTGGTGAACCCCAACCGCCAGGACGAGACCGGCGAGCTCGGCTATCTCTGCGCCGCAGGGGTCGTCTTCCTGATGCTGGTCGCCGCGAACCGGCTGCTGCGCGCCAGCGGCCGCAGTGGTCCCGACCTCCTCGGCTCGCTCGATCTCGTGGCGCTCGCGACCGTCGCCGACGTCGCGCCGCTGATCGGGCTCAACCGCGCGCTGGTGCGCCAGGGCCTGACGGTGATGGCCCGCGGCGGCCGCCCGGGTCTCGTCGCGCTCGCCGAGGCGGCGGGCCTGACCGGCGCGCCGAGCCTCTATGGCCTCGGCTTCGTCATCGGGCCGCGGGTCAATGCCGGCGGGCGGATCGGCGCAGCCGACCTCGGCGCGCGGCTGCTCGCGGCCTCCGACGTCCACGAGGCCGCGGCGCTCGCGGCGCGGCTCCATGCGCTGAACGCCGAGCGGCGCGAGATCGAGGCGGCCGTGCGGGTGGCCGCCGAGGCGCAGGCGGCGGCGCGCGGCGACGGCGCCGCTGGTCTGGGCCGCCGGCGAAGGCTGGCACCCCGGCGTCGTCGGCATCGTCGCGGCACGGCTCAAGGAGACCTTCGGCCGTCCGGCGGTGGTGATCGGCTTCGACGGCGCCGAGGGCAAGGGGTCCGGCCGGTCGGTGACCGGCGTCGATCTCGGCGCCGCGGTCGCGCGGCTCGCCCGCGAAGGCCTGATCGGCCGCGGCGGCGGCCACCGCATGGCCGCGGGCATCAGCCTGAGCCGGGAAGAGCTCGAACCGGCGATGGCGCGGCTCGGCGAACTGATCGCGCTGCAAGGCGCCGTCCCGCGCTCGGGGCGCGACCTGCGCCTCGACGGCCTCGTCGCCGCGAGCGCCGCGACGCCCGAGCTCGCGCTCGGCATCGCCTCGGCCGGGCCTTACGGCGCCGGCGCGCCGGCGCCGCGGCTGGCGGTCGCCGGGGCGCGGCTCTCGGGGGTCCGGCGGATCGGCGACGGCCACCTGGCGCTGCGCCTTGCCGACGGGGCGGGCGGCCATCTCGACGCCGTGGCGTTCCGCGCCTTCGAGAGCCCGCTCGGCGGCTTTCTCGAAAGCCGCGCCGGCACGAGCGTCCACCTCGCCGGACGCCTGGAACGCGACGACTGGGCCGGCCGCGCCCGCGCCAAGCTGCACGTCGAGGACGCGGCGCCCTCCGGCTGACCTCGGGGAAAATGCCTTGATCCCTCCGGAGGCCGACGATACATACCCCCCGCGAAGGGCGCCCTTCGTCTATCGGTTAGGACACCAGATTTTCAATCTGGTAAGACGGGTTCGACTCCCGTAGGGCGTACCATTGCACTATAAGGCGCGACTCACCGGCCCCTTCGTCTATCGGTTAGGACATCAGATTCTCAATCTGGAAAGACGGGTTCGACTCCCGTAGGGGCTACCAGTCGCGCGGCGAAGAGCCCCAAGGCACGGGATCGGTGCGACAGCGGGCGCCGCGCTTGCGCCGGACGCTCCGAAGCTTGCCGAAGTTGAAGTTCGAGCGCAGGATTGTTCCCAAGAACAGGTTACTGTCTGGGGGGACATGAACAATGATGGGACGATTGTTGCGCCCGGCCGCTTGGGGCTGGGCCGCGGTGCTGGCTTTCTTCGTGCCGACGGCGATCTGGGCGGACTTCAAACCGGCGGGCTGCGTCGACACCACGCCGCACAAGATGCGCATGGTCAAGGTTGCGCCCGGGGTCGACGCTGCAGGTGCTCGACTGGGGCGGCAAGGGCCCGTGGATGGTCCTTCTCACCGGCGGCGGCGACAATGCCCACGTCTATGACCAGTTCGCCTACCAGTTCACCGACTATTTCCACGTGATCGGCATCACCCGGCGGGGGTATCTTCCCTCCAGCCAGCCGAAGGACGGCTACGACGTCCCCACCCGGGCCAAGGACGACATCGCGGTTCTCGACGCCTTCGGCATCAGGAAGGCGGTGTTCGTCGGGCATTCCGCTTCCGGCATGGAGCTGAGCCGGATCGGGCAGGCCTTCCCTGCGCGCGCCGAGAAGCTCGTCTACCTCGACGCGGCCGACCTGTCGCGCAGGAGCTCGCCGACACGTACCGAGCCGCCGTTCCCGACCTATACGGACGATGACCTGAAGTCGCTCGACGCCTACCAGTCGGCCCAGGCGCGGCTGCAGGCGACCCGGGTGAACGACCCGGCGGTCTGCCTGCGCGTCGCGTTCGACAGGCACGGCGCCGTCGTTGAACTCCACGACGCCGGACTGGATCAGCGAGAAGATCGACGCAGGCGTCAGGGCGATGCCGCTGCAGGACTGGTCGCTGGTCAAGCCGCCGCGCCTCGGCATCTACGCGCCTTACACGCTCGAGGACCGGCAGCCCTGGTACTGGTACCTGAGCCCGGCCAAGCAGGCGGCGTTCGACAAGGCCTGGCCCGGGATTCGCGACTGGTACCGGGAGACGATCGCGCGCTTTGCCAAGGGCAACGAGGCGGACACCCACAGGCTGCCGGGGGCGCCGCACTACCTCTACATCAACCACGAAGCCGAAGTGGTTCGCTGGATGCGGGAGTTCCTCGGCGTCTCTCCGAGATCGTGATCCGATCGGCTCACTTCCTGCGGTGAAGCGCCTCGGGTTTGTGGGCGGCCTGCTTGCCGGACTTGTCGCTCTGCACGATGAACTGCGGATCATCGCTCGACGCCGCGACGGTGTGGCCCTTGATCTGCGTCCGGCCGGTCTGCTTGCGCACCACCTTGCCGGTCGTCGTGCCCTGGGGGGTATTCCAGGCCACCCTGTCGCCGCGCTTCAGGTCGTCGCTCATCGCATGCCTTTCATGGTGATCGCTCCGGTCCGGCCTTGGCCCCGGCCGTTGCGGGGACAAACCTCCGCGCCCCGTAATCGTTCCGGGCCGGCATTCCTGTCTGCGTTCCATCGCTTCATGGTTGAATGGAAGCCCCTCTGTGCGGTAAGGGACAGCGGCGCTCGACGCGGACGTTTCCGCGGCTTCGAGGGCGGGTCGCAGCGGACGAGCCGGATCGTGACGACACCCCATCGCAGCATCGCGCGCGAGATCAGCTACGCCTCCTCCGCCCGGACCCGGGCAGGCCGTGTGGTGATCCGGTCGCTGGAGAACCTCACCGGACGCCTGGGGCTGATCCACCAGGCCCGCGGCTACGACCGCGAGGTGGCGGAAGGCCGCGATTTCTGGACCGTGATGGTCGAGCGCTACCAGCTCAGCCTCGACGTCATCGCCGGCAGCCTCGACAACATTCCGGCCGAGGGGCCGCTGGTGGTGATCTCCAACCATCCCTACGGCATTCTCGACGGGCTGATGCTCGGCCACATCCTGTCGCGGACCCGCGGCGATTTCCGCATCCTCGCCCACCGCGTCTTCCGCAAGGCGGCCGAGCTCGACCGGGTGATCCTGCCGATCAGCTTCGACGAGACCCGCGCGGCGCAGGCCGCCAACATCGAGACCCGCCGCCTGGCGCTCGACTATCTCGCCGAGGGCGGGTGCATCGGCATCTTTCCCGGCGGCACCGTCTCGACCGCGCTCAGGCCGTTCGGCCGGCCGATGGACCCGTCGTGGCGGCGCTTCACGGCGCGGCTGATCAGCAAGTCGGGCGCGACCGTGGTGCCGGTCTTCTTCGACGGCCACAACAGCCGGCTCTTCCAGCTCGCGAGCCACCTGCACCAGACGCTGCGGATGGCGCTGCTGGTCAACGAGTTCAAGATTCGCGTCGGCGCCCCGGTCCGGGTGGCGATCGGCCGGCCGCTCGACCCCGCGGCGCTGGCGGCGCGGGCCGGCGACGCGCGCGAGATGATGGACTACCTGCGCGCCGAGACCTACCGGCTGTCGCCGCGCCCGATCGAGGTCTCAGCTACGGCTTCGAGTTCGAGGACGTCCGCTGAATGCCGATCGGCGTCTTCGACAGCGGCCTCGGCGGGTTGACGATTCTCGCCGCGCTGACGAGGGCGCTGCCGGGCCAGGACTTCGTCTATCTCGGCGACAACGCGAACGCGCCCTACGGCACCCGCTCGCCGGCTGAGGTTTACAACCTGACCGTTGCCGGGGTGGAGCGCCTGTTCGCCGCCGGCTGCCGCCTGGTGGTCCTTGCCTGCAACACCGCCTCGGCGGTGGCGCTGCACGACCTGCAGGTGAACTGGCTGAACCCGGCCACCCACCGGGTCCTCGGGGTCTTCGTGCCGGTGATCGAGCATCTGACCCGCCGCGACTGGGGCGACAACACGCCCCCCACCCACACCGGCCTCCGCGACGTGGCGCTCTTCGCCACGCCGGCAACGGTGCGCAGCGGCGCCTTCCCGCGCGAGCTGCGGTTTCGCGCCCGCGATGTCGCCGTGGCGCCCCAGGCCTGCACCGGGCTCGTCGAGGCGATCGAGGCGGGCGCGCTCGACCGCGCCGGCGCCATCGCGCGCGAGCACGTGGCGGCGCTGCTGGCGCGGCTGCCCGCGCCGCAGTCCGCGGTGCTCGGCTGCACGCATTATCCGCTGGTCGAGGCTGCCTTCCGCGATGCGCTGCCGGCCGGGACCGCGCTGGTGTCGCAGCCGGCGCTGATCGCCGCGAGCCTCTCGGACTACCTGGCGCGCCACCCGGTCTTCGCCGGTGGCAGCGGCGCAGTGGCCTACCTGACCACCGGCGACCCGCAGGCGGTGGGGTCACGCGCCGCAGTCTTCACCGGGACGCCGCTTCCCTTCGCATCGGCCTGACGCGCGGAGGCGCGTCCTCCGTTGCCTTTCGCACGTCGCGCGGTTATGGGCACGGGCAACGGGCAGGTGCGCCCGGCGAGGACCGCCCGAACATGGATATCCGCAACATCGCGATCATCGCGCACGTCGATCATGGCAAGACGACGCTGGTCGACGCCCTGCTGAAGCAGTCGGGCACCTACCGCGACAACCAGGCGACGGTGGAGCGGGCGCTCGATTCGAACGATCTCGAGCGCGAGCGCGGCATCACCATCCTCGCCAAGGCGACGTCGGTCGAGTGGCACGGCCACCGGATCAACATCGTCGACACCCCCGGCCACGCCGACTTCGGCGGCGAGGTCGAGCGCATCCTCGGCATGGTCGACGGCGTGCTGTTGCTGGTCGACGCCGCCGAAGGACCGATGCCGCAGACCAAGTTCGTGCTGGCCAAGGCGCTGCGGCTCGGGCTCAGGCCGATCGTGCTGCTCAACAAGGTCGACAAGCCGGACGCGGAGCCCGACCGGGCGCTGAACGAGGTCTTCGATCTCTTCGTGACGCTCGACGCCGACGAGCACCAGCTCGACTTTCCAGTGCTCTACGCCTCGGGCCGCAGCGGCTGGGCCGACGCCGAGCTCGACGGGCCGCGCGAGAACCTCGACGCGCTCTACCAGATGATCCTCGACCACGTGCCGGCGCCGGCGCAGGTGGCGCGGCGCGATGCGCCTTTCGCGATGCTGGCGACGACGCTGGCGGCCGACCCGTTCCTCGGGCGGCTCCTGACCGGGCGGATCGAGCAGGGGACGGTGAGGACCGGGCAGACCGTGAAGGCGCTCGACCGCGACGGCCGCGAGATCGAGCGGTTCCGCATCTCGCGAATCCTCGCGTTCCGCGGCCTGGGCCGGCAGCCGATCGACGTTGCCGAAGCCGGCGACATCGTGAGCCTCGCCGGGATGGCGAAGGCGACGGTAGCCGACACCATCGCCGACATGAGCGTCGATGCCGCCCTGCCGGCGCAACCGATCGACCCGCCGACGATCAGCGTCACCTTCGGCATCAACGATTCGCCGCTGGCCGGGCGCGACGGCGACAAGGTGCAGAGCCGGGTGATCCGCGAGCGGCTGATGCGCGAGGCGGAATCGAACGTCGCGATCAAGGTCAGCGACAGCCCGCAGGGAGACGCCTTCGAGGTCGCCGGCCGCGGCGAGCTGCAGATGGGCGTGCTGATCGAGAACATGCGCCGCGAGGGCTTCGAGCTCAGCGTCTCGCGGCCGCGGGTGCTGTTCCGCGAGGAAGGCCGCGAGCGGCTGGAACCGATCGAGGAAGTGACGATCGACGTCGACGAGGACTATGCCGGCGTCGTGGTCGACAAGCTCAGCCAGCGCAAGGGCGAGCTGGCCGAGATGCGCACCGGCACCGGCGGCAAGACCCGCATCGTCGCGCACGTCCCCTCGCGCGGGCTGATCGGCTATCACGGCGAGTTCCTGACGGATACTCGCGGAACGGGTGTTCTCAACCGGGTGTTCCACGGCTGGGCGCCGCACCGGGGGCCGATCCCGGGCCGGCGCAACGGCGTGCTCATCTCGATGGAGGATGGGACGAGCGTGCCTTACGCGCTCTTCAATCTCGAGGATCGCGGGCGCTTCTTCATCGGCGCCGGCGAGCAGGTCTATACCGGCATGATCCTCGGCGAGCACAACCGCGACAACGACCTCGAGGTCAATCCGCTCAAGGGAAAGAAGCTCACCAACGTTCGTGCGTCCGGCAAGGACGAGGCGGTGGTGCTGACGACCCCGGCGCGGCCGACGCTGGAGCAGGCGATCGCCTACATCGAGGAGGACGAGCTGGTCGAGGTGACGCCGCGCAACATTCGCCTGCGCAAGCGGTTGCTCGACCCGCTCGAACGCAAGCGGCAGTCGCGCCAGCAGGCGTCGTGAGCCGCTCCCGACCGACGGCTGAATGGATTCGCATTCTGCAAAGGCATTCGCATTTCACGGCATGGTTGTGTTGCGCAATCCGAACGTGCCCTCCCGTTGCGGTCGGGGAGGAAAAGATTACCGGTTGATTACCGGCGATTGAGTGGGTGACCGGGCCGGCAGCTTGCATTTGAGCACTTGGCACGGTTCATGCATCACAGTTCCCGAGCGACAGCGATGAAGAGTAGCAGGAGCATTGAAATGAAACATCCCGTTGACGTGCATGTGGGCAAGCGGGTCCGCCATCGCCGCTGGATGGTCGGAATGACTCAGCAGCAGCTCGGCGACATCGTCGGGATCAAGTTCCAGCAGATCCAGAAGTACGAGACCGGCATGAACCGGATCAGTGCCTCGCGGCTCTGGGACATCGCCCAGGCGCTCGACGTGTCGATCAGCTTCTTCTTCGAGGGCTTCGAGGGCGAGGAGACCGATCGCTCGATCCCCGCCGAGATGCCGGAGCGGGGCGACCTGCTCGCGGACAAGGAAGCGCTCGAGCTGGTGCGGTCCTACTACTCGATCCCCGAGGCGCAGCGGCGCCGGCTGTTCGACCTGGCACGCGTCCTCAGCGACGTCGCCTGACGCCCGGCCGCGGCCGCCTCGCCGGCGGCCGATCACGACACCGCCGCCGCGGCTCCCCTGCGGGCCGGGACGGCGGCCAGGAACGCCTCGATGCGGCTCCAGACCTGCCGCTGGAGCTCCGGCCGCTCCATGAATATCTCGTGGCGCGCGCCGGGCAGGTTCAAGATATCGCCTTTCGCCATCGCAGCCACCTGCTTGCGGATGACGCTCTGAGATACAACGGTCTCGTCGCTGCCGAGCATGACGAGTATTGGCAGCGACGGCAGCGGCGCCATGTAGAGCCGCGCCATCTCCTCGAGCGCCGCGTAGGTCCACTGCATGCTCGGGCCGCCCAGCGAGAGCTCCGGATGCGCTGTGATCTGGCCGACGCACCAAGCGTAGTTCTCGGGATCGGAGGTCAGCACATTGGCCTCGAAGCTGACCGCGAGCGTGGACGGCCCAGGCTGCGTTCCCGGCATCAGCCGGCCGCCGAGGCCGGTGAGGTTGGCGAGCCGCGTCACCTTGGAGGTCAGCTCGCGAGTCGCCGTGCGCATCTGTAGGTGCCACATCGGCGCCGAGAACACCGCACCGCAGAAATCCCCGCGTTCAAGAAGGGTGCGCAGCCCGATGCAGCCCCCCATTGAATGCGCCACCAGGTAGAGCGGCGCCGGCAGATCGAGCTCGGCCTCCAGCGCCAGCAAGGCCGCAACGTCGCGCTGGTAGTCGCGGAAGTCCTGGACGTGGCCCAGCATCGCGTTGCGCGGGTGCCGGTCCGAAAGCCCCTGGCCGCGCCAGTCGATGACAAGGACCGAGAGCCCGCGGCCCACCAGTTCGCGGGCGACCCGGCCGTACTTCTCGGCGAACTCGGTGCGGCCGGGAAAGATCACGGCGGTGCCGCGCTTGCCGCCGCGCCAGACAACGGCCCGCAGTCGCACGCCGTCCGAGGTCGTCACCCAGAAACCCTCGGCGCCATCGGGACCGTCCGCAACGTCTGCGTGGAATGGCGCCCCCGGCGTCATGCCAGGATGCTGCCGAGCTTCATCGCCATGCCCATGTCGCCGTCGATCTTCAGCCGGCCGCTCATGAAGGCGCCGGTGGGGTCCAGTTCGCCGTCGAGAAGGCTCTGGAAGGTGTCCGGGCTGGCGGTGACCGTGCAGTCGGCGTCGCTGTCGTCGGCCGAGGCGCCGCCCTCGTCGATTCGCACGGCGCCCTCGCCTTCGATGACGAATTTCACCGAACCGTCGATCCCGGAGCCGTCCAGGCGGGCATTCAGGGCTTTGACGGCGGCGTCGACGATCTCGCTCAAGGCATTTCTCCGGGTGACGGCCGCGCGGGCCTCGATTTCTGGCTCGGGATGACTAATCTAAGGCGCATGGGCGGGTTTCAAAAGTCTCAACTGGTCGCGGCCGTCGCCGCCGGCCTGTGGCTCGCGGCTGTTCCGCCGCTCTCGGCGGAGACGCCGGAGGCGACCAAGCAGCTCAACGACCTCTTTGCCGAACTGGCGCAGCCCGGCCGCCAGGACTGGGAGCAGGTCGAGAACGAGATCGGCCGCATCTGGTCGCAGTCCGGCTCGCCGTCGATGGACCTGCTGCTCAAGCGCGGCAACGACGCCATCGCGGCCGAGGACTATCCGACGGCGGTCGAACATTTCTCGGCGCTGATCGACCACGCTCCGGATTTCGCCGAAGGCTGGAACGGCCGCGCCACCGCTTACTACCTGATGGGCGAGTATGCGCTGGCGATCAACGACGTGGAGCATGTCCTGGTGCTGAACCCGCGGCATTTCGGTGCGCTCTCCGGGCTGGCGTTCATGCTGGAGCAGATGGGAGAGCCGGAACTCGCGCTCAAGGCGCTGCGCGAGGTGCAGAAGATCAACCCAAACCGACCGAACATCAACGAGGCCGTGACGCGGCTCGAGAAGATGACGGGTGACGCGCAGCTCTGAGAGCCCGCGCCGTACCGGAGTTCTGAAAACCATGGCATTCGACGGCGCCGCCCGCGTCACGGCCGTTCTCGGACCGACCAACACCGGCAAGACGCACTACGCCGTCGAGCGGATGCTCGCGCACCGCACCGGCGTGATCGGCCTGCCGCTGCGGCTCCTCGCCCGCGAGGTCTACGACCGCATCGTCGCGCTGCGCGGCCCCTCGGTGGTGGCGCTCGTAACCGGCGAGGAGCGCATCGTGCCGCCCCGCGCCGCCTACTGGGTCTGCACCGTCGAGGCGATGCCGCTCGACATCGGCGCCGACTTCCTCGCAGTCGACGAGATCCAGCTTGCCGGCGACCCCGACCGCGGCCACATCTTCACCGACCGCCTGCTCCGCGCCCGCGGCCAGCACGAGACGCTGTTTCTCGGCGCCGAGACGATGCGGGCACGAATCGCGAGCCTCGTGCCCGGCCCGCAGCTCGTCCGGCGAGAACGCTTCTCCAACCTCAGCTATTCCGGGGTGCGCAAGATCAGCCGGATGCCGCCGCGGAGCGCCATCGTGGGGTTCTCGGTCGAGGACGTCTACGCCATCGCCGAGCTGCTCCGCCGGCAGAAGGGCGGCGCCGCCGTGGTGATGGGCGCGCTGTCGCCGCGCACCCGCAACGCCCAGGTGGCGCTCTACCAGAACGGCGACGTCGATCACCTCGTCGCCACCGACGCGATCGGGATGGGCCTCAACCTCGACATCGGCCACGTGGCGTTCTCGGGCCTGGTGAAGTTCGACGGCCGCCGCCACCGCCACCTGAACCCAAACGAGCTGGCGCAGATCGCCGGGCGGGCAGGGCGCTACACCACCGACGGAACCTTCGGGGTCACCGGCGATGCGGCACCGCTCGAACCGGAGATCGTCGAGGCGATCGAGCAGCACCGCTTCCGGCCGCTGGCGCGGCTGCAGTGGCGCAACAGCGCGCTGGAGTTCGGCCGCCCCGAGGCGCTGATCGCGAGCCTCGAGGCCCCCGCGGACCATCCCGACCTGCAGCGGGCGCGCGAGGCCGATGACCTCGCCACGCTGAAGGAGCTCTCGGCGATGCCCGAGCTGCGCGACCGGATCGCGGGGCCAACCGACACGCGGCTGCTCTGGGACGTCTGCCAGGTGCCCGACTTCCGCAAGGTTACGCTCGGCGAGCATGCCAGCCTCTGCCTGAGGATCTTCGGCTTCCTGCAGGGCGGCGGCGGCATCCCCACCGACTGGCTGGCGGGCCAGATTTCGCGCATCGATCGAACCGACGGCGATATCGATGCGTTGTCCAAGCGGCTGGCCTATATCCGGACCTGGACCTACGTGGCGCAGCGGCGCGGCTGGATCGATGACGCGGACCATTGGCGGGACGAGACCCGTGCGGTAGAAGACCGGCTGTCGGATGCGCTGCACGTGCAGCTGACCCAGCGTTTCGTCGACCGGCGCACCTCCGTGCTGATGCGCCGGTTGAAGCAGAAGGAGAGCCTGGTGGCGACAGTGACCGAAAGCGGCGAGGTGTCGATCGACGACCAGTTCATCGGCCGCCTCGACGGCTTCATCTTCCGGCTCGACCCGTCGGCGGATGCCGACCAGGCGCGGACCCTGCGGACTGCCGGCGTCGCCGCGCTGGCCCCGGCGCTGAGCCTCAGGGCCGACAAGTTCTACAACGCGCCAGACACCGAGATCGACGTCACCGAGCAAGGTGGCCTGATGTGGGGCGAATTCGCCGTGGGCAAGCTCACCGCCGGCCCTGATCCGCTCAGCCCGCAGGTGCAGCCCTTCGTCGACGACGACATCGACCCCATGGTCGCCGAGAAGGTCCGCCGCCGCCTCGGCCACTGGATCGATCGCAAGATCGCGGCACTCTTCCAGCCGCTGATCGCGCTTCGCGACGACGAGACGCTGACCGGCATGGCCCGCGGTATCGCGTTTCGCCTCGTCGAGGCGCTGGGCGTCCTGCCCCGGTCCGAGATTGCCGACGACGTCAAGGGGCTCGATCAGGAGAGCCGCGCCAGCCTGCGCAAGCACGGCGTCCGATTCGGGCAGTACACCGTCTTCCTGCCGCTGCTGCTGAAGCCGGCGCCGACGCGGCTTCGCCTGGTGCTCTGGTCGCTCGCCGGCAACCTCGAGGTCTTCCCCGAGGCGCCCCCGCCGGGCCTCGTCACCGTCGCCGCGGTGCCGGACGCGCCGCCGGGTTACTACCCGCGCGCCGGCTACCGCCTTGCCGGAGAGCGCGCCATCCGCATCGACATGCTCGAGCGGCTTGCCGACTTGATTCGCAACCTCGACGCCCGCACCGGGTTCGAGGCAGCCCCGGAGATGCTTTCGATCACCGGCCTGTCGCTGGAGCAGTTTTCCAGGCTGATGCAGGGCATGGGCTACGTGGCGACGGAAGGCACCCGGCCGAAGCGCCGTTCGCCGGTCGCGGCCGCGCCGGTCGCCGCCGGCGAGCCGGAGCCCGATGCCCCGGAGCCGGAGATCCCGGTCCCCGACCAGCCGGACGTTCCGGTGCCGCAGCCGACCGAGGTGCCGGACGCGCCCGACAATCCGGTGATGCCGTTCCCCGAGCCGGAGGAGATGCCCGACACCGGTCCGGCGCCGGAGATCCCGCAAACCACGCCGACCGACATTCCGTTCACGCCGCCGCCCGGGGGCATCAGCGTGCAAGCCGGGGCGGAGGGCGTCGAGCCGGTCGAGACGGGCGCGGGCGAGCCGAAGCCCGCCGAGATGGCACCCGCCGAGACGGCCGAGGCCGAGCCGGAGCCGGTCGAGGCGGCCGAGGCCGAGCCGGCATCCGCTGAGGCGGTCGAGACCGAGACCTTCGTCGTCTTCACCCGCGCGCCGCGCCGGCGGCCCGAGCGGCCGGCGCGCGTCGAGCGCAGGCCGCGCGACGACATCCGCGTCAAGGCCGCCCCGCCGCCCCGTGGCGAGGAGGCCCGCAAGGACCGGCCGCGCCGCGGGCCGGAAGACGGCGGGCGCAAGGGCAAGCCGCACGGCAAGCGCGAGGACAAGCCGGCGCCGATCGCCCGTCCGGTCCGTCCGGAGAAGCCGATCGACCCGGACAATCCCTTCGCGGCCTTGCTGGCGCTTAAGATTCGCTGACGCCGGCAAATGGCCGAAGCGCCGGCGGCGATTCGTCTCGACAAGTGGCTCTGGCAGGCCCGGTTCTGCAAGTCGCGGGCGCTCGCGGCGCGGCTGGTGCAGGAAGGCGCCGTCCGGGTCAACTCGGTGCGGGCGAGCAAGCCCGCCGCGCTCGTGCGGGTGGGGGATGGCCTGAGCTTCGCCCAGAGCGGCACGGTCCGCGCCGTCCGCATCCTTGCACTCGGGAGCCGGCGCGGCCCGGCGCCCGAGGCGCGCCTGCTTTACAACGACCTCGAGGAGCGCCGGCCTGCAGGCCTTGAACCCGTCGGGCAGGCTGATAAATAGCCGACAGCGGAGTGTGACAGGCTTTGCGGACCGAGCGACGATTCAAGGCTGTCCCCGATGACCTACGTAGTGACCGAGAACTGCATCGCCTGCAAATACACCGACTGCGTCGAAGTCTGCCCGGTGGATTGCTTCTATGAAGGCGAGAACATGCTCGTCATCCACCCGGACGAATGCATCGACTGCGGCGTCTGCGAGCCTGAGTGCCCGGTGGACGCGATCAAGCCCGACACCGAGCCCGACATGGAGGCCTGGGTCGAGTTCAACCGCAAGTATTCCGTGGCCTGGCCGGTGCTGGTGACGCGCCGTGACGCGCTGCCCGAGGCGGAAGAGCGCGACGGCGAGCCAGGGAAGATGGAAAAATACTTCTCCGAGGCGCCCGGGGAGGGCGGCTGACCCGGCCCGGCCGAAATCCGCGCATTCGCTTAAATTCCTGTCATATTCGGCAGTTTAGGCCCGTCAGTGAGGGTTGAAACGTTTCTGCGCGTCCCCACATGATAGCGATCATGACGGTTTGACTTCCCACCAAGCAGATTTTCTGCTATCAAGGCACTGTCGCAAAACGGCCCGGAAAAAAGGCCCGTCGAGCTGGTCTGGAAGCTGCTCGCCCCGATGTTCGTGATGACGGATTGCGCTTCGCAATCCGAACTCTTGTTGTCGGCGCGGCGAAGGCCTCTTCACCGGTGTCAGTCAGAAGGATAAGACGCGCAAAATGACCAAGACGAAGAAGGCGACGGAATTCCGCCCGAACGATTTCGTTGTGTATCCAGCGCACGGTGTCGGACGGATCATCTCCATCGACGAGCAGGATGTCGCCGGGCTCCGTCTCGAGATGTTCGTCATCTCGTTCGAGAAGGACAAGATGACCCTGCGGGTTCCGATCGCCAAGGCCAGCGCCGTCGGCATGCGCGCGCTCAGCTCCGTCGACATCGTCGAGCGCGCGCTCGAGACGCTGAAGGGCCGCGCCCGGGTCAAGCGGGCCATGTGGTCGCGCCGCGCGCAAGAATACGAACAGAAGATCAATTCGGGCGACCTGATCTCGATCGCCGAGGTGGTCCGCGACCTGCACCGCAGCGACGACCAGCGCGAGCAGAGCTATTCCGAGCGCCAGCTCTACGAGGCGGCGCTGGAGCGGCTGACGCGCGAGGTCGCCGCCGTGAACGGCATCGAGGAAGTCAAGGCGCAGCAGCACGTCGACGAGGTCCTCGGCGGTCGCGTCGCCGCCTGAAAGGACTGATCGACCCGAGAGGCCGGACGTTCGTCCGGCCTTTTTTCGTGCGATCTGGCGCCGCCGCGCTGGGACCCTGCCGCCGTAAGCCGGCGGAGGCATCGCCTTGCAAAGCCAGGCGCGAGCGGGCAAATGACCGCCGATGACTCCCGGTGCCCGCCTTTCTGCCGCGATCGACCTGCTCGATGCCGTCATCGCCGGCGAGCCGGCCGAGCGGGCGCTGACTCGCTGGGCGCGCGCAAGCCGGTTTGCCGGCTCCAAGGACCGCGCGGCGGTGCGCGATATCGTCTATGACGGCCTGCGGCGGCGGCGCTCGCTGGGCTGGCGCGGAGGCGGCGATACCGGCAGGGCGATTGTGCTCGCCCAGGCGGCAGAGGACGCCGACGCGCCCGATGCGCTCTTCACCGGCGAGGGGTTCGATCCCGCGCCGGTGACGCAGGCGGAGTGCGCCGCGCTGGCCCGCGGGCTCGCCGGAGCGTCCCAGGCGGTGCGGCTCGACTATCCGGACTTCCTGCACGACGAGCTCGCGGCCTCGCTCGCCGGCGATTTCGAAGCGGTGATGGCCGCGATGCAGGCGCGCGCGCCGGTCGACCTGCGGGTCAACACGCTGAAGACCAATGGGGACGCCGCGACGGTCGTGCTAGCGCGCGACGGCGTGCAGGTCGAGCGGCATCCGCTGGCGCGAAATGCGCTTCGCGTGCTGGAGAACCCGCGGCTGGTCAGCGCCAGCCGGGCCTACACGCAAGGGATGGTCGAGCTGCAGGACGCCTCGAGCCAGGTCGTGGCCGAGACCGCCGGCGTCCGGCCCGGCATGGCGGTGCTCGACTTTTGCGCCGGTGGCGGCGGCAAGACGCTGGCGCTGGCCGCGGCCTTGCAGGGGCAAGGCAGGCTGATGGCCTGGGACGTCAATCCGCGGCGGATGGCCGATCTGCCCGACCGGGCCCGCCGCGCCGGGGCGGAGGTGCGGGTGCTGAGCGATGCCGAGCAGGCGGCGCTGGGTGCGGTCTGCGACCTGGTCCTCGCCGATGCCCCGTGCTCGGGAACCGGCGCCTGGCGACGCAAGCCCGAGGGCAAGTGGCGGCTCGACCGGGCCGAGCTCGATCGGTTTCCGCCGCTGCAGGACGCCATCCTCGACGCCGCGGCGGCGAAGGTGAAGCCCGGCGGGGTTCTCGTCTACTCTACCTGCTCGCTGCTCGCGCGGGAGAACGAGAGATCGCGCGGCAGCTTTTGCGGCCCGCCATCCCAACTGGCGAGCCGACGGTGCCCGAAGGCTGAGCCCGCTCGACGGCGGCGACGGCTTTTTCATCGCCCGCTTCCGGGCGCCGAAGCGCCCCTGAGCCGCAACTGGGAGTAAATTCACAATACGGTAACAAAACCTGTGGTTGAACACGATTGGCTGGTCTAGAATGGACCATCCGGGAGGACGGCCGACAGGTGCAGGAAAAAGGCGAAACCCAGAGCATTGCGGCGAGCGGCGATGTCAGGGCCGGCACCAGCCTCGCCATAGCCGGCATCGTTCTGCTCGCATCGACGCAGACCCCGCTCTGGTCCGGCCCGGCGATCATTCCGGGCGCGCTCGCGATCGCGCTCCTGGTTTTCGGGGCCTATCTCCTCTCGCTGAGTGGACTGCTCGCGGGCGAGGGCCGCGAGCATCTCGCCGGCATCCGCCACTTCGACGGCCATCCCGAGCCGGTTTTTCTGACCGACCTTGAAGGCCGCATCCAGGCGATGAACCCCGCCGCGCTGCGGGGTGACGACCCGCGCCAGCTGGAAGCCGGCGGCGCCCGGTACCGGCTGACCCGCGAGGCGCAGCTCAACGGCGTCGCGATCGAGGAGACGGCCGATCGGCGGCAGCGCATGGTCGTGACGCGTGCAGGCCCGAAGACCCTGCTCTGGCGCACCGAGCGTGCCGTCGCTCCGCCGGTGGCCGCGCCGAGCTTCCGGCAGGGCGGCATCGCCTGGCTCAGGGTCGATGTCGAGGGCCTGATCATTGACAGGAACGAGGCGGCGGCGGCGCTGGTCGGAAACCCCGTCAGCCTCGATCTCATGTTCGCCGACGGCCCGCTGCGCCCGGACGGCGTGCACGTGTTGGCCGGCAGCGGCCAGGCGGTGCGTGCCGCGGTGGTCCCCGACGCCGACGGCTGCCGCGACCTGCTGCTGTTGCCCCTGGGCGGTGCGGAACTCTCCGGTCTGGTGCCCGATCACTTCCTCGATGAGCTGCCGGTGGCGCTGGCGCGACTCGAGAACGGCGGCCGTCTGACCTACGCCAACAGCGCCGCGCGCCAGCTCATCGGCGAGCGCGCCCGGCCGGGCGCCGAGATCGTCGAGCTGATCGAGGGCCTCGGCCGGCCGATCAGCGAACGCCTGGCCGACACCAGCCGCGGCCGGGCGCTTGGCCGCTCGGAGATCGCGCGCTCGATCACCGGCGACGGCCAGGAAATCTTCTTGCAGGTTGCGTTCACCCGCACCGTGCTCGACGGGGCGCCCTCGATTCTCGCGGTCTTCTCCGACGCCACCGAGCTCAAGACGCTCGAGGCGCAGTTCGTCCAGAGCCAGAAGATGCAGGCGGTGGGCCAGCTCGCAGGCGGCGTCGCCCACGACTTCAACAACCTGCTGACCGCGATCAACGGCCACTGCGACCTCTTGCTGATGCGCCACGAGGTCGCCGACGTCGAGCACGGCGACCTGATGCAGATCCGCCAGAACGCCAACCGCGCCGCGGCGCTGGTCCGCCAGCTCCTCGCGTTCTCGCGCAAGCAGACCCTGCGACCGACAGTCATCAACCTGCAGGACACGCTGTCGGAGCTGACGCACCTCCTGAACCGGCTCCTCACCGACAAGGTGACGCTCCGGATCGAGCACGGGCCGGACCTCGCGCCGGTGCGCGTCGACGAGCGCCAGATCGAGCAGGTGATCATGAACCTCGTGGTCAACGCGCGGGACGCGATGCCGCGCGGCGGGGAGGTGCGGGTGACCACCCGCAACGTGCATTTGAGCCGCGACCTGCACCGGGACCGCGCGGCGATCCTCAAGGGCGACTACGTGGTGATCGAGGTCGCCGATTCGGGGCACGGCATTCCGGAGGGCAAGCTCAACAAGATCTTCGAGCCGTTCTACACCACCAAGCAGGTCGGCGAAGGAACCGGCCTTGGACTCTCCACCGCCTACGGCATCATCAAGCAGACCGGCGGCTTCATCTTCGCCGACAGCACGCCGGGGCAGGGGGCGACCTTCACCATCTACCTGCCCGCCCACGACAAGATCGAGCCGGTGCCGCCGCCCGAGCCCGAGGTCCGCCGCCCGCGCGACCTGACCGGCCGCGGCCTCGTGCTGCTGGTCGAGGACGAGGACCCGGTGCGCTCGTTCGCGGCCCGCGCGCTGCGGCTGCGCGGCTACACCGTGGTCGAGGCGTCCTCGGGCGAGGAGGCGCTGGAAATCCTGAGCGACCCGGGCCTGCATGTCGACATCATGCTCTCGGACGTCATCATGCCCGGCCTCGACGGCCCGGCCTGGGTGCGCGAGGCGCAGAAGGCGCGGCCCGACGTCAAGGTGATCTTCATGTCGGGCTACGCCGAGGACGCCTTCGTCGGCGGCGACAGCGGCGTCCCCGGCTCCGCGTTCCTGCCCAAGCCTTTCACCCTCAACGAGCTGACCCAGCGGGTGAAGGACCAGCTCGAGGCGTGAGCCGGACCGACGCGGCCTTGGCGTGATAACACGCGTGAAATTACAAGCAAGTCATTGACTTCGTTATGGTCTGCGCTTCGCGTTAGTGATCTGGCAACTCTTTCGGGTGCCCGGATGCGACCGGACTGCGGCCACCAGCCTGCGCGGGTTCACTGCGCTCGCCGGCGTCCGGCTGTCGCGAGAGCGGCGCCGGCGCAAGGCCGGTCCATTCCGGATCGAGCTCGTGCAGGAAGCAGGCCGGCGAGGCGTAGTCCGCCGGGGGTTCGTCGTCTGCCGCGGCGGTTTCTTCGGGTTTGTCCATACGCGCGGCTCCGGCGGGTGACCGGGCCGAAGGCGGGCCGGTCTCCGTCCGGTTCAGGGGACCCTCCCGACGCTCAGTCGTCGAGAACCTCGGCGTTCTCTTCGCCGGACATCGCGAAGTCGAGGCCGTGGGCGGCGCGGATCTTGTCCTCGATCTGGAAGGCGATGTCGGGATTGTCCTTGAGGAACGCCTTGGCGTTCTCGCGGCCCTGGCCGATCCGCTGGTCGGCGAACGAGTACCAGGCGCCGGACTTCTCGACGACGCCGGCCTTGACGCCCAGGTCGATCAGCTCGCCGCGCTTGGAGATGCCTTCGCCGTACATGATGTCGAACTCGACCTGCTTGAAGGGCGGCGCGACCTTGTTCTTGACCACCTTGACGCGGGTGGTGTTGCCGACGACCTCGTCGCGGTCCTTGATCGCGCCGATGCGGCGGATGTCGAGCCGGACGCTGGCGTAGAACTTGAGCGCGTTGCCGCCGGAGGTGGTCTCCGGCGAGCCGAACATCACGCCGATCTTCATGCGGATCTGGTTGATGAAGATCACCATGCACTGCGAGCGCGAGATCGCGGCGGTCAGCTTGCGCATCGCCTGGCTCATCAGCCGCGCCTGGGCACCGACCTGGGCGTCGCCCATCTCGCCTTCGAGCTCGGCCTTGGGGGTCAGCGCCGCCACGGAATCGACCACCACCACCGAGACGGCGCCGGAGCGCACCAGCGTCTCGGTGATCTCGAGCGCCTGCTCGCCGGTGTCGGGCTGGCTGATCAGCATCTCGTCGATATTGACGCCGAGCTTCTTGGCATAGACCGGGTCGAGCGCATGCTCGGCGTCGACGAATGCGCAGACGCCGCCGTTCTTCTGCTCCTCGGCGATGACATGCAGCGCCAGCGTGGTCTTGCCCGAGCTCTCCGGGCCATAAATCTCGATGATCCGGCCTTTCGGCAGGCCGCCGATGCCGAGTGCCACGTCGAGCCCGATCGAGCCGGTGGAGATCGCCTCGATGTCGAGGGCCGGCGTCGAGCCGAGCCGCATGATCGAGCCCTTGCCGAAGCTCCGCTCGATCTGCGCCAGCGCGGATTCGAGCGCCTTCTGCTTGTCCATGCCGCGTCTTTCGGAAAGATCCACGAGGGAAGAGCTCATATCCGCCTCTTATTCCACAGTTGCTGGGTCACGGCAATCGAGGTCACGTTCATGCCTTGTTCACTGTGGTCACGATGGGGGTAAAGCAAGAACATTGCAAGGCGAATTTTAGGCTCCCTTAAGGGTTTCCATGGCTGGGTTAACAGGCGGTGAACGGCGTCAGCCTGGCCGGATCGCCGAGAAGACGTTGAGGGTGGCCGGCACGCGGACCTCGCCACCGGCGACATACCCGGCGAAGGCCGCCTCGACCGCCGCGACGATCGCGGCGAGGTCCGCCTCGGTGCCGCCGCGCTCGCGCATCATCCGGGCGACCGGGCCGAAGTTCGCGGTGAACCTGGCGGCCGCCGGCAGGTCGGTGCCGAGGAGGACGCGGAAGTCTTCCTGCCGCGCGGCGGCTTCGACGAAGCCCGCCTCCGCCATGATTGCGAGCCCGCGGTCGGCCTCCGCGAGCCCGAACGGCCCCGGGGCGCCGGGGACTTCCGCCGGCCAGGCGCCGAGGCGCGCCTCGGCGGCGGCGCGGGCGGCGTGAAACCAGGGGTTGGCCTCGAATGGCGCCCAGGTCGCGAAGACGAGCCGCCCGCCGGGACGCATCGCCCCCGCGATGTTGGCGAAGGCCGCCACGGGGTCGGCGAAGAACATCATGCCGAACCGGGAGGTGACGAGATCGAACGGCGCGTCGGCGAAGGCGTCGGTCTGGGCGTCGCCGAGCCGGTAGGCGACGCGCGTGCCGGGCCGGGCCTGCGCCGCGGCGATCTGCGAGCGGGAGATGTCGACGCCCACCACCCGGCCGGCGGGGCCGACCGCGGCGGCGAAGGCCTCGGCGGTGGCACCGGTGCCGCAGCCGACGTCGAGCACCGCCTCGCCCGGCTGCGGTGAAGCGGCGCGCAGCAGCAGGTCGGTCGCGCCGGCGAGTGCCGCGTCGAGCGCGTCCGCATGCAGCGCCCACTTCTCGCCGGCGGGCGAGTTCCAGTAGGCCGCCTGGTCGCTGTTGGGGCCGCCGTCCGGTTCCTCGTTCGTCACCCTTGCCTCCTTCCGCGAAGCTTCCGACATCATAGCACAACGATCGCGCGGGCTCCGCGCGGGCGTGGACAGCGCCTGCGGGGGGCGCTAACACCCTCATGACCCATGGCAGGCGCTTGGCGTGCCTGCCGCATGACGAGACGAACATGCCGAGCCTGAACGACATCCGCTCCACCTTCCTCGACTATTTCGCCGCCGCCGGCCACCGCATCGTGCCGAGCTCGTCGCTGGTGCCGCGCAACGACCCGACGCTGATGTTCACCAACGCCGGCATGGTGCAGTTCAAGAACGTCTTCACCGGGCTCGAGCGGCGCGACTACGTGCGCGCGACCACCAGCCAGAAGTGCGTGCGCGCCGGCGGCAAGCACAACGACCTCGACAACGTCGGCTACACCGCGCGGCACCACACCTTCTTCGAGATGCTCGGCAACTTCTCGTTCGGCGACTATTTCAAGGAAGGTGCCATCCCGTTCGCCTGGGAGCTCCTGACGCGCGAGTTCGGCCTGCCGAAGGACAAGCTCCTCGTCACCGTATACCACGACGACGACGTCGGCGGCGGCGCTGTGGAAGAAGGTCGCGGGGCTGCCGGACGAGCGGATCATCCGGATCGCCACGGCCGACAACTTCTGGATGATGGGGCCGACCGGCCCGTGCGGGCCGTGCTCGGAGATCTTCTATGACCATGGCGAGGGCATTCCCGGCGGGCCCCCCGGCAGTCCCGGCGAGGACGGCGACCGGTTCGTCGAGATCTGGAACCTCGTCTTCATGCAGTTCGACCAGCAGGAGGACGGGTCGCGGCTCGACCTGCCGCGGCCGTCGATCGACACCGGCATGGGGCTGGAGCGGATCGGCGCGGTGCTGCAGGGGGTGCACGACAACTACGACACCGACCTGATGCGGGGGCTGATCGTGGCGTCGGCGCACGCGACGCATTCCGACCCGGACGGGCCGGGGCGCATCCATCACCGGGTGATCGCCGATCATTTGCGCTCGACGTCGTTCCTGATCGCCGACGGCGTGCTGCCGTCGAACGAGGGCCGCGGCTACGTGCTGCGCCGGATCATGCGGCGGGCGATGCGGCATGCGCACCTGCTCGGCGCCGAGGATCCGGTGATGTACCGGCTGGTGCCGGCGCTGGTGGCCGAGATGGGCCGGGCGTTCCCCGAGCTGCCGCGGGCGCAGCCGCTGATCGAGGAGACGCTGCTGTCGGAGGAGACCCGCTTCAAGGCGACGCTCGACCGCGGCCTGCGCATCCTCGACGAGGAGCTGGAGCGGCTGCCCGACGGCGCGCCCTTGCCGGGTGCCACGGCGTTCCGGCTCTACGATACCTTCGGGTTTCCGCTCGACCTGACCCAGGACGCGCTGCGCGAGCGCGGCCGCGCCGTCGACGTGGCGGGGTTCGACGCGGCGATGGGCGAGCAGAAGGCGAAGGCGCGCGCGGCGTGGGCCGGCTCCGGCGAGGCGGCGGACGAGGCGGTCTGGTTCGACCTGGCCGACCGGGCCGGGCCGACCGAGTTCCTCGGCTACGACACCGAGGCGGCGGAAGGCCAGATCGTCGGCCTCGTCGTCGGCGGCCATCCGGTCGAGACGGCGGAGATCGGCACCGAGGTCGAGGTCGTGCTGAACCAGACGCCGTTCTATGCCGAGTCGGGCGGGCAGGTCGGCGACGCCGGCACGTTCAGGACCGATCGCGCCCGGGTCGAGATCGGCGACGTGCGCAAGAAGGCGGGGCTCTTCGTCCACCGCGGCACGGTCGTCGAGGGCACGCTCGCCCGGGGCGCGGCGGCCGAGCTCGTCGTCGACCACGACCGCCGCGCGGCGATCCGTGCCAACCACTCCGCGACGCACCTCCTGCACGAGGCGCTGCGGCGGGCGCTCGGCGACCACGTGGCGCAGCGCGGCAGCCTGGTGGCGCCCGACCGGCTGCGCTTCGACTTCGCGCATTCCAAGGCGATGACGCCGGAAGAGCTCGCGGCGGTCGAGGCCGAGGTCAACGCGTTCGTGCGGCAGAACACGGCCGTGGAGACCCGGATCATGACGCCGGACGCCGCCGAGAAGCTCGGCGCGCGGGCGCTCTTCGGCGAGAAGTACGGCGACGAGGTGCGGGTGGTGTCGATGGGCGAGCGGCCGGGCAGCGGCGTCGGCACCGGCGGCGACACCTATTCGCTGGAGCTCTGCGGCGGCACCCACGTCAACCGCACCGGCGACATCGGCAGCTTTCGCCTGGTCTCGGAAGGCGCCTCGGCCAGCGGCGTCCGGCGGGTCGAGGCGCTGACCGGCGCCGGGGCGCTGGCGCTGGCCGCGACCGAGCAGGCGGCACTCGCCGAGGCCGGCGCGCTGCTGCGCGCGCGGCCCGACGAGATCCCCGGCCGGGTCCGCGCCCTTCTCGACGAGCGCCGCGCCCAGGCGGGCGAGATCGCCGAGCTGCGCCGCCGCCTCGCAATGTCCGGCGGCCCGGCCGAGGCAAAAGGCCCGGAGACCGTCGGCGGCATCCCGTTCCTGGCGCAGCGGCTGACCGGGGTCTCCGGCAAGGACCTGCGCGGGCTGATCGACGAGCACAAGGCGCGGCTCGGGTCGGGCGTCGTGCTGCTCGTCGCCGACACCGGCGACAAGGCGGCGGTGGCGGCGGGGGTGACGGCGGACCTGACCGGGCGCATCTCCGCCGTCGATCTGGTCCGCGTCGCCGCCGAGGCGCTCGGCGGCAACGGCGGCGGCGGCCGTCCCGACATGGCGCAGGCCGGCGGCGCCGACCCGGCGAAGGCGCCGCAGGCCATCGCCGCCGCGCGGGCGCTGCTCGAAGCGCAGCCGGCGGTCTGACCGCGCGTCGGGAACAAGCATCAACCGGAGGAGACTGCCCGATGCCCGCCTACTGGATCGCCCACGTCAAGGTCAACGACGCCGACCGCTACGGCGAATACGTCCGCCTGTCAGGCCCGGCGATCGCCGCGCATGGCGGCAAGTTCCTCGCCCGCGGCGGCAAGCACATCCAGTTCGAAGGCGAGGACCGGTCGCGGAACGTGGTGATCGAGTTCGCCGACCTGGCAACCGCGGA
Organism: uncultured Alphaproteobacteria bacterium; assembly: GCA_963819995.1. Taxonomy (GTDB): domain Bacteria; phylum Pseudomonadota; class Alphaproteobacteria; order Rhodobacterales; family Rhodobacteraceae; genus Amaricoccus. The sequence goes on along the minus strand of CAWFYR010000009.1, from coordinate 145,757 downwards.
GGCCTGCTACAAGTCGCCGGCCTACCAGGAAGCCCTCGGCTTCGCCCTCGACTCCGCCGAACGCGATGTCGTCATCGTCGAAGGTATGAGCTAACGCTGCATTTCGCACCGTTTCGCACGCGAAACTGTACTTAAGCCACTGAAGTTACTGCGATTAATTTTGATTAATCGCAGTCGGGGTGCATTCACCATCGTCGCATGAGCCCGAGGCCCCCAAGGGCGTGCCCGGTTTCTCGAAGGTCGTTGGCCGCTTCCGGTCCAAAGCCGTCTTGCGCGGCAAGTGGCCAGGTCGGCTTTTTGAGCGCAGCCACGCGTTGCCCAGCAAGGGCCGACCGAAGGAAGGCCGGTCCTCGCCGCGCGGAGCAGACAGCCGGCGAAGTGATGGGCCAGATGGAAAGCAGGACGGCTGTGGTGAACCCGGAGCGGAGGTCATTCAAAGGCATGACCTGCGCCCACTGCGACTACGTCGTATCAGCCTTCGAAATAAACAACGAGGGTTTGCGGTCGAACCCCGTCGTACTTCATGGCAGCCGCACCTGCCTCACTCTTCATGACCGCGTCGAAGGCAGCCATGTCGGCAACATCCATGGACAGCGCAACACGGTCAGGGTCGCTCGGGTGAACGAACGTAGTGATGTTCGTGGCTACGCCACCGAAGACCTCTTCCCTCTTCGGCGATGCAAGCCAGTGGGCGACATCATCGACTTCGTGGGTGACGACTAGTTTTGGCATGACGGACTCCCCCTTTGTAGTATCAAGCTCGGCCCGTGAGGCTCTCACGTGCCGTTGCAAAAAGCAATCTACGCGTTCAGACCGTAGTGCTTCCTGAACACTGCCCTTCGAACCCCAGCTATGAGCTATGACCGCTTGGTCAGGAAGCCCACGTCTTACTTGTCCGCTCCCCTGACGACTGTTGCTGACGCAACTGCATGCGGGGTCGTAGAGTAAGCCCTAGAGCCTGTTCGAACAGCGGTTGAGCGAGTTTGAACAGCCGCTTGCCCGAAGACGGGCCAGTACGAGCGGCGGCCCCTCGAAATCCCGGAGGCGAATGCCGGATTCCTGTTATCCTGCGGCCGGCTGACCGGGGGATCAGGCCAATGGCGGACGGCAACGATACGAAGGTCAAGGAACGCGACTTCTGGGAGAAGTCGGAGGCGGTCGCTTCGATCGCCTCGAAGCTGCTTATTCCCATCCTCCTGGTATTCATCGCCGACGTGCTGTCGTCGGGCCTGCGGGAACGCGAGGCGAAAGTCAGCGAAAGCGAGCTGTCCAGGGCCTGGGTCGAGTTGGCGTTGAGCGTGCTCAAGGACGACGGTTTCGCGGATCAGCGCGACATGCGAGCATGGTCGGTCAAGGTCATCAACAACTACGTGCCGGAGGGGATCCGCATTCCCAAGACTCTGAGCGAGGACCTCGTCGACGGTACCGTCAGCTTCCCCAGCGTAGCGCCGCGACCGATCATCGGCCCTCAGATCGTCTCCGTGCAGAAGGCGATGCAAGACGCCGGGCTCTGCGGCCCCAGCTTCTTCGCCGACAGCGTGGCCGGGCCGATGACCTGGGCCTGCCTGGCGGATTACCTGGGGGCCGGGGCGACCCGGGACGAGGCGAGAGCGCTGCTGGCGGGTGCGCCCGAAATGGTTGCCAGTTGGGTCATCGCCGGACCGGCCCCAGCCGATTGGCGAACGCAAGCCGCCGCTGCGCTGGCCGCAGGGAGGGCGGCGCTGCCCGCGCCCGGTCAGAGCGAATGACGCGCCGCCCCGGCAACGACCGACTTGCGAAAAAGCCTACCGCAAGCCCGGAGGATCAAGCGCCAGCCGTTCCGTTCGAGAGCGGGCAGCCACTCCGCTTCGAACCAACCCAATGTGAAGACCCGCGTCCGCAGCGGATTGCTCTCGTCATTTCCTAGACTGTCGAGGTCCGCCGTCGGCTCCTGGGGCCCGGGTCCGGCGGGAGCAATTTCAGGTGCAACATACTGAATTAGCTGTACTCAATTATCGTCAATCCCATCGGCGGGCGTGCCTCAGGCTTCGCCCAGCAGCGCCTCGAGGTCGAGGGGGTCGTTGGAGACGATCAGCGCGCCGTCGGAGGTCCGGGGCCACTCGGCCATCGGCCGGTCGCGGTAGATCTCGATGCCGTTGCCGTCGGGATCGTTGAAGTAGATCGCCTCGCTGACGCCGTGGTCGGCCTTGCCGGTGATGGTGATGCCGGCGTCGAGGGCGCGCTTGAGCGCCTGCGCCAGCGAGCTGCGGTCGGGATAGACGAAGGCCGCGTGGTAGAGGCCGGTGTGGCCCGGCGGCGGCGGGGTGCCGCCGGCGCTCTCCCAGGTGTTGAGGCCGATGTGGTGGTGGTAGTCGCCGGCGGCGAGGAACGCCGCCGCGGATCCCATCCGCGCCTTGAGGCTGAAACCCAGGACGTCGGTGTAGAACGCAATGGCGCGGTCCAGGTCGGCGACCCTCAGGTGGACGTGGCCGACCCGGGTCTCCGGCGGCGCAGCGGAACTCGCGGACTCCTCGGCGCGCGGTGCCATGCTCAGCTCAGCGCCTTCTGCAGGTTCTGGTCGACTTTCTCCAGGTACCCGGTCGTCGTCAGCCACTTCTGGTCCGGGCCGACCAGGAGGGCGAGGTCCTTGGTCATGAAGCCGGCCTCGACGGTGTCCACCACCACCTTCTCCAGCGTCTCGGCGAAGCGCATCAGCTCGGCGTTGTCGTCGAGCTTGGCGCGGTGCTTCAACCCGCCGGTCCAGGCGTAGATCGACGCGATGGCGTTGGTCGAGGTCTGCTCGCCTTTCTGGTGCTGGCGGTAGTGCCGCGTCACCGTGCCGTGCGCCGCCTCGGCCTCGACCGTCTTGCCGTCCGGCGTCATCAGCACGCTGGTCATCAGCCCCAGCGAGCCGAAGCCCTGCGCCACGGTGTCGGACTGCACGTCGCCGTCGTAGTTCTTGCAGGCCCAGACGTAGCCGCCCGACCACTTGAGCGCGCTCGCGACCATGTCGTCGATCAGCCGGTGCTCGTAGGTGATGCCCTTGGCCTTGAAGGCCTCGGCGAATTCCTCGTCGAACACCTTCTGGAAGAGATCCTTGAAGCGGCCGTCATAGGCCTTGAGAATGGTGTTCTTGGTCGAGAGGTAGAGCGGCCAGCCGAGGTTCAGCGCGTAGTTCATCGACGCCCGCGCGAAGTCGGTGATCGAGTTGTCGAGGTTGTACATCGCCATGGTCACGCCCGAGGACGGCGCGTCGAACACCTCCTTCTCGATCACCTCGCCGTCGTCGCCGACGAACTTGATGGTGAGCTTGCCCTTGCCGGGGAAGCGGAAGTCGGTGGCGCGGTACTGGTCGCCGAAGGCGTGGCGGCCGACGACGATGGGCCGCGTCCAGCCCGGCACCAGCCGCGGCACGTTGCGGCAGATGATCGGCTGGCGGAAGATCACGCCGCCGAGGATGTTGCGGATCGTGCCGTTCGGCGAGCGCCACATCTGCTTCAGGCCGAATTCCTCGACGCGGGCCTCGTCGGGGGTGATCGTCGCGCATTTGACGCCGACGCCGAATTCCTTGATCGCCATCGCTGCGTCGACGGTGACCTTGTCGTCGGTGCGGTCGCGTTCCTCGATGCCGAGGTCGTAGTATTTCAGGTCGATGTCGAGGTAGGGCAGGATCAGCTTGCGCTTGATGAAATCCCAGATGATCCGGGTCATCTCGTCGCCGTCGAGCTCGACGACCGGGTTCTCGACTTTGATCTTTGCCATAGGTTTACGCGCCCCTCGCAGCTTGCACCCGCAGGGGAATAGGCGTTGCGCCGCGGGACGGCAAGCGCCCGCTACTTGGGCGGCATCGGCTCCACGAACCGCAAGGCGAGCCCGAGGAGGCGGCTGCGCAGCGCGTCATCGGCGACCGTCGCGCGCGGCACGCGGACGAAGCCCGCCATCGGGCGGTCGCGCATCGTCATCGGTGCGGCGCCGGGCAGCGCCAGCGCCTCGGCCTCGCCTGCCTTGCCGACGCGGAAAAAGCCGCCTTCGCCGAGCGCGCCGCAGAGCATGTTGCCGTTCAGCATGAAGCAGAGCGCCCCGAACATCCGCCGTTCGTCCACCGCCTGCCGGCCCGCCAGCGCCTGCCGCAGCGTCGCCGCCACCTCCGCGTCGAAGGCCATCGGTCCTGCTCCTTGTCCGTCTCGCGGTTTTCAGCGTATCACCCGCGCGCTTGCCGAGGGAGGGCGACATGGCCGGCACCAATCACGCCAATCCGCCGGACGCGCCCGGGCTGCAGCCGGCGTTCATCCTGGTGGCGCCGCAGATGGGCGAGAACATCGGCGCCGCGGCGCGGGCGATGCTGAACTTCGGGCTCGACCGGATGCGGGTCGTGGCGCCGCGCGACGGCTGGCCCAACCCGCGCGCCGAGGCGATGGCGAGCGGCGCCGGCCGGGTGCTGGAGGCCGCGATGCTGGCGGCCACCACCGCCGAGGCGTGCGCCGATCTCACATACGTCTTCGCCACCACCGCCCGCGACCGGGCGATGACCAAGCTGGTGCTGACCCCCGAGCGGGCGATGGCCGAGGCCCGCGCGATGACCGCCGCCGGCGAGCGGGTGGGCGTGCTCTTCGGGCCGGAGCGCGCCGGGCTCGAGACCGCCGACGTGGTGCGCGCCAACGCCGTCGTCTCGGTGCCGGTCAACCCGGCCTACGGCTCGCTCAACCTCGCGCAGTGCGTGCTGCTGGTCGCCTACGAGTGGCGCCGGGCGGCCACCAACGCGCCGGCGGCCGACTACCGCATCGACGGCGGCCGCCGCGCCAGCGGCATCGAGGTCGACCGGTTCATCCAGCACCTCTTCGAGCGGCTCGAGGCGGTCGGCTACTTCTTCCCCGAGCCGGCGCGCGCCAGCCTGACCGCCAACCTCGACAACCTCTTCCGCCGCGCGCCGCTGACCGACGCCGACATCCGCACCCTGCACGGCGTCGTCCGGGCGCTGGCGGTGAAGGTGCCGGGCCGGAAGTAGAGCCTCTGCTACGCCTCGCGGTCCCAGACCAGGACGCCATGGCCCCGTTTGCCGGGATAGAGCGGATGCGGCGCCTCGTCGGTGAAGATCGACAGCGCGTCGCCCTCGATCCGGAACGAGCGCGCCTGCTCGGTTCCGACCCATGACGGGTGCCACGCCGCGTCCACCGAGGTGACGAAGCGGTCCGCCCCGTCGAGACGATACCGGCCGGAGTAGGCCATCATGCCCTGGAACAGCCCGGCCGCGTCCCGGTCGCCGCGATCCCGGGCGGTGATGATCGCCATCATGCGTCCTTCGCGGCCGAGGGTGAGGAACCCCACGGGATCCGCGCCGTACATGTCCACCGGCGGATCACCGTCGGTGAACTCGAACTTCAGCGACCGCAGCCGCCAGTCCCCGGCCAAGCCATCGTCCGCCATTTCAGCCCCCATTCGCGCTGCCGCGGGCAACCGGCATCGTTGGCCGGACCCCTGGCGCCTGAAAACCCCTGGCGCCAATACCGAGCTTACGCGCCTTTCGCGATACTGACGACCGCTTGCGCCGCGAAGGCTGGCGGTAGGGTGGACGAACTGGCGGAGAGGCAGGAAGCGTTTCGACGAGAAATCAGAGGCATACCGGCCACCCGGACCCGGAGGCCCTTGCGCCGCGACGACAAGGCGCTTGCCGCGCCGGGCCGGGCCGCCTAGATCGCCAGCCGGAGGCCCTGATGAGCAAGACCCGCAGCATCTTCGAGGAGGTGGGCGACAGGCCCGCCGGGACGCCGGCGCCTGCCGCCGCCGTCCGCCGGCCGACCGACCGGCGCGGCATCGCGCTCTGGCTCGCCATCCTCTTCGCGCTGATCGTGGCGATGATCGCGGTGGGCGGCATGACCCGGCTGACCGATTCCGGGCTGTCGATCACCGAGTGGCGGCCGGTGACGGGTGCGGTCCCGCCGATGGACGAGGCGGGGTGGACGGCCGAGTTCGACAAGTACAAGGCGACGCCGCAGGCCGCGGCGCTCAACCCCGACATGACCTTGCCGAGTTCAAGTCGATCTACTGGTGGGAGTGGGGCCATCGCCAGCTCGGCCGGGCGATCGGCACGGTCTGGGCCTTGGGGTTTCTCTGGTTCGCGGTGCGGCGGCGCATCCCGCCGGGCTGGGTGCCGCGGCTGATCGGCATCGGCGTTCTCGGCGGCGTGCAGGGGGCGATCGGCTGGTGGATGGTCCGCTCGGGCCTCGCGCCGGGGATGGAGTCGGTCGCCTCGTACCGGCTCGCGGTGCATCTCGGGCTCGCGTTCTTCCTGCTGGGGCTGATCGCCTGGTACATCCTGCGGCTCGGCCGGCCCGAGGCGGACCTGCTGCAGGCGCGGCGGCAGCGCAGCGAGAGCCTGCTCACCTGGGGCAGCGTGCTGATCGCGGTGGCGTTCGCGCAGATCCTGCTCGGCGCGCTGGTCGCGGGGATCGACGCCGGGCGCAACTATACCGACTGGCCGCTGATGGGCGGCGAGGTCTTTCCGTCGACCGCGTTCAACCTGGAGCCGCTGTGGACGAATTTCCTCGCCAACCCGGGGCTGGTGCAGTTCAACCACCGGCTGGCCGGGTACGTCCTCTTCGTCTTGGGTGTCGTCGCGTACCTTCGGAGCCGCGCCAGCGCGCAGGCGCACATCCGCAATGCGTTCGCGGCGATGATGCTGATGCTGGTGGCGCAGGTCGCACTCGGCATCTTCACGGTGATGCACGGCGCGCCCTGGCAGATCGCCATCGTCCACCAGCTCGGCGCCGTCGCGCTCTTCACGCTGGTCATCCGCGCCCGGTTTTCGGCGCTCTATCCCAGGGCGCAGCGGATCGCCCGGGGGTGAGCCGGGATCCGCGTGATGACTTCGCTCTCTGCGGAACCGTGCGGCAATCACTCCACGATTTTGACCGTCGGCAAAATCGTGACGCGACTGCCCTGCCGGGGCAGGCGCGTCTGCAACGCGCCTGCAGGGCAGCCACGTCACGATTGCGCCCGTCGGCGCAGGCGGCACCCCCCTCGCCCTCCGCGCTCTCGCGCTCCAGGCGACCGAACCGGGCAACGCATGCGTTGCCTTTCCGGTTCGGGCGGCGCCTTCAAGGACCGGGGGTCATCGCCCGGAGAAGGCATGAGGCTACTGCTTCCAATCCGGCGCGCGCTTGTCGAGGAACGCCTCGATGCCTCGGGCGGTGTCCTCGCGCATCATGTTCTCGACCATCACCCGGCCGGCATGGGCGTAGGCGGCCTCGAGCGGCAGCTCGGCCTGGTCGTAGAACGCCCGCTTGCCGATCCTGACCACCGGCCCGAGCTTGGACGCGATGGTGCCGGCGAGCTCCTGCGCCGCCGCTGCGAGGTCTTCGGGCGGCACCACGCGGTTGACGAGCCCGATCCGCGCGGCCTCGTCGGCTTCGACGAAGGCGCCGGTCGTCAGCATCTCGAAGGCGCGCTTGCGGCCGATATTCCGTGTCAGCGCCACCATCGGCGTCGAGCAGAAAAGCCCGATGTTCACGCCGTTGACCGCGAAGCGGGTGCCTTCGGCGGCGACCGCCAGATCGCAGGTCGCGACCAGCTGGCAGCCCGCGGCGGCGGCGATGCCGTGGACCTCGGCGATCACCGGCTGCGGCAGCCGGACGATCGCCAGCATCACCGCCGCGCACCGGGCGAAAAGCGCCTCGAACCGCGCCAGCCCGCCGTCCTCGGCCTGCCGCGCCGCGGTCATCTCGCGCAGGTCGTGCCCGGCGCAGAACGCCCGCCCGGCGCCGCGCAGCACCACCACCCGCACGCCCGGGTCCGCGGCGATCGCGTCGAGCGCGGCTTGCAGCGCGCCCAGCATCGCGTCCGACAGCGGGTTGAGCCGCTCGGGCGCGTTCAGCGTCAGAGTTGCGACGGCGCCTGCGTCGCTGCGCAGCAGGATATCCTCGGCCACCCGCGTCCTCCCTTGCGATCAGCCTTGCGGCTTGTCACCTTGCACCCCTTCGCCGGCGCCGGGAAAGGCCGCAATGCAGCTCCGCTTCACCATCCCCGAGATGCACGCCTACATCGCCGAGGTCTTTCCCCAGCTCGGGCCGCGCTTCGAAGTTCTGGAGATGGCGCCCGGGCGCCTCAAGGTCCGCATGACCGCGAGCGACGCCGACCTGCGCCCCGGCGGCACCGTCTCCGGGCCGGCGATCTTCGCGCTGGCCGACTGCGCCTACTACATGGCGACGCTGGCGCTGATCGGCCGCGAGGCGCTGGCCGTCACCACCAGCTGCGCCATCGACTTCATGCGCAAGCCCGCCCCCGGCGAGATGATCGCGGAGGCGCGCGTCCTGAAGCTCGGCCGCAGCCTTTCGGTCGGCGACGTGCTGGTGTTCTCGCCGCCGGTGGAGGGGCCGGTCGCGCGCGCCTCGCTCACCTACTCGATCCCGCCGCGGCGCTGAGATGCTGCTGCGCCTCTTTCTTCTCACCGCGCTGGCGCTCGGCGCGCTCGCCTACTTCACCCCCAAGCCGGTGCTCCGCCGGCGCGTCGCCATCCTCGTCGGCCTCATGGTGCTCTACATCGTGCTCAAGCTGACCGGGGTCATCGACGCCCTGGTGCCGGACCGGTAGTGGGGTATCCTGATACCGTATTTTCAAGCATTTGATTTACCGCAGTAAAAAGCGCGTCTGCGCAATTGACGTCGGCGCGAATCTCGGTCAGAAAGCCCGCCGACCTGATACGGGAACCGACCTCAGATGAAGACCTTTTCCGCCAAGCCGGGCGACATCGACAAGAAGTGGGTGCTGATCGACGCGCAGGGCCTCGTGCTCGGGCGTCTGGCCAGTCTTGTCGCCATGCGCCTGCGCGGCAAGCACAAGCCGACCTTCACGCCGCACATGGACATGGGCGACAACGTGATCATCATCAACGCCCAGAAGGTGCAGCTGACCGGCAACAAGCGCGCCGACAAGCGCTACTACTGGCACACCGGGTTTCCCGGCGGCATCAAGCACCGCACCGCGGGGCAGATCCTCGAGGGCAAGTTCCCCGAGCGGGTGGTGATGAAGGCGATCGAGCGCATGCTTCCGGGCGGGCCGCTCAGCCGCAAGCAGATGTCGAACCTCCGGGTCTACGGCGGCACCGAGCATCCGCACGCCGCGCAGAACCCCGAAGTGCTGGACCTCGCGGTCCTCAATCCCAAGAACACCCGGAGCGCCTGACCATGGCAGACCTCAATTCGCTCGAAGAGCTGCGCGACGCCGTCTCCGCCCCCGTCATCGAGGAGGCGCCGAAGCGCGAGGCGCAGCGCGACAGCCTCGGCCGCTCCTACGCCACCGGCAAGCGCAAGGACGCGGTCGCCCGGGTCTGGATCAAGCCGGGCAGCGGCAAGGTCGTGGTGAACGGCAAGGAGATGGCGGTCTACTTCGCCCGCCCGGTGCTGCAGATGGTGATCGGCCAGGCCTTCACCGTCGCGGGCGTCGCCGGCGAGTTCGACGTGATGGCCACCGTCAAGGGCGGCGGCCTCTCCGGCCAGGCGGGTGCGGTCAAGCACGGCATCAGCCAGGCGCTGACCCTTTACGAGCCGAGCCTGCGCCCGGCGCTGAAGGCCGCGGGCTTTCTCACCCGCGACAGCCGCGTCGTCGAGCGCAAGAAGTACGGCAAGCGCAAGGCGCGCCGCAGCTTCCAGTTCTCCAAGCGCTGACGTTCCGCGGGGTGGGTCTCGACCCACCCCGCGCCATCGCCCGCCGAAAAGGCCCCGGTCCGCGACCGGGGCTTTCTCAGTTACTGCCCACCTCGAACGCCGGGCAGTCCGTCATGCAGCGCGCCGCGGTCACGTCGGGCCGCGGGTCGGGCACGAAGCCGTTCCGGTTCGGCATCTCGACCTTCGGCAGCGACGCCGCGTCGACGGTCGCGTCCTCGGGCAGCAGGCCGTTCTGCGAAAGCAGGTAGGCGGTGACCGCGTAGACTTCCCCCGCCGACAGCGACTGCGGCGCGTCGAGCGGCATCGCCCGCCGGACGTAGTCGAAGAGGGTCGTCGCATACGGCCAGTAGCTGCCGATCGTCTTCACCGGCTTGTCGGTCGCGAGGCTCCCCTCGCCGCCGACGAGCTGGTCGCCGATGCCGCCTTCCCCGGCGCCGCCGTGGCACGACGCGCACCGTGTCTCGTAGAGCGCCTTGCCGTCGGCGACCGACCCGCTCCCTGGCGGGAGGCCTTCGCCGCTTGCCGGGATGTCGATGGCCCACCCGGCGATCTCCTCCGGAGTGGCCGGGTGCCCCAGGCCGAAGTCCCCGGCGAGGACGGGCATCGCGGCAAGCGCGGCGATGCCGGTGCCCGCCGCCACGAGCTCACGCAGACGCATAGGCATTGCTGACCTCCCCGGTCGCGGAAATCTGCCACGGGATGATGGTGTTGTTGTGGTAGAACGAGTTGACGCCGCGGACTGCCGTCAGCTGCTCGAACATCGGCTGCACGTAGCCGGTCTCGTCGGTCGCCCGGCTCATGATCAGCGTCGGCGTGCCGTCCCAGGTCCACGGCAGGCGGAAGCGGGTCAGCGCCTTGTTCAGCACCGGCTCCTGCAGCGCAGCCTCCTGCCAGGTCCGGCCGCCGTCGACCGACACGTCGACATGGGCGATCTTCCCCCGCCCGCTCCAGGCGATCCCGGTGATCTCGTTGGAGCCCTCGGAGATCGTCTGGGTTCCCGAGGGCCGGGTGATGATCGACTTCGCCTCCATGATGAAGGTGAACTGGCGCGCCGAACCGTCCGGCAGGAGGTCGGTGTACTTCGACGTCTCTTCCCGCGACTCGGCCGGCTCGGCGGTGACGTGCAGGCGCCGCAGCCACTTGACGTTCATGTTGCCCTCGAAGCCCGGCAGCAGCACCCGAAGCGGGTAGCCCTGCTGCGGCCGCAGCCGCTCGCCGTTCTGGCTGTAGGCGAGCATCGCGTCGTCGAGGCACTTCTCCAGCGGGATGCTGCGGGTCATGGCGGCGGAGTCCGCACCCTCGGCCACCACCCATTTCGCTTCCGGCTTGACCCCCGCCGCCTCGAGCACCGTCTTCAGCGGGACGCCCGTCCACTCGACGCAGCTGACCAGGCCGACCAGATCCTGCGGCGTCGCCCCCTTCATCGCCGTGGTGTAGGTCGGGTTTCCCGAGCACTCGAGGAAGTGGATGCGGGATTCGGAAGGAAACCGCCGAATCTCCTCCATGGTGAAGATCAGCGGCCGCTCGACGAGGCCGTGCACCATCAGCCGGTGCTGCGCCGGATCGATCTCGGGGATCCCCCCGTGGTGGCGCTCGTAGAACAGCCCGTTCGGCGTGATGATTCCGTCGAGGTCCTGCAACGGCGTGCGGCTGGTCGACGAGGTATACTGCTTCTGGCCGGCCGGGGTGCGCCGCACCACCTCCTTCTCGAACGGGGACGGCAGCCCGTAGGGCTGGCTACCGGTGTCCGCCCCGGGATAGGTCATCCACTCCGGGACGTTCGGCGGCAGGTTCCGACCCTCGGGCGCGGTCTCGGCCGCGGCGAGGACCGGCGCCGCCAGCGCGCCGCCGACGATGGCCGAGCCGTATCTCAGAGCATCGCGGCGCGAATGGACCTTGTCCCGTGGGGACGGCGGACCAGGACGATCGTCGGGCATCGTTTTGACCTCCACCTCGACATAAATCACGACTCACTGAGTCGTCTTACCTGTACCACATGCATGAAGTCGCGCCAAACTGGAAGCACCCTTCGTTGCCTTCGCCGGCCGAACCACGACATCGGCGATTGTTGCGCTCGTATGTCGATGGTAGCCTCATCCCGGGCCAGCCAAGGCCCGGCGGCGCTCCATGAGGCGCCGAACGCTTGTGGAGGGAATATGCCTACCGGGAACAGCACCCGCCGCGCGGCCGCGGCGACCGTCACCGTCTTGACCCTTTTCGCCGCACCATTCGCCGCCAGCGCCGCAGAAGGCGACTGGATCGGCACCTGGAGCGCCAGCCCGCAGCCGGTCTGGGCGCCCGACTTCTTCGCCCCCGTGGGCATCCCGCGCGCGCTCTTCGACCAGACGATCCGGCAGGTCGCCCGCGTCAGCCTCGGCGGCGACCAGGTCCGCATCGAGCTCTCCAACGAGTACGGCGCCGAGCCGACGACGATCGGTGCCGCCACCATCGGCATGGCGGGGGCCGATGGCGCCGCCGAGGGCATCAAGCCCGTCACCTTCGGCGGCGAGGCCTCGGTGACGATCCCGCCCGGCGCGCTGGCCTGGAGCGACCCGGTCGACCTGCCGCTCAAGGCGCTCGACAGCGTCGCGGTCAGCCTCTACCTGCCGGACGTCACCCCGACCACCACCTGGCACAACGACGGCCGGCAGACCGCCTTCATCGGCGCCGGCGACCAGACCGCCGAGGCCAGCGTCAAGGCCGACACCACCACCAACGCGCGCATCTTCCTGAGCGGCCTGCTCGTCGATGCCAAGCCCGACGCCCGCTCGGTGGTGCTCTTCGGTGATTCTATCACCGACGGCGACGGCTCGACCCCGAACGCGTACAAGCGCTGGCCCGACATCCTCGCCGAGCGGGTCGCCGCCACCGGCGCCGACGTCGCACTCCTCAACGAAGGCATTTCCGGCGCCCGCGTGCTGCGCGACCGGATGGGCACCAACGCGCTCGCCCGGTTCGACGAGGACGTGCTCAGCCACCCTCGCGCCGACACCGTGGTGGTGATGATGGGCATCAACGACATCGGCTGGCCCGATTCGCTGCTGACCCCGGCCGGCGAGCCCGCTCCCAGTGCCGACGACATCATCGCGGGCTACAAGCAGCTGATCGCGCGCGCCCACGCCCACGGCTTCAAGATCATCGGCGCGACGCTGACGCCGTTCGAGGACACCTTCCAGGGCGGGCCGCTCGAGGGCTACTACAACGCCGACAAGGAGGCCAAGCGCGAGGCGGTCAACGACTGGATCCGCGGCGACGGCAACTTCGACGCGGTCATCGACTTCGACAAGCTCGCCGCGGACCCCGCGAACCCCAAGCACATCAAGGCCGAGTTCAACTCCGGCGACAACCTGCACCCGAACGACGCCGGGTATGCCGCGATGGCGAACTCGGTCGACCTCGGCCTCCTCGGCATCTCGCAATAGCCGAGCGCGGCCGCCCGACCGGGCGGCCGCACCTCGGGCCGCCGGGGCCGCCGCCCGCCCGCGCCGGCGGGCTTTCTGCGCTTGCGCGCCCGGCCGATCCGGGCGAGACAGGCTCGCGGCGGCAGGAGGAAAGCGAATGGCCAGGGTCACGTATTCGATCGTCGAGCACGACGGCGGCTGGGCGTATCAGGTCGACGGCACGTTCTCGGAAACCTTCGCGAGCCGCGAGGCGGCGCACTTCGCGGCCTGCCGCGCCGCGCTCGAGCAGCAGCAGCCGGGCGTCGGCGCGGGGATCACCTGGGAGGACGAGCGCGGCCGCTGGCATGCCGAGATCACCCGCGGCGACGACCGCCCGCAGGTCGCCGTGGAGGACTAGGCCGATGGCCAGGACCTGCAGCCACCTCGACACGATCCAGACCGTCACGCCGAGTGCCAAGGGGTGCGAGGAGTGCCTCAAGACCGGCGGCTGGTGGGTGCACCTGCGCATCTGCCGGACCTGCGGGCACGTCGGCTGCTGCGACAGCTCGCCGAGCCGCCACGCGACGGCGCATTTCAAGGTGACGGGCCACCCGATCATCGAGGGCTACGACCCGCCGGAAGGCTGGGGCTGGTGCTACGTCGACGAGGTCGATTTCGACCTCTCCGACCGGGCGACCCCGCAGCTCGGCCCGATCCCGCGCTTCGTCTGACCGCCGGCCTCGGGCGGACGGACCCCGCATGACGACCAGGGGCGGCACCCGAGGGGGGTGACGCCCGCCGAGCCCCACTTGCCCGACGGAGGATACCATCGATGACGATCGCGGGCATTCCCCTCGAATTCGTGCTGTTCGCGCTGACGCTGCTCGGGGTGGCGCTGCTGCACCATCACACCCTCGCGGTCGCGCTGACCGGCCTCGCCGTCACCACGGTCTACAAGGTCCTCTTCTCGGCGTTCGACACCGGCCCGGGGCTGACGGGCCTCGCGGTGCACGTGCTGGACGAGTGGGTGATCCTCGCCAACCTCTTCGCGCTGCTGGTCGGCTTCACCCTGCTGACCGAGCACTTCGTGCACAGCCGTGCGCCGGAGCTCCTGCCGCGCTTCTTTCCCGACGACTGGAAAGGCGGCTTCGTGCTGCTGCTTCTGGTCTTTGTGCTCTCGAGCTTTCTCGACAACATCGCCGCGGCGATGATCGGCGGCGGCATCGCGCTGTCCGTGTTCCGCCAGAAGGTGCACATCGGCTATCTCGCGGCGATCGTCGCGGCGTCGAACGCCGGCGGGTCGGGCAGCGTGGTCGGCGACACCACCACGACGATGATGTGGATCGCCGGCGCCAGTCCGCTGCAGGTCGTCGACGCCTACGTCGCGGCGCTGCCGGCGGTGCTGTTCTTCGGCGTCATCGCGGCGCGCCAGCAGCACGCCTACCAGCCGATCCAGGCCGACCCTCCCGCCGGCGTGCGGCTCGACTGGTCGCGCCTCGCCATCGTCGCGCTGATGCTGATCTCGGCGGTGAGCGCCAACATCTGGTTCAACGTCGAGGACCCCGCGGTGCTCGACGTCTTCCCGGTGATCGGCGCGGCGGTCTGGGTCGCCATCCTCGTCACCGCCGGCTGGCGCCGGCCCGACTGGCACCTCGTGCCGCATGCGGCGCGGAGCAGCATCTTCCTGCTGTCGCTGGTGCTGCTGGCCTCGATGATGCCGGTCGAGCACCTGCCCGCCGCATCATGGCCGTCGACCTTCGGTCTCGGCGTCGTCTCGGCGGTGTTCGACAACATCCCGCTGACCGCGCTGGCGCTCAAGCAGGGCGGCTACGACTGGGGGATGCTGGCGTTCGCGGTCGGCTTCGGCGGGTCGATGGTCTGGTTCGGCTCGTCGGCGGGCGTGGCGCTCTCGAACCTCTTTCCCGAGGCCCGCTCGGTCGGCGCCTGGATCAAGGGGGGATGGCACGTGGCGGCGGGCTATCTCGTGGGTTTCATCGTCCTGCTCCTGGTGACCGGATGGCACCCGCTGCCGCTGTCGCGGGCGGTGGCGACGGGGGACGTGCCCGACGCCGCGGCCGATTGAGCCGCTTGACCGGGGTCGCGAACCCGACGAACCTTGCGGCCCTCCCGCCGGAGCGCGTCGCGACCGGGATCGCCTGGCGCGGGCAGCGCAGGCGGCCTCGCGGGGCTCCATCGAGCGAAAGGTGAGCGTGTCGTGGCCGATCCCGCTTCCGTACCCGTGAGCCTGCCGGCGGGGCCGAGCGCGTGGCGGTTCCTGCCGGCGGCGCTGGCGCTGGCCGCGACCGCCTGGTTCGCGGGCTTCATCGCTCCGGTGGCGGCCGGCATCGTGCCCGAACTGGTGGTGCCGTGGGTGCCGGCGCTCGGGATCGACCTTGCCTTCCGGCTCGACGGCCTGGCGCTCGCCTTCGCGCTGCTGATCTGCGGCATCGGGGCGATGGTGTTTCTCTACGCCGCGACCTACTTCCGCGACGACCGGCGGCTCGCGGCGCTGCTGCTGACGCTCATGGCCTTCGCGGTGGCGATGCTCGGCCTCGTCACCGCGGACGACGCCATCACCCTCTTCGTCTTCTGGGAAGGCACGACGGTGACGTCGTGGCTCCTCGTCGGCTTCGACCACGAGCGCGCCTCGGCGCGCGCCGCGGCGCTGCAGGCGTTGCTCGTCACCGGCCTCGGCGGACTGGCACTCCTGGCCGGGCTCCTCGTGATGGGCGGGCTCGCCGGCACCTACCGGCTGTCGGCGTTCAACCAGATGGGCGAGATGTTCCGCGCGAGCCCGTTCTATCCCGCGATTTTCTGGCTCGTCATCGTCGCCGCCTTCACCAAGTCCGCACAGTTCCCGTTCCAGTTCTGGCTGCCGAACGCGATGGCCGCGCCGACGCCGGTCAGCGCCTACCTGCATTCCGCCACGATGGTGAAGGCCGGCGTCTACCTTCTGGCGCGGCTCACCCCGGCGCTCGGCGGCACCGAGCTCTGGGTCTCGGTGCTGGTGCCGGTCGGCGGCTTCACCATGCTCCTCGCCTCGGTCTGGGCGATGCGGCAGACCGACCTCAAGCTGATGCTCGCCTACACCACAGTGATGGGCCTGAGCATGATGGTGATGCTGCTGGGTGTGGGCACGCCGGCGGCGATCGTCGCGGCGATGACCTTCCTCTTGGTGCACGCGTTCTACAAGGCCGGCCTCTTTCTCGCCGTCGGCATGATCGAGAAGGGTGCCGGGTCGCGCAGCTATCCCGCGGTGGCGGGGCTCGCCGGCGCGATGCCGCTGACCGCCGCGGTGGTGGCACTCGCCGCGCTTTCCATGGGGGGCTTTCCGCCGCTCTTCGGCTTCGTCGGCAAGGAGCTGATCTACGAGGCGACCGAGTACGCGCCGTCCTGGCCGATCGTGCTGACCGGCGTCGCGATCGCGGCCAACGCGCTGATGGTGGCCTCGCCGGGATGGTCGCGATCCGGCCGTTCTTCTTCCGGCCGCGCAAGAGCCCCAAGGACCGCCCCGCCGATCCGGACTGGGGCCTCTGGATCGGCCCGGTGATCCTCGCGGCGCTCGGGCTGACCTTCGGACTGGCGCCCGGCCTGATCGAATGGTCGCTGGTGGCGCCGATGGTCGAGGCGGTGTCGGGCGGCCCGATGGAGAGCCACCTGGCGCTCTGGCACGGCCTCGGCCCCGCGTTCATCCTCAGCCTCGTGACCTTTGCGATCGGCATCCTGCTCTACCTCGTGCTCGATCCGATCCGCGCCGCGCTCGAGGCCGCCGAGCCGCGGCTGCCGCGCACCGAGGCCTGGTACGAGGCCGTGCTCGCGGCGGTCGCCTGGACCGCCGCGGCGGTCACGGACCGGGTGCAGAACGGCCGGATGACGAGCTACCTGCGCAACGCCTTTCTCGCCTTCGCGGTCCTGACCTGGGGCGCGCTCGCGCTTGGCAGCGCCGCGGGCTGGCCGCGGCCGGGGGCCAGCGTCGAGCTGATCGACTGGGTGATGGTCGGCATCATCGTCGCGTCGGTGGTCGTGGCGCTGCGCACCAACTCGCGCCTCACCGCGATCTGCGCCCTCGGGGGCATCGGCGCCGCCATCGCGATGATCTTCGTGCTCTACGGGGCGATCGACGTCGCGATGACCCAGCTCTTCGTCGAGGTGCTGGTGGTGGTGTTCCTCGCCGTCGCGATGGTCCGGCTGCCGCGGTCGGGCGGGGTGCCGTTCCATGCCGGCAACGCGGCGGTGGCGCTGCTGCTCGGCGCCGGGGTCAGCCTCGCGCTCCTGAGCGTCCTCGCCACCGATCCCGACCTGACGCTCAGCAGCTACTTCGCGGCGAAGAGCGTCCCGGAGGCCTACGGCCACAACATCGTCAACGTCATCCTTGTCGACTTCCGCGGCCTCGACACCATGGGCGAGATCTCGGTGATCCTCGTCGCGGGCATCGCCGCCATCGCGGTGCTGCGGGCCGGGAGGAAGCCGCAATGAACTCGCCCATCCTCTCGACGGCGACCCGCTTCCTGATGCCGCTGATCCTGGCGCTCTCGGTCTTCATCTTCTTCCGCGGCCACAACGAGCCGGGCGGCGGCTTCGTCGGCGGGCTCCTCGCGGCGATCGCCTTCGCGCTGCTGGAGAAGGCCGAGGGCGTCGCGGCCGCGCGCCGGGCGCTGCGGTTTTCGCCGCTGTCCATCGCCGCGGTGGGCCTCGGCTGCGCGCTGCTCGCGGGGCTGTGGGGCGCCTACGCCACCGGGCATTTCCTCAAGGGCGTGTGGCCCTTCCTCAGCGTCGACGCCGAGGGCCACAAGCAGGGATCGCCCGTGGGCTCGATCATGCTCTTCGACTTCGGCGTCTACCTCGTGGTGCTCGGCACGGTCTGCGGCATCCTCTTCGTGCTCGAGGAAGTCGTGGCCGCCGACGCGGACCGGCGGGGAGACTGAGCGGATGGAAATTCTTCTCGCGCTCCTGACCGGCCTGCTGATCGCCGCCGGCGCCTACCTGATGATGAGCGGCAAGACGCTGCCCTACATCTTCGGCCTGACGCTGATCTCCAACGCGGCGAACCTGTTGATCTTCGCCGCCGGCCGGCTGACCTTCGGCAAGCCGCCGCTGGTCCCCAAGGACGCGGTCGCCATCGCCGGGGCGGCCAATCCGCTGCCGCAGGCGCTGATCCTGACCGCGATCGTCATCGGCTTCGGCCTCCTGGTCTTCGCGCTGTCGCTGGCCTACCGCTCGTTCTATGTGCTCGGCACCACCGAGATGGACGAGATGCGCGAGGCCGAGCCGGCCGAGGAACGCGCCTGATGCTGCTCTTCTGGCCGCTGGTCATCCCGTTCGCCACGGCGGTGCTCTGCATCGTCGCCCGCCGGTCGAGGCCCGTGCAGCGGGGCATCTCGATCGGGGGCGCGCTGGCGCTTCTCGCCGTCGCGCTCGTCATCCTGGCCCGGGTCGCGGACGGCGGGCCTTTCGCCGAGCAGGCCGGGGGGTGGGCCGCACCGTTCGGCATCACCTTCGTGGCCGACGGGCTGTCGGCGATCATGGTGCTCCTCGTCGGCATCGTCGCGGTGGCGGCGCTGGTCTTCGGCCTCGCCGACGTCACCGACGAGGAAGAGCGCCACGGCCATCACCCGCTGACCCACGCGATGCTCGCCGGCATCTGCGGCGCGTTCCTGACCGGCGATCTCTTCAACATGTACGTCTGGTTCGAGGTGATGCTGATCGGCTCGTTCGGCCTCCTGGTGATCGGCGGCGGCCGCGACGAGCTCGACGGCGCCGTCAAGTACGTCGGCCTGAACCTCATCGCCACGGCCGCGTTCCTCTCGGGGATCGGCCTTCTCTACGGCGCGACCGGCGCGCTCAACATGGCCGACCTGCACCGGCAGCTCCTCGGCCGCACCATGGAGACGCCGATCATCGCGTCGGCCGCGTTCCTGCTCTTCGCCTTCGGCGCCAAGGCGGCGCTCTTCCCGGTGTTCTCCTGGCTGCCGGCCTCGTACCACACGCCGTCCTTCACGGCCTCGACGCTCTTCTCCGCGCTCCTGACCAAGGTCGGGGTCTACGCGCTGATCCGCGTCTTCACGCTGGTCTACGACGTCGACGGCACGCCGATCCGGACCGTCCTTTTGGTCGGGGCGGTGCTGACCATGGTCTTGGGCGCCCTCGGCGCGCTGCGCCAGACCGGGGTGCGGCGGGTCCTGGGCTTCTCGATCATCTCCTCGATCGGCTACATCGTCCTCGGGCTCGCCATCGCGACGCCGCTGGCGCTGGTCGGGGCGGTCTTCTACCTCTTCCAGGACGTGGTGGCCAAGGCGGGCCTCTTTCTTGGCGCCGGCGCGGCGTACCGGCTGACCGGCTCGGAGCGCTTCGGGCAGTCCGGCGGCATCTGGCGGCAGCGGCCGTGGATAGCACTCCTCTTCCTGATCCCGGCGCTGTCGCTCGCCGGGGTGCCGCCGTTCTCGGGGTTCTGGGCCAAGCTGCTGCTGGCACAGGCGACGATCGACGCGGGCGACTACGGCCTGACCTTCGCGGTGCTCGGCGTCGGCCTTCTGACGCTCTTCGCCATGGCGCGGGTCTGGTCGGAGGTTTTCTGGGCGGCGCATCCGCTCGGCGATCATGCGATCACCGCGCGGCTGCCGCTGGCGATGCTGGTCCCGCTCATGGTGATGGTGGCGCTCGTGGTGTGGATCGGTGTCGCCGCCGGCCCGTTCATCGACGCCGCGGTCGCGGTGACCGCCGGCATCGTCGATCCGACCGCCTACCTCGCGGCGGTGCTCGGACCGGGAGTCGGGCGATGAAGCTGCTCTGGCCCTGGTACGTGATCAAGCTCGTCTTCACCTTCGCGCGCGACCTCACCGTCTCGAGCTTCCAGGTCGCGAAGACCGTGCTGGCGCCGCGCGACACGTCGAGCCCGCGCTTCGTCGTCGTGCCGCTGCGCTACGCCGAGACCGACCTCGAGGTCACGATGGTGGCGAACTACATCACGCTCACCCCCGGCACGCTGACCGTGGACGTGAGCCCGGACCGCTCGACGCTGCTGGTGCACGCGTTGACCGCCGAAGGCTCCGGCGACGCGCTGCGGGCGGACATCCAGGACGGCATCGAACGCAGGGTAACGCAGGTGACGCGGCCATGATCATCATGACGGTGCAGGACGGGGTCTTCGGCGTCGCCCTGGCGATCGCGACGCTCTTCCTGATCCTGGCGCTCGTCGCCGCCGCGTGGCGACTGCTGCGCGGGCCGACGCTGGCCGACCGGGTGGTGGCGCTCGACCTGGTGTCGTCGCTGCTGATCGTGTTCCTGGTGATCTTCAAGATGGTCAGCGGCGTCGACGCCTACATCTATGTCGGCATCGGGCTGGCGCTGATCTCGTTCCTGGCGACAGTGGCGTTCGCCAACTTCATCGACCGCACCCAGGGAGGCAGCGATGGATGAATGGATCGCCGCGGCGCTGATGCTCGTCGGCGCGTTCTTCTGCCTGGTGGCCGGCATCGGCATCATCCGCATGAAGGACGTCTTCGGGCGGATGCATGCCGCGACCAAGGCCGGCACCTTCGGACTGGCGCTGATCTGCATCGCGGTGATGATCGAGGCGCAGACGTGGCGGGAAGTGCTCGAGGCGCTCTTCGTCTTTGTCTTCATGATCGCGTCCGCCCCGATCGGCGCCCATCTGATCGGACGCGCGGCGTTCCGGACCCGGGCACCGCTCGACCCGCGGACGCGGATCGACCCGGGCTGCAGCGCCTTTCGCCGCAGCCCGAGACCTTGAGGGGAACGCCGGCGGCTACCGGGTGCTGATCACCCAGAGGGCGTGGATGATGCCGGGGATGTAGCCGAACAGCGTCAGCAGGATGTTGATCCAGAACTGCAGGCCGATGCCGACCTCAAGAAAGACGCCGAGCGGCGGCAGCAGGATCGCGATCAGGATGCGGAGGATGTCCATGCTCAGAGCCCTCCCGTCCGCGGTTCGCCGCGCGCTTTGCGTGCGTCGGCCACGAGGTCCTCGGGCCGCCCGACCGCCGCGCCGAAGGTCGCCGCGATCAGCGCCAGGAACGAGCCGAAGGCGGTCCAGCCTGCGGCGCGCGCGCCTGCCTCGGCCGCGGCTTCGGCAGCCTGCTTGGCCTTTTCGGCCGCGTCGTTCAACGCGTTTGCGACGCTGTTGAAGGTGTCGCGGTAGGTGCCGACAAGGGTGTCCCGCGCCTGCTCGAAGCTCTGCTGCCAGCCGTCGACGATCTCCGCCGATTGCTGCTCGGAGATGCCGTAGCGCTGCTGCAGCTGCGCCTGCAGCTCGTCGAACTGCCCGGTCCCGAGCGGCCCGTTCGGTGCCGTCATCTTGTCGACCGCCTGCTGGAAGATCGCGTCGGCGTCACCGGGGTTGCGGAGCATCTGCCGGCCGGCAGTGATCACGATCTGCCGGGCATTCTGCAGGTCCCGATCGTCGACGATCGCGGCGGCGATCTGACGGGCCTGCTCGGCGATCTGGTCGGGCGAGAGGTTCTGGTTGCCGGTGAGCTGCTGCAGGTCCTGCTGGATCCCCTGAGGGACCAGATCGTCGATGTTGCCGGCCTGAAGGTTCTCGAGATCGGGCGCGAGCGCGCTGGCGAGGTTCCCGATGGTGCTTCCCGCGGCGCCGGCGACGTTGCCGACGGCGCTGCCGGTGGTCTGCACCAGCTGGGTCGTGCCGCGCAGGAGCGCCCCGGTCGCGGAGCTGCCGACCCAGGTGAGGCCGATCATCACCAGCGCCCAGACGACGACGCCGTGCAGCGCCGCGGAGGGCAGGAGGGGCGCACCGGCGAGCCGGCCCGCCACGCTGCCGCCGGCGAAGAGGCTCGCGATCGCGGTGAGCGCGAAGAAGATGCCGGTGCCCCAGCCGGCGCCGCTCGGGTCGCCGTCCTGGACCATGGAGAGGCCGATCGCGGCGGTGATCAGCAGGAAGAGGATCTGCAACCCCAGCGCACAGGCGGTACCGGCGATGATTGCACCCCAGGAGACTCTGTCCTCTTGGGTGGCCAAACCTTCGGCCGGCGCGGTGCTGTGTGTGGTTCGCAGGGGCATAGGCGAGAATCCTCTCATTTTCGATGCGGGTGTCACCAGACGAACGAGGCAGGAACGGCATGGTTCCCGCCGGCGTTCTCGCTTTCCACCGAGCGATGGCGTCGCTGGCGACCGTTCGATGGCGGGATGCGCAAGCCTTCTACCGGGCGCTCGCCGCTCGTCCGCGTCAAAGTATTCGGGTGCCGGAAAGTCAGGCGACCTTGGCCACGAAGAGTTAAATACCCTTCGTTGACGAGAAAAAAGCAGTGGGTTCAAAGGTGTCTTTCGGTTCCACAGTGGAACCGAGATTCAATCCGAACGGACGATCTTCTTGCGGACCCGGCGGACGAGGAGCCAGACGACGAGGATCACCGGAACGGTGAGAAGGGCGAGCAGCACGCCGTCGGAAATGCCCGCCCGATCGGCGAGCGGGCTGAAGAGGTGCTCGGCGAGGCTCACCGCATAGTAGCTGATCGCCACGACCGACAGTCCTTCGACGGTCTCCTGCAGGCGGAGTTGCAGCGCGGCGCGGCGGTCCATGGCGCGCAGGACCTCGACGTTCTGCGCCTGGTTCGCCACGTCGACCCGGGTCCGGAGCAGGTTCGCCGCCCGCTCGGCCCGGCCCGAGAGCTCGTCGAGCCGCTCCTTGGCCGAGCGGCAGGTGCGCATCGCCGGCTCGAACCGGCGGGTCATGAACTCGGCGAAGAGCTGGCGTCCGCCGATCCGCTCCTCGCGCAGCACCTGGATGCGCTGGTTGACGATCGCCTCGTAGGCGCCGGCCGCGCCGAAGCGGAACGCCGCGGTCGAGGAGAGCTGTTCGATTTCCGCGGCGATCTTCAGGAGCCGGTCGAGCGTCTCCGCCTCGTGGCCGGTCTCCGCGGCCATGCGCGCGACGACGCCGCTGAGTTCGCGGTCGATGCGGGCGACGGCGCGGGCCACCTCGCGCGCCATGGGCAGCGTCAGCAGCGCCGCCGACTTGTAGGTGTCGATCTCGAGCAGGCGCTGCACGATGCGGCCGAGCCGTCGCATGCCGATGTCCGGCCGCGCCAGCACCAGGAGCCGCCCGTGCCCGTTCTCGTCGATGCGGAAGTCCGCGGCGATCAGCGCCTCGCCGTCGACGACCTGGCTGACCGCAAGGCTCTCCGGGATGAACCAGCGCGGCAGCTCCTCGGCGAGGCGGTCCTCGGCGTCGTCCGGCTCGACCGTGTCGATCCGCACGAGGCAGGAGGTCAGCACCTTGCCGGGCGCGGCGGCGAGCCAGTCGGGGGGAAAGAGGCCGAAGATGTCGCCCGAGAACGGCCGCGAGGACGCCCCCTCGGCGAAGAGGGTGTAGGTGACGAACTCGGTGTGCATCTCCCATTTCAGAAAGCCCCGCCCGAGCGGCCCGGAATAGTGGTTGGCCTCGGGCGGCGGATGCGGCGCGCCGTGCCGGTCGAGAAGCGCGACGAGGTGGGCGCGGTCCAGCGCGCGGTCGCGGTCGGCGGCGTTCCCCGGCGGCATGATCGCGATATGCGCGGCCTGGCAGGGCGCCGTGAGCTCGGGGAACGGCCGGGCATGCAGCTCGTTCACCAGCGCGAAGCGGTCGGGATAGTCGTCGAGGGCAAGCTGCACCATGGCGGGCTCCGGTTACGCGCACCGCACCCTGCCACGGGCCGGATCGGAATTCATCCCCGCAGGGTCACGTCCGCTCGGGAACCCGTGCAGCCTTGGCTTCGTCGCGGGCGGCCGCCTCATCCTCGCCCGGCGCGAAGTCGATCGCTTCGAGCCGGCGCGCCCGGCTGTGCGCCCGGTCGGCGGAGATGCGGATTTCCTCGAGGTCCTTCTGCGCCTGGCCGAAGTGGCGGTCGAGGTTGCCGACCCGCGTCTGGAGCCGCTCCACGTCGCGGTAGAGGAGGCCAAGCTCGCGCCGGATCGCGTGCGCCTCGGCGCGCAGCCGCGCGTCCTTCAGCACCGCGCGCAGCGTGTGCAGCGTCGCCATGCAGGTCGTGGGCGAGACGATCCAGACCCTGAGGTCGAAGCCCTCGCGCACCAGGTCGCCGAAGTTCGCGTGCAGCTCGGCGTAGACCGCTTCGGACGGCAGGAACATCAGCGCGCCTTCGGCCGTCTCTCCCTCGATCACGTACTTCTCGGCGATGGCCCGCATGTGCGCCCTGACCGCGCCGCGCATCAGCCGCTGCGCCGCCTGCGTCTCCTGCGGCGTTTTTGCCGCCCGGAGCGCCTCGTAGGCTTCGAGCGGGAACTTGGCGTCGATGACGATCGGCCCCGGCGGCTGCGGCAGGTCGATCAGGCAGTCGGCGCGCGTCCCGTTCGAGAGCGTCGCCTGGAAGGTCACCACGTCGGGCGGCAGCGCGCGGGTGACGATCTCGCGGAGCTGGATCTCGCCGAACGCGCCCCGCGTCTGCTTGTTGGAGAGGATGTCCTGCAGCCCCAGCACGTTGCCCGAGAGCTTCTCGATGTTGACCTGCGCCTTGTCGATCGTCTCCAGCCGCTGCTGCAGGTCGCCGAGGCTGCGGGCGGTGCGCAGCGCGCTGTCGCCGAGGCTTTCGCCCATCGCCTTGCTGACCTCGGCGAGCCGGCCTTCCACCGCCTGGCCGAGGCGGATCTGCGCCGCGGCCTGCGCCTCGGCGACGTGGGTCAGGCCGCCGTGGAGCTGGTGCTGGCCGTCGTTCAAGGCCCGCACCGCGCCGTCGAGCTGAGCGAGATGGTGGGCGAGCGGCTCGACCGCCCGTCCTGCGCGTGCGGTGGCGCGGAGAAGAACGAGAAAGAGCCCGAGCCCGACCGCCACCGCCCAGAGCCGGGGGTCGTCGAGCGCGACCGGGGTTCCGCCGACGGTGATCATCGCCGGCCGAACAGGCGTTCGATGTCGGCGAGCTTCAGCTCGACGTAGGTCGGTCGGCCGTGGTTGCACTGGCCGGAGTGCGGCGTCGCCTCCATCGCGCGGAGGAGCGCGTTCATCTCCTCGCCGCGCATCTGCCGGCCGGCGCGCACCGAGCCGTGGCAGGCCATGCTGGAGAGCACCGCGTCGATGCGGGCCTGGAGGCCGCGGCCTTCGTCCGCGGCGAGCGCGTCCGCGACGTCGATCAGCAGCCGCGCGCCGTCGACCTCGCCGAGGAGCGCCGGCGTCTCGCGCAGGCAGACCGCATGGCCGCCGAACGGCTCGAGCACGAGGCCGAGCCGCGCGAGGTCGGGGGCGGCGTCGAGCAGGCGGGCGCAGGCGGCGGCGTCGAGCTCGACCACTTCGGGGATCAGCAGCATCTGGCTCGCGATCGGCGCGGCGGCGCTGGCGGCCTTGAGGCGCTCGTAGACCAGGCGCTCGTGCGCGGCGTGCTGGTCGACGATCACCATGCCGTCGCCGGTCTGCGCGATGACGTAGGTCTCGTGGATCTGGGCGCGGGCGATGCCGAGCGGCAGGTCGCAGGGCGCCTCCTCGGCCGCTGCCGGGGCGGGCGGCGCGTCGATGCGCGCCGACCAGCCGTCGGCAACGAGCGGCTCGGCGAAGCCCGCGGGTTCAGCGCGGTAGGTTGGCCAGGCCGAGCGGGCGGGCAGCGCCTGGGCAGGGCGGAACGCGCCGAGCATCGCGCCGCCGGTGGTGCTGGAGCCCCGGTGCCCCGCCTCGGCGAGCGCCTGCCGCAGCGCGCCGATCAGAAGGCCGCGCACCAGCCCCGGATCGCGGAAGCGGACCTCGGCCTTGGCGGGATGGACGTTCACGTCGACCGCCTCGGGATCGCAGGTGAGAAAGAGCGCCGCCGCCGGGTGCCGGTCGCGGGCGAGAAGGTCGGAGTAGGCGGCCCGGAGCGCCCCGAGCAGCAGCTTGTCGCGCACCGGGCGGCCGTTGACGAAGAGGTGCTGCGCCACTGCCGCGCCGCGGGAATAGGTCGGCAGCGCCGCATAGCCGGAGAGGTGGATCGCCTCGCGGCTGGCGTCGATCGGCAAGGCGTTGGCGAGAAAGTCCGGGCCGAGGAGCGCCCGCAGGCGCGCCCCGAGGCCGGCGAAGAGATCGCCCGGCTCGGCTTCGAGCCGCAGGATTTCGCGCGGCGCGTCGGGATCGGAGCGGTCGGTCAGGGTGAAGGCGGTGGCGGGCGCGGTCATCGCGAGGCGGCGGACAACGTCGCCGATCGCCTGGGCCTCGGCGCGGTCGGAGCGCAGGAACTTGAGCCGCGCCGGCGTGGCGCTGAAGAGACCCTCGAGCTCCACGACGGTGCCCCGCGCGAGCGAAGCGGGGCGGATCGGCGAGGGCTCGCCGCCGCGCACCGTGACGCTCGCGGCACAAGCGGCGCCGGCGGCGCGGGAGGTGACGGTGAGCCGGCCGACGGCGCCGAGCGACGGCAGCGCCTCGCCGCGGAAGCCGAAGGTGAGGATCTGCGTCAGGTCGGTGCCGTCGATCTTGGAGGTGGCGTGGCGTTCGAGCGCCAGCGGCAG
Source organism: uncultured Alphaproteobacteria bacterium (assembly GCA_963819995.1). Lineage (GTDB taxonomy): Bacteria > Pseudomonadota > Alphaproteobacteria > Rhodobacterales > Rhodobacteraceae > Amaricoccus. The sequence continues at coordinate 119,305 of CAWFYR010000009.1, read as the reverse complement.
CTCGGCCTCGGGGATGCCGTGACCGTTGTCCTGGACGCGGATCAGCCGCTTGCCGCCGTCGGCATAGGCGATGTCGACGCGCCGGGCGCCGGCGTCGAGCGCGTTCTCGACCAGCTCCTTGATTGCCGAGGCCGGGCGCTCGACCACCTCGCCCGCGGCGATGCGGTTCGCGGCCGCCGCGTCGAGCTGCCGGATGGGCCTGCGGTCTATCTTGGGGCTCTCGGCGTTCATGCCCCAAGGTTTAGCACCCAGGCGGCAACCGCGCCACCGATTATTGGTTAATTGCCGATCACCGCCGGCGGGGCTGCGGGCACGCGGACGCCCTGGGCGCGCAGGCGGTCGTACTCGGCGGCGGCGTCGAGGACCATCGGCTGGTAGATCAGCGCGTCCTTGTCGCGGGTGAGAAGGCGCGGGATCAGGAGGCCGTGGTGGGTCTCGCGCCAGGTCGCGTCCTCGGCGGCGAGCTGGGCGCGGATGCCGGGGTCACGGGGGCCGGCGCGGGCGACGAGCGCCGTGCCGTTGGCGGTGCCGGCGGGGGCGTTGCGGCCGGTGAGGCCGGCGATCGCTTCGGCCTTGGGCTGGTAGTCGACGCGGTTCACCGTGCCGGGCAGCGGCGGCGGCAGGGCGGTGAGGTCCTGCGGCATCTCGAGCGGGCGGGTGGGCAGGACCATGAACTCGTCGGGCGAGGCGCCGACGCCGGCGGAGCGGAGGCCGCCGGCGAGGCCGCCTTCGCCACAGCCCGCAAGCGTCAGCGGCACCAGCACCAGCGCTGCGATCGCGATTGCCCGCCTTGCCTGCATCATCCTCTTCGCCCGCATCCGACCCGTCTCTAGCGCACTCGGTCCCGGTCGTCACGCCCTGTTGCGTGGCCGCGGCCGAAGACGACGAGGAGCGCCGCGCCGCCGAAAATGGCGGCGTCGGCGACGTTGAAGGCGAAGGGGTTGCGCACGCCGCAGCAGCTCATGTTGATGAAGTCGGCGACGGCGCCGTACTGGAAGCGGTCCCAGACGTTGCCGAGGGCGCCGCCGATGATGCCTCCGGCGCCGAGGGCCTGGATCCAGCCGCCGCGGCGCGCCCAGGCGGCGAGCGCCACGACGATGGCGATGGCGAGCACGATCAGCACCCAGCGGCCGGCGGCGCCGAAATTCAGGAGCCCGAAGTTGATCCCTTCGTTCCAGGCCATCGTCAGGTTGAAGAACGGATCGATGACGGGAATGCCGAGGCGGTTGCGCAGATCGAGGACCTCGACCACGTAGATCTTGGTCGCCCGGTCGAGCGCCACGACGAGCGCGGCGACGAGGAGGGTGCGGCCGAGGTTGCGGGCAGGCATCGAGGGCTCCGTTCAGCGGAGGGCGACCCTAGCCATCCGGCGGGTCAGCGGCAAGCCGTGTCGCAAGGGCGCCCGAGTTTGGGCGTAGGCTAACTCATTGATCCGGAACGATTCTGATTATCAAAAACTATTTGATAATGCCGGCAGCATGGGTCGGGCGGCCTTCCCCGGCGCGGGTCGGCTGGCCGCGTATTGTCGCTCGGCGCGGTTGCTGGTACCACATCGGGGACTATTTTGTTCTTCTGGCGCGCAGCCTGTGCGCCGTGAGGCGGGGACAGCGACGGAGCGCCATCATGAGCTGCTGTGACGACAAGCCCGACGTCATCCTGGACCGCGCGCGCCTTCCGGTCGGCCGGCGCGGGATTCTGAAGGGTGCCGCCGGACTGGCCGGGCTGACGCTGGCCGCCGGCACGAGGGGAGCCAAGGCCGCCGAGACCGTCAAGCTTGCGTTCTGCAGCCAGCTCCTCTGCGTCGTGCCGTACGAGTTCACCCGGGCACAGGGCTTCTTCGAGGCCGAGGGCCTGACGGTCGATCTCGTCTACACGCGCGGCGGCAACGCGGCGATGCAGGCGATGGTCGGCGGCGCGGTCGATTATGCCGCGACCTCGTTCGACGTGGCGGTTCAGGCCTTCGTCAACGGCGCGGCGATCCGCCGCTTCGCCACCACGGGGCGGCTGCCGCTCTTCGCGCTGGCGGTGGCGCCGGACCAGGCCGGGGCGATCACCACGCTGGGCGATCTCGAAGGCAAGACCGTGGGCGTCTCGGCGCTCGGGAACGCCGATCATACCCTGCTGCTCTACCTTCTCGCCGAGGCGAAGGCCGACGCGAGCAAGGTGAGCTTCGCGGTGCTGGGGCCGAACCTCTTCGAAGCGCTGCGGCGGGGCCAGATCGCGGCCGGGATGGTGCAGGAGCCGGCGCTGTCGCTGATCGTCGAGGACGGCGGCAAGGTGCTGTTCAACGCGATGGACATCGCGGATTCCACGAAGCTGCTCGGCGGCGCCTACGAGTTCATGGGCATCGCCTATCGTGCCGAGGAGCGCGAGGAGCGGCTTGCGCAGATGCAGAAGATCGCCGCGGCGCTGGCGAAAGGCCTCGAGGCGCAGCGGACCGCGCCGATCGCGGACATCCGCAAGTCGCTGCCCGCGGAACTGCTGGTCGGCGGCGACGGCGAGCGGTTCGATGCCATCATCTCGCGCTATCGCGACTCGCTTTATCCGGAATTGGTGGCGATCGACGTCGACGCCTGCGCGCGGGTGGTGAACGCGCTGCAGGTCGGCGGCGTGCTCAAGGCCGACGTGGATCTGGCGCAGCTTCTCGACACGGGTGTCGTGCCCGCGTGATACGATTGGAGACTGAATCGGCCGGATCGCCTCGAACCGGCGGTAGCGACGCATTGCGTCGCGCCGGTTCGTCGGCCGGAGCGCGCGAGCGCGAAGGCCGAGGGGGGCGGGGCATCAGCACGGCTGGCAATCCGCGCGCGCCTGCCTGGCGGGCGCGTCTATCGCGCCTGCCGGGGGCAGGCAGGCGCGCGCGGATTTGTCTCCGCCAAATCCGCGAAGAACTCCGGCAACCGGGGTCGGCATGACGGTGACGGCAGAGCCGCGCGCCGCCGAGGCAACGCTCGCGCCGCGCCCGGAGGCCGGTGCGCCGGCCGTGCGGGTGCGCGACCTCGTCATGCGCTACGGTGAGGCGGAGCCGGTGATCGACGGGGTTTCGCTCGAGGTCGCCGAAGGCGAGGTCGTCAGCCTGATCGGCCCTTCGGGATCGGGCAAGAGCACGGTGCTCCGGGCGATCGCCGGGCTGCATGCGCCGGATGCCGGGACGATCGAGCTCACCGTCGATCGCCGCGAGATGGGGTTCCTGTTCCAGGACGACGCGCTGCTGCCCTGGCGCACGGCGCGGCAGAACGTGGCGCTGGGCCTGCGGCTGCATGGCGCGTCGCGCGAGGATGCCGCGGAGCAGGCCGGCGGCTGGCTGGCGCGGCTGGGGCTCTCGGGGTTCGAGGGCCGCTATCCGCGGCAGCTTTCCGGCGGCCAGCGCAAGCGGGTGGCGCTGGCGCAGGTGCTGGCGCTCCGGCCGAAGCTCCTGCTGATGGACGAGCCGTTCGCCTCGCTCGATGCCATCGTGCGCCACCGGGTGACGCAGGACCTCCTGGAGTGGGTCGAGCGCGAGCGGATCGCCGTGCTCCTCGTCACCCACGACCTGGAAGAGGCGCAGGCGCTTTCGGACGTGGTCTACCTCTTGTCGCACGGGCCGCGCGCCGGCATCCGCGAGCGGTATCCGGTGAGGATCCCGCGGCCGCGGGATCTGATCGCCGTCCGCGGCGATCCGGGCTTTGCGCCATTGCTGCAACGCATGTGGCGCGACCTCTCGGACGAGGTCGGGCCGGTCGGGGAAGAGCGATGAAGCGGCTTTTCGGGCGCACCTGGGTGCGGCAGGGCGTGGCGCTCGGCACGCTGATCCTGACCTGGGAGGCCTGCTCGCGCGCCGGGCTGATCGATCCCTTCTATGCACCGGCGCCGAGCGTGGTGGCGGTGACGCTCTACCAGCTCTTCGCCGGCGGCACGATCTGGCCGCATATCGCCGCGACGTTCACGGCGGCGCTGCTCGGGCTGATCGGCGGGCTGGCGCTCGGCGCGGTGCTGGGGTTCGCGGCGGCGCTGGTGCGGCCGCTCGCGGACGTGCTCGAGCCGGTGATGATCCTGCTCAACGCCATCCCGCGGGTGATCCTCGCGCCGCTCTTCATCATCTGGTTCGGGATCGACCTCGGCTCGAAGGTGGCGCTGAGCCTGGTGCTCGTGACCGTGCTGGTGTTCTTCGCGGTCTTCAGCGGCATCCGCGAGGTCGACGTGCGGCTGGTCGAGCGGGTGCGGACGCTGGGCGGCGGGCGGGGCACCCTGCTGCGTGAAGTCTACGTGCCTTCGGTCACCGCCTGGGTGATGGGGACGCTGAAAGTCGCGGTGGGCTTTGCCTTCACCGGTGCCGTGGTCGGCGAGTTCGTGGCGTCGAGCCGGGGGCTCGGCTACCTGCTGTCGTTCGCGCAGAGCACCTACAACGCGGCGCAGACGCTGGCGCTGATCTTCATCATCATGGGGTTCGTGCTGGTGCTTTTCGCGCTGGCCGGGCGCTTGGAGCGCTGGCTGCTGCACTGGCGCTACGCCTGAGGCAGGAACACGGGGAGGAACGGACGATGGCGGGTGAGGAACACGTGGCGCTGGGTGCCGCATTGAGCGAGCTGCTGCGGCTGTCGGTGCCGCCGGTCGGGATCGCGTTCCGCGCGGAAGCGGCCACGGCGGGGGTGGATCCGGTCGGGGGCACGCGGCCGGCGCCGACCGCGGACGGGCGCACGGGAGCGGCTCCGGCGTCGTGCGTCTTCTGGGGAATGGGTGCGGAGCGGGTGTTCTCGACGGTCGCGGCGGACCACGGCAATTGCAGCGTCGGCAGCTATACCCACGGCTTCAGCACGCTCGCCGAGGTGGGGCACAACGCCGACGTCGCGGCACTGGTGCAGTCGGGCTGGATCGGCGAGGCCGACTTTCCAAAGGTGCCGGCGGTGAAGGAGAAGCCGGGGTCGATCGTCTACGGGCCGCTCGATGCGCTGCCGGTGGCACCGGACGTGATCTTCCTGCGGCTCAACGCCAAGCAGGCGATGGTGCTCGACGACGCGCTCGGCGGGGTGCGGTTCGAGGGCAAGCCGCAGTGCCACATCCTCGCCATCGCCAAGGACGGGCAGGAGCCGGCGATCAGCGTCGGCTGCATGCTGAGCCGGGTGCGTACCGGCATGGGCAACGGCGAGATGAGCTGCGCGCTGCCGGCCTCGAAGCTCGCCGAGACGGTGGAGGCGCTGCGGCGCAATGCCGAGACCGAGCGCGCCGTCGCGGGCTATGCCGCCGCGGATGCGGCGCGGTTCGCGGACTAGGCGGCCGGCAAGGGCGCGTCGTCGTCGGGGTTGCCGACGCGGGAGAGTTCCTGCTCGAGGCGGAGCGATTCCGCCGCGCGGGGCTTGGAGAGGCCGGCGAGGAGCAGGTAAGCGACCGGGGTCAGGAAGAGGGTGAGGAGCGTGGCGAGGCCGAGGCCGCCGACGATCACCCAGCCGAGCGCCTCGCGCGCCTCGGCCCCGGCGCCGGAGGAGAGCAGCAGCGGCACGCCGCCGAGGATGGTCGCGGCCATCGTCATCATCACCGGGCGCAGGCGGATGCGGCAGGCCTCCTCGATCGCCTCGCGCACCGCCATGCCGTGGTCGCGCAACTGGTCGGCGAACTCGACGACGAGGATGCCGTTCTTGGCGATGATGCCGACGAGGAGCACCAGGCCGATCTGGCTGTAGACGTTGAGGCTGACGCCGGTCAGCACCATCGCCACCATGGCGCAGCCAAGCCCGAGGGGGACGGTCGCCATGACGATGAGCGCGCTGACGAAGCTCTCGAACTGGGCGGCGAGGACGAGGAAGACGACGAGGATCGCGAAGCCGAAGGTCAGCATGAGCGCGTGCGAGGTCTCGCCGAGCGTCGCGGTGTCGGCGAGCGGCACGATGCGCGCGCCCGGCGGCAGCAGCGGCTGCACGATGTCCTGCGCCATCGCGTAGGCCTTGCCGAGCGGCAGGCCGTCGGTCAGGCCCGCCGTGATCGAGACGGCGCGGAGCTGCGATTCGCGGTCGAGCTCGGGGGCGATGGCGCGCTCGTCGAGGGTCACCACGGTCGACATCGGCACCATGTCGCCGGAGCGGGTCTTGAGGAACAGGTTCTCGAGGTCGCTGGGGTCGCGGACCGGGTTCATCGTCGAGGTGAACTTGATGTCGTAGCTGCGGTCGCCGACGAAGACCGAGCCGACCGGGCTGCCGTCGAGCTCGGACTGCAGCGCGTCGCCGAGGCCGTCGATGTCGATGCCGAGATCGGAGGCGCGTGTCCGGTCGACGGTGATGAAGAGCTGCGGCTGGGTGGTCTCGTAGGAGAGGCGGACCTGACCGAAGGCGGGGTTGGCCTCCATCTGCTTGACCACGGCCTGGGCGGTGGTGGCGAGGGTGTCGAAGTCGCTGCCGGCGATGGCGAACTGCAGGCCCTGGCCGGCGCCGCGGATGCCGAGCGAGTTGGGCTGGTTCGCGAAGCTGCGGATGCCGACGACCTGCGAGGCGGCGCGGGTGATGTCGTCGACGATCTGCTGCTGGCTGCGGCTGCGCTCGCCCCAGGGCGCGAGGGTGAAGATCATGAAGCCGCTGTTGTCGTTGCCGTTGAGGCCGGCGATCGAGAAGAGGCCGACGACCTCGCCCGACTGGCGGAGGCCGGCGGTGCGGTCCTCGATCTCGCGGAGCTTGGCTGCGGTGTAGTCGAGGCTGACGCCTTGCGGCGCGGAGATGCGCAGGAGCGCCGTGCCGCGGTCCTCGGGCGGGGTCAGCTCCTGGCGGATGTTGGAGAACATCAGCAGCGCGGTGATGCCGAAGACGGTGCCGATCGCCAGCACGATCAGCGGCGCGCCGAGGGCGGCGTGCAGGACGCGGTGGTAGGCGTTCTCCAGCATCTCGCCGAAGCGCACGACGGGCCCGTGCTTCTCCGGCGGCAAGCCGTCGCCGGCGCCGAGCAGGCGCGAGGCCATCATCGGGCAGAGCGACAGCGCGACGACCGCGGAGATGGTGACGGCGAAGGCGAGGGTGATGCCGAACTCGCGGAAGAGCGCGCCGGTCTGGCCGCTGAGAAACGACAGCGGCACGAAGACCGCGGCGAGGGTGGCGGTGGTCGCGACGACGGCGAAGAAGACCTGCTGGGTGCCGAGCACGGCGGCGGCGCGGGGACCCATGCCCTGGCCGCGGCGGCGCACGATGTTCTCCAGCACCACGATGGCGTCGTCGACGACGAGCCCGGTGGCGAGGACGAGTGCGAGCAGCGTCAGGATGTTGAGCGAGAAGCCTGCCATGTAGATCGCGGCAAGGGTGCCGATCAGCGCCACCGGGATGGTGAGGGCGGGGATCAGGGTGGCGCGCCAGTCCCTGAGGAAGACGAAGATGATCGCCACCACGATCAGGACGGAGAGTGCGAGGGTGCGCAGCACTTCGTGGATGGAGCCGGTGATGAAGACGGCGTCGTCGCCGGTGATGAAGATGCTGACGCCCTTGGGCAGCGTGGTCTGCAGGTCGGCCACGACCTGGTGGATGTCGCGGGAGATGTCGAGCGTGTTGCTCTGCGCCTGGCGGATCACGCCGATGCCGAGGCCGCTCTGGCCGTTCGAGCGCAGGATGCTGCTGCCGATGTCGGGCCCGAGGGTCACCGTCGCCACGTCGCTGAGCTTGGTGTTCTGGTCGAGCATGAGCGCCCCGAAGCCCTCGGGGGTGTTGACCGTCGCCGTCGTGCGCACCACGAGGCTCTGGTTCGAGGCGGTGAGTGAGCCGGCCGGGCTGTCGAAGGCCACCGTGGCGAGCGCGCTGCGGACGTCGGCCAGCGTCAGGCCGCGGCTCGCGAGCTGGGTCTGGTCGACGTCGACGCGGAAGATGCGGTCGCGGCTGCCGTAGATCCCGAGGTCGGCGACGCCGGGCGTGGCGATGAGCCGGTCCTCGATGGTGTTCTGGACCAGATCGGTCAGGTCCTCGACCGACATCGTGTCGGAGGTGACGCCGATGCGGATGACCGGGTCGGAGTTGGCGTCCGCCTTGACGATGCGCGGCTCGTCGACGTCGTCGGGAAGATTGTTGCGGATGCGGCCGATCGAGTCGCGGGCGTCGGAGGCGGCGACGTTGAGGTCGGTCTTGTCGTTGAACTCGACGGTGACGCGGCTCCGGCCGAACGAGGAGGTCGACGAGATGTCGCTGACGCCGGAGACCCGGCCCATCGCGCCCTCGATGACGCTGGTGACCTCGCGGTCGACGGTCTCGGGGGCGGCGCCGTCATAGGTCGTCGAGACGGTGATCACCGGCCGGTCGATGTCGGGAAGCTCGCGCACCTCGACGCCGAAGATCGCCGCGAGGCCCGCGATCACGATCAGGCTGTTGAGCACGACCGCGAGGATCGGCCGACGCACGAAGAGCGCCGTGAACCCCGAGGCGTTGCCGCCGACGTCCGCGCGCGACGGCATCGGCCCTCAGGTCCTCGAGCGCGGCGCGGCCGCCCCGGGGGCAGCGGCCTCGCCTGCCCCGTCGGACGCGGGCGGGGCGTCGCCTTCGAAGGTGAAAGGTGCGCCTGTGCGCAGCATCTGGACGCCCTGGGTCACCACCCTCGTGCCGGGCGCGAGCGCCGCGTCGACGAGAACGCTGTCGTTGTTGCGCTGGACGATCCGCACCGGCACCTGCGTCGCCTTGCCGTCGACGCCGGTCCAGACATAGGCGCCGTCGGCGCTCCACTGGATCGCCAGCGGATCGACGGCGGCGTAGGTCTGGCCGGGGAAGCTCATGCCGATGGAGAACGCCATCCCGGCGCGCAGCTGGTCGTCGGCGTTGTCGATGCTCGCGCGCAGGCGGAGCGTGCGGGTTTCGGGGTCGACCCGGCTGTCGAGGACGACGACGCTGCCGCTCAGCTCGAGGTCGGGCCGGGCAAGCGGCCGGGCGGTCACCGGACTGCCGACCCTGAGCTGTCCCACGAAGCGCTCGGGGACGCGGAAGTCGACGAGGATGTGCGACCGGTCGTCGAGGGTGGCGATCTCGGTATCGGTGTCGGCCTGGTCGCCGACCTCGACGCCGATGATGCCGACCCAGCCGTCGAACGGCGCCCGGATCGTGCGGTGCTCGAGCGCCAGCTCGGCGTCGCGGAGCGCGAGTTCGGCCTGGCTGACGGCAAGCTGTGCCGAAAGGAGCTCGACCTCGGACAGCGTCTTGGACGCGACGAGCCGCTGGTCACGGGCGAGGGTTTCCCGCGTATCCTCCAGCGTGAGGCGGGCGCGGTCGAGGGCGATCTCCTCGGTCTCGGAGTCGAGCCTGGCGATCGGCGTGCCTTCGGTGACGAAGTCGCCGGACGCCGCGTCGATGCTCGCGACCCGCCCGGCGACGTAGGGCGTCACCGTGACCGAACGCGCGGCGAGGCCGTCGCCGATCGCCGAGACGCTGTCGTTGACCTTGGCCTCGGAGGCGGCGGCGCCGAGAACGACCGGCGGCTGACCGCGACCCGAGAAACCGGCCGGCCCGCCCCCGGATGGCTTCGGGGCCTCGACCGAGGCGGTGGCTATTCCGGCGCGCTCGAGGAGCACGGCGGCGGCTGGGAAGGTGCGCGCCCACACCACCGCTGCCGCGCCGAGCACGACAATGGACACGACGGCCTGCTTCCACACTCTCACCGCGGCTGCCCTCTGGCTGTGCCGTCCGCACTGGAACGCGCCGGGCCGGGAAGCGCGGTTCCCCGACCCGTATCCAGCAGATAGACCTCGCCTTGCGAACCGGACAGCGCAGATACCTCTAAGTCACGAAGGTTTTGGTCGCGGCAAGACCGCGGCACAGAAGGATGGAGTGACACCGCCATCCTGCAAGTGCATCCGTCTTCGGCAGCTCTGCGTGTGGCTTTGAACATGCTGTCCCGAACGGCGCGGCTGCTTGGACCGCCGGAATTCTACGCGGCGGCGCGCCGGCTCCGTCGCCCGTTGTGCCCAAAATCTGCCGGTTGCCCAGAAAAAAGACTGGTGGTTCGCCAGCGACCGGTTTTTGGGCCTGCGACGGCATTTGCCGTTCCATCGTCAGGTCGTTCGGCTATAACCGGCTCGCAAATTGAAGGATGGGGATAGCCTTCGCATGACCTCGATCCGCCGCCAGCGCAACGTCAAGATCGTTGCAACCCTCGGCCCGGCCTCCGACACCTACGAGATGATCAAGGCCCTGTTCATCGCGGGTGCGGACGTGTTTCGCCTCAACATGAGCCACGGCACCCACGACGACATCGCACGGCGGCACAAGCTGATTCGCCAGGTCGAGGCGGATTGCGGGCGGCCGATCGCGATCCTCGCCGACCTGCAGGGGCCGAAGCTGCGGGTCGGCACCTTCGCCGCGGGGCCGGTCATGCTGGCGGAAGGCGCGAGCTTCCGCCTCGACCTCGATCCGGCCGACGGCGACGCCTCCCGCGTCAGCCTGCCGCATCCGGAGATTTTCGCCGCGCTGAAGGCCGGCTCGATGCTCTTGGTCAACGACGGCAAGATCAAGCTCAAGGTCACCGAATGCTCGCCCAAGCACGCGATCACCGAGGTCGTCGTCGGCGGCGAGATCTCGAACCGCAAGGGCGTCAACGTGCCCGACGTGGTCCTGCCGCTGGCGGCGCTGTCGCCCAAGGACCTCAAGGACCTGGAGTTCGCCTGCAATATGGGGGTCGACTGGCTGGCGCTGAGCTTCGTTCAGCGGGCGAGCGACGTCTTCCAGGCGCGCGAACTGGCCGACGGCCGGGCGGCGATCCTGTCGAAGATCGAGAAGCCGGCCGCGGTGGACGCCTTCGCCGAGATCCTCGAGGCGTCGGACGGCATCATGGTCGCCCGCGGCGATCTGGGGGTCGAGCTGCCGGTGACGTCGCTGCCGCCGATCCAGAAGCGGCTGACGCGGGCCTGCCGCGCCGCCGGCAAGCCGGTGATCGTCGCGACGCAGATGCTCGAGAGCATGATCACGAGCCCGGTGCCGACGCGCGCCGAGGTCTCGGACGTGGCGACGGCGATCTACGAGGGCGCCGACGCGATCATGCTGTCGGCGGAATCCGCCGCGGGCGACTATCCCATCGAGGCGGTGACGACGATGAACGCCGTCGCCGAGTCGGTCGAGCACGACGGCATCTACCGCCAGGTGATCGATGCGCAGCATACCTCGGCGCGGTCGGGTGTGTCGGACGCCATCACCGTCGCCGCGCGCGAGGTGGCGGAGACGACCAAGGTCAAGGCGATCTGCTGCTTCTCCCACACCGGGACGACCGCGCTGCTGGTCGCGCGCGAGCGGCCGAAGGTGCCGATCATCGCACTGACGCCGTTCGTCGGGACCGCGCGGCGGCTGGCGCTGAGCTGGGGCCTGCACTGCGTCGTCACCGAGACGGTCGATCGCTTCAAGATGGCCGTGGTCTCCGCGGCGCGCGCCGCGCGCGCCGACGGCTTCGCGGCCGAGGACGACCGCATCGTCGTCACCGCCGGCATTCCGTTCGGCGTCGCCGGCAGCACCAACATCCTGCGGGTCGCCACCGCCAACGAGCGGGCGATCTACGAGGGCGGCGGCGAGGACTGACGTCCGCTCGCCGGCCCCTCGGGTCTGATCATTTCTGCCTCGACGTGGAAGCCGCGGAGGAGGTTGTCGGCAGGCTCTGGAGGTCAGGCCGGCGCTGAAACCCGGCCTCCCGCGCCAGCCGTTCGGCAAGGCGCCGGCCGAGCTGGACCGCGGTCATCGTCGGATTGGCCTGTCCGGAGCTCGGCAGCACCGCCGTAGAGACGACGTAGAGGTTCTCGAGGTCGAAGGTGCGGCAGTCGCCGTCAACGACCGCCGTGCGCCGGTCGGATCCCATGCGGACGGTGCCGACCTGATGGCTGCCGTGCTTGGCCGCGGCCAGCACCGCCGCCGCCCGCGCCTCCAGCGGCGTTCGCCAGGCGAGCCGCCCCAGCCGGTTGCGGATCAGCCAGGCCTCGAGCGCATCATGGGCGCGTACCACGGCCGCGGCGTCCTCGGCGGAGAAGCGCAGGTCCAGCCGGAGCCGTGGCAGCCCCAGCCGATCAACCGCCGAGCCGAGGGTCAGTCTGCTTTCCGGATGGGGCAGGTGCTCGGCATGGTATTCGAGCCCATAGCGCCGGGCGGGATTCCTGAGGAAGAGGCCGGGCAGCCGCGGCCGTGCCTTCGTGGTCTTCCAGAGGAACCAGGGCGCAAAGCCCACGGTTCGCCAGGGCTCCCCAAGGAGGTTCTTCAGGTGCCGCCCCCGGCGGTAAGGCGGCATGCCAACGTGCCTCAGCCTGATCGGCTCGGCGATCAGCCGTCGCCCGAGCGGTGCCAGCGACAAGGCCAGAAAGACCGCCGACAGCGGCCCCGAGCGGTGATCCGGGTCGGCGATCGGCGGCACGACCGGCCAGAAGGCGATGTTGGTCAGGCGCTCACGCTCCTGGGTCGCCTCCGAAGGAACCAGGCGTCGACGAACATAGTTCCCTTGTCCGTCCTGATGGAAGTCGAGGCCGGCGTCGAGTGCCGGGTTCTCCAGCTCGATCTCGGCGATCTGGCCTTGGACATGCCCCATGTAGAAGCGGCCAAGCGGCCCGCCTTCACCGCCGAAGAGCGTCGGGTTCCCCCGCTGCGCAGCGAGAAGCAGCCGCGTACTCTCGTTGCCGCCAGCCGAGAGCACGAAAACCGGAGCCGCCACCCTGCCGTGACCGCATCGCTCCAGATGGACATCCAAAGCCGCCACCCTGCCGCTGTCCACGGCAAAGCCGACCACCGTCGCCCCGAGCGCGACCAGCAAGGTCTTCCGCCTTGCCAGCGGGTCGCGGTGCAGGGTCTGCATCCGCGCCACATTGCTCCAGCGTTCCAGCGTCTCGAAGCCGAAAGCATCGTCGGCCTCGATCCCCGGAAGCGGCTCGCGCCAGACCGGAGTGCCGGCATCGAGCATTTCGCAAGCCGCCCTGGCGTGCGGGAAGAGGTCGCCCGCTGAGATCGGCCAGGCGACGTCGAGCGCCGGTCCGAGCCAAGGCCGGGCGCGGAAATCGATGGGGTCGAACGGCAGGACCCGCCCGGCCCAGAGGTTCGAGGTGCCGCCAAGCCGGCGTGCCATCGCGATTTCCGGGGGGTGCTGCGTGGCACGGGTATAGTCCTCCGCGACCGAGAGGGCCTGGGCGGCCGGTGTTTCCGCCCGGCCGCCCAATTCGAGCAGCAGCACTCGCCGTCCTGCAGCGCTCAGCGTCAGCGCCGTCACGATTCCGACCGGCCCCGCGCCGATCAGGCAGAACTCTGCGTCGAAGCTCGCGAGCTCCTCGAAGGTGGGGGCTTCGGAGATCATGCGACCGGGTGGCGCAGCACGCTGAAGAGGCGGTCGGCTGTTGCGGCGCGAACTCCGTGGAGCGCCGCGGACCCAGGTACAGCCACTCGGCGAGCCTCACCCGACCCGTTCCGGCTCATGAGCTTCTCCCGACTTTGTGCCCCCGAACGTCTTGATCGCCCCCAAAACGGAGCGTTGACAGAGCCGGAGGCGGGCATCGGTCGGGCGTGCCATCGCGGCCATCCCTCGCCCTCGCGTGTCACCTGAGATATCACAGTGTCGTGTACGACCGCTGCGGTCAACGGGCGATGCACACGACCACGCCGTTGGCGAAAATGGCATCGCGCCGAGGCGAACGACGCTTGCGAGCCGCCTGTGAGCCGCTGGCAATCCACTCACCGGAGAAGGTCGCCCGGCCCCTTGTCATCGTCATGTGACCACCCGGGTGGCGCCTGCGCTGCGGCATCGGTACGAACCCCTTCGCATTTTTGACAATTCGCCGCAGCGGCAGACTCTGGCCGACGACGCGGCGTGCGCGTTGACAAAGATACCGACCGGTTGGTATGGTAGAGTTCAGGAAGGGAGCCCGGTCGTGGCCAAGGACGCAAGACGCAAGCTGCTCGACGCGGCGCTCGGCCTGATCCGGGGCCAGGGATACGGCGCGACCTCGGTCGATGAGCTCTGCCAGGCGGCGGGGGTGACCAAGGGCGCGTTCTTCCACCACTTCCGCTCGAAGGAGGACCTCGGCGTCGCGGCAGCGAAGCACTTCGGCGAGATGGCCGAGGCGGCGTTCGCGACGGCGCCCTACCGCCGGCTGGGGACGCCGGTGGAGCGGCTGCTCGGCTACGTCGATTTCCGCCGGCATATCCTGCAGGGCGAGATGCAGGACTACACGTGCCTCCTCGGGACGATGGTGCAGGAGGTCTATTCCAGCCATCCGGCGATCCGCGACGCCTGCCAGCGCGAGATCACCGGGCATGCGATGACGCTCAGGGACGACATCGCGGCGGCGATGGCGGCGAGCCGGGCCAGCGGCGGGTGGACCGCCACGAGCCTCGCGCTTCACGTGCAGGCGGTCATCCAGGGCGCCTTCATCCTCGCGAAGGCATCGGGCGGACCGGAGGTCGCTGCCGAAAGCCTCGGCCATCTGCGGCGATACCTGTCAATGCTCTTCGAAAACCAGGCCGGAAGGGAGGCAAACTCATGAGTTATGTCGACGGATTTCTCATCGCGGTTCCCGTTGCGAACCGCGACGCCTACCGCACGTTCGCCGAGGAGGCGGCGGTGCTCTTCAAGGAATACGGCGCTGAGCGGATCGTCGAGGGCTGGGGCGACGACGTGCCGGACGGCAAGGTCACGTCCTTTCCGATGGCGGTGAAGCTGGAGAAGGACGAGGCGGTGCTCTTCTCCTGGATCGAGTGGCCCTCGAAGGCGGTGCGCGACGATGCCTGGGGCAAGATCATGAAGGACCCGCGGATGCATCCGGATGCCAATGCGATGCCGTTCGACGGCAAGCGGATGATCTACGGCGGCTTTTCCCCCATCATCGACGTCTGAGGAGGCAGACATGCAGAAGATCGTTCCCAATCTCTGGTACGACACCGAGGCCGAGACCGCGGTCAGGCGCTATGTGGACCTGATCCCGGGTTCGGAGATCGGCTCTATCGTGCGGTATCCCGAGGCCGGCAAGGAAGTGCATGGCCGCACGCCCGGTTCGGTGATGAACGTGGACTTCCGGCTCGGCGACACGTCGCTGCTGGCGCTGAACGGCGGCCCGCTCTTCAGGTTCACTCCGGCGGTGTCGCTCTTCGCCATCCTCGAGGACGAGGCGGCGGTCGACCGCCTCTGGCAGGGGCTCATCGACGGCGGCACGGCGCTGATGCCGCTCGACGCCTATCCCTGGAGCCAGAAGTACGGGTGGCTCTCGGACCGCTGGGGCCTCAACTGGCAGATCGGGCTCGGCGCGCATGCCGACGTCGGCCGCACGGTGACGCCGTCGCTGCTCTTCGCCGGCGAAGCCGCGGGACGCGCCGAGGCGGCGATCGAGCACTACACCTCGGTCTTTCCGGGGGCCACCGTCGACGGGATCAGGCGCCACGACGGCAGCCGCAAGGACGCCGCCGGCACGGTCATGCATGCCCAGTTCCGCATCGACGGCCAGGCGATCATGGCGATGGACAGCGTCGAGGCCGACGCCCCGTTCACCGAGGCGCTGTCGCTGATCGTCAACTGCGAGGACCAGGCGGAGATCGACCGGCTCTGGGCGGGGCTCTCGGCCGTGCCGGAGGCCGAGGCCTGCGGCTGGCTCAAGGACCGCTTCGGCGTCTCGTGGCAGATCGTGCCGCGACGGCTCGGGGCGATGATGGGCTCCGGCGACCCGGCGGCGATCGAGCGGGTCGTGGCCGCCTTCATGCCGATGAAGAAGCTCGACCTCGCAACCCTCGAGCGCGCCTTCGTCGGCGAGACGGTGCCGTCGTGAGCGGCGCGGAGGTGAAGGCGAGGACGAGCGACGCGGACGCGGTGCGCGCCGTTCTCGATGCCATCGCCGACGGGTTTCGCGCCCGCGACGCCGAGGCGGTGAACCGCCACTTCGCGCCGGACGCCCGGCTCGCCGATCTCGCGCCGCCGCTGCGCCATCCCGGCCCGAGCGCGGCCGCGCTGCAGCAATGGATGGACGGCTGGGACGGCCCGATCGAAATCGACGACGCGAGACCTTCGGATCGTCACCAGCGGCGATCTCGCGGTCTGCCATGGGCTGCTGCACACCGCCGCGACGAGGGGCGGGGCGCCCGCTGCCTGGTGGGCGCGGCTGACGACGGTGCTGGAGCGGACCGCGGACGGGTGGCGGATCGTCCACGACCATGTCTCGGTGCCCTTCTACATGGACGGCAGCGACCGCGCCGCCATCGACCTTCAACCGGAAGCCTGGGAGGAAAACGATGCCTGAGGACCAGCAATTCGCGACGCGTGCGATGAAGGGGGTGATCCCCTACATCGGGATGAACGGCAAGGCGGGCGAGGCGGCGGACTTCTACGTCCGGGCGTTCGGCGCGCGCGAGACCGGCCGGATGCCGACGGAAGGCGACCCCTCGCGGCTGATGCACTGCCAGGTCGAGATCAACGGCGGCGCGGTGATGATGTCGGACATGAGCCCGCCCGACACGCCGGTCGTGACGCCGCAGGGCTTCCACCTGCAGCTCGTCGTCGAGGACGGCGACCTGTGGTGGGACCGCGCCATCGCGGCGGGGTGCACCGTGTGCATGCCGTTCGAGACGATGTTCTGGGGCGATCGCTGGGGTATGCTGACCGATCCCTTCGGGCTGAGCTGGTCGATCGACGAGCCGGCCGCGGGCTGAGGAGAGGCCCATGACCCCTGTCCTCGATACCCCGGAGGCTGCCGGGCGCGACCTGCAGATATCGCGGCTGCTGCGCGCGCCGCGCGCGGCGGTCTGGCGGTGCTGGACCGAGCCGGAGCTGCTGAAGCGCTGGTTCGCCCCCGCGCCCTGGACCACGCCCGAGGCGGCGATGGACCTGCGCCCCGGCGGCGCCAGCCGGATCGTGATGCGCAGCCCGGAGGGGCAGGAGTTTCCCAACCTCGGGGTGTATCTCGAGGTGGTGCCGGGCGAGCGGCTGGTCTTCACCGACGCCTACACCCGCGCCTGGGAGCCCTCGGAGCGGCCGTTCTTCACCGGCATCCTGACCCTTGCGGACGAGGATGGCGGCACGCGCTACATCGCGCGCGCCCGGCACTGGACCCGGCAGGCCCGCGACGAACATGCCGCCATGGGCTTCGAGGTTGGTTGGAACACGTGCGCCGACCAGCTCGAAGCGGTGGCGCAGGGGCTCTGAAGGCGAGGGCGGCCGGGGTGCGGCCGCCCTACTTCTGCGACGTGAGCCAGTCGCCGAAGGCCGATGCGGACATCGGCCGGCCGAAGTGCCAGCCCTGTCCGTAGTCGCAGCCCCACGTGGTGAGGAGCGCGCGCTCGTCCTCGGTCTCGATGCCTTCGGCGACGACGCGGTAGCCGAGGTCGCGGCCCATCTGCACGATGTTCGACACCAGCCGCCCGCCGAGCGTGTTGGCCTGCACCCCGCGCACCAGGCTCTGGTCGATCTTGAGCGTGTGCGCCGACAGTCGGGTCAGGTAGCTCATGTTGCTGTAGCCCGAGCCGAAGTCGTCGATGGCGATGGAGAACCCCAGCTTGCGCAGCACCGCGAGCCGCTCGAGGATCAGCCCGCCGCGGGCCGCGCTGACGCCTTCGGTGATCTCGAGCTCGATGCGGGCCCGGTCGAGGTTGCGGGCGGCACAGCAGAAGAGCAGGTACTCGACGAAGTCCGGCTCCTCGAGGTTCTTGGGCGAGATGTTGACCGCGAGGGTCATGTCGACGCCGTCGCGCGCCCAGATCGCCGCCTGGCGCGTCGCGGCGTCGATGACCCAGCGGGTCATCGGCGTCACGAGCGCGGTCGTTTCGGCCAGCACGACGAACTCGCCGGGCGAGATCGGGCCGAGCTGGGGATGGGTCCAGCGCAGCAGCGCCTCGGCGCTGATGCAGGCCCCCGACGCGAGGGTGACCTTGGGCTGGTAGTGCAGCTCGAGCTGGTCCTCGGCGTCGAGCGCTTGCTTGAGGTCGGACAGCAGCCGGAACGCGCGGCGGTGCGCCTCGTCCCGCTTGTGGTCGAACCAGGACCAGCCGGCTGGCGAGCTGCGGCTGTCCTGCGCCGCGGAGAGCGAGGCGCGCAGGTCCTCGCCGGGGCTGCCGCCGGCGCGGCCGACCGCCTTGAGGCCGATCCCGATCCGCGCGTCGATCGGAACGTCGTCGCAGAGGATCGGCTGGCGGAAGGCAGCGATGATCCGGTCGATCATTGCCGGCGCATCGGGCTCGGCGCTGCCGGGCAGCCGGAAAGCGAAGCTCAGGATGCTGACGTGGTAGATCGCCGTCCCGATGCCGAGGATGTCCTTGAGCCGCTCGGCGCCGGCGCGGATGAAGGCGTCCGAGCGGGCATGGCCGAGCACCCGGAGGATCTCGTTGAACGACTGCGCGTCGGCCAAGGTGATGAGCACGAGCGTGGCCCGGCTGTTGCCCCAGAGCGCGCTGTCGGAATGGTACTGCCGGCGGTTCGGCAGCAGCGTGATCGGGTCGAGGCGCCCGGGGTCCGGTCGCCTTTCCTCCATGGTCCATTGCCGCAGCGCCGCCAATGACATGAGCTCGCCCCCGATCCCCGCCGAGGGATCCAGACGATCCCCAACCACCGGAGACCGTCATCGCAGACGGCCGATAACATCGGGTTAATTGCCGCCCGCCACCCTGGCCTGGTCGGCGGCGCTGGCAAGCTCGGCGTCGTCGACGTCGCGCTTCGGCGCCTTGGCCGGGGGCTCCGGCTCGATCGGCCGGGCCGGCTCGGGCGTCCTGATGATCAGCGGCAGCATGGCCGATTCGGCCAGCCCCACCGTCTCCACGTGGGGGGGCGTCCGCCAGTCGAGCGTGTCGAACGCGCCGCAGTTCTCGCAGACCGGCTGCCAGGAGGCATGGACGTGGTTGCAGTTGCCGCACACCCACTGCGGTCCGTGCGAGGCGAGGGCAGCCTTGGTCAGGAAGCCGCTGACAACCGCATCCGGCGCGCCCTGGCCGCGCTCGACCGCCGCCTTGAGCAGGAGGCTGCGGGTGGTGGGCTCGGTCTCGGCGAGATCGCCGAGCGCCTTGCGGGCGGCGGGGAAATCCTCGGCCGCCAGCGCCAGCTCGACCTCGAGCAGGCGGCTCTCGACGTGGCCGGGATTGGCCGCGATCAGCGTGGCGAAGCGCTTGCGCCGTGCCGCGGGGCTCTCGTCGGGATCGATCGCGGCGAACGCCGCGGCGAGGTCGGGGTGCGGGGTGACGGCCCAGGCCGACGTCAGGATCCTGGTGGCCTTGCGCTTGGCGCCGTTGCCGGCATGCACCCGCGCCGCGAGCGCCGCGGCGGGCACGAGCGTCGGCGCGAGACGGTTCGCCTGGAGCGCCGCCTCGTTGCCGCGGGCGTCGTTGCCGGCGGCGAGCGCGGCGCGGGCGTCGGCCAGCGACAGCACGGCGTCGCGGCGTGTCCCGACGTCGCGGGGCAGCAGCCGCGCATGCATCGAGGCGTTGAGCGTCTCGCGCGCGCCGGACCAGTCCTGCGCCTTGGACTGCAGATCGAACAGGGTCCGCAGGTTGCGCTCGTTGTCGGGGCGCAGGCCGAAGGCCTTCTTGGAGAGCGCCATCGCGGTGTCGGTGTCGCCTTCCTCGAGCTTCTGCCGCATCAGGCCCTGCACGCCGACGAAGCGGGTGCGGTCGTTGGCCAGCATATCCTTGTAGTAGCCGAAGGCCTTGGACTTGTCGCCGCCCAGCTCGGCCGCCTGGGCGCTGAGGAGCCGGGTGACGTCGGGGCGCTGGAGCAGCTTCTCCGCGCGCTGCGCCTTGCGCATCGCGAGCCGCGAATCGCCCGCGGCCAGAGCCACCATGCCATCGGACAGCGCGTCGAAACCGCGCCGCTCGCGGTTGCGCGAGAAGTAGCGGCTGACGGCCGTCTCGTCGCCGAGCAGGAAGCGCAGCACCGCGCCGAGAAAGCCGATCAGCTTGAGCAGGATCAGCGCCAGCCCGATCAGCACGACGATGCCGATGATGAAGCCGATCGGCGAGACGAAGAACTCGCGGCCGTCGAAGGCGATGCGGACCTCGCCCGGCGTCTCGAGGATCCACGACGCGCCGAAGGCCAGCGCCGCGGCGAGCGCGATGAAGAGTAGGATCTTCAGGATCGACCAGAGCATCGCACGCCTCCCGTCAGTTGGTTGCCGGGACGGCGGCGTCGAGCGCGGCCAGTCCGTCGACGGCCGCCGCGCGCGTCTTCGCCGCCTCGAGCCAGCCGCTCATTGCCGCGGTCGCTTCGGAGGGAAGTGCTGCGGCTTCGGCCAGCGCGCCGTCAAGATCGTCGTTGCGCAGCTTTTCCTCCATCCGCGACAGCACCGCGTCGGGACTGGTTCCCTCCTGCGGCGTCAGCGAGCGGCTGGCCATCTGGGCGGCGAGAAACGCCTTCGAGCGGGCGACGACGCCATCGCCGGCGCTCGCGAGGATGCTGGACTGGATCGCCGCATGCGCGGCATCGGGGAAGCGGTCCCTGAGCGAGGCCATCGTGGCGACGCCGGTCGAGGCGGCGGCGCTGAGGCCATCGGGCACTTTGACGTCGGGATCGGCGGCGAGCTTCTGCAACGGATCGGCGAAAGGCTGGCCGCTGGCCAGCGCGGCGCGGATCAGCGCGACGTCGGACTGGAGCTCGGCGGCGTTGCGGGCGGTCTCGGCCTTGGTCTGGACCTCGGTCGCCTGGGCCTTCGCGGTCTCGATCTGCTTGTCGGCGTTGGCCGAGACCTCGTCGATCCGGGCGCCGAGCGCGCCGACCTTGTCCTGGAGCGAGGCGACCTGGGCCTTCACCCCGTCGAGTTCGGCCCGATAAACGTCGATCTTCTTGGCGGCTTCGTCACTGAGCTGGCCGCTCGCGGCGTTTGCCCCGGAAAGCTGCTGCTTCAGCGTGTCGAGTTCGGCGCCTTGGCCGTCCACGGTCGATTGCAGCCGGTCCAGCCGCTGCCGGGTCTCGGCGCCGTCGAGCTGACCCACCGATTCCTGCAAGGCGCCGATGTCGGCAGACACGCGCGTCTCCGCGGCGTCGACGGCCGCCTTGATCCTGGCGTCGACGTCATCGCCGGCGGAGAGGTCCGCAAGCTGGGCGTTCACGGTGCCGAGGTCCTCGTCGACGCGGGTCTGCAGGGCGGCGATCTCGGCTTCGGTGTCCTTGCGGCCCGGCTCGAGCCAGTCGGCCACGGGCGCCAGGCCCGAGGGAAGAAGCGGCACGAGCTTGGGTGCGCCCCAGATGCCGAGGGCGGCGCCGGCGATCAGCACCAGAAGCAGCGTCAGCGCGCGCGCTGCAAACGACCAGCCGCCGTCTTCGTCACTGCTCTCGTCGGAGGGGTCCTCGCGCACCGCAGCGGGCTCCTCGTGAGCGGCAGCCACGGGGGTGTTCTCGTGAGCAACGCCTTCCGCCACGAGGGTCGATTCGGCCGCAGGTGCCGCATCGACGGTGACGGTCTCGATGGACTGCGGCTCGTCGGTATGAGGCTTGGGATCGGGTGTCTCGGACTCTGCGCCCGGGGCGGGCAGCGGCTCGTCGGACGAACCGGACGCCGAAACGGCCTCGGGGGAGGTCTGCGCGTCCGGTTCGGTGGCGTCCGGCGACGGCTCTCCGTCTGGCGTCGCGTCGGATTTCCTGTTCGGCATCGGTCCTCGTCCCGTTCGGGTGTGCGGCGCGAAAGCGATACTAGGGCAAGCGTTTTGGAGGAACAAGCCGATGGCCGGGGCTGACGAGCGCGTCAAGCGGCTGTTTGATCAGGAGGCGGCCAGAGCCTCGATCATGCCTGCACGGGTCGGGGTCCCGGCGATCAGCCGGTTGCCAAAGGCGGAATCGAGTTCGGCATCGGTGGCGGCGCTCAGCGACACCGCGGTGAGCGCGCCGAGCGGCCACCCCGCCGCACGCGCCTCTGCGCTGAAGAGCCGCGCCGAGCGGGGGAGAAGAAGGCGACGGTGCCGGCGCGGCCCGTTGCCAGAAGTTCGCGGCCCGGCCCGGCCAGCGGACAGGGGAGCTGGTCGTAGAGCTCGGCCGCGCGGGCGGGAACCCCGGCCGCGGCAAGCCGGCCGACGAGGTCGCCCGCGGCGTGACGGCCGCGCAGGTGGAGGAAATCCCCCGCCCCCGGGCGGAAGCCGGCGATGACCAGTGCTGCGAGTGCCGCGACGTCGCCGTCGGCGCAGGCGGCGGTGAACCCGGCCCGGCGCGCGGCATCGGCCGTCATCGCGCCGACGCAGAACGCGGGCAGGGCGCGGTCGTCGGTGCGGGCGGCAAACTGCTCGACCCCGTTGGCCGAGGTGAAGACGAGGCCCTGGATGCCCGCGAGATCGAGGGGCGTCGCAAGCGGCGTGATGGCGATTAGTGGCGCGATGATCGTCTCGAACCGGCCCGGCAGGCGCTCTGCCAGCGCGCGCGCAAACGCCTCGGACTGGGCCTGTGGGCGGGTGAGGATCAGGGGCCGGGCGCTGGCCATGCGGGCTCCGTCGCGGGGCCGCCGTTGCGCCGGGGCCGGGCCGGTGTTACCTGCGCCCCGCGCCCGGCGCAATCGGAGAGGCGAAGTGCAGCGCGACCGCGTGATCCTCGGGATCGAGAGCAGCTGCGACGACACCGCCGTCGCGGTGATCCGCGCGCGCCCCGGCGAGCCGGTCGGGACCATCCTGGCCTCGGAGGTCGCGGGGCAGGACGCGCTCCACGGCGAATTCGGCGGCGTGGTGCCGGAGATCGCGGCCCGGGCGCACGCCGAGCGGCTCGACGAGGTGACGGCGGCGGCGCTGGCCGCGGCCGGGGTCGGGCTCGACGACGTCGACGCGCTTGCGGTCACCGCCGGGCCGGGGCTGATCGGCGGCGTGCTGGCCGGGGTGATGTTCGCGAAGGGACTGGCCGCCGGCCGCGGGCTGCCGCTCTGGGGCGTCAACCACCTGGCGGGGCACGCGCTGACGCCGCGGCTGGTCGAGGCGGTGGCGTTTCCCTATCTCGTGCTGCTGGTGTCCGGCGGGCATTGCCAGTTCCTGGCGGTCGACGGTCCCGAGCGGTTCAGCCGGCTCGGCGGCACGATCGACGACGCGCCCGGCGAAGCCTTCGACAAAGTCGCGAAGGCCCTCGGGCTCGACCAGCCGGGCGGGCCGGCGGTCGAGGCGGCGGCGCTGGCCGGCGATCCGCGGCGTTTCGCCTTTCCACGGGCGCTCCTCGATCGCGACGGCTGCGATCTGTCGTTCTCCGGGCTGAAGACCGCCGTCCGGCGGGCGCGCGACAAGCTGGTGGCGGCGCAAGGCGGCATCACCCGGGCCGACCGGGCCGATCTTTGCGCGGGCTTCCAGGCCGCGGTGGCGGACGTGCTGGCGGAGAAGACCCGCCGTGCCTGCCGGGTCTTCAGGGAAAGCTCGGGCCATGGCGAGCTCGTCCTGGCCGTGGCGGGCGGTGTTGCGGCCAATCGGGCGATCCGCGCCGCGCTCGCGGCGGTCGCGGTCGGGGAAGGGTTTCGCTTCACCGCGCCGCCGCTGGCGCTCTGCACCGACAATGGTGCTATGATCGCCTGGGCGGCCGCGGAGCGGATGGCCGCGGGCGCGCCGGACGGCCTGGGGCTGACCGCCCGGCCGCGCTGGCCGCTCGACGCGACCGCAGCGCCGATGCTCGGCGCCGGGCGCAAGGGAGCCAAGGCGTGATCGCGGTGATCGGCGCGGGTGCGTTCGGCAGCGCGCTGGCGGTGGCGCAGGCGGCGGAAGGACGGCCGGTCTGCCTCTGGGGCCGCGATGCGGCGGCGATGGCGAGGGCCGAAGCCGAGCGCGCGACGGCACGGCTGCCGGGCGTGGTGTTGCCGCCGGAGGTGCGGTGCGTCGCCGATCTCGCGGCACTCGACGGTGCGGAGGCGTTGCTGCTGGCGCTGCCGGCGCAGGCGACCGAAGGCTTCCTGGAGGGTTACTCCCGGAGCCTGCCGGCCGCGCCCATGGTGCTGTGCGCCAAGGGGATCGACGCGCACGGACTTCGGCTGCAGACTGAGATCGCCAGCTTGCGCGCGCCCGGGCGCGCGCTGGCGGCGCTGACCGGCCCGGGCTTCGCGAGCGAGATCGCGCGCGGGCTGCCGACGGCGCTGACGCTCGCCTGCGCGGATGCCCGGACCGGACGCACGTTGCAGGAAGGTCTCTCGACCCGGCGGCTGCGGCTCTACCTGACGACCGACGTCACGGGCGCGCAGCTCGGCGGCGCCCTCAAGAACGTGGTGGCGATCGCCTGCGGCATGGTCGAGGGGGCAGGGCTCGGGGCCTCCGCGCGGGCGGCGCTGATGACCCGCGGCTTTGCCGAGATCACCCGGCTGGCGGCGGTGATGGGCGCCCGCCCGGAAACCCTGACGGGGCTTTCGGGACTGGGCGATCTGTCGCTGACCTGCAACTCGGGCCAGTCGCGGAACTTCGCGCTCGGCCGCGCGATGGGCGCCGGCGAGCGGCGCCCGGGCGGCACGGTCGAAGGGGTTGCGACGGCGCGCGCCGCCTGTCAGCTTGGACGCGCGAGCGGGGTCGAACTGCCGATCGCGGCGGCGGTGGCGGACGTGCTCGACGGCGCCACCACCCTGGCCGGCGCGATGGAGGCGCTTCTCGCCCGTCCACTGCGCGACGAATAGCGCGAGGGAGAGAGCGGATGCAGCACTGGCTCTTCAAGTCCGAGGCGGAAACCTGGAGCTGGGACGACCAGGTCGCCAAAGGCGACGCCGGGCAGGAATGGGACGGCGTGCGCAACTTTCAGGCGCGCAACCACATGAAGGCGATGAAGAAGGGCGACCTCGGTTTCTTCTATCACTCGGGCGACATCAAGGCGGTGGTCGGGGTGGTGGAGGTGATCGCCGAGGCTCACCCGGATTCGACGGCCGACGACGGTCGGTGGGATTGCGTCGACATCCGCGCGGTGGCGCCGTTCCCGGAGCCGGTGACGCTCGAGACCATCAAGGCGGACGCGCGGCTGAAGGATATGGTGCTGGTCAGGAACTCGCGGCTCTCGGTGCAGCCGGTGAGTGCCGAGGAATGGCGGATGGTCTGCGATCTCGGCGGCTACAAGGGCTGAGCGGCCGGGGGGCGCTGCGCGGAAGAGGGGCGCAGCGCCTGCTTGATGTCGGCGCCTAGCGGACGGTACCGTTGAGCCGCTTGGGGAAGAAGCTTGCGGCGCTTGCCTGGGGCCCGAGATAGACGATGCAGAGCACCTGCTGCGGAGTGCGGCTGTACGCGAGGCCCATCTTGTCGGTCGGCGTGACGTTGTAGAGCTGGCTCGAGCCGGTGCCCCGGTCGAGTTCGGTGCTGCCGTCGAGGCTGTCGCGCGCATCCGAGATGGCGTTCGAAGCGGCGAAGAGGCCCCGCTGGATGAGCAGGCTGCGGACGGCGCCGGCATGGTAGGCCTCGACCGCCAGGAGCCCCGCGGCGGTCTCCAGGATGTCGGGGTTCTTGATCAGGCGGGCGGCGCCCTTGTAGGCCGTCACGCCGACGTCCTCGAAGATGAACGCCCCGAGCAGGAAGCTTGTGTCGTCGGCGAACGGGCTGAAAGTCTGATTGCCGGTGATGAGCCCCGCGGCGCGGGCCGCGGCCGTGAAGGAGGTGTCGAGGTTGATCGCGGGCCGGGCGACCTTTTGGGACCCCAGCGCGCTGCGGAGCAGCTGGACGTGATGCTCCTCGTCGACCGCGATCTCCTTGGCGTAGTTCAGGATGATCTTCGACAGGTTCTTGGGGTAGCTCGCCGGATTGGTGTTCTTGGGGACCATGACCTTGCCGGCGTCGCCGGTTCCGGTCGCATCCTTGTCGGCCAGCCCGCGCCCGAAGGCGGCGCGCAGGTAGAACTCCGCTTCGAGATACTCGAGGTTGAGCGCGAAGTTCAGGATTGTCGGATCGTCGATCGCCGCGGCCTCGGCGGCGCCCGGCGCGCCGGCCACGCCCATCAGGGCGGCGCCGGCCGCCATGAGGCCGGACGTCATGAGAAAAGCGCGTCGGCCCGCCTTTAGGTCGAGGTCGGAAAGCTGGCGCGGCTCGGCCTGTTCTTGTGTCCTCATCAGAGGTTCTCCCAAAAGGTTCTGATTGCTCAAAGCGCGTCAGAAGTGACGGTCTGTTTTCCCCTGACAGGGCTCGTACGAGCGCTCCTCCTGGAAAGTTTCGGGAACGGTTAATAATTCTTAATGCTTCGCCGGCGAGCGCCCGAGAGCGGTGCGTGAAGTGCCGATAGCGCCGCGCGGAACGCGAGATCGGGAGGGCTCTCCCCTCAAAGAGCCCTCCCGATCCGCTGCATGCGGGTACTTGGACCCCCATCCGCGAGGCACCGGCGCGGTGGCTCAGACGGACCCCACACCCGCCTTCCGCCATGACACTGCCGGTGACCTCGCCGACCCGCACGACCCCTCCAGGGTTCAGGAAACCCGCGGGAACGAAACTGCGAATGGCTTGGGGTCGATGGGAGAAGGGGGCGTTTCTGCCGCGGCCATCGATAGGTCGGACTATTGCCCGAAATCGGCCGCCGGTCAACCGGCAAGCGCCTAGACTTCAAGCTTACCAGAGTGTTGCGGGGCCGGCGGGCCGGCCCCGGCGCGGCGGTCAGTAGCGGTAGTGCTCGGCCTTGAACGGACCCTCGGTCGAGACGCCGATGTAGGCGGCCTGCTCGGGGCGGAGTTCGGTGAGCTTCACGCCGATGCGCTCGAGGTGCAGCCGCGCGACCTTCTCGTCGAGGTGCTTGGGCAGGGTGTAGACCTTGTTCTCGTAGGCATCGCCGCGGGTCCAGAGCTCGATCTGCGCCAGCGTCTGGTTGGTGAAGCTCGCCGACATCACGAAAGACGGGTGGCCGGTAGCGTTGCCGAGGTTCAGCAGGCGCCCTTGGCTCAGGAGGATGATCCGCTTGCCGTCGGGGAAGTGGACCATGTCGACCTGGTCCTTGATGTTGGTCCACTTGAGGTTCTTCAGCGCCGCGACCTGGATCTCGTTGTCGAAGTGGCCGATGTTGCCGACGATCGCCATGTCCTTCATCGCCCGCATGTCGTCGAGGGTGATGACGTCGCGGTTGCCGGTGGCGGTGATGAAGATGTCGGCCCGGGGCGCCGCGTCCGCGAGCGTCGTGACCTCGTAGCCGTCCATCGCCGCCTGCAGCGCGCAGATCGGGTCGACCTCGGTCACCATGACCCGCGCCCCGGCGCCGCGCAGCGATGCGGCCGAGCCCTTGCCGACGTCGCCGTAGCCGAGGACCAGCGCCGTCTTGCCCGCCATCATCGTGTCGGTCCCGCGGCGGATGCCGTCCACGAGCGATTCCTTGCAGCCGTACTTGTTGTCGAACTTCGACTTGGTGACGCTGTCGTTGACGTTGATCGCGGGGAAGGGCAGGCGGCCCTTCTCCATCAGCTGGTAGAGCCGGTGGACGCCGGTCGTCGTCTCCTCGGAGACGCCCCGGATCGCATGGCGCTGTTTCACAAACCAGCCGGGGCTGGCCTTCATGCGCTTCTTGATCTGGGCGAAGAAGTATTCCGCCTCCTCGCTGTCGGGGTTCTCGATGAGGTCGGTCTCGCCCTCCTCGACGCGGGCGCCGGTCAGGACGTACATCGTCGCGTCGCCGCCGTCGTCGAGGATCAGGTTGGCGCCGCCGTCGAAGTCGAAGATGCGGTCGGTGTAGGTCCAGTAGTCCTCGAGCGTCTCGCCCTTGACCGCGAAGACCGGGACGCCGGCCTTGGCGATGGCCGAGGCGGCATGGTCCTGGGTGGAGTAGATGTTGCACGACGCCCAGCGGACCGATGCGCCGAGCGCCACCAGCGTCTCGATCAGCACCGCGGTCTGGATCGTCATGTGGAGCGAGCCGGCGATGCGGGCGCCGGCCAACGGCCTCGTCGAGCCGAACTCGGAGCGCAGCGCCATCAGGCCCGGCATCTCGGTTTCGGCGATCTCGATTTCCTTGCGGCCGAAGTCGGCCAGTCCAATATCCTTGACGATGTAATCGCTGCTCATGACGAACCTGCTCCTATACGGCCGCCCGGCCGTTTCCCGCCGGGACTTAGCAAGAAGCGCCGCGCTCGACAACCGGCAGAGGCGAGGCTATGAGCCGCCGATCATCCGGAGTGCACTGCCATGGCCGTCACACTCGAGGCATCGCACCCGCCCCGCGCCCGGCGCGCCGTGGTCTTCGCCTGCGACGGCCAGTATGCCCGCTTCGCATTGGCGGCGGCCGAGCAGATCGCGCGCCTGCATCCCGGCCGGGATTTCGACATCTGCCTCTGCTACATGGACGAGGCGCCGCCGCGGCCTGCCGGCCTGGAGCACCTCGGCATCCGCTACTGCCGGGTGAGCACGGACACGCTCTTTGACGGGCTGCGGCTCGACGAGGGGCGGGGCCAGGTGGTCTACCTGCGGCTGGCGCTGCCGGCGGCCTTTGCCGGCGAGTACGACCGGCTGCTCTATCTCGACGGCGACGTCTTCGTGCAGCGCGGCGACTTCGAGGCGTTCCTGGCGCTCGACCTAGGTCCTCATGCGATCGGGGCGGTGCGGGACAACTCGCAATGGCGCACGCCGGGGCGGAGGCCGGAGCAGTTCAGGCGGCTGGGACTGCCCAAGGCGCGCTACTTCAATGCCGGGGTGATGCTGATCGACGTCGCGACCTACAACGGCACCGGGCTCCTCGATCGCTGCGTGGCACTCGGGCGGGCCAACCGCGCGGTGATGATCCGGCACGACCAGAACCTGCTCAACGCCACGCTGCAGGGCGACTGGGCGGAGCTGTCGCCGCTCTGGAACTGGCAGTACACCTGGGCGTCGCGGCTCTTCGAGGCGATGGAGGACGCCAACATCGTGCACTTCATCGGACCGCGGAAACCGTGGAAGAGCGATGCCGGGGCGTTCCCGCTGCGGTTCCGGCGGGCGTACCGCGGCTTCATGGCCGAGCACTTTCCCGACCAGCCGGTGGGGCCGGACGGGACGCCGCCGCACGGCAACCCGGCGTACCTCAGGCGGATGCTGGTCAAGCACCTGCTCTCGGTCGGCAGGATGTGCGCCTATCTCGACCGGTTCTCGACCGACATGACGGTGATCCGGTAGCAGGCGGTCGGGGAGGCTGGGGCGGTGGCGGCGAGGGCGTGGCAGCGGATGCTTTCGGGGCGGCGGCTCGACCTGCTCGACCCCTCGCCGCTCGACGTCGAGGTCGAGGACATCGCGCACGGGCTGGCGTTCGTGGCGCGCTGGAACGGCCAGACCCGCGGTGAGCACGCCTATTCGGTGGCGGAGCATTCGCTGCTGGTCGAGGAAATCTACGCCCGGATCGTGCCGCGGCCGGAGGTGCGCTGGCGGCTGGCGGCGCTGCTGCACGACGCGCCGGAGTACGTCATCGGCGACATGATCTCGCCGGTGAAGAGTGCTGTGGGGCCGGAGTACGCCGCACTCGACGCCCGGCTCGCGGCGGCGGTGCACCTGCGCTTCGGGCTGCCGGCGGTGCTGCCGGCGCCGGTCAAGGCGCAGATCAAGCGGGCGGACAAGGTCTCGGCCTGGCTCGAGGCGGTGCATCTCGCAGGCTTCGCCGCCGCCGAGGCGACCCGGTTCTTCGGCACGCCGAAGGTCGCGGGGCTCGGCGAGATCGCGCTGCAGCTGCGGCCGCCGGCGGAGGTCAAGGCGGCGTTTCTGGAGCGGCACGCGAGGCTGCTCGCGGCGTGCTGAGGCGTCCCTGTGGATGCTGTTCGGCATTTCGCACGCGAAATTATGGGTAAGCCTATGATCTTGAACAGATTCAAAATCGTTAAAAATTGCATGAGCCCTCCCGGCGCTTGCCCGGTTGCAAGGCAAAAAACATCCTGCCGGTGGTGAAGCCCAACGGTTTCGAACCCGGCAGGGTCGCTTGCGGAGGCAGAGAGGTGCCTTGCGGCCGCTCTCACGGTGTTCGATCGGGAGAGACCATGCCGTTCAACCACGCCAAGGCCTCGGCTGCGCTGGCGCGGGGGCGGGGGAAGCTGGGGCGGGATGGGGCGGAAAGCGCTTGACGGGTGGGGTGGGCTACCCCACCTAGAGCCGCAACGAGGCGCCCGGATTGCGTGTGGGCGGGCTTGGCACGGAGAGTGTGATGGACCTGAACCTTTCGGCCCCGGCGAGCCCGATCAAGGACGCGACCGAAGCGACGTTCATGGCGGACGTGATCGACGCCTCGAACGAGGTGCCGGTGATCGTCGACTTCTGGGCGCCGTGGTGCGGGCCGTGCAAGACGCTGACGCCCGCGCTCGAGAAGGCGGTGACCGAGGCCAAGGGCAAGGTGCGGCTGGTCAAGATCGACGTCGACCAGAACCAGCGGATCGCGGCGCAGATGCGGGTGCAGTCGATCCCGGCAGTCTTCGGCTTCGTCGGCGGCCAGCCGGTGGACGGGTTCATCGGCGCGCAGACCCCGGCTCAGGTCAAGGCGTTCGTCGACCGGCTGATCGCGATGGCAGGCCCGGACGCCGGGCTCGAGGAGGCGCTGGGCGCCGCCGAGGAGATGCTGGCCGAGGGGGCCGCAGCGGATGCGGCGCAGACTTTCGCCGCGATCCTGACCGAGGACGAGGGCAACGTCGCGGCGCTCGCGGGGCTGGCGCGGTCGCATCTCGCGCTCGGCGAGATCGAGCGGGCGCGGGAAATCCTGGCGCTGGCGCCGAAAGGCAAGGAAGCCGATCCGGCGATCGTGGCGGCGCGGGCGCAGATCGACCTCGCCGAGGCGAGTGCGGACGTGGGCGAGACGACCGAGCTCGCGGCGGCGGTGGAGAAGAACCCCGACGATCACCAGGCGCGCTACGACCTCGCGATGGCGCTGGTCGGCAAGGGCGATCCGGAGGGGGCGATCGACGCGCTGCTGGAGCTCTTCCGCCGCGACCGCGAGTGGAACGACGGCGCCGCCAAGGAGCAGCTCTTCAAGCTCTTCGACAGCCTCGGGCCGAAGAGCGAGGCGGTCCTGAAGGGCCGGCGGCGCCTGAGCTCGATGATCTTCTCCTGAACCCCGAGCCGGGAGACCGCATGGGCCGAAAGCTGAGCCTCGCCGATCTGCCGGAGACCCTCCCGATCTTTCCGTTGCCCGGGGCGTTGCTGCTGCCTCGGGCGCGCCTGCCGCTCAACATCTTCGAGCCGCGCTATCTCGCGATGCTCGAGGACGCGCTGAAGACGCCGCACCGGCTGGTCGGCATGGTCCAGCCGCTGCTGGTGCCCGAGGACAAGAGCGAGGCCAAGCCCGCGCGGCTGCATCACATCGGCTGCGCCGGCCGGGTGACGGCGATGCAGGAGACCGAGGACGGGCGGTACCTGATCACCCTCTCGGGCGTCAGCCGGTTCCGGCTCGGCGAGATGATCGAGGGGTTCACCCCGTACCTGCGGGCGCGGGTGGACTGGACGAGCTTCGGGCGCGACCTCGGCCGGGCCGAGCAGGACCCTGAGTTCGACCGCCAGGCGTTCCTGACGGTGCTGGCGCGGTTCTTCGACACGGCGCAGCTGAGCTCGGACTGGGACAGCCTCAAGGAGGCGGACGTCGAGCTGCTGGTGAACTCGCTCTCGATCCTCTGCCCGTTCGATCCCGAGGAGAAGCAGGCGCTGCTCGAGGCGCCGACGCTGAGCAACCGGCGCGAGACCCTGACGACGCTGATGGAATTCGCGCTGCGCTCGACCGGCGACGAGGGTGCGATCCAGTGAGCGAGGGAAACCAGGTGGTGCCGATCGGCGCCGGCCAGACCGACCGGCGGATGCTCGAGTTCCTGGTTTGCCCGGTGACCCGGGGCCCGCTGGTCTACGACGCGGCGCGGCAGGAGCTGGTCTCGGCCGGCGCGGGGCTTGCGTTCCCGATCCAGAACGGCATCCCGGTCATGATGGTCGACGAGGCTCGGCGGCTGGAGGACTGACCGCGGGCCGCGGCCGGGTGCCGAGGTCCTGGCAGAACCGCAGCAGGTAGCCGTCCGGGTCGGCGACGACGAACTGGCGCTGGCCGATCTCGACGTCGTCGCGGCGATACCAGCGTTCTTCGGGAGCGAGGTGGAGCGGCGTGCCCGAGCCGGCCAGCGCGGCAAGGAGCGGGTCGAGGGCGGGGACGCGGATTTGCAGGTTGAGGCCGCGCCCGAGGGTCCGGTTGCGAAGCTCGGCGGCGTCGCCGAAGTCGCGGCCGGTGCCGATCTGGTCGATCATCAGCTCGGCGTCGCCGAAGCTGAGGGAGGCGAAGCCTTCTTCCGGGCGGAGGTAGTCGGCACGGAAGCCGAGAAGGTCGCGGTAGAAGCGCAGGCTGGCGTGCCAGTCGCGCACCGCGAGCTCGGGGACCAGCGCGTTCGGCATCGACGGTGTCGGGTCAGGCGACGAGCGACTTCGTCCCCATGTCGAGGTACTTTCTGCGGCGCGCCTTGCGGATGGCGTCGGGCTTTTTGCCGTCGAGTTCGGCCAGGAGCTCGCCGATCGCGGTCCCGACGCGCGCGATGGTCCCCGGCTTGTCGCGCTGGGCGCCGCCCGGCGGTTCGGGCACGATGCGGTCGATGACGCCGAGATGGAGCAGGTCCTGGGCGGTCAGGCGCAGCGCCTCGGCGGCTTCCTTCATCTTCTCGGCGTCCTTCCAGAGGATCGAGGCGCATCCCTCGGGCGAGATCACCGAGTAGATCGAGTGCTCGAGCATGGCGATGCGGTCGGCGGTGGCGAACGCGACGGCGCCGCCGGAGCCGCCCTCGCCGATGATGACGGAGATGATCGGCACGCCGAGTTGAAGGCACTTTTCGGTGGACCGCGCGATGGCCTCAGCCTGGCCGCGCTCCTCCGCACCCTTGCCGGGGTAGGCGCCGGGGGTATCGACCAGCGTGATGACCGGCAGCGAGAACCGGTCGGCGAGGTCCATCAGCCGGATCGCCTTGCGGTAGCCCTCGGGCCGCGCCATGCCGAAATTGCGCGCGATGCGGCTGCGCGTGTCGTTGCCCTTCTCGTGGCCGATCACCACCACGGGCCTGTCGTCGAAGCGGGCGACGCCGCCCATCACCGCGTGGTCGTCGGCGAAGTTGCGGTCGCCAGCCAGCGGCATCCATTCGCGGAACAGCGCCTCGATGTAGTCCTTGCAGTGCGGACGGTCGGGGTGGCGCGCGACCAGCGTCTTTCGCCACGGATCGAGGTTGCGGTAGAGCTCGTCGAGCAGAGTGGCCGCCTTGCGGTCGAGCCCGGCCGCCTCTTCCTCGACGTTCAGGTCCGAGTTCTTGCGCGCGAGCGTGCGCAGTTCCTCGGCCTTGCCCTCGATCTCGGCGAGGCCCTTTTCGAAGTCGAGATAGTTCTGCATTCGGCCTTCCTCGGGATCGGGTGCTATATTGTCCGGCGGTCGGTCGATTGCAACAGACACCCGGCCGGTGCAGCAGCCGCCGGCCGGACGCCGGCGCGCGTGGCGGCTCCCGGGTTTTTGCAACGCCCGCGGCGCCGGCGCCGGTAGAGTGCCCGGACCAGCGAATCGGGATCTGCCTGCATGGCCTCAGAGAAACCGCCGAACCCCCTCGCCGACCGGTGGCTGCGCGACCAGATCCGGACGGTGATCGCGTCGGTGCGGGCGACGCCCGGCCACCGGGCGCTGTTCGCACTCGTCGCGGGCATCGCCGCCGTCATCGTCGCGACCGCGGTTGCCCAGGTCTGGCTCAACGCCTGGAACCAGCCGTTCTACAACGCCATCGAGCGGCGGGACCTGTCGGCTTTCGTCCACCAGCTCTGGGTGTTCTTCGGGCTCGCCGCGATCCTGCTCGTGTTCAACGTCGCGCAGACCTGGATCAACCAGCGCCTGCGCCTGAAGCTGCGCGAGCTCGCGACCAGTGACCTGATCGGCAACTGGATGACCGAGAAACGTGCGGCGCGGATCGGCCGCGCAGGCGAGATCGGGGTCAACCCCGACCAGCGCATCCATTCCGACGCGCAACACCTGTCGGAGCTGTCGACCGACCTCGGCATCGGGCTGCTGCAGTCGACGGTCCTGCTGGCGAGCTTCACTGGGGTTCTCTGGCTGCTGTCGGACCAGATCGTGCTGCATTTCGGCGGCAACAGCTTCAGGATACCCGGCTACATGGTCTGGGCGGCGATGGTCTATGCGCTGAGCGGCTCGTGGCTGTCGTGGCGGATCGGCCGGCCGCTGGTGCGGCTCCAGAAGGAGTTCTACGCCCGCGAGGCGGACTTCCGGTTCGCGCTGGTCCGCAGCAACGAGCAGGCGGACGGGATCGCGCTCAGCAACGGCGAGGCGGACGAGCGGCGGGCGCTGCGGACCGATCTCTCCGCCGTCCTCGCCAAGGGGCGCGAGATCGTGCTGGCGCGGGTGCGGCTGACGACGGTGACGGCGGGGTACGGGTGGGGGGCGCTGGTCTTTCCGATCATCGTCGCGGCGCCGGGCTACTTCAGCGGCAACATCAGCTTCGGGACGCTGATGATGGTGGTCGGGGCGTTCAACCAGGTGCAGAACGCCCTGCGCTGGTTCGTGGACAACACCCAGGCGATCGCCGACTGGCGGGCCACCTTCGCGCGGGTGATGGACTTCCGCCGGGCGCTGCTCGATCTCGACCGCGACGAGGCGGACACCGGGCGGATCGAGCGCGCCCCGCACCCCGAGGCGCGGCTCGATCTGGAGGACGTCGAGGTCGAGACCCGGTTCGGGCGCATCCGCCTCGGCGAGAGGCACTTCGAGATGCGCCCGGGCGAGCGGGTCCTGATCCTCGGCCGGCCGGGCAGCGGCAAGAGCACGCTGTTCCTGGCGATCGCCGGGCTCTGGACCCGCGGTTCCGGGCGGATCGGCATGCCGCCGGCGGAGGAGACGATGTTTCTGGCCGAGCGGCCGTTCGTGCCGTCGGGGTCGCTCCGCGAGGTTCTCGCCTATGCCCGCCCCGACGGCGAGCCGAGCGACGAGGCGATGGCCGGCGCGCTCCGGCGGGTGGGGCTCGAGCGGCTGGTGCCTTCGCTCGACCTCGCGCGGCGGTGGGACCGCGAGCTGACCGTGGGGGAGCAGGAGCGGCTCGGCTATGCGCGGCTGCTGCTCGGCCTGCCGAAGTGGCTGATCTGCGACCAGGGGCTCGACCCGGTCGACGAGACGAGCCGCACCACGATCCTGTCGATCCTCGCGGGCGAGCTGGCCGGGACTGCCGTCCTGAACATCGCCGGCACGCCGTTGCCCGAGCGGTTCTACGGTCGGACGGTCCGGCTGGCGATCGAGCCGGCGCAAACGGAGAGGCGGATGGCGAGTTGAGGCGGCGGGGCAGCGGCCGGTCAATCCGTCGCGGAGACCCCGAGCCGGCGGGCCAGCGCCATCGCATCAACGGGCGCGCGGACCTTGGCATCGTTGTCGAAGTAGACGTAGACGTCCCGGCCCGACGGCCGGGGGCGCGCCGGGCCTGCCACCCGCACCGCGTCGTCGGGTTCGCCGCCGGCGGCCCAGGCCGCGACCCGGGCGGCCCAGACGTCGAGCGCCGCGTCGTCGTAGCCGCTGGCGTAGAGCTCCTCGGAGCCGTGCAGGCGGACGTAGGCGAAGTCGGCGGTCAGGTCCATCAGCAGCGGCCACTCGACGGTATCGGCAGTGACCAGCGCGACCCGGTGGCGTCGAAGGAGCGCGATGAAGGCCGGGTCGCGGAAGCTGTCGTTGCGGATCTCGACGGCGTGGCGCAGCGGGCGGCGGCGGTCGATCGCGAGCCAGGCGCGGCCCTCGAGCCGCGCGTCGTGGCGGCGGGCGAGCGCGAGCGCCGCCTCGGTGTCGCGCGGCAGCAGGCCCAGGAAGCGGTCGAGGCGGTCGGGATCGAACCGGGTCCGCGGCGGGAACTGCCAGAGGAACGGCCCGAGCTTGCCGCCGAGCCGCAGCGGGCCCGAGGCGAAGAAGTTCGCGAGCGCGGTCTCGACGTTCTGGAGCTTGAGGAAGTGGGTGATGTAGCGGCCGCCCTTGAGCGCGAAGACGAAGCCGGGCGGGGTCTGGTCGGCCCAGGCGGCGAAGCTCGAGGGGCGCTGCAGGCTGTAGTGGGTGCCGTTGATCTCGATCGAGGCGAACCGCTCGGCGGCGTAGGCGAGCTCGCGCTTGTGCGCGAGGCCCGCCGGGTAGAACCGGCCGCGCCAGCCCGGGTAGGTCCAGCCGGAGATGCCGATGCGGATCGTTCCCGTCATGAGGGAGAGAACCGGCCGGTGGCCGGCGCGTTCCGCTGGGGCAGGCGGCTCCGGCTACTGGAGGTCGGCGAAGGCGGACTGGAGGCGGCGCACGGCCTCGTCGATGCGGGAGCGCGGGGTGGCGATGTTGAAGCGCAGGAAGCTCTCGCCGCCGGTGCCGAAGGTGGCGCCGTGGCTCGGGGCGATGCGGGCGTCGCGCTCGACGCGGGCGGTGAACTCCTCGGGCGTCATGCCGGTGCCGGCGAGGTCGACCCAGGCGAGGTAGGTGGCCTGGAGCGGCATCGAGCGGAAGCCCGGGATGGCGTTGACGCCGGCGTCGAAGGCGCGGGCGTTCTCGGCCAGGTAGAGGCAGAGGTCGTCGACCCAGGCGTCGCCGCCGGCATAGGCCGCGGTCGCCATCAGCACGCCGAAGCGGTTGGGGCTGGCGCCGGCGGCGACGTGGGTGGCGGCGAAGCGCTTGCGCAGCGCCGCGTCGGGAATGATGACGTTGCCGGTCAGGGCGCCCGCGATGTTGAAGGTCTTGGTGGGTGCGGTCAGCATCACCAGCCGGTCGAGGGCGTCCGGCGCCGCCAGCGGCATCGGCACGTGACGGTTGCCGGGCAGAACGAGGTCGTGGTGGATCTCGTCGGAGACCAGCAGGAGGTCGTGGGCGGCGCAGAAGGTCGCGAGCGACGCCAGCTCGTCGCGGCTCCAGACCCGGCCGCCGGGGTTGTGCGGCGAGCAGAGCACCACCATGCGCTCGCGACCGGTCAGCGACGCCGCGAGCGCATCGAGGTCCATCTCGTAGCGGCCGTCCCGCTGCACGAGCGGCGATTCGACGACGACGCGGCCGTTGGCGCGGATCACCCGGTAGAACGCGTGGTAGACCGGCGAGAACAGGATCACCCCGTCGCCGGGCTCGGTGAACGCCTGCAGGCAGAGGGCGACGCCGGCGACGACGCCGTGGGTGCTCGCGATGCTCTCGGGGTCGACCTGCCAGCCGTGGCGGCGCTGCATCCAGCCGGTGATCGCCGCGCGGTAGGCGCGGTCGTCGCCGAAGTAGCCGTGGACGCCGTGGTCGATCTCGGCCTGGAGCGCCGCGGTCACCGCGGCGGGCGGGCGGAAGTCCATGTCGGCGACCCACATGGCGAGCCCGTCGCTCGGGGCGACGCCGAAGAGCGGCTGCATCATGTCCCACTTGGCGCAGTGCGTGTCGCGTCGGTCGATGATTTCGTCGAAGTCGAACATGGGGTTCCTCGGGCGATGCGGGGCTGCGGCCGGGAGGCAGCGTGCCGGCTGCGCCCGGCTTGTCAAGGCGTGGCGCATCGCCTATCTCGCGGCGATGGCCCTCCGTCCGATCCTGATCCATCCCGACCCGCGTTTGCGCAAGGTCGCCGCCCCGGTCGGGGCGGTCGACGACGGCATCCGGGCGCTGGCCGAGGACATGCTGGCGACGATGTACGAGGCGCCGGGGATCGGGCTGGCGGCGACGCAGCTCGGCGTGATGAAGCGGGTCTTCGTGATGGACTGCGCCGGCAAGGACGAGCCGGCCCGGCCGATGGTGCTGATCAACCCCGAGATCACCTGGAGCTCCGAGGACACCGAGACCAGCGAGGAAGGCTGCCTGTCGATTCCGGACCAGTACGAGGACGTGACGCGGCCGGCGCGGGTCGGGGTGCGCTGGCTCGGGCTCGACGGCCTGGTGCACGAGGAGGCGTTCGGCGAGCGCTGGGCGGTCTGTGCCCAGCACGAGATCGACCATCTGAACGGACGGCTCTTCATCGACTACCTGAGCATGGTGAAGCGGACGATGATCACCTCGCGGATGAAGAAGCTGAAGAAGGAAAAGGCGCGCGCCTGAGCGCCGCGCCGGTCCGGGGGCTGCCATGCGGCTGATCTTCATGGGGACGCCGGCGTTCGCGGTGCCGGCGCTCGAGGCGCTGGTCGCCGCGGGACACGCGGTTGCCTGCGTCTACACCCAGCCGCCGCGGCCGGGCGGGCGCGGGCAGCGCGACCGAGAGAGCCCGGTGCAGCGGCGCGCCGAGGCGCTGGGACTGCCGGTGCGGAGCCCGGTGAACTTTCGCGAGGAGGGGGAGCGGGCGGCATTCGCGGCGCTCGGTGCCGAAGTGGCGGTGGTGGCGGCCTACGGGCTGATCCTGCCGCGGGCGGTGCTGGCAGCGCCGGCACGGGGGTGCCTCAACATCCACGCCTCGCTGCTGCCGCGCTGGCGGGGGGCGGCGCCGATCCAGCGGGCGATCATGGCCGGGGACGCGGAGACCGGCATCTCGATCATGGCGATGGAGGCGGGGCTCGACACCGGGCCGGTGCTGCTGCGCGAAGCGCTGCCGATCGGGCCGCGCGACACCGCGGGGACGCTCCACGACCGGCTCGGCGCGCTCGGGGCGCGGCTGATCGTCGAGGCGCTGGCGGGGCTCGACGGGCTGGTGCCGGTGCCGCAGCCGGAGGACGGGGTCACCTACGCCGCGAAGATCGACAAGGCCGAGGCGCGGGTGGACTGGCGGCGGCCGGCGGTCGAGGTCGACCGGCTGATCCGCGGGCTGGCGCCGGCGCCGGGCGCCTGGGCGGAGATCGGCGGCGAGCGGGTGAAGCTGCTCCTGAGCGCGCCGGCCGAAGGCGCCGGGCCGCCGGGGACGGTGCTCGACGCGCGGCTGGCGGTGGCGTGCGGCGAGGGGGCGGTGCGGCTCCTGACGGTGCAGCGGGCCGGGCGCGGACCGGTCGAGGCGGACGCTTTCCTGCGGGGAATGCCGGTGCCGGCGGGCTCGGTTTTGGCGTGAGATTTGTGGCTTCCGCTGTGGAAGCAAGGCGTATCGAAGTCATTGAAACAAAGCCAGATTTTTCATGCCTCGTTGACGGATGGCCGGTCCGGAGCGAAGCCCCACAGAGCGGGTTCGGCGAACTCGACGGAGTTGCCGGCGGGGTCGCGGACGTAGATCGAGCGGGCGCCGTTCGGCCAGCGGAAGTCGGCTTCGATGGGAATCTGCGCCGCGGTCAGCCGGTCGCGCCAGCGGTCGAGGTCGGCCGCGGTGGCGGCGAAGGCGATGTGGCCGGGGCCGCGCGCGCCGTGCGGCGGCACCGGCAAGGCGGGGTCGGACGGCGGGTGCTCGGTCTCGGCCGGATTGAAGATCAGCAGCATCGCGCCATCGAGGCGGAAGAAGACGTGACGGTCGCCGGACCGGGTGGCGCGCTCGAGGCCGAGCACGCCGGCGTAGAACGCCTCGGCGGCGTCGAGGTCCGCGGCGTAGAGCGCCGACTCGAGGATCAGCGCCGGAGGTGATTCGAATCGCTTGATCATTTCTCGCGGCGGCGTATGTATTTCACCCGATTGGACTGTTGCCCCATACGGGCGTTATATTTCAAGCCTGCCGACCGCGTTCCGTTTGATGGAGGCGCACGTGCATTCTCTCGATCCGGGATTCTACTACAAGCTTCTCGTGCCGAATCTGGTCGGCCTCGGCTTTGCCGCCGACGTCTTCAATGGCGGCGAGAGGGACAACGTCGCCTTCATGGCGCGGATCGGCGGCTACACCGGCCAGCTCTGGCGCTTCATCCCGACCGGAGACGGCGGGTTCGCCCTCAGCACGCTGCTTCGCGGGCCCGCCCTGTGCGCCGGCGTCGTGGATGAGGCCGGGGAGGGCTCGGTGCGGCTGAGCCGGGGCGTCTCGCCCGACAAGGTCTGGACCGTCGAGCCGCTCGCAGGGCAGGACTCGTTCGCCGTGGTGCCGGCCGCGCTCGCGCCTTTCGTGCGGGCTGGCTTCGTGCGGCTGACGACGCGGGCGCGCGGACCCGGCTGGAGCCTCAATCTCGCAGCGGGTGGCGAGGCGTTCATGCCGAAGCTCTCCGAGCGCAGCGATGGGCCGGGGCAGATGTGGCTGCTGGCGCGAACCGAAGCGCGGATTCATTGATGCGGCAGTCACGGCGATGAGCTCGGCCATTTAAGCCGCCGCCGAACCGGAACGGCAACGCATGCGTTGCCCGGTTCGGTCGCCCGGAGCGCGTGAGCGCGGAGGGCGAGGGGGGTGCAGCCGGCGCCAACGCGCGCAATCGGGACGCGGCTGCCCGGCTGGCGCGTTGAAAACGCGCCTGCCCCGGCAGGGCAGTCGCGTCACGTTTTTGCCGACGGTCAAAATCGTTATGTGAGCGCCATGTCGTTCCGCAGGGCTGGACCGCCGCGTCCTGCGCCTCTTCAGGCGTTGGCGGCTCCGGTCCGGAGCCGTCGCTCGACGGGCTCGGTGCGGGGCTCGGCCTGGCCGGTCAATGCGTCCAGCTCCGCTCGATGCCGCTGCATCGCGAGAAACGCCTGCCAGTCCCGCTCGTGGCATCCGGCGCTGCCGGGCTCGGGCTCCCGCTCGGTCCCGCCTTGGTGCATCGCTTCGCCGGCGGCGGCGAGCGAAGGGTGCAGGCCCGCGCCGGCGGCTGCGACCATGGCGGTGCCGAGAAGCACCGCGTCGGGTGCGGCGGGCTCGACGGTGCGGCAGCGGGTCGCGTCGGCGTAGAGCTCCATCAGGAGCGGGTTGCGGGTGTGGCCGCCGGTGATGTGCAGCGTCTCGACGACGGTGCCGTGCCTGCCCATGTGCTCGAGGATGGCGCGCAGGCCGAGTGCTATGCCGACGCAGGTGCGCCAGTAGAGGCGGCAGAGGGCGTCGAAGGAAGCGTCGAGCGGCAGGCCGGAGACGACGCCGAGCGCATGCGGGTCGGCCAGAGGCGAGCGGTTGCCGTGGAAATCGGGGAGGACATGCAGGCGGGGCGCGAGGTCGGGGTCGGCGGCGCGGAGCTCGGCGATGCGGGCGATGACGCGGGCGTGGACGGCGGCGGCGGGCTCGTGCCCGTGCAGGCGCAGCAAGTGGTCGAGCAGCGCGCCGCTGGCCGACTGGCCGCCTTCGCTCATCCAGAGCCCGGGCAAGGCGGCGCCGAGGTAGGGGCCCCAGATCGCGGGGACGAAGCGCGGGGCGCGGGAGAACGCCATGATGCAGGACGAGGTGCCGGCGATCAGCGCCAGGTGGCGCTCGACCTCCGGCGAGCCCGAGAGGTGGCCGAGGACGCCCAGCGCGCCGGCGTGGGCGTCGATCAGGCCGGCGGCGACGCGGGTGGCGGGCGTGAGGCCGAGGTCGCGCGCGGCCTGCGGCGTCAGCGGGCCGAGGTCGGTGCCGATCGGGCTGGCGGCGGTGGGCAGGCCGGCGCGGGCGACGAGGTCGGCGAGGCCGACCTGCTCGAGGAAGTCGGCCTGCCAGCCCGGGGTCTCGTGGGCGAGGTAGCTCCACTTGCAGGCGAGGGTGCATTGCGATCGAGCGGGGTTGCCGGTGGCGGTCCAGCTCAGGAAGTCGGCGAGATCGAGGGCGCGCGCGGTGCGCGCCCAGGTGGCGGGCCGGTGGCGCTTGAGCCACATGAGCTTGGGGATTTCCATCTCGGGCGACATCGCGCCGCCTGAGTAGTCGAGGACGCGGTGGCCGGTGGCGGTGCAGGCCACGGCCTCGGCGGTAGCGCGGTGGTCGAGCCAGAGGATGGTGTCCCAGCGGTCCCCGGCGGAACCCGAGACGGCGAGCGGGCCTCCGTCCGCATCGCGCAGGACGAGGCTGCAGGTGGCGTCGAAGGCGAGGCCGGCGACGTGCTCGGGACGGGCGGCGGCCTCGGTCCGGGCGGCGCGGAGCGCGGCGCAGGCGGCCGCCCAGATCTGGCGCGAGTCCTGTTCGGCGTGGTTCTGCTGCGGATTGTGGGTCTCGATCGGCCGCTCGGCGCGGGCGAGGAGGCGCCCCCGCGCGTCGAAGACGCCGGCGCGCGCGCTGCCGGTGCCGATGTCGATGGCGGCGACGAGCGGCGCGGGCATTCAGCGATTGGCGGACGTGGCGCGC
Organism: uncultured Alphaproteobacteria bacterium; assembly: GCA_963819995.1. Classification (GTDB taxonomy): domain Bacteria; phylum Pseudomonadota; class Alphaproteobacteria; order Rhodobacterales; family Rhodobacteraceae; genus Amaricoccus. The sequence goes on along the minus strand of CAWFYR010000009.1, from coordinate 77,559 downwards.
AGGGTCAGGCGGCGCTCGCGCACAGGCTCACCAAGGCGCGCATGTCGTCGATGAGGGCGTCGGGCGCCAGCGCGGCGATGGCGTCGCGGTGTCGGTCGGTCGTTGCATGGCTTCCCCCGGTGAAGGCCACCACCCGCATGCCTGCGGCTTGTGCCGCGGTGATGCCGGCCGGGCTGTCCTCGACGACCAGGCAGGCGGAGGGAGCATAGCCGAGGGTTTCGGCGGCGTACAGGAAGAGGTCGGGCGCGGGCTTGCCGTGCCTCACCATCGTCGCGGAGAAGGCGCGGCCGGCGAACCGCGGCCACAGGCCGGTGGCGCTCAGCGACAGCTCGATGCGCTCGGGCTGCGACGAGGAGGCGACGCAGAAGACGCAGGGCAGCCGGTCGAGGGTTTCGGCGATGTAGGGGATCGGCTGCAGCTCGGCGCGGAACGCGGCGTAGAGGCGGTGGCGCATGGCGGCGAGCGCCTCATCGGACAGCACGACGCCGAAGTCGCGGGCGAGGATCTCGCGGGTCGAGGCGAGCGAGCGGCCGAGAAAGCGCGCGTGGGCCTCGTCGGCGTCGAGCGTGAGGCCGGCCTCGCCGAGCGTCTCCAGCAGCAGGCGCATCGAGATCGGCTCGCTGTCGACGAGAACGCCGTCGCAGTCGAAGATGACGAGGGCGGGCGGGCCGCTCACGAAGGCGCGAGGTAGCGGGTGAGCGTGGCGGCGGTGCCGTCGGACCAGAGCGCGCGGAGCTGGGCGGCGAAGGCCTCGCGGAATTCCGGCGCATCCGCGGTGGCGCCGTAGATGTCCTTCATGCCGAGCCAGGCCATCGGGTCGGACTTCGCGGCGAGCGCCTGGGCCTGGAGGCGGTCCCAGCTGGGGTCGTTCGGCTCGATGACGGCGCCGCTGTCGGTGGTGCCGGCGCAGTAGCGGCACCAGAGCGCGCTCGCCAGCGCGAGGCCGGTGACCGGCAGGCCGCGCTCGAGGCGGTCGGCGACCGAGGGGATGATGAACTTCGGCTGGCGGTTCGAGCCGTCGAGGCAGAGCCGGCGGATGGTGTCGCCGATCTTGGGGTTGTCGCAGCGCCGCACGATCAGCGCGAAGTAGTCGTCGAGGTCGGTGCCGGGGACCGGCGGAAGGATCGGCAGGATCTCCTCGGTCTCGACCTTGGTCAGGAAGCCGCGCACCAGCGGGTTGGCCATGCCTTCGTGGACGAAGTGGATGTCCATGAGGCCGGAGGGGTAGGCGATGATGGCATGGCCGCCGTTCAGGATGCGGATCTTCATGTGTTCGAACGGGGTGACGTCGGGCACGAACTGGACGCCGACCTCCTCGAAGGCGGGGCGGCCGGCCGGGAAGGTGTCCTCGACCACCCACTGGATGAAGTCCTCGCAGAACACCGGCCAGGCGTCTTCGATGCCGAACTCGTCGCGGCAGATCGCGCGCTCGCGGTCGGAGGTGGCGGGTGCGATGCGGTCGACCATGCCGTTGGGGAAGGCGACGTTGTCGCGGACCCAGGCGGCGAACCTGGGGTCCTGCGCCTCGGCGAGGCCCGCGACGGCGTTCCTGACCACGACGCCGTTGTGCGGGACGTTGTCGCAGGAGAGCACGGTGAAGGGCTGCAGGCCGGCGGCGCGGCGGGCGCGGAGCCCGGCGAGGATCAGGCCGAAGACGGTCTTGGGCGCACCAGGGTGCGCCACGTCGGCGGCGATGGCGGGGATTGTCGGGTCGAAGGCCCCGGTCGAGGGGTTGATGAAGTAGCCGCCTTCGGTGACGGTCAGCGACACGATGCCGGTCGCGGGCCGGGTCAGCTGGCCGAGGATCGCCTTGCCGTCCATCGGCGGCAGGAAGTCGGTCATCACGCCGGTGACGTGCGCCGAGGAGGTTTCGGCAGACTGCTCGACGACGGTGGTGAGCCAGTCCTGGCCCTTGAGCGCGTCGCGCATCTTGACGTCGTAGGGGGTGACGCCGGCGCCGACGATCGCCCAGTCGCGGTCGCGCCCGGCGTTCATCAGCCGGTCGAGGTAGACCTGCAGGTGCGCGCGGTGGAAGTTGCCGATGCCGAAATGCACGATGCCGGCGCTGAGCTCGGAGCGGGCGTACTTCGGGCGGCCGACGCGGGGGGGCAGCTCGGGAAGGGATTTCAGCGACAGCGCAACGGCCATTTGGTCGGACCTTCAGATTGTGCGGAGCATTGCGCCATCGACGATGCGGGCGCCGGTGGCGACGGCGAGCTTGGCTTGGAGACCGGGATCCATGTCAGTTCATCCACTGGCCGCCGTCGACGTTGTAGGTCTGGGCGACGATGTAGTCGGCCTCGCTGGAGGCGAGAAAGATCGCCATGCCGACGAGGTCCTCGGCGGTTCCCATGCGGCCGTAGGGGACCGCCTCGCCGACCAGGCGCTTCTTTTCGCCGAGCGGGCGGTTCTCGAACTTGGCGAAGAGCGCGTCGACGCCGACCCAGTGCTCGCCGTCGACGACGCCCGGCGCGATGGCGTTGACGTTGATGCGGTGCTTCACGAGGTCGAGGCCGGCCGACTGGGTGAGGCTGATCACCGCGGCCTTGGTGGCGCAGTAGATCGCGACCAGCGCCTCGCCGCGACGGCCGGCCTGGCTTGCCATGTTGATGATCTTGCCGCCGCGGCCCTGGGCGATCATCTGGCGCGCCGCCGCCTGCAGGCAGAAGAGCGTGCCGCCGACGTTGATGCGGAAGAGCCGGTCGTAGCTGGCGCGGGTGATCTCGACGATCGGCGCGAGATCGAAGAGGGCGGCGTTGTTGATCAGGATGTCGAGGCCGCCGGTCCGCTCCACCACCGCGGCGAGCGCGGCGTCGATCGAATCCTGGTCGGTGACGTCGAGCCGGACCGCGTAGGCCAGCGGCCCGATGTCGGCGGCGGTGGCCTCGGCGCGGGCGGTGTCGATGTCGCCGATCGCGACAGTGGCACCTTCGGCGGCATAGGCCCGTGCGAAGGCCGCGCCGATGCCGCGCGCGGCGCCGGTGATCAGCGCCGATTTGCCTTCCAGGCGCATCAGTGGATCGCCAGGCCGTTCGCGTCGAACCGGTGCATCTTGTCGGGATCGGGGCTGAGCCAGACGGCGTCGCCGTGTTTCACCGGAATCTCGCCGTCCGCACGGACGTTGAACGTGCCGATGTCGGTGTGAACGTGAAGGAAGGTGTCCGACCCGAGGTGCTCTGCGACACCGACCGTGCCCTTGATCGCGCCTTCGCTGGCGCTGGTGGCGATGCGCAGGTGCTCGGGGCGGATGCCGACGGTGGGCGCGCCGAATTGCTGCGCCTCCGCCCCGGTGACGAGGTTCATCTTGGGCGAGCCGATGAAGCCCGCGACGAAGAGGTTCTTGGGGGTCTTGTAGAGCTCCATCGGCGAGCCGACCTGCTCGATGTTGCCGGCGTTGAGCACGACGATCTTGTCGGCCATGGTCATCGCCTCGATCTGGTCGTGAGTGACGTAGACCATCGTCTTGCCGAGCTGCTGGTGCAGCTCGGTGATCTCCAGCCGCATCGTGCCGCGGAGCGCCGCGTCGAGGTTGGAGAGCGGCTCGTCGAAGAGGAACGCGGCCGGATTGCGGACGATCGCGCGGCCGATGGCGACGCGCTGGCGCTGGCCGCCTGAGAGCTGGCCGGGGCGGCGCTCGAGATAGTTGGTGAGGTTGAGGATGCGCGCGGCGTTCGCCACCTTCTTGTCGATCTCGGCCTGGCTCTCGCCCGCCATCTTGAGCGGAAAGGCGATGTTCTTGCCCACGGTCATGTGCGGGTAGAGCGCGTAGGACTGGAAGACCATGGCGAGCTGGCGCTTGGCCGGCGATTCGGCGGTGACGTCGCGCCCGTCGATCATGATCTTGCCCGAGGTGGTGTCCTCGAGGCCGGCGATCAGCCTGAGCAACGTGGACTTGCCGCAGCCGGAGGGGCCGACGAAGACCACGAACTCGCCGTCGGCGATGTCGAGGTCGATGTCGGGAATGATGTTGGTGGCGCCGAAGGCCTTGTGGACGTGCTGCAGGACGATGTTGCCCATGTCGGTTTTCCCCCGGGTGAGTTACTTCACGGCGCCGAAGGTGAGGCCGCGGACGAGCTGCTTCTGGCTGAACCAGCCCATGATCAGGATCGGTGCGATGGCCATCACCGAGGCCGCCGACAGCTTGGCCCAGAAGAGGCCCTGAGGGCTCGAGAAACTGGCGATGAAGGCGGTCAGCGGGGCTGCGTTGGTGGTGGTGAGCAGGATGGTCCAGAACGACTCGTTCCAGGCCAGGATGATGTTGAGGAGCAGCGTCGACGCGATCCCCGGCAGCGCCATCGGCGTCAGGACGTTCCAGATCTCGCCCCAGAGCGAGGCGCCGTCCATCCGCGCCGCCTCGAGGATCTCGCCGGGGATCTCGCGGAAGTAGGTGTAGAGCATCCAGATGATGATCGGCAGGTTGATCAGCATCAGCACGATGGTGATGCCGATGTGGGTGTCGAGCAGCTTCAGCCAGATGAAGAGCAGGTAGATCGGCACCAGCACCGCGGCGGCCGGCATCATCTTGGTGGAGAGCATCCACATCAGCACGTCCTTGGTGCGCTTGGTCGGCGAGAACGCCATCGCCCAGGCCGAGGGGATGCCGATGATGAGGCCGAGGATGGTGGAGCCGACGGCCAGGATCACGGAGTTCATGAACGGCTTGATGTAGTTCGACTGGGTCTGGACCTCGCGGTAGCTCTCGAGCGTGAACGAGGGCCAGAGGGTGAACCCGCTGATCGCCTCCTGCTCGGTCCGGAGCGAGGTGATGATCGTATAGAGGATCGGGAAGAAGATCAGGAGGGCTACGACCCACGCGGCGACGGTGTAGCTGATCTTGGTGCGGGTCGTGACGGCGCGGGCCATGGCTTTTCTCCTCAGTCCAGGTTCTTGCCGATGACGCGCATCAGGCCGATCGCGACGATGTTGGCGAGGACCACCGCGACCATGCCCCCCGCGGCCGCGCCGCCGACGTCGTTGGAGAGGCGCGCCGCGCGGTAGATCAGGAACGGCAGGTTGGTCGAGGCGTAGCCCGGGCCGCCGTTGGTGGTGACGAGGATCTCGGCGTAGACCCCGAGGAGGAAGATCGTCTGGATCAGGATCACGATGGTGATCGCACGGCTCATGTGCGGCAGGGTCAGGTGGATGAAGCGGCTGACGAAGCCGGCGCCGTCCATCTCGGCCGCTTCCTTCTGCTCGCTGTCGAGCGACTGCAGCGAGGTGAGCAGGATCAGGGTGGCGAACGGCAGCCATTGCCAGGCGACGATGGTGATGATCGAGAGCAGCGGGTAGCTGGCGAACCAGTCGACCGGGGTCGCGCCGAAGAACTTGGCGACGTCGGCGGCCACCCCGTAGCCGGGGTGCAGGATCATGTTCTTCCAGACCAGGGCCGCGACCGGCGGCATCACGAAGAACGGCGAGATGACGAGGATGCGAACCACGCTCTGGCCGAAGATCGGCTGGTCGATGAGGAGAGAGACGCCGATGCCGCCGATGATGGTGATCAGCAGGACGCCGACGACGATGAAGAGAGTGTTGCGGATCGCCTGCCAGAAGGCGGGGTCGCTGAGGAAGTAGACGTAGTTGTCGAAGCCGGCCCAGCCGCTGCCGGCGGGGTTCAGCAGGTTGTAGTAGCGGAACGAAAAGTACACCGTCATCGAGAGCGGCACGATCATCCAGATCAGGAGCACCGCGATTGACGGCATCCGCATCCAGCGGGCGATTGTGGCGGTCTGACGGGTGGCCATGGCGTCTCCCCCTGGCGGTCCGGTTCGGCCGGACGAACGGTGGCGGAAGGAGCCGCCCGGACGGGGCCGGGCGGCTCAGGCGCTGGGAGGAGTGCTACTTGTAGCCGGCGCGCCGCATCTCGCGCTCGGTCGTCGACTGGGCCTGGGCGAGCGCGTCGTCGACGCTCGACTGGCCGGCGACCACGGCGGAGAAGAGCTGGCCGACGGTGGTGCCGATCGACTGGAACTCCGGGATCGCCACGAACTGGCCGCCGGTGTAGGGCACGGGCTTGACCGTCGGCTTGGTGATGTCGGCCGTGTCCATCGCCGCCTTGGCCTCATCGGCGAAGGGAGCGGCGTCGAGGTAGTTCTGGTTCTCGTAGAGCGAGGTGCGGGTGCCCGGAGGCGCGTTGACCCACCCGTCCTTGGCGGCGACGAGGTCGATGTACTGCTTGGAGGTCGCCCACTCGATGAAGGTCTTGGCGGCGTCGGCGTTCTTCGTCGAGGTCGGGATTGCCAGGTTCCACGACCAGAGCCAGTTGCCGTGGTCGTCGACGCCCTCCTTGTGCGGATAGATCGTGAAGCCGACCTTGTCTGCGACGGTCGACTGCTTGGCGTCGGACACGAACTGGCCGGCCGAGGTGGCGTCGATCCAGATGCCGCACTTGCCCTGCTGGAACAACGTCAGGTTCTCGTTGAAGCCGTTCGACGAGGCGCCCTGCGGGCCTGCATCCTTCATCAGGTCGGCGTAGAAGGTGAGCGCGTCCTTCCATTCCGCGCTGTCGAACTGCGGCTTCCACTGCTCGTCGAACCAGCGGGCGCCGAACGAGTTGGCCATCGAGGTGATCAGGGCCATGTTCTCGCCCCAGCCGGCCTTGCCGCGCAGGCAGATGCCGTTGATGCCGGCCGAGCGGTCGGTGATCTTGCGCGCCGCCTCGCCGATGAACTCCCAGGTCGGGTCGGCGGGCATGGTCAGCCCGGCCTTCTCGAAGAGGTCGGTGCGGTACATCGTGAACGCCGACTCACCGTAGAACGGCGCGCCGTAGAGCTTGCCGTCGACGGTCAGGCCGCCGCGGATCGCCGGCAACATGTCGTCGACGTTGTAGTCGGCGGAGAATTCCAGCGGGACCAGCCAGCCCTGCTTGCCCCAGATCGGCACCTCGTAGTTGCCGATGGTCATGATGTCGTACTGGCCGCCGCCAGTGGCGATGTCGGTGGTGACCCGCTCGCGGAGGATGTTCTCCTCGAGGGTGACCCAGTTCACGGTGATCTCCGGGTGAGCCTTGGTGAACTGGTCGGTCAGGCCCTGCATCTGGATCATCTGCCCGTTGTTCACGGTCGCGATGGTGATGCTTTGCGCCTGCGCCACCGACGCCAAGGCAAGGGCGGACGCCGCCCCCAGAAAGAGGGAGATATGTCGCATGGTTCCTCCGCTGGCCCACGATGGGCAAATCTTTTTCCTTGGGGCGGATGATCGCAACAATCCTGCAGCCTGTCAATGCGCGAAATGAGCATTCGCCCACGAGGCGGGCAAGTGCCGATCGCCGGCACCCGCTATCCGCCCGCAGCGCCCGGGCGCGCGATCTCGTAGAGGATGTGCCGGCTCAAGGGATGGTCCGCCGACAGGCGCGGGTGCTCGAACGTGCCGGTCCGCTGCATGCCGAGGCGCTGCATCAGACCCCAGGAGGCGGCGTTGGCCGGCACGGTGAAGGCGACGATCCGCGGCAGCGCGAGCCGCTCGAAGCCGAAGCGCAGGGCGGCGGTGGCGGCCTCCCGGGCGAGGCCCTTGCCGTGAGCCGCGGTCGTCAGGCGCCAGCCGATCTCGACGCCCGGGGCGCAGGGCAGGTCGCTCGCCAGCATCGCCAGGCCGCAGAGGCCGAGGAGCCGGGCGGTCTCGCGGTCCTCGAGCGCCCACAAGCCCCAGCCGTGCGCCGCGAAGTGCGCATCGATCCGGTCGAGCATCGCGTCCGACCCCTCGCGGGTGAGGGGCAGCAGGTGGCGCATCACCGCAGGCTCGCTGTTGAGCGCGAAGAAGGCCGGCCGGTCCTCCGCCCGCCACGGCCGCATCAGGAGCCGCGGCGTGACGAGCGTCACCGGTTCCGGCTCAGTCGGCGAGGAGCGCATCGGCGGTCGCCTCGTCGGTGATGAGGCCGTTGACCAGCCGGCCGCGCAGCGCCGCGGCGATCGCCGGCAGCTTGCGCCGGCCCTTGGCGAGCGCGATCACCGTGGCGCGTTCGCGGTCGGGGATCGGCGCGCTCGCCGTGCGGTCGGAGGCGCCGCCCTGCAGCAGCTGGCCGTCGCGGTCGAAGATCCAGCCGCAAATCTCGCCGACCGCTCCGGCGGCGAGCTCGGCCCTGAGCTCGTCCGCGGTCAGGAAGTGGTCCACGAAGAGCGGGGCGGCGTCGTTCATCTCGCCGATGCCGACGAAGGCCACGTCCGCCGCCGCCGCCAGCGCCAGCGTCGAGCGGATCAGGCCCTGCCCGTGCATCAGCGCGCGCTCCTCGGGCGACGCCGCGAAGACCGGCAGCGGCATCGGGAAGTGCCGGGCGACGACCGCCTCGGCCATCGAGAAGATCACGTTGTAGTAGGCGGCGGTGCCGTCCGGGCCGACGTTGCCGGTCAGCGAGACGATGCAGTGCTGCGGGCAGCTCGTCGGCGGCAGGTGGTCGATCGCCGCCTTGAGCGTGCGCCCGGTCCCGACCGCCATCACGATGGGCCGCTCGCGCCGCAGCCAGCGCACCATCTCGGCCGCGCCCGCCTCGCCCAGCCCGACCGTGCCGCCGTCAGACGCCGGGTCGCTCGGCACCACCTCGGCGCGCAGGAGGCCGAACCGCTCGCTCAGCCGGCCCGCCAGTTCGAGGCAGCGCGCGATCGGGTGCTCCATCCAGACCCGGATCAGCCGCTCGGAGACCGCGAGCGACACCAGCCGCTGCGCTGCCTGGCGCGAGATGCCCATCTGTGCGGCGATGTCGTCCTGGGTCCTGCCGGCGATGTAGTAGAGCCACCCGGCCCGCGCCGCGTCGTCGAGCCGGCCGGAAGAGGACTTCGAGCGCGCCATCGGCGGAGATCCTGCGCTTTTGCCCGCACAATAGGCATTTGCACCGTTCCGGCGCAAGACCCGCCGGCGCGCCCACCGTTCCCGCTCGTCCGACCCGAAATCCCCCTGAGGATTTCATACTGGCATGAACCTATCGGGCAGGATCAGGGGCCCCGGCAACAGCCGGGGAGAAATCCTGAAACTCACGGGCGAAGCCCGTTCCATCGGAGGAGGCCGCAAAGGCGGCCGACCGCCAAGCGCCGGCCGAGCGGGGGCCTTCGGGCCCCCCGAGGCCGGCGCTCCCCGTGTCCGCTGGACGACATGGAAGGGTTCTGTTTGGTCCCGTGCGGGTTTGTAGCAGCTTTCCCTAAGGTCGACGAACGCGTCAGGGGCCCATGTCTCCAGCTTCCGGCGCCCAACCTGCGATACCCCACGAGAATCCGAATCCGGCCGACAGCGGCCGTTCAACCTGCTTCAGCGCCCTCTCGGACAGGCTCCAAGAGAAGACCGAGTTCTTCGTCGAAGATGAACACGGCGAATGCACGCCGCCAAAGGAGTGCCGCCTTTCGCTTGAGCTTCCGCGCACCTCCAGTCGCCGCGGTCGGCAGGGGGTGAGCCGGCCTTCTCGGTCGCGCCCTTGCTGCACCTCGAGGCGGCCTTCGCCGCGACAGGGGCGGTGCTCGCTTCCGTGCGCTGGCTTTCGGCGCGCGCTGGGGCTAGAGAGTGCGCGCCATGGGTGGGATTCGACTGCATCAGCTCCTCGCCGTTGTCGTGCTCGTCGCTGCGGGCGCCTGGGTGCTGACCGGCAAGTTCTCGCATATCGGCAGCGAGCAGGCCGGGGCCGAGGAGGTCGCGGGCGACCCGGCGGCAAAGCCGGATGCCGTAGCCGGCCGGCGCACCGTGCTGGTCGCCGAGCCGAAGAGCGATCGCTATTCCCGCGCGATCCGGGTGTCCGGACGGACCGAGCCCGACAAGACCTCGGTCCTCGCGGCACGCGACAGCGGCGTGATCCGGATGTTGCCGGCGGTCGACGGGCAGTATGCCTCGGCCGGAACCGTCCTGCTGAGCCTCGAAGGGCCGGAGAAGCTCGCGGCGGTGGAAACCGCCAAGGCCTTGCTCGCCCAGCGCCAGGCGCAGTCGACGGCGGCGGAATCGCTGCTCGAGCGCGGCGAAGGCGCGAAGATCGCCGCCGACATCGCCCGGGCCGAGCTCGCGGCCGCCGCGGCGCAGCTCCGCGAGGCTGAAGCGGCGGTCGAGAGGCTCGACGTGGTCGCGCCCTTCTCGGGATTGATCGACAACGTCGAGGTCGAGCGCGGCAGCTGGGTGAAGGAGGGCACGCCGGTCGCCACGATCCTCGCGCTGAACCCGATCGTGGTTCGCGGCGAGGTCAGCGAGCGCGACCTCGGTGATGTTCGCATCGGCACCGCCGCCACGGTGAAACTCGCGAGCGGGGCGTCGCTCGAAGGCCGGGTGCGATACGTCCGCCGTCAGGCGTCGGAGCAGACGCGCACCTTCCAGATCGAGGTCGAGATGCCCAACCGCGGCGGCGACGTGCCCGCCGGCATGAGCGCCGAGATCTTGCTGCACGCCGACCCGGTCGCGGCGGTGACGGTGCCGCGCTCGGTGGTGACGATGTCCGACAGCGGGGCGCTCGGGGTGCGCATCGTCGGTGAGGACGACAGGGTCAGTTTCGTCCCGGTCGACGTGGTCGACGACACGCCCGGCGGGCTGGTGCTGAGCGGGGTGCCGGCGGGAGCGCGGATCATCGTATCCGGCCAGGATCTGGTCACGGACGGCGAGGTGGTCGCGGCCGAGCTCGCGGCCTCGCTCGGTGCGGCCGGGGGTGCCGTCACGGGGCAGGCTCCGGGAAATCCCTGATGGATATCGTCGGCACCGCGATCCGGAACTCGCGACTGACGCTGTCGCTGATGCTGTTCCTGACGCTGGCCGGGGCGCTGGCCTACCGCTCGATCCCCAAGGAAGCCGAGCCGGACGTCCAGATCCCGATCATCTACGTCAGCATGTCGTTCTCCGGCATCTCCCCGGAGGATTCCGAGCGGCTGCTGCTGCGGCCGATGGAGACGCGGCTCAAGACCATCGCCAACATCAAGGAGATGACCGCCAAGGCCTACCAGGGCGGCGGCAACGTCGTGGTGGAGTTCCAGGCCGGCTCGGACCTCGCCAAGGCGCTCGACGACGTGCGCAACAAGGTCGCGGACGCCAAGCCCGACCTGCCCGACGGCGCGGACGAGCCGACGGTGAACGAGGTCAACCTCTCGCAGTTCCCGGTGCTGGTGGTGACGCTCTCCGGCGATCTGCCGGAGCGGGACCTGACCCGGGCGGCGCGCGAGCTGCGCGACCGGATCGAAGAGGTGCCGGGCGTCCTCGATGCCGCGCTGAAGGGCGTGCGCGACGACCTCGTCGAGGTGATCGTCGATCCGGTGAAGCTCTCTTCCTACGGCCTGCAGCTCGACCAGCTGATCGCCGGCATCGGCGCCAACAACAGCCTGGTCGCCGCCGGCTCGCTCGAGGGCGCGGAAGGCCGCTACGCCATCAAGATTCCGTCGCTGATCGAGACCCCCGACGACATCGCCAACATTCCCGTGGTTGCAGGTCCCGACGCCGTGGTCAGGGCCCGCGACATCGCCACGGTGCGGGCGACCTTCAAGGACCCCGAGACGATCACCCGGCTGAACGGCCGGCCGGCGATCGCGATCGAGGTATCCAAGCGCACCGGCGCCAACCTGATCGAGACGGTGGACGGGGTGAAGGCAGCGGCGGCCGCCGCCCGCGCGGTGATGCCCGAGGGCGCCGAGATCGGCTTCAGCCAGGACAAGTCGACCGACATCCGCCAGCTTCTCTCCGACCTGCAGAACAGCGTCCTGACCGCGGTGGTGCTGGTCTTCATCGTCATCCTCTTCGCGCTCTCGACCCGGGCGGCGATCCTGATCGGGCTGGCGATCCCGGTGTCGTTCCTGATCGGCATCCTGCTCCTGTCGCTGGCTGGGCTGACGGTGAACATCGTCGTCCTCTTCAGCCTGATCCTCGCGGTCGGGATGCTGGTGGACGACGCGATCATCGTCACCGAGTTCGCCGAGCGGCGGATGGCCGAGGGCATGCCGCGGCAGGAGGCCTTCGCGCTCGCCGCGCGGCGCATGGCCGGGCCGGTGATCGCCGCGACGCTGACCCGGGTCGCCGCCTTCTCGCCGCTGCTGTTCTGGCCCGGGATCGTCGGCGAGTTCATGAAGTACATGCCGATCACGCTGATCGCGACGCTCTCGGCGTCGATGCTCTACGCGCTGGTGTTCACGCCGACCTTGGGCGCGCACTTCGCCAGGCCCGCGCCGCACCACGAGGCGCGCGACGGGCTCTACATGGCGCTGGTCGGCCGGGCGGTGCGGCATCCGCTGGTCGTGCTTCTCGCCGCGATAGCCCTCCTCGTCGCGGTGCCGATGGCCTATGCCCGCTACGGCGCCGGCGTGGAGTTCTTCCCCAACGTCGAGCCCGACTACGGCCTGCTCTACGTCCATGCCCGCGGCAATCTCTCGATCGACGAGAAGGATGCGCTGGTGCGCCAGGCCGAGACGCGCATCCTCGGCTGGCCGGGCATCAAGTCGGTCTACACCCGGGTCGGCAGCGGCGCCGGGCAGGACGGCGGCGACGTCGACGAGGATGTCGTGGGCGTCATCCAGTACGAATTCGTCGACTGGCGCGAGCGCGACAGCGCCGACGCGATCCTCGACCGGCTGCGCGAGGCGATGAAGGGCATCCCCGGCGCCGACGTCGAGGTCTCGGTGCCGAACGCCGGGCCGCCGACCGGCAAGGCGATCCAGGTGCGGCTCTCCGCTGTCGATCCGGCCGGGCTCAACGACGCCGCGCGCGCCGTCGCCGACAAGCTGCGCGCGACGCCCGACGTGATCGACGTCTCGGACGGGCTGCCCGCGCCGGGGGTCGACTGGGAGCTCGAGGTCGACCGGGCGCGCGCGGCGCAGTACGGCGTCTCGACCGCGGCGGTGGGCAGCGTCGTGCAGCTGGTGACGAACGGGCTGAAGCTCGCCGACTTCCGCCCCGCGGGCGCCGACGACACCGTCGACATCCGGCTGCGGCTGCCGGAGGACCGCCGGACCTTCTCCACCCTCGACGGGCTGCGCATCGAGACGGCGTCGGGGTCGATCCCGATCGCAAACTTCGTCTCGCGCCGGCCGACGCTGACCACCGGCATCCTGACCCGGATCGACGGACAACGTACGGTCACGGTGCAGGCAGGCATCCGCGCCGGGGTGCAGGCCGACCCGGTCCGCCAGCACGTGACGTCCACCCTGGACGGCATGAAACTCGACGCCGAGGGCATCCGCTGGAAGCTCGCGGGCGAGGACGAGGAGCAGAAAGCGGCAGGGGCCTTCCTCGCCAACGCCTTCGGGGCGGCGCTGGCCTTGATCTTCGTGGTGCTGCTGGCGCAGTTCAACAACTTCCTGTCGGTGTTCCTGGTGCTCACCGCGGTGGTCATGTCGACGATCGGGGTGTTTCTCGGCCTGCTCATCATGGGGCAGCCGTTCGGGATCGTGATGACCGGGATCGGCATCATCGCGCTCGCGGGGGTCGTGGTGAACAACAACATCGTGCTGATCGACACCTACGACCAGCTCCGCCACGAGGGGGAGACGAAGGTCGCAGCGATCCTGCAGACCTGCCGCGAACGGGCGCGGCCGGTGGTGCTGACCGCGGCGACGGCGATCCTCGGCGTGCTGCCGATCGCCTTCGGCCTCAACCTCGAGCTCCTGAACCGCGAGACCACGATCGGCGCGCCGTCGACGCAATGGTGGATCTCGCTCTCGAGCGCCATCGTCTTCGGCCTCGCCTTCTCCACCGTGCTGACGCTGGTGGTCACCCCGGCGATGCTGATGCTCTTCACCCGCGAGCACCGCGCCGCCGCCGGCGCGCCGCGCCGCACCTGGCTCGCCCGTCTGCTTCGCCGCAGACCGAGGGTCGCGGCGGAATAGTCCCTTCCCGATGCCCGCACGTGCGCTCCCGGGATCGACGCGCGTTTGGCTCGGATTGCGGCCTTGGCAGGTGGGGTTGTTCGGCGTCCCGTATACCGACGGTGACACCTCAACCTGAGCGCAGGCACCGGCCACTGGCACTTGAGCTTCTCCTTGCTCCCGAAGCGAGAGGTTGCGCCACGTCGCTCATCTATTAATTGCAGCGCTCGTCTAGGCCGCAATTGTAAGGCCCGTTTACTGGTCATCTTGACAATATTCGAGCTTCAACCGAAGATTAATGCGCGGGATTTTCGCGCGGGAACATAGGCAGCAATTCTTGAGAATGTTTTAGAGTACGGGCGCGAGATGCGTTCAAGTGGGAGGGTAAATATCGTGGCACTTAACGGCACACCTGCTTCAGATACATTATCAGCTCGATTCGATCGAGATCTAGTTTACGGCCTGGGCGGTCGGGACTTCCTGAGCAGCGCGGGATACAATGACACATACCTCGACGGAGGAGCTGGGAACGATCAGCTTCGGTCGTGGTTCGATCTCGCCCTGGTGCCTGGTGTGGAACCGGTCAGTCTAGTTGCCACTCAGTCCGGCGGGACGGGCAACGATACGCTCTCAGCATCGATCCGCGGGGAAAGTGATCCTGAACGGGTCCCAGAAATAGACGCCCGTTTGAATCTGACTGGCGGCGTGGGAATAGACAGAATAGCCGTAAACATTTCGGCGGCATACCGATTGGATGCAAGGATCTCGATTTGGGGCGGCGCCGATGACGACGTGGTCACGGTCAGCGAGAGCGATCACGTTTCATCGCTCGCAACCACCAAACACACGGTCCGAGCTGGAGCGGGAAACGACCAAGTCACAATCCACACAACCGGCGGATTCTTTGACGTTCACAACAACGTTCAAGGCGAGAAGGGAAATGACACCATCATCGCCGAGGCCATCGCACAAGAGTGGGAGGGAGTAACCGGCGGATCGGCAGTTAACGAGATTTCCGGCGGCGATGACGACGATCTGATCAGAGCAACGGCGCACGCGTGGACAGGACAGGGGTATGCCGTTGAAGGCAGCAATGTCATCTCCGGCGATGCAGGGAACGACACGATCGACGCGAACAGCTGGGGCGACAACCAACTGAGCGGCGGTATCGGCAGTGACGTGATCATCGGCACGGTGGAAAAGGACAACTATGGTACACGGTGACGTCAACAACGTGCTGGACGGCGGCGACGGCGACGATTTCCTCTCCGCGACCGCGCATCTGGTGACCTGGGCTGCCGAGGAGGTCGATGAATTCCTCATCACCGACCGGCTGACCGGAGGCGCTGGAAACGACATCCTACAGGCGACGGCATACGTCGAAGATTTCGATCGCTTGGGCTCTGCCATCAACATCCTCCTCGCTGGTGACGGCAACGACAGGCTCACCGGCACCATCCTGGCCGGAACGATCGGCGCGAACAGGCTCTACGGCCATGCCGGCAATGACCGGCTGCAGGTCAACGGCGGCAGCGGCAATCTGCTGAACGCCGGGCCCGGGACCGACACGCTGATCGCAGGGAACGGCAGCGACACGTTGGTGGGCGGGGCGGGGAACGACACCTTCCGCTTCCTGAGCGTGGCGGCGTCGACACCGGCGGTGCGCGACATCCTCAGGGCCGACGGCAGCGTTGCTGCCTTCGAGCGGCCGGGCGGACAGGTTGGGGACCGGATCGACCTCTCGGCGATCGACGCCAACGTCGCGGCCGGGGTGCAGCACTTCGCCTTCGGCACCTCGCACGCCGCCGGCCACCTCTGGGCCGTCGACTCCGGCGCCATGACGCTGATCCGAGGCAACATCGACGGCGACGCGTTTGTCGAGTTCGAGCTTGCCATTGACGATGGCAGCATACGCGCCTCGGCCTACACAGGCGCCGATTTCTTGGTTTAGGTCGGTCTGGCGATGGTCGCTGAGCGAAGTCCCGAGGTGGTCAACCTGCTGCAGGGGCGCTCAGGTGATCCCCAACCACACGCTGCACGCCGTTCCGGGCCGTGCGGACCCCCGGTCACCCGACCACCTGGGGCTCGCGCTTGCGGGCGGAGATTTCCTCCCAGGCGGCGTTGATCGCGGCGAGGCGGGCGTTGGCGAGGGTGACGGTCTCGACCGGCAGGCCGCGGGCGATCATCTTGTCGGGATGGTGGGCGCGGACGAGATCGCGCCAGCGGGCGCGGATCGCCGGCAGCTCGGCGTCGCGGGCGACGCCGAGCACCTGCCAGGGATCGCCCGAGCGGCCGGCCAGGTGCCGCGCCTCGATGCAGTCGAAGGCGAGCGGGCTGATGCCGAAGATCGTGCCGACCCGCTGCAGGAAGCCTTCCTCGCCTTCGTGATAGCGCCCATCGGCCATCGCGATGTGAAAGAGCCCTTCCAGGATATCCTCGAGCACCTGCGGCTGGTCGCTGAACATGGCGGCGATGCGGGCGGCATAGGTATCGAAGCCTGCAATGTCCTGGCGGGCGAGGTTGAAGACCCGCGCCGCCGCCTCCTCGTCCGCGGGGGCGATCTGGAACACCTGGCGGAACGCCGTGACCTCGGACGGCCGGACCTGGCCGTCCGCCTTGGCCATCTTGGCGCCGAGGCTGATCACCGCGATGGTGAAGGCGACGCTGCGCTCCGGCGTCCGGCGGCGCTCGAAGACGGCGAGAAGGCCCTCCCCCCGGGCCTTGAGACTGGCGAGCGCCTCGGTGATACGGGTCCAGATCGACATGCCGCGAGACTAGCAGGCGGTGCGGCGGCGCACAAAACGGAAATCCCGCAGGATCGTTCACGCCGTCCTTGCGGAGCTCGGTCGATGCGCATAGTCAATGCGCAGAGGACCCGCGCATGCCGACTTCCGTCCGCGCCCGCAAGGCGACCAACATCTCCATCGACCCGCACTTGCTCGCGGCGGCGAAGGCGCTCGGCATCAACGTCAGCCGGGCCGCCGAGACAGGTCTTCGCGACGCGGTCAGGCGAGCCCAGGCTGCCGAATGGGGGCGCGAGAACGCCGAGGCGATTGCCAGCTCCAACGCCTGGGTCGAAGCGCACGGATTGCCTCTGGCCCGCTACCGCCCGTTCTGATGGCCCGATACGACGTTTACCGATCGCTGGAGGGTGGCGGCTATCTGCTGGACGTGCAGACCGACTTGGTGCAGGGGCTCAATACCCGCGTCGTGGTGCCGCTTCTGCCCGGCGACAGCGCACCGATCCCGGCGAGACTTCTCAACCCGGTCTTCGAGATCGCCCAGCATCGCCATGTCATGGTGACCCAGTTCCTTTCCGCGGTTCCCGCGAGTCTTCTCGGGGAAAGCGCCGGAACCCTGCGGGACAGGTCGGACGAGATCACCCGGGCGCTCGAGATGCTGTATCATGGCTTGTAGCGTGGCGTCCGTGCAGCCCGCCTGGGACTTCTGGATCGATCGCGGCGGCACGTTCACCGACATCGTCGCGCGCGACCCCGCGGGCCGGCTGCACCGCGCGAAGCTCCTGTCCGAGAACCCGGGCCAGTACGCCGACGCGGCGCTGCACGGCATCCGCGGCTTTCTCGGGCTCGCGACGGAGGCGCCGATCCCGGCGGCGCGCATCGCCAGCGTCAAGATGGGCACCACGGTCGCGACCAACGCGCTCCTCGAGCGCAAGGGCGAGCCGGTGGTGCTCGTGACCACCCAAGGGCTCGGCCAGCAGCTCCGGCTCGGCTACCAGAACCGGCCGCGGCTCTTCGACCGGCAGATCGTGCTGCCCGAGATGCTCTACGCCCGCACCATCGAGGCGCGCGAGCGGGTGCGCGCCGACGGCACCGTCGAGCGGCCGCTCGACGAGGCGCACCTCGCGACGGCGCTCGCCGACGCCCGGGCGGCCGGCCTCGACGCCTGCGCCATCGTCTTCGTCCACGGCTACCGCCACACCGCCCACGAGGCCCGCGCCGCCGATCTCGCCGAGGCCGCGGGCTTCGCGCAGGTCTCGGTCAGCCACCGGGTCAGCCCGCTGATGAAGATGGTCAGCCGCGGCGACACCACGGTGGTCGACGCCTACCTGAGCCCGATCCTCAGACGCTACATCGACCGGGTGGCCGCGGCCTTCGACGGCGACATGGCCGGCAAGCTCCTCTTCATGCAGTCCTCGGGCGGGCTGACCGGGGCGGGCAGCTTCCAGGGCAAGGACGCGATCCTGAGCGGCCCGGCCGGCGGGGTGGTCGGCGCGGTCCGCACCAGCGAGATCGCCGGGCAGCGCCGGATCATCGGCTTCGACATGGGCGGCACCTCGACCGACGTCTGCCACTTCGCCGGCGACTTCGAGCGGGTGCTCCACACCGAGATCGCCGGCGTCCGCATCACCGCGCCGATGATGATGATCCACACCGTCGCCGCCGGCGGCGGATCGATGCTCGGCTACGACGGCACCCGGATGCGGGTGGGGCCCGAGAGCGCCGGCGCCGATCCGGGGCCTGCCTGCTATGGCCGCGGCGGCCCGCTGACCGTGACCGACGCCAACGTGCTGACCGGGCGGCTGCGGCCGGAGTTCTTCCCGGCGATCTTCGGCCCGGACGCCCGTCGGCCGCTCGACTGCGCCGCGACCGAGGCGGGGTTCGCCGAGCTGGCGGCGCGGATCGGCAAGCCGGCGGAAGAGGTGGCGGAGGGCTTCCTGCGCATCGCCGTCGAGAACATGGCCAACGCCATCAAGAAGATCAGCGTGCAGCGCGGCTACGATGTCGGCGGCTACTGCCTGACGGTCTTCGGCGGCGCCGGGGCGCAGCACGCCTGCGCCATCGCCGACACCCTCGGCATGACGACCTGCCTGATCCACCCGATGGCCTCGCTGCTCTCCGCCTACGGCATGGGGCTGGCCGAGATCCGCGCCACCCGGACCCGGGCGGTGGAGGCGCCGCTCGACGACGCCGGCCGGCTCGAGGCGGCGGCGGTGCTCGATGCCCTCGGCTCGGAGGCCGAGACCGAGGTCGAGGCGCAGGGCGTGCCGGCGCCGCAGGTCCGGCTGGCGCAGCGGCTGCACCTCAAGGTCAGGGGCACCGACACCGCGCTGCCGGTCGTCTTCGGCGACGTGGCGGCAATGCGCGCCGACTTCCAGGCCGCCCACAAGGCGCGGTTCGGGTTCGACCCTGGCGAAGCCGCCCTGGTGATCGAGGCGGCCGAGGCCGAGGCGGTGGGCGGGGCGGCCGACTTCGGTGAAGACGCCGTGCCGGAGACCGAGCGCCCCGAGACGGAGACCGAGACCGCGCTGGTGGCGCCGGTCTTCCTGGGCGGCGCCTGGGTCGACGCGCGGTTCGTCCGCCGCGAGAGCCTCAGCCCCGGCGACCGGCTGACCGGCCCCGCGGTGCTGGTCGAGCCGCACACCTCGATCCTGATCGAGCCCGGCTGGCAGGCGCGGCTGACCGCGCACGACCACGTCGCGCTGACCCGCGTCGAGCCGCGGCCGGAACGCCAGGCGATCGGCGCCAAGGCCGACCCGGTGATGCTCGAGGTCTTCAACAACCTCTACATGTCGATCGCCGAGCAGATGGGCGCGGTGCTGGAGAACACCGCCGCGAGCGTCACCATCAAGGAGCGGCTGGACTTCTCCTGCGCGGTCTTCGACGCGGACGGCAACCTGATCGCCAACGCGCCGCACATGCCGGTGCACCTCGGCTCGATGGGCGCGAGCGTGCAGGCGATCATCGCGCAGAACCCCGGCATGCAGCCCGGCGACGTCTTCGTGCTGAACGCGCCCTACAACGGCGGCACGCACCTGCCCGACATCACCGTCGTGCGCCCGGTCTGGGACGATGCCGGCGGGCGGGTGCTCTTCTTCACCGCGGCGCGCGGGCATCACACCGACGTCGGCGGGCTCACGCCGGGGTCGATGCCGCCCGACAGCCGGACGATCCACGACGAAGGCGCCTACATCGACAACTGGACGCTGGTCGAGCGGGGCAGGCTCCGCGAGGCGGAGACGCGGGCGCTGCTGCTCGAAGGCCCGTGGCCCGCCCGTTCGCCCGACATCAACATGGCCGATCTCCGGGCGCAGCTCGCCGCCTGCGAGAAAGGCGCGCAGGAGCTGGCGCGGATGGTGGCGCAGTTCGGCCTCGACGTGGTCGCGGCTTACATGCGCCACGTCCAGGACAACGCCGAGGAGTGCGTCCGCCGCGCCATCGAGGCGCTCAGCGACGCCGAGACGGTCTACCCGATGGACCCCGACTTCGACGGCGCGCCGCGCGAGATCCGGGTCAAGGTGACGGTCGACCGAACCGCGCGCTCCGCGGTGATCGACTTCACCGGCACCACGGCGCGAGCTCGCCACCAACTACAACGCGCCCGAGCCGGTGACGCGGGCGGCCGTCCTCTACGTCTTCCGCTGCCTCGTCGACGACGACATCCCGATGAACGAGGGGGTGATGAAGCCGCTGCAGGTGATCCTGCCCGAAGGCACGATGCTGTCCCCGCGTTATCCCGCCGCGGTGATCGCCGGCAACGTCGAGACCAGCCAGGCGGTGACTTCGGCGCTCTTCCTCGCGCTCGGCGTCCAGGCAGCGGCGCAGTCGACGATGAACAACACCACCTGGGGCGACGACCGGCTGCAATACTACGAGACGGTCTGCGGCGGCACCGGCGCCGGCGTGCTCTCGGACGGCAGCGGCTACGCCGGGACGTCCGGCGTTCACTCGCACATGACCAACTCCCGGCTGACCGACCCGGAAGTGCTGGAGTGGCGCTTTCCGGTCGTCGTCGACGAATTCCGCATCCGCGACGGCTCGGGAGGCGCGGGCCGGTTCCGCGGCGGCGACGGCGTCAGCCGCCGCATCCGGTTCCTGCAGCCGATGACCATCGCGATCCTCGCCGGCCACCGCGTCGTGCCGCCCCCGGGGCTGGCCGGCGGCGGCGCCGCCGCGTGCGGGCGCACCCGCATCCTGCGCGCCGACGGCCGCGAGGAGACGCTGGCCAGCGCCGACAAGCGGCAGATCGGCCCGGGCGACGTCTGGTGGCTCGAGACGCCCGGCGGAGGGGGCTACGGATGAGCGAGGTTGCGAAAAAGCCCACGGTGACCATCGCCTACTGCACCCGCTGCAACTGGCTGCTGCGCGCCGGGTGGATGGCGCAGGAACTGCTCTCCACCTTCGGCGAGGAGCTCGGGGCGGTGACGCTGGTGCCGGGCAGCGGCGGCATCTTCGAGATCAGCGTCGACGGCCAGCTGGTCTGGGAACGCAAGCGCGACGGCGGCTTTCCCGACGTGCGGTCGCTGAAGCAGCGGGTCCGCGACGCCTTCGATCCGGAGCGCGACCTCGGGCACCTCGACCGCGACGGCGCGGGCTGAGGGTGAGCAACGCGTGATAACACGCGTGAAATTACGAGTATGTCATTGATATGAATTGATTTCATGGGCGCGGTTTTCGCGGATTTTTGTCCGTCGACAAATCCGCGCGCGCCTGCCTGCCCTTGGCCGGCGCGCGGATTACAAGCCGATACTCAGGCTCAAGTCCCCTCGGCGTTCGCACTCCCGCGCTCCGGCCCACGGATCGGCGCGACGCGATGGTCGCTTGCGGGCGCCAGCGTGCTATACTGAACAGACAACGGGCACCGCAGGCGCGCCGTCCCGTTTCTGTTCGATCGATCTGAAATTAAATCGCCATCAGGGGCAGCATCGCGTTTTCGGCGACGTGGGCGATCGTGCGGCGGTCAGCGCCCCCACGCCCGAGCGTCATCATTGCGACGACCGCCGCCACGAGCCCGTCGGCAAGCATTTCCGGATCGCGCGTGGCATCGATCTCGCCGCGCTCGCGCCCCACTACCAGGTTCTTCAGGAAGAAGCTTCTGATCTCGGCAAGTCGCGCATCGGCGAGCCGGTGCGTCTCCTCGGGATGCAGCGCGCGCTCGGCGATCGTGTTGACGATCATGCAGCCCGGCCTCTCGGGATCGTCCGTCGCGATATCCGCTTGGACTTCCAGCCATTTCTCGATCGCCGCACGGCCTGACAGGCCGGCAGGCAGCGTCGCACGGAAGTGGGCGGCATAGGTCTCGAAGCATTGGCGGAAGAGGTCATCCTTGTCGCGGAAGGCGCCGTAGACATTGCCGGGCTTGAGCCCGGTCGCGCGGTATATGTCGGAAAGCGACGTGGCGGCATAGCCGCGTTTCCAGAACACGGCCATGGCCTTGGCCAGCACGTCGTCGATATCGAAGGAGCGCGGTCGGGACATGGCTCACAATTTATTGATCGTTCGATCAGAAAACAAGGGCCTTCTGCAGTTCGCACCGGGTTGTTTCTGATCGATCGATCAGTTATTCCCGCGCCATCGATCCGGTGAGCGGGTCGATCGAACACCCAAGGGAGAAGCCCTATGCATCGCCTCGCACTGCCCTTCACGCTCGCCCTGCTTGCCGTATCCGCGTCTGCGATCGCCCATGCGGCGGACATCACGGAGCCGCCGGCGCCGGCCGGCACCGTCGCATACAACGAATGGCTCGGCCGCACCTTTTCCGACACGCTACTCAACGAGACGAGCCAGGAGAAGCGCGTCGCCATCCTCGACCGGATAGTGGCCACCGACTACATCCAGCACAATCCGCTGGTGCCCGAAGGCCGCAAGGGCCTGATCGACTTCATCCCGGTCATCTACGCTGCGCTGCCGGACTCGCGTTTCTCCGTCCACGACGTCTTCGCCACGAAGGAGCGCGTCGTCACCCGCTGGACCTGGACCGGCACGTTGACCGGCACGCCCTTCCTCGGCATCGAGCCGAAGGGACAGAAACTAGAATTCGACGTCATCGACGTGTGGACCGTGCGCGACGGCCAGCTCTACGAGCACTGGGATCAATTCGATTGGCCGCGCGCCTTCGTGCAGCTCGGCGTCAAGGGCCTGCCCCAGCCCTTCTACGACGTCGCCTCAAACCCCTACGACCGCTGACCGTCGCCCGCAGCCCACCTTGATTGGCCACCTATCGAACCTCGTGCAGGAGACACGATCATGCCGCTTCCCACCCTCTATGGCTCTCCCGTCAGCCCGCATGTGCGCGCCGCGCGCATCACCTTCATGGAAAAGACCGTCGACGTCGTTTTTTCCGAGGTCGGGATTCCGGACCTGGGAACTGACGCCTATGCGGCGATCAACCCGTTCCGCAAGATGCCGGCCCTCGTTGCCGCCGACGTGACGCTCTGCGAGACGCCCGCTCTCATGGTCTACGCTGACGCGATCGGCAGCGGGGCGGCGCTTGAGCCCACCGCACCAGCCGAGCGCGCCACCATGTGGAAGTTCATGGGCGTCGCCCAGCACCAGCTCTATCCGCGCGGCGTGATGGAGCTCTATTTCCACCGGGTGCTCGCGGCCAGGTTCGGCGTCGAGGCGAAGCCCGAGGTCGCCGACGCGGCCGTCGCACCGGTCACCATCGCCCTCGACGTCCTTGAAGACGGGCTTGCTTCAAGCAGCGGTTTGGCGCTTGCCGGCGGGGCCTTCTCGCTTGCCGATATCTATTGCGGCGCGATGGTTGACTACGTCGCCCGCAGCGGTGACGGCGCGGAGCTGATCGCCGCCCGGCCGCAGCTTGCGGCGTGGCTCGCAGCGCTTCGACAGAAGGCGAGCTTTTCGGCGACGCTGTCGCCGGTCGTCGCCTGATCGCGTCCCGGTCCCGCGGCCGGGGAGGAAACCCGGCCGCAGGCCGCCCGGTCAGGCGCGTTTGACCAGGCGGACGATCAAGATCACGATGATGGCGCCGATCACCGCGGAGATGATCGCCCCGATGATGCCGCCGCCGAAGCCGAGGCCGATCGCCCCGAACAGCCAGCCGCCGACGATGGCGCCGATCAGCCCGAGGATGAGGTTGCCGCCGAGCCCCATGCCGGAGCCCTTCATGAGCATGTTGGCGATGTAGCCGGCGATCAGGCCGATGATCACCCAGACGATGATCATCGTCAGGATGCTGGTGCCGGCGGCGGCGGTGGTGGTGGCTGGATCCATGGGATGTCCTTCCTTGCCTTGGGCCCCGCCGGTACGGGCGGGCCTCAAGGCGATGCTATCCGAGCGTTTGCGGCTGCGCCAGCCTTGCCTTGGCGGCCCGCGGATGGCCGGTCGCCCTTGCCCCCCAAGGGGTGCCCGCTTAGGTTGGGCTCCTCGAGTTCAGGCAACGGAAAGCCGGCATTGAGCGACACCGAATACCGCGTCCTGGCGCGCAAGTACCGCCCCGCGACCTTCGCCGACCTCATCGGCCAGGACGTGATGGTGCGCACCCTGCGCAACGCCTTCGAGGCCGACCGGATCGCCCATGCCTTCGTGCTGACCGGGGTGCGCGGCGTCGGCAAGACCACGACGGCGCGGATCGTCGCCAAGGGCCTCAACTGCACCGGGGCCGACGGCAAGGGCGGTCCGACGATCGACCCGTGCGGCGTCTGCGAGGCATGCGTCTCGATCGCCGAAGGCCGCCACGTCGACGTGCTGGAGATGGACGCGGCCAGCCGCACCGGCGTCGGCGACATCCGCGAGATCATCGACAGCGTCGCCTACCGGGCGGCCAGCGCGCGTTACAAGGTCTACATCATCGACGAGGTGCACATGCTGAGCACCTCGGCGTTCAACGCGCTCCTGAAGACGCTCGAGGAGCCGCCAGCGCACGTCAAGTTCATCTTCGCCACCACCGAGATCCGCAAGGTGCCGGTGACGGTGCTGTCCCGCTGCCAGCGCTTCGACCTGCGCCGGATCGAGCCCGAGGCGATGATGGCGCACCTCGCCGGCATCGCCGCGCGCGAGGCGGTCGAGGTGGCGCCCGACGCGCTGGCGCTGATCACGCGGGCGGCCGAAGGATCGGTGCGCGACGCGCTGTCGCTGCTCGACCAGGCGATCGCCCACGGCGTCGGG
This sequence comes from uncultured Alphaproteobacteria bacterium, assembly GCA_963819995.1. GTDB lineage: Bacteria > Pseudomonadota > Alphaproteobacteria > Rhodobacterales > Rhodobacteraceae > Amaricoccus. The sequence continues at coordinate 52,952 of CAWFYR010000009.1, read as the reverse complement.
GTGACGACCGCGGCCGAGGTCCGGGCGATGCTTGGGCTCGCCGACCGCGGCCGGGTCCTCGACCTCTTCGAGCGGGTGATGGCCGGCGACGCCCGCGCCGCGCTCGCCGAGCTTGCGGCGCAGTATGCCGAAGGCGCCGACCCGATGGCGGTGCTGCGCGACCTCGCCGAGGTGACCCATTGGGTTTCGATGGTGCGCCTCGCCCCCGAAGCCGCCGACGACCCGACCGTCGGCCCCGACGAGCGCGCCCGCGGCCTCGACTTCGCCGCGCGGCTGCCGATGCGGGCGCTGACCCGGATGTGGCAGATGCTCCTGAAGGCGCTCGAGGAAGTCGCGACCGCGCCGAACGGCATGATGGCGGCCGAGATGGCGATCATCCGGCTGACCCACGTCGCCGAGCTGCCGAGCCCCGAGGAGCTGGTGCGCCGGCTGAGCGTCGCGCCGCAGCCGGCCGCGCCGCCGCCGGCAGGTGGCGGCGGAGGCGGCGCGCGGCCTTCCCGCGGACCCGCGGCGAGTGCTGCATCCGCGCCGGTGCCGCAGGCGCAGCCGGCGCCGGCCGCTCCCGCGCCCGAACCCGGTGCGCTGGCGCGCTACCAGAGCTTCGAGGACGTGGTGGCGCTGGTGCGCGCCCGGCGCGACGTGAGCCTGCTGGTCGAGATCGAATCCGGGGTGAAGCTGGTCCGCTATGCGCCGGGACGCATCGAGTTCGAACCCTCTGACACCGCGCCGCCGGACCTCGCGGCCCGGCTGGCGCAGCGGCTTCAGCTCTGGACCGGCGCCCGCTGGGGGGTCGCGGTGGTGGGTTCCGGCGGCGCCGCGACGATCGCCGAGATCCGCGCCGCGGAGAAGGGCGACCTCAGGGCGCGCGCGCTCGAGCACCCGATGGTGCAGGCGGTGCTCGGCGCCTTTCCCGGCGCCGAGATCCGCGACGTGCGCCCTGCCGATGCGCTCGCGGGGCCGGCGTCCGCCGCGGCGGCGGACGAAGAAGATGATGACGAATGGGATCCGTTCGATCCCTTTGCAGAGGAGATGTAGGTGCTGAAGGGTATCGGACAGCTTGGCGACATGGCCAAGATCATGAAGCAGGCGCAGGAGATGCAGAGCCGCATGTCCGACGTCCAGAACCGGCTCGACGCCATCGAGGTGACCGGCGAGGCCGGGGCGGGGCTGGTGACGGTCACCGCCTCAGCCAAAGGCGCGGTCAAGCGGATCGCGATCGATCCCTCGCTCTTCGTGCCCGACGAGCGCGAGGTGGTGGAGGACCTGATCGTCGCCGCGGTGCAGGACGCCCAGGCGCGCGCCATGGTCGCCGCGCAGGCCGAGATGGCCAAGGTCACCGACGGTCTCGACCTGCCGCCGGGGATGAAGTTGCCGTTCTGACGGCCCGCACGATGCAGGAAGCGGGAGATGCCGCGATCGACCGGCTGATCGCGCTGATGGCCCGGCTGCCGGGGCTCGGGCCACGCTCAGCACGGCGGGCGGTGCTGACGATGGTGCGGCGGCGCGAGATGCTGCTCGATCCCTTGTCCGCGGCGCTGGCGGAGGTGGCGGCGACGGTGCGAGAGTGCAGCCGCTGCGGCAACATCGCGACCGGTGCCCTCTGCGCGATCTGCGCAGACCCGGCGCGCGCCACCGGCGAGATCTGCGTGGTCGAGACCGTGGCCGACCTCTGGGCGATGGAGCGCGCCGCGCTCTTCCGCGGTCGCTACCACGTGCTCGGCGGCGTGCTCTCCGCGCTCGACGGCGTTGGACCGGACACGCTCCGCATCCCCGAGCTTCTCGCCCGCGTCGGCGAGGAATCCGCGCGCGAGGTGATCCTGGCGCTCAATGCCACCATCGACGGCCAGACGACCGCCCACTACATCGCGGGCGAGCTGGAGCCGCTCGGCGTCAGCATCACCACGCTCGCCAAAGGCGTGCCGGTCGGCGGCGAGCTCGACTATCTAGACGACGGCACCATCGGCGCCGCCCTCTTGGCGCGCGGCGCCCTCTGAGAGACCTCTCCGAAAAGGGTATGCCCGGTGTCGGACCGCTTGGCATCGACCTCGTAACACGCGTGCAATTCCTCCTATCTATTTGATATAGCAGGAAATCAGCGAACGCATTCACTCCCTCTTCACCAAGCCCGACGCGTTCCGCTCGTTTTCGCAGTGGTCTCTCTGAGCGACAGCGCCCGGCGGGAAGCCGCCCGCACTTGGCTGCCGCGGCAAACCTGCTAGGAAGGGGTGGGAACTCCGCGGCGGCGACGGCGAACGGATTTGGTCAGCATTATCAAAGCGGAAGCGTCCGGCCGGTTCTGGCCGCTGCTCTTTGTCGGCTACTTCGCGTTTCAGGCGCTCTACCGCCGGGCCCTCGGCGGCAGCCTCGGGCTCGACGAGGCTCAGGCGATGGTCGAGGCGCAGCGGCTGGCCTTGGGCTACGGGGCGCAGCCGCCGCTCTACAACTGGCTGCAGTGGGGCGCCTTTCGGGCCATACCCGATCCGCTGCTCGCGATCGCCCTCCTCAAGGACGCGCTGCTGGCCGTGACCTTCCTCGCGGTCTACGCGCTCTTTGGCAGCGCGCATCGGCCGCGGGTGGCCGGCCTCGCGGCGGCGAGCCTGATGCTGCTGCCGCAGATCGCCTGGGAAAGCCAGCGGGCGCTGACCCATTCGGTGCTGACGACGGCGCTCGCCGCGGTCTCGGTGCTGGTGTTCTGGACCTGGGTCGTCGCCGGGCGGCGGGGCGGCTACCTGCTTTTCGGCCTCGTCACGGCGCTCGGCCTGATCTCGAAGGCGAACTTCTGGTTCGTCCCGGCGGCACTGCTGGTCGCGAGCGTCAGCGCGCCGGACGTCCGCCCGCGGCTGCGGCCTGCGGGCCTGGCGCTGAGCCTCGGCGTCACGGCGCTGCTGGTCGCGGCGCCGGCGCAGTGGATGCTGGCGCACCCCGAGCAGGCGCTGGCCTCGGCGCACAAGTTCGAGCGCGCGGCAGGCGGGTCGTGGGCGCTGGCCGCGCTCACGGGCCTCTCCTCGGTCGCCCTCGCGAGCGCCGGCTTTCTCGGCCTCCTGGCGGTCGTCGAGGGAGTGATCGGCTGGCGCTTCCGCAGCGGCAACGCCATGCCCGCCGCGGCGCTCGACCGCTTCCTGCTGCGGTTCCTGCTCACGGGGCTGGCGCTCGTGGTCGTCGCGGTGCTCGCCCTCGGTGCGACCAACGTCCAGGACCGCTGGCTGCTGCCGGTCCTGAGCCTCGCCGCCCCGCTTGCCACGGTGCGCCTGCTCGCGCACGTGGGGCAAGCCGGGGAGCGCTGGCTGGCGCGGGTGCTCGCCGGGATCGCGATCCTCGTCGTGCTGGCGCTGCCGGTTCACCTGATTACCGGCACGCCCGGCGCGCCGGCGCGCGGCAACGCGCCGATCGGAGAGCTCGCGGCGGCGCTCCCTGTGGGGAGCGCCGGGGTGATTGCCGAGCCGAAGTGGCTCGCGGGCAATCTCCTCTACCGCCGGCCGGACTGGCGGGTCGAGGACACCGAGACCGCCGTGCCACCCGTCGGCGAGACGGTGCTGCTGGTCTGGCCCGATGATCCCGACCGCGGTGCCGGCATCGCGGACACGCTGGCGAAGCGGGCTGGTCGCCCGCTCCGGCTCGGCGCGCCGGTCCGCTATGCGGCGCCCTATTCGTGGCAACCGGGCAGCGATTTCGTGCTCTATGCCGCGCCGCTCGCCCCGGCGCCCTGAGCTCAGAAGAAAAGCGGCACGATCAGGAAGATCACCGCAGTCAGCGCGCCGTTCAGCCCCATGGCGATGCCGGCAAAGGTGCCCGCCTCCTCGCTGACCTGAAACGCGCGGGCGGTGCCGATGCCGTGGCTCGCCACGCCGACGGCGAACCCGCGCGCGGCGTAGTCGCGGATGCCCATGGCGTTCATCAACGGCGTCACCACCACCGAGCCGAGGATGCCGGTCAGCACCACCAGCACCGCCGCGAGCGCCGGGATGCCGCCGATCGTCTGGGTCAGCGCCATGGCGATCGGCGCCGTCACCGACTTCGCCGCGAGCGAGGCGAGGATCTCGCGCGGCGCGCCGAACGCCCAGCCGATCAGCACCGCCGAGCCTATGGCCGTCAGCGACCCGGCCGCGAGTGCTGCCAGCATCGGCAGCAGGTTTCGCCGCACCGCGACGCGGTTGCGCCAGAGCGGCAGGCCGAGCGCCACGGTGGCCGGCCCGAGCAGGAAGTGCACGAACTGCGCGCCTTCGAAATAGGTCTGATAGCTGGTGCCGGTGGCGACCAGCAGGACAATGAGCAGCCCCGCCGCCATCACCACGGGATTGGCCAGCGGGTGGCGCCGCAGGCGCGCCGAGACCGCGTCGCCCGCCACGAAAGCCGCGAGCGTCGCCGTCAGCCAGAGCAGGGGCGTCTGCGACAGATAGACCCAGATCGCGGTGAGGTTGCCGCCGTCGATCACGGCCGCGCGTCCGCGACCCGCCGCGCCACCGCGCGGAATGCCAGCACGGTCACCACCAGCGTCAGCACGGTCGAGACGATCACCGCCGCCGAGATCGCCAGCCAGTTCTCGGCGATCAGCCCCGCCTGCTGCACCACCCCGACCGCCGCCGGCACGAAGAGCAGCGAGAGATTGCGCAGAAGCCCGTCCGCCACGCGATCGAGCTCCGGTCCCGCGCGCCCGCGCGCCAGGACAATGGCAAAGAGCAGGCCCATGCCGAGCACCGGCCCGGGAAAGGTGATCCCGAGCCCCCGAACCAGCACCTCGCCGGCAAGCTGGCAGGAAAAGAGCAGCGTCAGCGCCCGGATCATCGTGACAACCCTCCCTTGAGGTTCCGACGCCAGGGGCCGCAGAGGAGCAGTCCGTGGCCTCCGGGCTCAGTGCGAGATGCCGGCGCGGTTGAGCCACGCCTCGAGAGCAGGTCGTGCGCTTGGCAGGCCAGCGGCGCGGGCACAGTCGATCGCCTCGCGGGCGGAGGCGAGATCGACCTTGCGCAGCAGCGCCTTGACCGGCCCGATCGAGGCCGGCCGCATCGACAGGCTGCGAAAGCCGATCGCGGCGAGCGCCAGCGCCTCGACCGGGCGCCCGGCATCCTCGCCGCAGAACGAGAGCGGCGTGCCGTGGGTGCCGCAGCGGGCGACGATCTGCTGCAGAAAGTCGAGGAAGCTCGAGCTCAGCATGTCGTAGCGCCGGCGCACCCGCTCGTTCTCGCGATCCGCGGCGAAGAAGAACTGCTTGAGATCGTTGCCGCCGATCGAGATGAAATCGGTCATCTCGAAGAACCTGGCGGGCGCATAGGCGAGGCTCGGCGTCTCGAGCATCGCCCCGATCTTCAGGCTTGCGGGAACCGTGCGGCCGAGCGCCCGCTCCCGCGCCAGCTCGTGCAGGACGAGATCGCGCGCAGCCTCGAACTCGCCCGCCTCGGCGACGAACGGGAACATGATGATGAGCGGGCGCCCGTTGGCGCCGCGCATCAGCGCCTGAACCTGCATCCGCATCATGCCGGGGCGGTCGAGCCCGACCCGGATCGCCCGCCAGCCCAGCGCCGGGTTGGGCTCGTCGGCGCGCTTCATGTAGGGCAGCACCTTGTCCGACCCGATGTCGAGCGTCCGGAACACGACGGGCTTGTCGTTGGCGGAGTTGAGGATGCGGGCGTAGAGCCTCGCGAGCTCGCTCCGCTTCGGCACGGTGGTGCGGATCAGGAACTGAAGCTCGGTGCGGAACAAGCCGACCCCGAGCGCTCCGCATTTCGGCAGGCTCGGGAGGTCGGCCATCAGTCCGGCGTTCATGTGAAGGTCGAGCGTAATGCCGTCGCGGGTGGTGGCGGGCTTGTCGCGCAGCGTCGCATAGGCCGCCTGCGCCTCGTGCAGCATGTCGACCTTCTCGCGGAAGGCTTTGGCAACGCTCTCTTCCGGGCGGAGGTGAACGACCGCCTGGTCGCCATCGACGAGGATGGCATCGCCGTTCATCGCCTCGCGGGTGATCCGCGCCGCCTGGATGACCAGCGGGATGGCGAGCGCCCGGGCGACGATCGCCGCGTGACTGCCGACCGAGCCCTCCTCGAGCACCACGCCGCGCAAGGCCCGGCCGTAGTCGAGGAGTTCGCCCGGGCCGATGTTGCGGGCGATCAGGATGGCGTTCTCGGGCAGTTCGCGGCCGCCGCGCTCGTCGCCGGCGAGCAGGCGGAGCAGGCGGTTCGCCAGGTCGTCGAGATCGTGCAGCCGTTCGCGCAGGTACGGATCGGCGGCGCGCGACATCCGGGCGCGAGTGGCGGACTGCTCCTTCTCGACGGCGACCTCCGCGGCGAGGCCGCTGTCGATCGAGGCCTCCATCCGCCGGACCCAGCCCTTGTCGTGGGCGAACATGCGGTAGGCGTTCAGCACGTCGCGGTGTTCGCCGCTGGCGGTCAGGTAGTCTGCCGCGAGCATCTGGTCGACCTCGGCGCGCAACGCTTCGATGCCGACGTGGAGCCGGATGCGCTCGCGCTCGGGGTCGTCGCTGATCGGGTTCGAGACGAGAATCTGCGGCTCGTGCAGCACCACGACGCCTTCGGCGACACCTTCCTGGCCGACCAGTCCGCGCACGAAGAACGGCAGCCGGTGCGGCCGGGCGATCTCCATGGCGCCGGGGCCGACGAAGGCGCCGAGCTCGGCCATCTCGGCAATGACCATCGCCACGACCTCGAGCGCATAGACCTCGTCGTCGGTGTAGTCGCGCGGATCGCGGTTCTGCACCACCAGGACGCCCAGGACCTCGCCGAGGCGCTGGATCGGCACGCCCAAAAAGCTCGAGAAGACCTCTTCACCCGTCTCGGGCAGATAGCGGAAGCCGCGGGTGTGCGAGGCGTCGCGGGTCATGATCGGTTCGGCGGTGTCGGCGATCTGGCCGACCAGCCCCTGGCCGACCCGAAGCCGCGACAGATGGACAGACTCCGGGTTCAGGCCCTTGGTCGCGCTGAGCTCCAGCGCTTCGTCGCGGCGCAGGTAGACCGAGCAGACCTCGGCGACCAGTCCTTCGGCCACCAGCCGCACGATGCGGTCGAGCCGCTCCTGGCCGCCGCCCGGCTCGGCCAGGACGGCGCGGAGCCGCGTCAGCAGGACGCGACTGTCAACGGCCTCGGAAAAAGACATCGGGTCCACTAAATCTCCGCCGACAGACTTGGCCGGTCCAGCTCGAAGGCATCATGGAGCGCCTGAACCGCCAGTTCCAGATATTTGCGGTCGATGAGCACCGACACCTTGATCTCTGAGGTGGTGATGACCTTGATGTTGACCCCGTCGCGGGCCAGCGCCTCGAACATGTGGTGCGCGACGCCGGCCTGGCTGCGCATGCCGATGCCGACGATCGAGACCTTGGCCACATCCTCGTCAACGTCGAGCCCGGCATAGTCGATGTCGCCGGCCTCGCGGGTCGCCTCGATGGCGCGGCGCGCCCGCGGCACCTCGTCGACAGGACAGGAGAAGGTCATGTCGGTGCGGCCATCGGCGCCGATGTTCTGCACGATCATGTCGACGTTGACCCCGGCCTCGGCCAGCGGCCCGAAGAGGGCCGCGGCGATCCCCGGGCGGTCGGGCACGCCCTTCACCGTCATCTTGGCTTCGTCGCGCGAATGGGCGACGCCGCTCACCACACGTGATTCCATGAGTTCCTCCTCGTCGCAGACGATGGTACCCGGCAGGTCCTGGAAGCTCGAGAGCACCTGCAGCTTGACCTTGTAGCGCATGGCGAGCTCGACGCTGCGGGTCTGCAGGACCTTGGCCCCGAGGCTCGCAAGCTCCAGCATCTCCTCGTAGGCGACGCGTTCGAGCTTGCGCGCCTTGCGCGTGATCCGCGGATCCGTGGTGTAGACCCCGTCCACGTCGGTGTAGATGTCGCACCGCTCGGCGCCCAGCGCCGCCGCGAACGCAACGGCGCTGGTATCCGACCCGCCCCGGCCGAGCGTCGTGATGCGACCCTCGGGCGAGAGCCCCTGGAACCCCGCGATCACCGCGTGGAGCCCCTCGCCGAACTTGCGGATCAGCCCCTCGGTCTCGATCCCGGTGATCCGTGCCGCGCCGTGGCTGGAGTTGGTGCGCAGCGGCACCTGCCAGCCCTGCCAGCTTCGCGCCGGCACGCCCATCTCCTGCAGCGTCAGCGCCATCAGCCCCGCGGTCACGTTCTCGCCCGATGCGACGACCGCGTCGTATTCGCGCGCGTCGTAGAGCAGGCTCGTCTGGCGCACCCAGCCGACCATCTCGTTGGTCTTGCCGGCCATCGCCGACACCACGACGGCGACGTCGTAGCCGCGGTCGACCTCGCGCTTGACCTTCGCCGCCGCATTGCGGATGCGCTCGAGGTCGGCCACGCTGGTGCCGCCGAATTTCATCACCAGACGGGGCATCGTCCTGCCTTGCGCTTCCAGTCAAACCCGCCCCTCTTAAGGCTTGGGCCGTCCCCCTTCAAGCCGCAGGCGCACCGGTGGAAGCGACGCTTATTTGCGCTAACCTTTCACACGACGGCAGGGGAGAGGCATGCGATGATCGTCGGACGATGCCATTGCGGCGCAGTCGCCTTCGAGGTCGACGGCGCAATCCCGGAAACATTGACGCGCTGCACCTGCTCGTTCTGCTCCAAGCGCGGCGCGCTCTGGGCCTACTACCCGCCCGACCAGTTCCGGCGAACCACGCCGCCGGAAGCCGAAGCGACCTATCGCTGGCGGTCCCGGATGGTCGCGCACAACTTCTGCCCGACCTGCGGCTGCACGACCTACAGCGACAGCCCCGACTTTCAGCCGGACGGCACCTTCGACGTGGCCAGGCGCCGGATCGGGGTGAACGCACGGCTCTTCGACGGCATCGAAGCGGCAGACTGGCCGGTGACGGTGATCGACGGCAAGAACCTCTGGTAGCCGGCGTCAGCTGCTCCTGCGCGACGTCCAGGGCAGCGGCGCGATCGGGACGCCGTCCTCGATCAGCGCACGCGCCTCCGACGGGCGTGCTTCGCCGATGATGGCGCGCTCGGGCGCGAGGCCTTCATGGATGCGCCGCGCCTCGGCGGGGAAATTGCGGCCGACGTCCTCGGCCTGCGCCTCGATGCGCTTGCGCAGCTCCGCCATAGCCTGCTCGGCCGGAGACGCGGGTGCGGAGAGCGGCCTTTCCGGACCGCCGCCGCCGATCCGCGGCGCCATGAGGTCCTTCTCGACGGATGCGCTGCCGCACACGGCGCAGGACAGCAGCCCGCCATCTTCCAGACGGTCGAAGTCCGTGCTCGACCCGAACCATGAATCGAAGCTGTGCGCCTTGTCGCAGCGCAGCGCATAGCGGATCATATCGCAAACTCCGTCATGGTCTTGTAACGCAATAGATATAATGCGGAACGGCAAAGACAATCGTTCATTGCCCGGGCAGGCTCTGCTACACACGGATTTTCGAACGGAGGCAACGAAGCCCCACATGCCCGGTTGGTCGATCCCGCTCGCCCTCGTCTTCGGCACGCTCGCCGCGTTCGCCGCGAGCCGCTCGGTCGATCCGTTCGCCGCCTTCGCCGGCGCAATGCTCGCCAGCCTCGTTCTAACCGCGCTTCTCCTGTCGCGCCGGACCCCGCAAGACGGGCCCAAGCGCCCTGAGGCGACCGCGGACGACGCAATGCCGACGGGGTTCGGACGGGCACTGATCGAACAGCTGCCGACGCCGCTCCTCATCGTTTCGCGCACCGGCCGGGTCACTTATGCAAATCCTGCGGCGCACGAGGCATTGCCGCGGTTGCAGCCGGGGGCGCACTTCGCCCACCTGATCCGGGCGCCGGCCTTCGTCGAGGCGGTGACCGCGACTCTGGCCGACGGCATGCCGCGACAGGTCCGCTTCGCCGCGTCCCAGGGCCGCGAGCGCTTTTTCGAGGCGCGGGTCGGCCAGCTGCCACCGGGCGGCGCCTTCGGGCCCGAGGCGCTCGCCATCGTGCAGATCGAGGACCGCACCGAAACCCGTCGCGCCGAGCAGCTGCGCACGGATTTCATCGCCAACGCCAGCCATGAGCTGCGAACGCCGCTCGCCTCGGTCATCGGCTACATCGAAACCCTGCAGAACCACGCCCGCAACGATCCGGAAGCCCGCGAGCGTTTCCTCGGGATCATGGCCCGCGAGGCCGGCCGGATGCAGCGGCTGGTGGACGACCTGATGTCGCTGAGCCGGATCGAGATGAGCGAGCACCTGCGCCCGGTCGAGCAATGGTCGCTGAACCAGATCGCTGCCGAAAGCGCCGCGGCGCTGCTGCCGGTCGCCGGGCAGCTGGGCGTGACGCTCAGCATCGATCTGCCGCCGCGCGGCGCGCGCGTTCTCGGCGACCGTGACCAGCTGGCGCAGGTCTTCACCAACCTGATCGACAACGCGATGAAATACAGCGGCTCCGGCGCCACGGTGCGGGTGTTCGAAGCGCCGCCGGACAAGGCGCACCCGAGCCGGTACGGCGTGACGGTTGAGGACTCCGGACCCGGCATCCCGCGCGAGCACATCCACCGGCTGACCGAGCGCTTCTACCGCGTCAGCGTTTCGTCCAGCCGCAACAAGGGCGGCACCGGGCTCGGCCTCGCCATCGCCAAGCACATCCTGAACCGGCACGAGGGCCGCCTAGAGATCGCCTCGACGGTGGGCCAGGGCAGCACGTTCACCGTCTGGCTGCCGCGCAACGCCCCACCCGAGTCCGAGGAAACGGCCGAAGACGCCGCGGCCCGGCCGACAGTTGCCGAGCATCGCCGTTCCGCCTGAACGGCGGCGGCTTCATAAAACTGTCGCAAAACTGTAGCATTCCGGTTGCGAGCAGGCCTTACTGCAATCTTGCAACCGGCGGGCGAATCCGCCCCGGAGCTGAGAGATACGGCATGAACATCGTCACCGGCTTCGACGAGGACATCGTCCAGGTCCAGGCGCGGATCTCCGAGATGGGCGGGTACTGCGAGGACCTGCTTTCGCACGCGCTCGCGTCGGTGCAGAACCGCGATGCCGCTGCGGCGCGCGGGGTGATCGAGCGCGACAAGTGCCTCGACGCGATGGAAATGCGGCTGGAGGAAAACGTCGTCCGGCTGATCGCACAGCGCCAGCCGTTCGGAGCGGACCTGCGGGTGCTGATCGCGGCGATGAAGATCGCCTCGACCCTCGAGCGCATCGGCGATCTGTCCAAGAACATCGCCAAGCGCGCGATCCCGCTGTCCTCGGCGCGGCCGGTGCGGCTCACCACTTCGATCGTGCGCATGGGCCGCCAGACGCTGACGCAGCTCTCCGACATCCTGAACGCCCATGCCGCGCGCGACGTCGATCTCGCGGTGCAGATCTGGAACCAGGACTACGAGATCGACGAACTCTACAACGCCATCTTCCGCGAGGTCGTCACCTACATGGTCGAGGACAGCCGGCTGATCGGCGTCGGCGCGCAGCTGATGTTCATCGCCAAGAACCTCGAGCGGATCGGCGACCACACCACCCACATCTCCGAGATGGTCTACTACGTCGCCACCGGCGAAAGCCTGGGCGACGACCGGCCCAAAGGCGAGCCGACGGGGCTCGATTTCGTCCAGGAATAGGAAAGGCTCGCATGTCCGCCAAGATACTCGTGATCGAGGACGAAGAGTTGCTCAGCCAGCTCCTGGCCTACAATCTCCAGAAGGAGGGCTTCACCGTCGCCACCTCTGCCGACGGCGACGAGGCGCTGATGGCGGTGGACGAGGTCAGGCCCGACCTGGTGCTGCTCGACTGGATGCTGCCCAACGTCTCGGGGATCGAGCTCTGCCGCCAGATCCGTACGCGGAGCGACACCCGCGACATTCCGGTCATCATGCTGACCGCCCGCGGCGAGGAGGAAGACCGGGTCCGCGGCCTCGACGTCGGCGCCGACGACTACGTCACCAAGCCGTTCTCGATGTCCGAGCTCGTGGCCCGCATGCGTGCCGTCCTCCGCCGCACCGCCCCGGCGCTCGCCGGCGACGTCGCGGTCTTCGCCGACATCGTGCTCGACCGCCAGCTCTGCCGCGTCCGCCGCGGCAAGCGCGACCTGCATCTCGGCCCGACCGAGTTCCGCCTGCTCGACGCCCTGATGCAGCGCCCGGGCCGGGTCTATTCGCGCGAGCAGCTGCTCGACCGGGTCTGGGGGCAGAACGTCTACGTCGAGATCCGCACCGTCGACGTCCACATCGGCCGGTTGCGCAAGGCGCTGAACCGCCGCGGCGACCGCGACCCGATCCGCACCGTCCGTTCTTCGGGCTACGCCCTGGACGAGACCTACGCCGGCTGAGCGCCCGGCCCTGAGTCCCACGCGGACGCCGCGCGGGTCCTTCCGCCTGTACGCTTCGCTCCCCTCTAGTCCAGCCGGAAGATCTTTCCGGGATTGAGGATGTTCTGCGGGTCGAGGGCGCGTTTGATCTGGCGCATCAGGTCGATCGCCTGGCCGTGTTCCTGTTCCAGGTAGGCCATCTTGCCGGTGCCGATGCCGTGCTCGCCGGTGCAGGTGCCGCCCATTGCGAGAGCGCGGTCGACCAGGCGGCCGGCGGCCGCTTCGGCGCGGGCGAACTCGTCGGGCGCGCCGGGATCGAGCAGGAACGTCAGGTGAAAGTTGCCGTCGCCGGCGTGTCCGACCAGCGGCGCCAGAAGGCCGCTCGCCTCGACGTCCCGGCGGGTCGCGAGGATGCATTCGGCGAGCCGCGAGATCGGGACGCAGACGTCGGTCGACCAGGCGACGGCGCCCGGCCGGAGCGCCTTGGCCGCCCAGAGCGCGTCGTGGCGCGCCGCCCACAGGCGGGTGCGCTCCTCGGGGCGGGTCGCCCAGCGGAAGCTGCCGCCGCCGAAGCCTTCGGCCAGCTCCCCCGCGAGCCGCGCCTGCTCGTCGACCCAGGCGGGGGTGCCGTGGAATTCGAAGAAGAGCGTCGGCGCCTCGGGCAGGTCGAGCCGCGAGTAGGCGTTGCAGGCGCGGATCTGCACCTCGTCGAGCAGCTCGATGCGCGCCACCGGGATGCCGGACTGGATGGTCGCGATGACGGTGTCGACGGCGCCCGCGAGGTCATCGAACGAGCAGACCGCGGCCGAGATCGCCTCCGGGACGCCCTGCAGGCGCAGCTGCAGCTCGGTGATGATGCCGAGCGTTCCTTCCGATCCGACGAAGAGCCGGGTGAGGTCGTAGCCGGCCGCCGACTTGCGCGCCCGCCCGCCGGTGCGGATCACCCGGGCGTCCGCGGTCACGACGGTCAGGCCGAGCACGTTCTCCCGCATCGTCCCGTAGCGGACGGCGTTGGTTCCGCTCGCCCGCGTCGCGGCCATCCCGCCGAGCGACGCGTCCGCGCCGGGATCGATCGGGAAGAAGAGGCCGGTGTCGCGCAGGTGGCTGTTGAGCGCCTTGCGGGTGACGCCCGCCTCGACGCGGCAGTCGAGGTCGGCCTCGTTCACCTCGATGATGCGGTCCATCCCGGAGAGGTCGAGGCAAACCCCGCCCTCGACCGCGGCGAAGTGCCCTTCGAGCGACGTGCCGGTGCCGAAGGCGATGACCGGGCGTCCCGTGCCGCGCCGCGACGCGCAGGACCGCGGCCACCTCGTCGGTGCTGCGGACGAAGGCCACCGCGTCGGGAGGATGGCCTTCGTGCCAGGTCACGTCCTTGCCGTGCTGCTCGCGCACCGCGGGGGCGGTCGACAGCCGCTCGCCGAGGAGACCCCGCAGCGCGTCGATGGCGGTGGCGGGATCGGGGCGGCTCTGGGTTGCGGTCGTCAAGGCTGCTCCGGGGGTTGATGGCGCTGCGTTGCGCGGCTATATCGGCGGCGAGAGGTTGGCGCGGGCAGGCGCTCCGCCAACCCGGTCAGGTCCGGAAGGAAGCAGCCGTAACGGTTCCCGCTTGGGTCGTTGTCCAGCCTCTCACTCCCACGCGCCACCCCTTCGTCGAGACGCTTGGCGCGGTGCGGCTTTCATCGTAGCAAGGCAGTCGACCCGCCGCAACGCGGCAGCGCGAGGGAGCGCCCGCATGACGATGACCGAGGCCGTTCGGACCGTGCTCTCCAAGTACGCGACGATGTCCGGCCGCGCCGGGCGGGCGGAATTCTGGTGGTGGATCCTCGCCACGCTGATCGCCTCCGCCGTCGCGAACCTGCTCGACTACCTGCTCTTCGGATCGGACTCGTTCTACCGGCCGATCGGCACCATCCTCGGCCTGCTGATCCTGATCCCGGATTTCACGGTGACCGTGCGCCGGCTTCACGACACCGACCGCACCGCCTGGTGGCTGCTCCTCACCCTGGTGCCGGTCGTCGGCTGGCTCGTGCTGATCTACTTCTACATCCAGCGCGGCACGCCGGGGCCGAACCGCTTCGGGCTGGCCGCGGAGCCCCCTTCGTAACACGCGTGAAATTCCTGCTATCCTGTTGATTTACGCAGGGATATCGAGAATCGGATACCGGATCTTCACCAAGCCTGACGCGTTCCGCCGGGTTCGCAGGGGTGTCTCACACGCCCCGGGCGATCGCCGCTACGCCGGTGCGCGCGATGTCGACGAGGCCGAGCGGGCGCATCAGCGCGATGAAGGCGTCGATCTTTTCGGGCGGTCCGGTCAGCTCGAAGACGAAGCTTTCGAGCGTGGTGTCGACCACCTTGGCGCGGAAGACCTCGGAGGTGCGCATCGCCTCGACGCGCTTGTCGCCGGTGCCCGCGACCTTGATCAGCGCCAGCTCGCGCTGGACCGCCTTGCCCTCGACGGTCAGGTCGTGGACGTCGTGGACCGGCACGAGGCGGCCGAGCTGCGCCTTGATCTGCTCGATCACCGCCGGGGTGCCGGTTGTGACGATGGTGATGCGGCTGAGATGCCCCTCGTGATCGGTCTCGGCGACGGTGAGGCTGTCGATGTTGTAGCCGCGGCCGGAGAAGAGGCCGATGACGCGGGCGAGCACGCCCGCCTCGTTGTCGACGAGAACCGCCAGCGTGTGGGTCTCCTCCCGCTCGTCGAGCGGGCCGCGCAGGTCGTAGGCGCTGTGGCCGCTGGCGCCTTTCCGGATGGCAAGTGCGTTCATTTTTTCCTCCCGCTCAGACCAGGACCGCGCCGCCGGCGTCGATCGCGCCGGAGGTCGCGTCCTCGCCGAGGATCATTTCGTTGTGCGCCTTGCCCGACGGGATCATCGGGAAGCAGTTCTCGTGCTTCTCGACGACGCAGTCGAAGAGCACCGGCCCGGGGTGCTCGAGCATCTCGATGATGGCGTCGTCGAGCTTGGCCGGGTCCGAGCAGAGAATGCCCTTGGCGCCGAACGCATCGGCCAGCTTGACGAAGTCGGGGAGCGCCTCGGACCAGGACGACGAGTAGCGCTCGCCGTGCAGCAGTTCCTGCCACTGGCGGACCATGCCGAGCCGCTCGTTGTTGAGGATGAACTGCTTGACCGGCAAGCGGTACTGCACCGAGGTGCCGAGCTCCTGCATGTTCATCAGCCACGAGGCTTCGCCCGCGACGTTGATGACGAGCGCGTCCGGGTGGGCGATCTGCACGCCGATCGAGGCGGGGTGGCCATAGCCCATGGTCCCGAGCCCGCCGGAGGTCATCCAGCGGTTCGGCTCGTCGAAGGCCATGTACTGCGCGGCCCACATCTGGTGCTGGCCGACCTCGGTGCAGATGTAGCGGTCGTATTCCCGGGTCAGCGCCTCGAGCCGCTGCAGGGCATACTGCGGCTTGATGACGTTGGAGGAGTTCCGGTAGGCGAGGCAGTCGCGCCCGCGCCAGAGCTCGATCTGCTTCCACCATCTGGCGACCGCTTCGGACCGCGTCCGCGATCCGCGCTCCTTCCAGAGCGCCAGCATGTCGCCGAGGACCGAAGCGACGTCGCCGACGATCGGCACCTGGACGCGGATGTTCTTGTTGATCGAGGACGCGTCGATGTCGATGTGGACCTTGAACGATCCCGGCGAGAAGGCGTCGGTCCGCCCGGTGATCCGGTCGTCGAACCGCGCGCCGATGCAGAGCATGAAGTCGCAGTCGTGCATCGCCCAGTTGGCCTCGTAGGTGCCGTGCATACCGAGCATGCCGAGCCATCGCTTCCCCGTCGACGGGTAGGCGCCGAGGCCCATCAGCGTCGAGGTGACCGGAAAGCCGGTGGTGTCGACCATCTCGCGCAAGAGGCGGCTCGCCTCGGGGCCGGAATTGATCACGCCGCCGCCGGTGTAGATGATCGGCCGCTCGGCGTGCTCGAGCGCCTCGACGGCGGCGAGGATCGCCTGCTCGTCGCCTTTCGTCCTCGGCTGGTAGTGCGAGACGCGGCTTTCCTCGGGCGAGGTGTACTGGGCGGTGGCGAACTGGACGTCCTTGGGGATGTCGACGAGGACGGGGCCGGGCCGTCCGTGGGTCGCGACGTGGAACGCCTGGTGGATGGTCTCCGACAGCTTGGCCGGGTCCTTGACCAGCCAGTTGTGCTTGGTGCAGGGCCGGGTGATGCCGACGGTGTCGGCTTCCTGGAAGGCGTCGTTGCCGATGAGGAACGTCGGGACCTGGCCGGTCAGGACGACGATCGGGATCGAATCCATCAGGGCGTCGGTCATTCCGGTGACCGCGTTGGTCGCACCCGGGCCCGAGGTGACGAGGACGACGCCGGGCCGGCCGGTGGAGCGGGCATAGCCTTCGGCGGCGTGGGCCGCGGCCTGCTCGTGGCGGACGAGAATGTGGCGGATGTCGTTCTGCTGGAAGATCGCGTCGTAGATCGGCAGCACCGCGCCGCCCGGATAGCCGAACACGGTATCGACCCCCTGATCCTTCAAGGCCTGAACGACCATCTCCGCCCCGGTCATTTCTCGCTTCATCGCGCGTCTCCGATCCTCGCGTCTCGCTGCCGTCGGCCATAAAAAAACCCCCGCTCGGGGGGCATGGCACGGAAGTCCGGGGTGGGGCCCTATTGTCCCCGCCGGATCCCGCGCCTCGTTACGATTACGACCTGATGCATCACATCCTCCGAGAATTTCTCTTAGGAGCAAGGAGCCGCCCCGTCAACCGAGCTTTTGCATTGTTTGTTGCCGGGGGAGGGGAGAAATCGGACGATAGTTGCGCCGCGGCCTTGCGGCAGGCTGGTTTCCGCCTGCCCGGGCGGATGGACATTTGCGAACCGGTCGGTTTAGCTCGGCAAAACGCAATCCGGTGGGGTGGGAGAAATGCAGGCAGTCGCACGAACGGTGCGGGCGATCGCGGCGCTGAACAGCTTTCTGGGGTGGTTCTTTTCCTACTTCTCGCTCGCGATCGTGCTGGTCTGCTTCGCGGTCGTCGTGCTGCGCTACGTCTTCCGGATCGGGTCGGTGCAGTTGCAGGACCTCTATGTCTGGTTGAACGGCATGATGTTCATGGGCATCGCCGGCTACGCGCTGCTCAAGGACGCGCATGTGCGGGTCGACGTCCTCTATCGAGGGATGGGCACGAGGGCGAAGGCCTTGGTCGACATGTTCGGCGTGACGGTGTTCCTCGCGCCGTTCATGTGCGTTCTTGCGTTCTGGACGTTCCCCTACATCAGGCGCTCCTGGGGGCTTCACGAGGCAAGTGCGAACGTCAACGGGCTGCCCGGGCTCTTCGTGCTGAAGAGCTTCATCCTGGTCTTCGTCGTGGTGGTCGGCTTGCAGGGCATCGCGATGTTCCTGCGCGGCATCCTGGTGCTGAACGGGCGCGAGGAGTTGTTGCCGCCCGCCCTGCGGTACCAGGACGGCGAGGCCTGACGATGGGTGCGATCGAGATCGGCGAGGCCATGAGCCTCCTGATGTTCTTCGCGATCATCGGGGTGCTGATGCTGGGGTTTCCGGTGGCGTTCACGCTGCCGGGTGTCGCGCTCATCTTCGCGCTCGTCGGGCACTGGCTGGGCGCGTTCGACCTCTCGAACCTGTCGAGCCTCGCGCCGCGCTATCTCGGGGTGATGCTGAACGACGTGCTCACGGCGGTCCCGCTCTTCATCTTCATGGGGATGATGCTGGAGCGGTCGGGGATCGCCGAGCAGCTCCTGACCACGATGGGGCGGCTTTTCGGGCGGCTCCGCGGCGGCCTGGGGCTTTCGGTGATCGTGGTCGGCGCGCTGCTGGCCGCCTCGACCGGGGTCGTCGGGGCGACGGTCGTCACGATGGGGCTGCTGTCGCTGCCGGCGATGCTGCGGGCCGGCTACGATCCCAAGCTCGCGAGCGGGATCATCTGCGCTTCGGGGACCCTGGGACAGATCATCCCGCCATCGACGGTGCTGATCTTCATGGGCGACATGCTGGCGGGCATGAACGCGCAGGCGCAGATGGCCAAGGGCAATTTCGCGCCGACCGTCGTGTCGGTCGGCAACCTCTTCGCCGGGGCGTTCATTCCCGGTTTGATGCTGGTGCTCGCATACGCCGCCTACGTCATCTGGGTGGCGGTGCGGCAGCCGGAGGCAGCACCGGCGCTCGTCACCACCGACGAGGAGCGGGCCGATCTTCTCCGGGACGTGCTCGTCTCGGTGCTGCCGACGCTGGCGCTGATCGTCGCGGTGCTGGGTTCGATCCTGGCCGGCATCGCGACACCGACAGAAAGCGCATCGGTCGGAGCGGTGGGGGCGATGCTGCTCGCCGCTGCGCGGCGGCGGTTCAGCTGGCAAAACCTGCGTGCCGTGATGACGTCGACGGCGGTCACCACCTCGATGATCTTCATCATCCTGATCGGTGCTTCGGTCTTCAGCCTGGTCTTTCGCATCCTCGGCGGGGATCATCTTGTGGCGGACTTCGTCGCGGTGCTGCCAGGCGGCAAGTACGGCGCGATCCTCTTCGTCATGGCGTTGATGTTTGCGCTCGGCTTCATCCTCGACACGTTCGAGATCATCTTCGTGATCATTCCGGTGACAGCGCCGATCCTCCTGGCGATGGATGTCGACCCGGTGTGGCTGGGGGTGATCGTCGGGGTGAACCTGCAGACCAGCTTCCTGACGCCGCCGTTCGGGTTCTCGCTGTTCTATCTGCGCAGCGTGGCTCCGAACACCGTCTCGACCGGGCAGATCTACCGGGGAGTTCTTCCGTTCGTGCTGCTGCAGATCGTCGTGATCGGTCTGCTCATCGCTTTCCCCGAGCTCGCCACCTGGCTGCCGTCGAAAATCTACAATTGAGGGCCGCTGGCCGGGCCGCGGATGCCTCAGGCCAGGATGGCCCGCACGGCTTCGAGAATGCCCTTGGTGGTGTAGGGTTTGGACACGAACTGGCTGCCCAATGGCAATGTCGTTGCTTCGGGTACTTGCTTGCCCGATGTCACGATGATGCGGACGGGAGGCCAGCGGTCTCGGACGTACGCCGAGAGCTTGAGGCCGTCCATCGAGCCGGGCATGTCGATGTCGGTGAAGAGCAGGCGGATGTCCTCGTGAGCACTGAGGAGCCGGATCGCCTCGTCGGCGCTCGAAGCCTCGAAGACCTCGAACCCCTCATCCCGGAGTTCCTGGGCGATGGTGAAGAGGATCAGCGCTTCGTCTTCGACGACAAGCACCTTCTCGGAAGGGCGGCTCACACAGATCGGTCCCGGATTGTTACACTCGAATATGCCACCGAGCCGGACACAACTCTTCCACCATTCGAACGTTCCACATGCAGCTCCTAAAAAACGGCGGCAAGTATCCCTCAAAGAAGGGAAGTGCCGACGTTTCGCCGTGTTCCGGCGCGGCGAAACGCACCGGGCGGAGCCTCGCGCTCCGCCCGGATGGCCGTCAGCTCAGCGTAAAATACTTCTGCCGCGCCACGAGGAACGGCGCGTCAGTGTTCTCGGTGCGGGTCCTGAGCACCGCCAGGGACGAGAGATAGCTCTCGGTCACCTTCTTGGTCAGCGGATCGTCCGACGCCGCCAGCCCCTCGAGGATCGTCGTCGCCGCTGCGGCACCAGCCTGGAAAATCTCGTCCGGGAACTGGTGGGTGATGACGCCGTGGTCCTTGACGAGCGTTGCCAGCGCCTTGGGATCGTTCGCATAGAAGTCGCAGGCGACTTGATCGTACTCCGCCTGGCAGGCGATCTTGCACGATGGCCTGAAGGTCTGCCGGCAGCGCGGTGTACTTGGCCTTGTCGATTGCAAGCTCGGTCGCCAGTCCCGGCTCGATGAAGCTCGAAAGGTAGTAGTGCTTGCAGACCTGGTAGAAACCGAGCGCAAGGTCGTTGTAGGGACCGACGAACTCGGCGGCGTCGAGCGAGCCCGACTGCAGCGCCGCGAAGATGTCGCCCGCGCCCATGTTGACCACGCTGGCGCCGAGCATCTCCCAGACCTTGCCGCCCAGGCCGGGAGTGCGGAACTTCAGCCCCTTGATGTCGTCGAGGCCGGTCAGCTCCTTCTGGAACCACCCGCCGGCCTGCGTGCCGGTATCGCCGTTGATGAAGGCGATCAGGCCGAACTGGTCGTAGACCTCCTCGTAGAGCTCCTGGCCGCCCATGTAGCGGATCCACGACGCGAGTTCGCGGCTGTTCATGCCGTAGGGCACGCCGGTGAAGAACGGGGTCGCCGGGCTCTTGTTCTGCCAGTAGTAGGCGGCGCCATGGCTCATCTCGGCCGAGCCTTCGATGACCGCGTCGAAGGCGCCGAGCGCCGGGACGATCTCGCCCGCCGAATAGACCTGGATCGTCAGGCGGCCGTCCGACATGGCGGTGATGCGGTCCGCAAGGCGCTGGGCCCCGACGCCGAGCCCGGGGAAATTCTTGGGCCAGGTGGTGACCATGCGCCACGTGGTCTTTTCCTGTGCGATGGCCGGTGCGGCAAGAGTGGCGGTGCCGGCGGCGGCAACCGCCGCGCCCCGGAGAAATTGACGACGTTCCATGAAGAGCTCCCTGATCTTTGCTTCTTTGGGCCGCGTGCCGACTGGGCCGCGCGGTTGCGCCAGAGGTTATGGCGGGGCCCGCGCGCAGAATCAACGGGCTGGCGCTACTTGGTGGCCGGGAGCTCGATTGCGGCGACCTGCTCGCTGATCGCCGGGCGGTCGCCGCGGCGGCGGGCGAGACCGCTGGTATCGGTGGCGGAGAGGAGGCTCCAGTTTCCCTCGGCGAAAATCTCGAGCGGCTGGAAGCGGGCCTTGTAGTCCATCTTCGCGCTGCCCGGGACCCAGTAGCCGAGATAGACGTAGGGCAGCCGGGCCTCGGCAGCCATCGCGACATGGTCGAGAATGACGTAGCTGCCCAGGCTGTCGCGCTCGAGATCCGGGTCGAAGAACGAATAGACCATCGAGACGCCGTCGGTCAGGACATCGGTCAGGCAGACGGCAGCGAGGCGAGGCAGCTCCTGGCCGACCTGAGGTCGATAGTATTCGATGACCCGGCTGCGGACGGGGGATTCCTCGATCATCGCCGCGAACTCGCTGAGGTCCATGTCGGCCATGCCGCCCTGGGCATGCCGGGCATCGAGATAGCGGCGGAAGAGGTGGTACTGGATGTCGGTCGCACACGGGTTGCGAGCGACGCGCAGAAGGTTGGCATTGCGGCGGACGATCCGGCGCTGGCCACGCGACAGCTTGAAGTCCGCCACCACGATGCGCGCCGAAAGGCAGGCCGAGCAGCCGGCGCAAGACGGCCGGTAGAGCACGTTCTGTGAGCGACGAAAACCCTGGTGCGAGAGGACGTCGTTCAGATGGCACGCGCCTTCGCCCTGGAGCGCCGTGAACAGCTTGCGCTCAACCTTTCCGGGCAGGTACGGACATGGCTGCGGCGCTGTCACGTAGAACTGGTGCGACTGCGGCAGGCTGTGGCGCATTTGCGGCCCCGTTGCGTTCCCCCTTGGCCCGCAAGGCTAACAACAGGTTTAGACGGCGGGCAACAGGATTCTCGGCGAGCGGTGAACGACGGCCGGCCGTCAATCGGCCGGGCGGTGAATTGCGGTTGTTCCGAGCAAGAGGTCGGGCAAGCCCTGGCCGTAGCGGGTTCCGATCATCGCCACGCAGCTGATCAGCTGGAGCAAGACGAACGCAAAGCACACGGTGTAGAGCGTCGTGTGCAGCAGCGCCGTGACGAAGTCGAAGCGGCTGCCGTCTCCGCGGCGCAGCTCGATCCCGACGAACCGCATGCCCCAAGTCGCGGACCCGTTGGCGATCGTCGCCGTGCGGTAGAGAAAGCCGATGCTCGCGACCAGGATCGGGAAGAGCGCGAACCCGAACCCGAGCGTCGCCAATCCGAAGATCACTGCGACCGGCACACCCACGAGGAGGATCAGGAAAAGATCGATGAACCACGCGAGCAGTCGGCGCGCGGGCACCCCTGCGTAGAACTGCCGGTCGGCATCCGGGTCAGGCAGGCCGGACAGGGCTCCGGGAAAGGCATCGGCGTGCATCTTGGCTCCTCACTGGTTCTCGATTTCCCCGAAATGGGATCACCGGCGCGGCGGAACAAGACCGTCACCGGGGGATCAGCATCTCCGGGCCGCCGCAGATCGCCGGGTCGGGGTCGAGCGCGATCTTGCCGGGATAGTCGAGCCGGGCCAGCACCGACTGCATCGCCGCGAGCCGGGCCCGGCGCTTGTCCTCGCTCCAGACCACCGTCCAGGGCGCGAGCGAGCGATGGCTGCGGTCGAACATCTCGTGGATCGCGTCGGTGTAGTCGTCCCACCGGGTCAGTCCGTCGATGTCGGTCTGGCTGAGCTTCCACTGCTTCAGCGGGTCGCTTTCGCGCTGGAGGAACTGGCGGAGCTGCTCGGCGCGGCCGATGGCGAGCCAGATCTTGAACATGAGGATGCCGTCGCGGACCAGCATGTCCTCGAATTCCGGCAGTTGCTCGAAGAAGCGCTGTCGTTCCTCGGGCGTGCACCAGCCGAAGACGTGCTCGACCACGGCGCGATTGTACCAGGACCGATCGAAGAGCACGGCTTCGCCTGTGGTCGGCAGATGCGGTACGTAACGCTGGAAATACCACTGGCCCCGTTCGACATCCGACGGCGCCGGCAGCGCCACCACCCGGGCGGTGCGCGGGTTGAGGTTCTCGGTGAAGGCGGTGATCGTGCCGCCCTTGCCTGCCGCGTCCCGGCCTTCGAACACCAGCACGATCCGCTTGCCTTCGCCGCGATACCACTTCTGCAGCTTGACCAGTTCGAGCTGGCAGGCCGCGTAGGCCTTGAGGTAGTCCGAGTCCGACATCCGGGTCTGGTAGGGGTAGGCCGGATCGAGCACATCGTGCTTGTCGGCCTCTTCGAGCGCTCGCCGGATCTCCTTTGGCGCCTCCTTCTTGAGGAAACGACTGACGGCCCCATCGAAGGGCTTGTCCGTGTCGGACGACGTCTTGGCCATGCAAGTCTCCGCTGTGCCACGCCATTATGCGATCGGTCGGCGCCACGAGCAATCCACCCGATTGCGTTCGGTTCAGGCGGCTCCGGACAGGATGGCGAGGAAGGCCGCGCCGAAGCGTTCGGTCTTCTGGGGGCCCATGCCGGTGACGCGCTCCAGCGCGGCGAGGCTGCCCGGCCGCAGCTCGGCGATCTTCGAGAGCGTGGACGCGGTGCAGTTGAGCGGTTTGCCGAGGCCGTCGGCACCGCGGGCGAGGGCGGTCTGCGCGGCCTGCAGGCGGTCGAAGAGATCGCCCTCCGGCTGGCCCGCGAGCTTGCGGCGCGCGGGGTGGACGGGCGCCGGAACCTCGCCGGTCAGGATCTCGAGGAAGGCCGGACCGAAGCGCTCCAGCTTGACCGCGCCGACGCCGGTGATGCCGCTGAGCGCATCGAGGGTCGTGGGGCGACGGGTCGCCATTTCGACCAGCGTGCGATCGGGAAAGATGACGTAGGCGGGGACGCCGGCGGCGTCGGCCAGCGCGCGGCGCTTGGCCTTGAGCGCCGAGAGCAGGCCCTCGTCCTCCTCGGCGACCAGCGCCTGCGGCGCGCCGCGGGAGGTGGCGCGGGCCACCTGGCGGACGCTGTCGGCCCTGAGCTCCAGCGTGGTCTCGCCGCGCAGCAGCGGCCGCGCGGTCTCGGTGAGGCGCAGCGCGCCGTGGCGCGCCGGGTCGGGCCGGATCAGGTCGAGACCCATGAGCTGGCGGAAGATCGCCTGCCATTCCAGCCTGGAGCGGTCCTTGCCGACCCCGAAGGTGGGCAGCGCCTCGTGGCCGCGGCGCAGCACCTTTTCGCTGCGCTCGCCGCGCAGGATGGCGATCAGGTGCTCGGCGCCAAAGCTCTCGCCGGTCCTGAGCACGGCGGAGAACGCCATGCGCGCGGCTTCGGTGGCATCGAAGAGGTCGGGCCGGTCGCGGCAGAGATCGCAGTTGCCGCAGGGCTCGGCGAGGGTCTCGCCGAAGTAGGCGAGGAGCGTCTGGCGGCGGCAGTGCTTGGCCTCGGCGAGGCCGAGGAGCGCGTTCAGCCGCTTGTGGTCGGCCTGCTTGCGTTCCATCGGCGACGGGCTCTCGTCGATCTGCGAGCGGCGGAGGCGGATGTCGTCGGCGCCGAAGAGGGTCATGGTGTCGGCCGGCGCGCCGTCGCGGCCGGCGCGGCCGATCTCCTGATAGTAGCCTTCGATCGACTTCGGCAGGTCGGCGTGGGCGACGTAGCGGATGTCCGGCTTGTCGACGCCCATGCCGAACGCGATGGTGGCGCAGACCACGAGACCGTCCTCGCGCTGGAAGCGGGTTTCGCCGAGGCGGCGGTCGTCGGCGGCGAGGCCGGCGTGGTAGGCGAGCGCGGTATGGCCGGCTTCGCCGAGTGCCGCGGCGAGCGTCTCGGTGCGGGCGCGGCTGGCGCAGTAGACGATGCCGGAGCGGCCGCGGCGGGCGGCGACGAAGTCGAGGATCTGGCGGCGCGGGTTGTCCTTGGGCACGAAGGCGAGGCCGAGGTTCGGCCGGTCGAAGCCGCGCAGGAAGGTCTCGGGGGCGCGGCCGGCGAAGAGGCGGGCGACGATCTCGGCGCGGGTCTCGGCGTCGGCGGTGGCGGTCAGCGCCACGGTCTGCACGCCGAAGGCGCGGCGCAGGTCGCCGATGCGCAGGTAGTCGGGCCGGAAGTCGTGGCCCCACTGGCTGACGCAGTGCGCCTCGTCGACGGCGAGGAGCGCGAGTTGGATCCGCTTGAGGAGCGCGGTGGTCCCCGGCGAGGAGAGCCGCTCGGGCGCCATGTAGAGGAGCTTGAGCCGGCCCTCGTCGAGTGCGGCGAAGGTCTCCTCGGTCTCGTCGGGGCTCGATTGCGAGGTCAGGGCGCCGGCCGGAACCCCGGCGGCGCGCAGGGCGCGGACCTGGTCGCGCATCAGCGCGATGAGCGGCGAGATGACGACGGTGACGCCGGGGCGGGTCAGCGCCGGGAGCTGGTAGCAGAGCGACTTGCCGCCGCCGGTCGGCATGATGGCGAGGACGTCGCGGCCGGCCTCGACGGCGCTGACCACTTCCTCCTGGCCGGGGCGGAACTCGGGAAAGCCGAAGACCTGGCCGAGCAGGCGGCGGGCCTCGGTCATGGTGCTGCGGGCGGGAGGGGGAGAGCCGAGCGGCAGATCGCGATCATCGTCTCCCCATAGCGGCGCTGGTCGAGGAGGGTCAAGCCGGCGGGCAGCGCCGGAGCCGCGCTTTCCTCCCAGACCACCAGCGCCCGCGGGGCGACCCAGCCGCCGGCGAGGGCCGCGGCGAGCGCCTTTTCTCCCAGGCCGCGGGCGTAGGGCGGGTCGAGGAACACGAGGTCGAAGGCGGCGCCGGGGTTGCGGCCGAGCCGGGTGGCGTCGCGGGCGAGGATGCCGGTGTCGGCTGCGGCCATGCGGGCGAGATTGCGGCGGAGGATCGCGAGGGCGGGCGCGCCGGTGTCGACGAACGTGGCGTGGGCGGCGCCGCGCGACAGCGCCTCGAGGCCGAGCGCGCCGGTGCCGGCGAAGAGGTCGAGCACGCGGCGGCCTTCGGGCGGCGGCGGGTCGCCGTAGGGGCCGTGCGCGAGGAGGTTGAAGAGGCTCTCGCGGACCCGGTCCGAGGTGGGGCGCAGGTGCGCCGCGGGGTCGCCGGCCCCGACGTCCGCCAGGGCCAGGCCGCGATGCGCGCCGCCGATGATCCGCATTCAGGCGAGCGCCTTGAGGTCGGTGGCGGGGTCGGCGGCGGCCTCGGGGTCAGGGGAGACGCCGGCCTCGATCCAGCGCTTGGCGGTCATGAAGGCCCGCGGATCGTTCATCGCGTCGACCGCGAGCAGGCGGTCGCCGCGCCAGTACCAGACCGACTGGCTGCCGGGTCGCGTGCCGGGGCGGGTCAGCGTGCGCTCCCAGCCGGTGTTGAGGCCGGCGATCTGCAGCTTGACGTCATACTGGTCGGACCAGAACCACGGGCGCGGCACGTAGCCCGTCGTGTCGCCGAGCATGGCGGCGGCCACCGCCTCGGCGTGGTCGATGGCGTTGGGGACGCTCTCGAGCCGCAGCCGGCGCGCCGGCGTGGGGGAAGCTCGCGCAGTCGCCGGCGGCGAAGATCGAGGGGTCCGAGGTGCGGCCGTGGGCGTCGGTGCGGATGCCGTTGTCGAGGACGAGGCCGGCGGCTTCGGCGAGGCCGGTCTCGGGCTCTACGCCGATGCCGACGAGCGCGAGGTCGGCTGGGATGCGGGCGCCGTCGGCGAGTTCGGCGCCGTCGACGTGGCCGTCGCGGCCGGTCAGCCGCACCAGGGCGTCGGCCTCGCGGACGGTGACGCCGTGGCCGCGGTGCAGGGCGCGGAAGTAATCGGCGGTGGCCGGTGCCGCGACGCGGGCGAGGATGCGCGGCGCCGCCTCGATCACGGTGACGTCGAGGCCCTTTTCCCGCAGGACGGCGGCCGCTTCGAGGCCGATGTAGCCGCCCCCGACGATGACGGCGCGCATCCCCGGTGCGATCGGGGCGGCGAGCGCGTCGGCGTCGGCGAGGCTGCGCATCAGCAGGACGCCGTCGAGGCTGCCGCCGAGCGCGTCGGGAAGCCGGCGCGGCCGGGCGCCGGTGGTCAGCGCGAGCAGGTCATAGGGCAGGCTCCGGCCGTCGGCGAGGGCCAGCGTGCGCGCCGCCCGGTCGATGCCGACCGCCGGGGTGCCGGTCAGGAGGTCGATGCGTTCGCCGGCGTAGAAGCTTTCGGGGCGCAGGAACAGGCGCTCGCGGGTCAGTTCTCCCTTGAGGTAGGCCTTGGAGAGCGGCGGGCGCTGGTAGGGAGGCGCGGGCTCGGCGCCGACGAGCGTCAGCGGGCCAGCGTGGCCGAGCGCGCGGAGCCTTGCCGTGAGCGAGGCGCCGGCCTGGCCGGCGCCCAGGACCACGATCCGCGCGGTCTTGCGGTCCATCTGGGTGCGGCCTCGCAGCTGGCTTCGGTCGGTCCCGGTCTACAGGCCGGCGGTCCCGGTCCGCAACCGCCCTATGGCGCGGCGTGGTGCAGCGTGCAAAGGCAGGCGACGGGTTCGGAATGGTCGCGCTGCACCTCGACGGCGGGGCCTGCCAGCTTGTCGAGGCGGCGGGCGAGGTCGATGTCGAGCCGGCTCAGGCCGTCGCAGGCGTGGGTGGTCAGGGTGACGTCGACGACGTTGTAGCTGTTGGACCAGTCGGGATGATGGTCGAGCTTCTCGGCGACCAGCGCGGCGCGGGACATGAAGCCCCAGGCCTCGGAGAAGCTGCGGAACTTCCAGATCTTGCGAATGGCGTCGCGGTCGGGAACGCCGCCCCAGCCGGCCTCGCCGAGCGCGGGCAGAAGCTCTGTGCGTTCGGCTTCGGTGAGGCGCGTGGTCATGCGGTCTCCGCGGTCTCGGGCCGAGGCGGCATCGCCGCATCGTCGATTGCGTTGGCGCGCAGTGCCGCCGGGCGGGCGCTGATCCGGCCCCAGTATTCGGTGAAGGCGGGCCGGGCCTCGAAGGTGCCGAAGCGCAGGCCCCAGCCGATCTGCGAGCCGACGTAGACATCGGCGGCCGAGAAGGCGTCGCCGGCGATGTAGCCGGCTTCGAGGGCGCCCTCCAGCGCGTCGAACATCGTGCCGAGTTTGCCGTAGCCGACCATGCCGCGGCGTTCGGCCGGCACCTCGACGCCGAGCGCCTGGTTGACGACCGCGGCTTCCAGCGGTCCGGCGGCGAAGAACATCCAGCGGTAGTAGGCGCCGCGGCGCGCCGGGTCCGGCGCGAGGCCGGCGTCGGGGAAGGCGTCGGCGAGATAGGCGCAGATGGCGGCGCATTCGGTGACGACGGTGTCGCCGTGGACGACCGTCGGCACTTTGCCCATCGGATTGAGCGCGCGGTAGTCGGGCGCCTTCATCCGAGGGCCGAAGTCGACGAACTCGGTTCGGTAGGGGTGGCCAACCTCCTCGAGCATCCAGCGGGCGATACGCCCCCTGGACATCGGGTTGGTGTAGAATACGAGGTCGTCGGCCATGCCTTGGCTCCCGTGCTGCCGCAACGGCAGGATACCCCGGCGGCGGCTCAGGGCAAGACTCGCGGCTAGGACTTTCGCCGCGGCGCGGATCGGAGCACCGCGCCGAGCACGACGGCTAGGCAGCCGATCAGGAGCACGGCGCCCCCCGCTAGCGGCGCGGCGGCGGCGACGAGCGCCGCCACCGCCACGACGCCGAGGGTTGCCGCGGAGAGCCACGCGTCGCCGAGGAACATGCCGAAGAGTTCGGACAGGACCTCGCGGAGGATGCTCATCGCGACGGCTCCGCGACGGGACGGCGCGCCAGCGCGGCGGCGAGCAGGCCGGTTGCGAGGAAGAGGAGGGCGAAGACCAGGAGCGCCAGGTCCTGGCCGGGCCAGGCGACGCCCAGGCCTTCGCCGGTCCAGAACACCCCGAAGGCCGAGAGCATCACCCCGACGCCGAACTTCAGGGTGTTCTCCGGGACCCGCGACAGCGGCCGGTGCACGAGCCCGCCGATGGCCAGCACCAGCGCGCAGGCTGCCAGCGCGCCGAGGCTCGCCGGCCAGAGCAGGCCGCGGCCGGCGCCGACGGCGATCACGATGAAGACGACCTCGAGCCCTTCGAGCAGCACCGCCTTGAAGGCGGCGATGCCGGCGATCCAGTCGAGCGAGGTCTGCCGGCGCCGCGCCTCGCCTTCGAGTTCGGCGGTCTCGGCGGCGAAGATCGCGTCCTCGTCGTGCAGCGGGATGACGCCCGCGGCGCGGAGGGCGGCCTTGCGCAGCCAGCCGATGCCGAAGAGCAGGAGAAGGACGCCGATCACCAGCTGCAGCAAGATGCAAGGGGACGCGGCCGAGGAGCGGCCCGAGCGCCAGCACCGCCGCGGCCAGGACGGCAAGCGCGGCGGCGGTTCCGAGGACGGCGGGGCGCCAGCCGCGCAGCGCCGCCACGGCGAGGATGATGGTGAACGCCTCGACGACCTCGACCAGCGAGGCGAGGAAGGCGGCGCTGACCGCGGGTGCTGCGGTGGACCAGTCTGCCACGGGTCAGGGGCTCCTGGACGTCTGCCGAGCCCGGGCCGGAGGCTTCCTTGCGTTCAGCGCCGCGGCGGCCCGGATGAGCGCCCCGAGCGCGGCCTCGTCGATCGTTTCGCCTTCGTGGATGTCGATGGCGCGCCGGGTATTGCCTTCGAGGCTGGAGTTGAAGAGGCCCGCCGGATCGTCGAGCGAGGCGCCTTTGGCGAAGGTCAGCTTGACCACGGCCTTGTAGGTCTCGCCGGTGCAGAGGATTCCGTCGTGCGACCAGACCGGGACGCCGCGCCACTTCCACTCCTCGACCGCCTCGGGGTCCGCCTGCCTGATGATGGCGCGGACCCGCGCCAGCGTCGCGCCCCGCCAGTCGTTCAGCGCGGCGATCCTGGCGTCGATCAGTTGGGACGCGGTGCCAGCTTGTTCGGCCTCGTCACTGTTGCTTGTCCCCATTGCGGTTCTCGATCCTCCAGGACTCGGGGCGCACCTGCGCCGGACGCCGGCCAGACTAACCTGACCGCGAGGTTTCTCCCAGCCGCTGCTCGGTACGGGCGTCGAAGAGGTGCACCATCGCGGGGTCGACGCGAACCGCGATTCGGTCCGACTGCCGCAGCGCCGTGGCGCCGGCGACCCGGACCACGAGCCCTTCACCGGGCCGGTCGAGAAAGCCGCAGTGCGCGAAGGCGTCGGCGCCGAGGGTCTCGACGCCGCGCACCACGAGGGGGATCGAGGCGGTCTCGCCCGGCGCTACGAGGTCGAGGTGTTCGGGGCGGATGCCGAAGAGGACCGGCGATCCCACCGGCGGCAGATCGACGGCGGGCAGGGGCAGCGGCGTCCCGTCCGCGAGCGTGACGGCATGCTCGGCGACGGTGGCGGGCAGGATGTTCATCGCCGGCGAGCCGATGAACCCCGCCACGAACACGCTCGCCGGGCGCTGGTAGATCTGCATCGGTGCGTCGATCTGCTCCGCGATGCCGGCGTTCATCACCACCAGCCGGTCCGCCAGCGTCATCGCCTCGACCTGATCGTGGGTGACGTAGATCGCGGTGGTGTTGACCGACCGCTGCAGGTCCTTGATCTGGAGGCGCATCTGCACCCTGAGCTTGGCGTCGAGGTTGGAGAGCGGCTCGTCGAGCAGGAACGCCGCCGGGCCACGCACCAGCGCGCGGCCCATGGCGACCCGCTGGCGCTGGCCTCCGGAGAGCGCGCGCGGCTTGCGGTCGAGATACGGCGTAAGCTCGAGCATCGCCGCGGTTCGCTCGACCCGCTCGGCGAGTTCGGCCTTGGGAATGCCGGAGATGCGGAGGCCGTAGGCCATGTTGTCGAAGACGCTCATGTGCGGGTAGAGCGCGTAGTTCTGGAACACCATGGCGATGTCGCGCGCCCGCGGCTCGAGATCGTTCACCACCCGGCCGCCGATGGAGATGGTGCCCGCGCTGATCGCCTCGAGGCCCGCCACCATGCGGAGCAGCGTCGACTTGCCGCATCCGGAGGGGCCGACGATCACCACGAACTCGCCGTCGGCGATGTCGAGCGAGACGCCGTGGATCACCTCGGTCCCGGCATAGCTCTTGCGGACATCGTTGAGGGAAACCGTCGCCAACCGCTACTTCTCCGACTCCACGAGGCCCTTCACGAACCAGCGCTGCATCAGGACGACGACGAGGATCGGCGGCAGGATCGCCAGCACGCAGGTCACCATGACGAGGTTCCAGGGCGTGTCGGCATCGGCGAAGGAGATCATCTTCTTCAGGCCGATGACGATGGTGTTCATCGAGTTGGAGTTCGTCACGAGCAGCGGCCAGAGGTACTGGGTCCAGCCGTAGATGAAAAGGATCACGAAGAGCGCCGCGATGTTGGTCAGCGACAGCGGCAGCAGGATGTCCTTGAAGAAGCGCCACGGCCCGGCGCCGTCGACGCGGGCCGCTTCGACGAGCTCGTTCGGGATGGTCATGAAGAACTGCCGGAAAAGCAGCGTCGCCGTCGCGGAGGCGATCAGCGGCAGGATCAGCCCGCCGTAGGTGTCGATCAGGTGCAGGTCGACCATCACCTTGTAGGTCGGCAGGATGCGCACCTCGACCGGCAGCATCAGCGTGATGAAGATCACCCAGAAAGCGGCCATCCGCAGGGGGAAGCGGAAGAACACGATCGCGTACGCCGAGGCCATCGAGATCACGATCTTGCCGATTGCGATGCCGAGCGCGACGATCGTCGTGTTCAAGAGCAGCCGGCCGACCCCGACGCCGCCGATCCGCCCGATCCCGCCGAAGATCGCCTCGCCGTAGTTGCGCGCCGTCTCGCCGCCGGGAACCAGCGGCAGCGGCGGACGCAGGATGGTCTGCAGCGTGTGGGTCGAGGCGATGACGACGTAGTAGATCGGGAAGGCGATGACGACGATGCCGAGCACGAGCAGCAGGTGCGCCACGATGCGGCCGGCGGGCTTGGCTCCGATCATCTGATCAGCCATAGTGCACCCGCCGCTCGATATAGCGAAACTGCACGGCGGTCAGTGCGATCACGACCACCATCAGGATGACCGACTGGGCCGCCGATCCTCCGAGGATCAGATTGACGAAACCGTCGTTGTAGACCTTGTAGACCAGCGTCTCGGTGGCCTTGCCCGGCCCGCCCCCCGTAACCGAGTGAATGATGCCGAAGGTGTCGAAGAGCGCGTAGACGCTGTTGACGACCAGGAGAAAGAAGGTCGTCGGGGCGAGCAGCGGGAAGACGATGGTCCAGAAGCGCCGGGTTCCGCCGGCGCCGTCGATCGCCGCGGCCTCGATCAGCGACTGCGGGATCGCCTGCAGGCCAGCGACGAAGAAGAGGAAGTTGTAGCTGATCTGCTTCCAGCAGGCCGCACCGACGACCAGCGCCATCGCCTGACCGCCCTTGAGCAGCGGATCCCAGGCAAGGCCCAACTGGTTCAGCGGCCAGGCCAGGGTGCCGAAGACCGGATTGAAGAGGAAGAGCCAGAGCATGCCGGCGATCGCCGGCGCGACGGCGTAGGGCCAGATCATCAGGGTGCGGTAGAGGCCCTTCCCGCGCACCACCTTCTCCGCCTGCACCGCCAGGACGAGAGCGATGCCCATTGAGAGGAAGGTGGTCAGCACCGAGAACACCACCGTCACGCGGATCGAATGAACGTAGGACGGATCGCCGAGGACGCGCGCGTAATTGGCCAGGCCGACAAACTCGGTCTTCAGCCCGAAGGCATCCTCGCGCAGCGTCGACTGCCGCACCGCCTGCGCCGCCGGCCAGTAGAAGAAGACCAGCGAGATCGCCAGCTGCGGCAGCAGCAGCAGGTAGGGCAGCAGCCGATGGGGGAAAACGGCACGATTCATGTCGTTGCCGGCGGCCGCCCGCGGAGGGAGGCCGCCGCCGTCGGGGTCGTCAACCGCCGAGCGCCTGCGTGATCGCCGCGTTGCCGCGCTCAACCGCGTTGTCGAGCGCCTGCTGCGCGGTCTGGTCGCCCGCCAGCATCTTCTCGAACTCCTCGTTCTCGATGTCGCGGACCTGCGGCAGGTTCAGCAGCCGCACGCCCTTGGAGTTCTCGGTCGGCGCCTTGCCCATCATCTGGATGATCGGGGTCTCGCGGCCGGGGTTCTTGTCGTAGAACCCCGATGCCTTCGTTGCTTCGTAGGCAGCCATCGTCACCGGCAGGTAGCCCGAGGTCTGGTGCAGGTACTCCTGCACGTCCGTCCCAGAGAGATACTCGAAGAACGCCGCAACGCCCTGGTAGGTCTCGTCGGACTTGCCGCCGAACACCCAGAGGCTCGCGCCGCCGGGAATGGTGTTCTGCGGGGCACCGGCGGCGTCCGCGTCATAGGGCAGCTGGCCGATGCCGTAGTTCATGCCGGACTTGACGATGTCGCCGAGCCCGCCCGAGGATTCGGTGAAGATGCCGCACTCGCCGGCGAGAAAGATCTGCTTGGCCTCGGAAGTCCGGCCGCCGTACTTGAAGGTGCCGTCCTTGGCCAGGTCGGCCAGCGCCTGAAAGTGGTTGACGTAGATCGGCGCGTTGATCAGCAACTCGGGGTGGCCGCCGGCCAGGCCGTTCTCGTTGGTCGCGTACGGGACATTGTTCCAGGCGGCGAAGTTCTCGAGGTGAATCCAGGTGAGCCAGGTCGAGGTGTAGCCGCAGGGTGCTGCGCCGGACGCCTTGATCTTCTTCGCCGCATCCCAGACCTCGCTCCAGGTCTTCGGTGGATTGTCGACGTCGAGCCCCGCCTTCTCGAAGATGTCCTTGTTGTAGTAAAGG
The DNA here is from genome assembly GCA_963819995.1 of uncultured Alphaproteobacteria bacterium. Classification (GTDB taxonomy): domain Bacteria; phylum Pseudomonadota; class Alphaproteobacteria; order Rhodobacterales; family Rhodobacteraceae; genus Amaricoccus. The sequence goes on along the minus strand of CAWFYR010000009.1, from coordinate 19,509 downwards.
ATCGGCGAGGACGAGTTGTAGGGGAAGCTCAGCATCGTGCCGTCGGGCTTGGAATAGTAGGCCACGATGCCCGGCAGGTACTGGCTCTTGTCGAAGGTCATCCCGGCATCGGTCAGCACGTCCGCCACCGGCTTGATCGCGCCCTCGGCGGCCATCATCACGCCGGTGCCGACGTCGAACACCTGGATGATGTCGGGCGCCTGGCCGGCGCGGAACGCGGCGATGCCGGCATTCAGCGTCTCGGGGTAGCTCCCCTTGAACACCGGCACCACTTCGTAGTCCGACTGGCTGGCGTTGAAGTCCTTGGCGATCTTGTCGACCACCTCGCTGTTGGCGCCCGTCATCGCGTGCCACCAGCTGATCTGGGTCGCGGCCTCGGCATGCCAGGCCTGAAGGGTCAGCGCTAGCGTCGCGGCAGCGGCAAGGATGCGGCTACTTTTCATCGGTTCCTCCCAGGAATTTGGCGAACTGTCATCCGAACCTCTAAGGGTCGGTTGCGTCTGTCCCGTGACAAGGGACGGGACCGAACGGAGATTCATCAAGCGAGTTGATCAGAAGTGGTGGAGCCAAGGGGGATCGAACCCCTGACCTCTTGCATGCCATGCAAGCGCTCTCCCAGCTGAGCTATGGCCCCGAATGCGGCCGGAGACCGCGCGACGTCTTTAGGTGTCCCCCCCGGCCAGATCAAGGACAAAAAGGCAGCCGGTCAGCTCTCTTCCTCGTCCGCGGCAACGTCGGCGATCTCTTCGAGATCGACGTTGTCCTCCTCGTCCTCGAGGATCTCGTCGTCGAGGTCATCGTCGGCTTCGATGGCGTCCTCGGCGTCGATCTCCGGCAGATCCTCGATGTCGACGGGTTCGGGCTTGGCCTTCTCGGGCCGCAGCGCGCGTGCCTTGACGGCAGTCAGGCTCTCGAGCGTGAAGGTGGCGCCGCAGTTCGGGCAGTGCATCGGGTCGGTCCGAAGATCATAGAACCGCGTCGAGCAGACCGGGCAAACGCGCTTTACGCCCCATTCGTCCTTGGGCATCGGGTTTCCTCGTGAAATGGGTGAAATCGGGCGTCCGCATGCCACGGGCGTTGAACTTTGTCAAAGGGTTTGCCGTTAAGGCTTTGTCACGGTTCGGTCGCAAACCGATGAAAATCGCTTGATGCAGTGCAGCACCGAGCGCTACGGTCGCAACAGGCTTGTAAAAGCAAAAAGAAAATCGAGGGTTGGGGATGATCTATCACGCGTACGAGATGACTTACGCTGCCATGTCGCCGATGCGCGCTGCGGCGCAGGTGAGCCGCGATGTCATCCGGAACCCATTCAATCCGATGGCTTCGAGTTACGGCTCGCGCGCGGTGTCTGCGGCGCTCGAGATGTTCATCAACGCGACCCGGCGCTACGGCCGGCCGGCGTTCGGGATCGAGGAGACCACGGTCGACGGCGAGGCGGTGCCGGTTGTGGAGGAGGTCGTGTGGTCAGGCCCGTTCTGCAACCTGCTGCACTTTCGGCGGGACGGCGCCGTGGTGGCGGCGCGGAACGATCCCAGGGTGCTGCTGGTGGCGCCGATGTCGGGGCACTATGCGACGCTGCTGCGCGGCACGGTGCGCGACATGCTGCCGACCCATGACGTCTTCATCACCGACTGGGTCGATGCGCGCGAGGTGCCGCTCGGCAAGGGCAGCTTCGACCTCGACGATTACACCGATTATCTGGTCGAGATGATCGAGCGGCTTTCGGAGGAGGGCGAGCGCATCGCGGTCGTGGCGGTCTGCCAGCCGGGCATTCCGGTGATGGCGGCGTCGGCGCTGATGGCGCAGGCGAAGAGCCCGAAGCGGCCGGCGTCGATGGTGCTGATGGGCTCGCCGATGGATACCGCCCGCAATCCCAAGCAGCCGAACGAGCTGGCGTCCAAGCGTTCGCTCTCCTGGTTCGAGAACAACGTGGTGGTGCGGGTGCCGTGGCCGAGCCCGGGCTTCCTGCGGCGGGTCTACCCGGGGTTCGTGCAGCTTTCGAGCTTTCTCGCGATGAACTACAATCGCCACGTCGATGCGCATTTCACCCAGTTCCAGAACCTCGTCCGGGGCGACGGCGACGGGGCGGACCAGCACCGGGCGTTCTACGACGAATACCTCTCGGTGATGGACCTGACGGCCGAGTTCTACCTGCAGACCATCGACCGGGTCTTTCAGCGGCGGCTGATGGCGACGGGGGAATACCGCTATCGCGGCAGGCCTCTCGACATCGCCGCGATCGACGACATCGGGGTCATGACGGTCGAAGGCGAGAAGGACGACATCACCGGCCTCGGCCAGACCGAGGCGGCGCACGACATGGTGCCGAACCTGCCGGCGGAACGGCGGCGGCACTACGTCGCGAAGGGGGTCGGGCACTACGGCGTTTTCAACGGGTCGCGCTGGCGCGCGCTGATCAGGCCCGAGGTCAGCGACTTCATCCTGGCGCAGCGGCGGCCGGTCTGAGGCACCCGTGGCCGACGCCATCCGGATCGGCGAGCCTGCAATCGAGGTCAGGCTCCGGCGCAATGCCCGGGCGCGTAGGATGGTTCTGCGGGTCGCCCAAGCCGGGCGCGGCCCGACGCTGACGCTGCCGCCGGGCGTGCCGCTGGCCAAGGTCCGGGCGTTTCTCAGCGATCATGAAGGCTGGCTGCGGCGCCACATCGCCGAGCCAGCCGCGCGGGCGGTCGCCGATGGCGCGAGCCTGCCGTTCGGCGACGGAGCGCTGACGCTGCGGGCGCGGCGGGGATTGCGCGTCGAGCGCATCGGCGACGAGCTTCTGGTTCCGGGCTTGCCGGCGCAGTTCGCGCCCCGGGTCGCGGCATGGCTGCGCGAGGAGGCGCGGCGGGCCTGTGCGGAACGGGTGGCGGTGCATGCCGCGGCGCTCGGGGTCCGGCCGGGGCGGATCAGCCTGCGCGACCCGCGCTCGCGCTGGGGGTCCTGCACCTCGAGCGGCGATCTGATGTTCTCCTGGCGGCTCGGCATGGCGCCTTCGGCGGTGCTCGACTACGTGGTGGCGCACGAGGTCGCGCACCTCGCGCAGATGAACCACTCGCCGAAGTTCTGGGCGGTGGTGGCCCGGCTGGTGCCGGAGTATCAACCGCACCGGGACTGGCTGCGCCGTAACGGCGCGGCGATGCACGGCTACGATTTCAGCCGCGTCCCGGCTTGACGCGGGCGGGTGCCGCGCTCAGGAGACTGCGGCGATGATCGAGCGCGAGCGCCTCAGCGAGACCGTGCTGCCCGCCCATGAGCGGGTCTACCGCACCTTGCGCTCGCGGATCATGCACGGGCAGGTGCCGCCGGGCGCGGCGTTGACACTCCGGGGCATCGCGGCGGAGTTCGGGGTCAGCATGACGCCGGCGCGCGAGGCGGCGCGGCGGCTGGTGGCGGAGGGGGCGCTGAAGCTCTCGGCCTCCGGGCGGGTGTCGACGCCGGAACTCGCCAACGAGCGGATCGAGGAGCTGGCGGCGCTGCGCGCGCTGATCGAGCCGGAGCTCGCGAGCCGGGCGATGCCGCGGGCGCATGCGGCGCTGACCGACCGGATGCTGGCGATCAACGCCGTCATCGACGAGATGATCGTCAAGGGCGACGCCTCCGGCTACGTGCGCAGCAACCTGGAGTTTCACCGCACGCTCTATCTCCGGGCGCAGGCGCCGGCGATGCTGGGGCTGATCGAGACGGTCTGGCTTCAGGCCGGGCCGACGATGCGGATGCTCTACGAGCGGCTGCAACGGCGGCAGGCCAGCGACAACCACCGCAAGATCATCGCGGCACTCCGCGCCGGCGACGAGCCGGGGCTGCGCCTCGCGATCCGGATGGACGTGACGCAAGGCTTGCGGATGCTGATGAGCTGACGGGTCTTTCGGCAGCCCCCGAGTTTGGGCATAGGGCAAGCTATTGAAATCAATAGACAAGAGATTCTTGAAACTTCCTTAACGGCACCAATCGGGGGCTTTCTCCGACTCGGGTCGCAGTGCATCATGCCGGCGCGCGGCTGGATGCCGGACAAGGGAGGGAGACGGTGATGCCCCAGTATCTTTTCGTCTATCATGGCGGCACGATGCCCGAGACGCCCGAGGAGGGCGCGAAGAGCATGGCGGCCTGGCAGGCCTGGATGAGCGACTTCGCCGAGGCGCTGGTCGACGGCGGCGCGCCGGTCGGCAAGTCGACGACGGTCACGGCCGACGGGTCGGTCGTCGAGAACGGGGGCGCGAACCCTGCGAGCGGCTATTCTCTGGTCGAGGCGGACGACCACGAGGCCGCGCAGAAGATCGCCAGGGACTGCCCGCACCTCAAGGCCGGCGGCAGCATCGAGATCGCCCAGACGATCGAGATGTGAGCGGCGCGCGATCCCGCACTCAGGCGTGGATCGCGCCGTCGCCGCAGGCGAGCGCCGCCTCGCGCACCGCTTCGGAGAAGGTGGGGTGGGCGTGGCAGGTGCGGGCGATGTCCTCGGCCGCGGCGCCGAATTCCATGCCGACGCAGATCTCGTGGATCAGATCGCCGGCGTAGGGACCGACGATGTGGGCGCCGAGGATGCGGTCGGTCTCCTTGTCGGCGAGGATCTTGACGAAGCCGTCGCCGGCGAAGTGCGACTTGGCGCGGGCGTTGCCGAGGAACGGGAACTTGCCGACCTTGTAGGCGCGGCCCTCGGCCTTGAGCTGCTCCTCGGTCTGACCGACGGCGGACGCTTCGGGCGAGGTGTAGATCACCGACGGGATCACCCCGTAGTTCACGTGGCCGGCCTGGCCGGCGATGGTCTCGGCGACGGCCGTGCCTTCGTCCTCGGCCTTGTGCGCCAGCATCGGGCCGGCGATGCAGTCGCCGATGGCGTAGATGCCCGGCACCGAGGTCTGCCAGTGCGCGTCGACCTCGACCTGGCCGCGCTTGTTCGTCGCGATGCCGATTCGGCGAGGCCGACGCCTTCGGTATAGGGCCGCCGGCCGGTGGCGACGAGGACGACGTCGGCGTCGAGCGTCGCCTCGCTGTCGTCCTTGCGCAGCTTGTAGGTGACGCGCACGCCGCCGTCGCCGGGCTCGGCGCTCTGCACCGCGGCGCCGAGGATGAAGGTCAGGCCTTGCTTGGTGAGGAGGCGCTGCAGCGTCTTGCAGACTTCGAGGTCCATTCCAGGGGTGATCTGGTCGAGGTATTCGATCACCGTCACTTCGCTGCCGAGGCGGGAATAGACCGAGCCGAGCTCGAGACCGATGACGCCGGCGCCGATCACCGCCAGCCGCTTTGGCACCTCCGGCAGCACCAGCGCGCCGGTGGAGCTGACGATGGTCTTCTCGTCGATGGTGACGCCGGGGAGCGGCGTCACTTCGGAGCCGCTGGCGATGACGATGTTTTTGGTCTTGTGAGCGGTGCCGTCGACGCTGACCTCTCCCGGGGCGGTGATCCTGCCCCAGCCCTTGAGCCAGTCGATCTTGTTCTTCTTGAACAGGAACTCGATGCCTTTGGTGTTGTTGTCGACGGTCGACTGCTTGTAGTCGATCATCTTCGGCAGATCGACCGATGGGGCGCCGCCGATCAGGCCCATTTTCTCGAAGGTGGTTTGGCTGTCGTGGTACATCTCCGAGGCATAGAGCATCGCCTTCGAAGGGATGCAGCCGACGTTCAGGCAGGTGCCGCCAAGGGTGTCGCGGGCTTCGACGCAGGCGGTCTTCAGGCCGAGCTGGGCGCAGCGGATGGCGCAGACGTAGCCGCCGGGGCCGGAGCCGATCACGATGACGTCGTAGTCTGCCATTGCTGTCTTCCCTCGTGGTCGGTGCGGCTGCCGGTGCTCCCGGTCGATTTCGCACGCGAAATTACGACTAACCGCATGTATGTACGATAGAAAGTTTCTGGCGTTAACGCCTTGTCAAGGTTTGGGCCGAGCCGAACGCCGACGGCACCGGCCCGCCATCGAAGCTCCTTCAGAGGTCCATCAGCATCCGTCGCGGGTCCTCGAGCTCTTCCTTGACGCGGACGAGGAAGGTGACCGCTCCTTTGCCGTCGACGATGCGGTGGTCGTAGGAGAGGGCGAGGTACATCATCGGGCGGGCGACGATCTGGCCTTTGACCACCATCGGCCGCTCCTGGATCTTGTGCATGCCGAGGATGCCGGACTGCGGCGGGTTCAGGATCGGCGAGGACATCAGCGAGCCGTAGACGCCGCCGTTCGAGATGGTGAAGGTGCCGCCCTGCATCTCGGCCATCGAGAGCTTGCCGTCGCGGGCGCGGGCGCCAAGCTCGTTGATCTTCTTCTCGATGGCGGCGAAGGAGAGCTGGTCGGCGTCGCGGACCACCGGGACGACGAGGCCGGTGGGCGTGCCGACGGCGATGCCCATGTGGACGAAGTTCTTGTAGACGACGTCGGTGCCGTCGATCTCGGCGTTGACCTCGGGCACGTCCTTGAGCGCGACGCAGCAGGCCTTGGTGAAGAACGACATGAAGCCGAGCTTCACCCCGTGCTTTTTCTCGAAGACCTCCTTGTACTCGTTCCGGAGCGCCATGATCGCGGTCATGTCCACCTCGTTGTAGGTGGTGAGCATGGCGGCAGCGTTCTGCGCCTCCTTGAGGCGGCGGGCGATGGTCTGGCGGAGCCGGGTCATCTTGACCCGTTCCTCGCGGGCGGAATCCTCGGCGAGGACCGGCGCGCGGGGGATGCTTGCGGGCGCCTCCGAGGCAGCGGGAGCCGGCGCCCGGGCCGGCGGCTCGGCGCGCTGAACGTCTTCCTTCATGATGCGGCCGTCGCGGCCGGTGCCGGTCACGTCGGCGGGGGAGAGCCCGCGTTCGGCCATGATCTTTTTGGCGGAGGGCGCGTCCTCGACATCGCGGTGCGGGGCGGCCGCCGTCGCGTCGGCGGGCGCCTCTTCGGCGGCATCGCTGCCGGCGGTGCCGACCGCGGAGGCGCCGGCCGAGCCGCCGGAGATGCGGCCGAGCCGGCCGCCGGCCTCGACGGTGGCGCCTTCCGATGCGAAGATCTCGGCCAACGTGCCGGAGGCGGGCGAGGGGACCTCGACGGAGACCTTGTCGGTCTCGAGCTCGCAGAGCATCTCATCCTGGGTGACTGCGTCGCCGACCTTCTTGAACCAGGTCGAGACGGTGGCTTCGCTGACGCTTTCGCCGAGGGCGGGCACGTTGATGGTGATGGCACTTTCGTTGGCGGGCGCCGATTCCGCGTCCGAAGGCGCCGCCTTGCCGGCGGTCTCCTCCGGCGGGCGGGCGGGCTTTGCGGCCTTGGCCGGGGCCGGCTTGGCTTCGGGCGCGGCGGGCTTGGCGGCAGCCTTCTCGTCGATCGTCGCGAGGAGGGCGTCGACGCCGACCGTCTCGCCTTCCTTGGCGACGATCTCGGCGAGAACGCCCGCGGCGGTCGCCGGCACCTCGACCGTCACCTTGTCGGTCTCGAGCTCGCAGAGCATCTCGTCGACCTTGACGGCGTCGCCCACCTTCTTGAACCAGGTGGCGACGGTCGCCTCGGTGACGCTCTCGCCGAGCGTCGGTACGCGGATGTCGGCCATTCTCTAGTGGTCCTTCTTGAGGCTGAGCGCGCTATCGACCAGCGCTTCCTGCTGCGCCTTGTGCTCGCGGGCGAGCCCGGTCGCGGGCGAAGCCGAGGCGGGGCGGCCGACGTAGACCGGGCGGCCGTGCCGGGCGTCGATGCGGCCGAGCACCCATTCGAGGTTGGGCTCGACGAAGGTCCAGCCGCCCTGGTTCTTCGGCTCCTCCTGGCACCAGACGATCTGGGCGTGCTTGAAGCGGCCGAGCTCCTTGGTCAGCGACAGCGCCGGGAACGGGTAGAACTGTTCCAGCCGCATCAGGTAGACGTCGTCGATGCCGCGGGCGTCGCGCTCTTCGAGGAGGTCGTAGTAGACCTTGCCCGAGCAGATCACCACCCGCTTGATCTTGTCGTCCGGCAGGAGCTGGCCGCTCGACAGGCCGTATTCCGGCCCGAGGTCGGCGTCGTCCCAGAGCAGGCGGTGGAAGCTCGACCCCTTGGCGAAGTCCTTGAGCTTGGAAACCGCGAGCTTGTGGCGCAGCAGCGACTTCGGCGTCATCAGCACCAGGGGCTTGCGGAAGCTGCGGTGGAGCTGGCGGCGCAGGACGTGGAAGTAGTTGGCCGGGGTCGTGCAGTTCGCCACGATCCAGTTGTCGGCCGCGCACATCTGCAGGAAGCGCTCGGGCCGGGCGGAGGAATGCTCCGGTCCCTGGCCCTCGTAGCCGTGCGGCAGGAGCAGCACGAGGCCCGACATCCGGAGCCACTTCGATTCGCCCGACGAGATGAACTGGTCGATCATGATCTGGGCGCCGTTGGCGAAGTCGCCGAACTGGGCTTCCCAGAGCACCAGCGCGTTCGGCTCGGCCAGCGAGTAGCCGTACTCGTAGCCGAGGACGGCGTATTCCGAGAGCATCGAGTCGACGACCTCGAACGTGGCCTGGCCCGGCTCGATGTGGTTGAGCGGCAGGTAGCGCTCCTCGGTCTCCTGGTCGATGATGCCGGAATGCCGATGGCTGAACGTGCCGCGGGTGGAATCCTGGCCGGAGAGACGCACCGGGAAGCCCTCGGTCAGCAGCGTCCCGAAGGCGAGCGCCTCCGCCGTCGCCCAGTCGATGCCGTCGCCGGTCTCGATCATCCTGGCCTTGGCGTCGAGCATGCGCTGCACGGTCTTGTGCGGCTGGAAGCTCTCGGGCAACCGGGTCAGCGCCTCGCCGACCTTCTTGAGCTTGGGCATCTCGACGGCGGTCTTGCCGCGCTGGTAGCGGCCCTCGCGCTTGCCGAGGCCGGACCAGCGGCCGTCGAGCCAGTCGGCCTTGTTCGGGCGGTAGTCCTTGCCGGCTTCGAACTCGGCGTTCAGATGCGCCTGGAACGCCGCCTTCATGTCCTCGATCTCGCCTTCGGGGATCAGGCCGTCGGCGACGAGGCGGTCGGTGTAGAGCTGGAGCGTGGTCTTGTGGCCCTTGATGGCGGCGTACATCAGCGGCTGGGTGAACATCGGCTCGTCACCCTCGTTATGGCCGAAGCGGCGATAGCAGAAGATGTCGAGGACGACGTCCTTGTGGAAGCGCTGGCGGAATTCGATGGCGACGCGCGCCGCATGCACCACCGCCTCGGGGTCGTCGCCGTTCACGTGGAAGATCGGCGCCTCGACCATCAGCGCGATGTCGGTCGGGTAAGGCGAGGACCGCGAATATTGCGGCGACGTCGTGAAGCCGATCTGGTTGTTGACGACGATGTGGATCGTGCCGCCGGTCCTGTGGCCCTTGAGACCGGAAAGCCCGAAGCACTCCGCCACGACGCCCTGGCCGGCGAAGGCAGCGTCGCCGTGCAGCAGGACCGGCAGCACCTTGGTCCGCTCCAGGTCGTTCTTTTGCGCCTGCTTGGCGCGGACCTTGCCCAGCACCACGGGGTCTGCGGCCTCGAGGTGGCTGGGGTTCGCGGTCAGCGAGAGATGCACCTTGTTGCCGTCGAACTCGCGGTCGGACGAGGCGCCGAGGTGGTACTTGACGTCGCCGGAGCCCTCGACCTCCTCGGGCTTGAAGCTGCCGCCCTGGAATTCGTTGAAGATGGCGCGGTAGGGCTTTTCGAGCACGTTGGCCAGCACCGAGAGCCGGCCGCGGTGCGGCATGCCGATGACGATCTCCTCGACGCCGAGGGCGCCGCCGCGCTTGATGATCTGCTCCATCGCCGGGATCAGCGCCTCGCCGCCGTCGAGCCCGAAGCGCTTGGTGCCGGTGTACTTGACCTGCAGGAACTTCTCGAAGCCTTCGGCCTCGACGAGCTTGTTCAGGATCGCCCGGCGTCCCTGCCGGGTGAAGCTGATCTCCTTGCCGTAGCCCTCGATGCGCTCCTTGAGCCAGGCCGACTGCGCCGGGTCCGAGATGTGCATGTACTGGAGCGCGAAGGTGCCGCAGTAGGTGCGCTTGAGGATCGCGAGGATCTCGCGCAAGCTCGCGGTCTCGAGGCCGAGCACGTTGTCGATGAAGATCGGCCGGTCGAGGTCGGCGTCGGTGAAGCCGTAGGTCTCGTAGCGCAGCTCGGGATGCGGCAGCATCTCCTCGAGCCCGAGCGGGTCGAGGTCGGCCTCGAGGTGGCCACGGATGCGGTAGGCACGGATCAGCATCAAGGCCCTGAGGCTGTCGGTGACCGCCTGGTGGATCTGGGTCTCGCTGAGCGCCACGCCGCGATCGACGGCCTTGCCGCGGACCTTGTCGCCGACCGTCTTGACCGGGTCCGGGCCCCACTGGCCGTCGAGCGCCGCCGTCAGCTCGTCGCTCGGTGTCGGCGGCCAGTCGAGGCGCGACCAGCTCGGGCCACGGGCGTTCTTCTGGACGTCGGCCCCGACCTCGTCGAGGCCGCGGAAGAACGCCTGCCAGCTCGCATCGACGCTGGCGGGGTCGTCGACGTACCTGGCGTGCAGGTCTTCGATGAACTCGGCGTTCTGCCCTTGCAGGAACGACGAGGAATGAAAGAGCGAGTTCTGAGACTGGTCGGTCATTTGGGCCTCCTGTTGCCCATGAAGCCGGAATGCTGCCGCTGGGTCATGCGGCAAGCCGGTAGTCGAAATGCGAGAAGACCCAGTCGAACTCGCGGCGCACGATCGCCGCGGTCTCGGCTGAGTAGAAGTCCTCGAGCGGGTAGGCGCGCGGTGCCCCGCCCGTCTTCTTGGTGTGGGGCAGCCAGTCGGGGTTCCATGGCAGGCCGAGCCGGGAGCAGACCGCCTCGACGTCGGCCGCCATGTGTTCGAGGCGGACCAGCATGTCCATCTGCGGCACGCCGTCGATCGCGACGATGGCCAGATCGTTCTCCCAGCGCGGGCCGCCGAACCATCCGCCGGTCACGAAGCGGGCGAACCGGCGGCGCGTGCGCTCGAAGGCCTTGTCGTCGTCGGGATAGCTGCGGTTGTTCTTCCAGAAATAGGACGAAAGCACCGTGGCGTAAGGGTTGCGGACAGACGCGAACTTGAGGTAGCGCGCCCAGATCCCGGGGCCGAGAAGCCGGCGCACCTCGGCGGCGGGCATGTGGTTGCGCCAGGTGTCCCCCGGGCGCTTGCCCGAGCGGCGGCTGCCGACGACGCCCGCGTCGGTCACGGTCTCGGCCACGGCCTCGGCGCCGGAAAAGCGGTCGGACGGCACGCAGAAGCGCTCGAAATACATCTCCACCGATGTCCCGCCGGTCTTGTGGGTCTTCATGTAGATGAATTCAGCGGTATGCGAAACGAGGACCATGACACGTTACCCGGAGGTCAGACCCTTCCGATCGCCTTGAGGACCGCCTGGCCGAGTGCCGCCGGGCTGTCGGCGACGACGATCCCGGCGGACTTCATCGCTTCGATCTTGTCCTCGGCGCCGCCCTTGCCGCCGGCGACGATGGCGCCGGCGTGGCCCATGCGGCGGCCGGCGGGGGCGGTTCGGCCGGCGATGAAGCCGGCGGTCGGCTTCATGCGGCCTTTCTTCGCTTCGTCCTTGAGGAACTGCGCGGCGTCCTCCTCGGCAGAGCCGCCGATCTCGCCGATCATGATGATCGACTGGGTCTCGGGGTCGGAGAGGAACCATTCCAGCACGTCGATGTGCTCGGTGCCCTTGATCGGGTCGCCGCCGATGCCGACGCACGTCGACTGGCCGAGCCCGGCGGCGGTGGTCTGGCCGACCGCCTCGTAGGTCAGTGTGCCGGAGCGCGAGACGACGCCGACCGAGCCGCGCTTGTGGATGTGGCCAGGCATGATGCCGATCTTGCAGGCATCCGGCGTGATGACCCCCGGACAGTTCGGCCCGATCAGGATCGAGCGGGTGCCTTCGAGCGCGCGCTTGACCTTCATCATGTCGAGGACCGGGATGCCCTCGGTGATGCAGACGATGAGCTCGAGCTCGGCGTCGATCGCCTCGAGGATCGCATCGGCCGCAAAGGGCGGCGGCACGTAGATCGCGGTCGCCGTGGCGCCGGTCCGCTCGCGCGCCTCGGCCACGGTGTTGAAGACCGGCAGGCCGATGTGGGTCTCGCCGCCTTTGCCGGGCGTGACGCCGCCGACCATCTTGGTGCCGTAGGCGATCGCCTGCTCGGAGTGGAAGGTGCCCTGGGAGCCGGTGAGGCCTTGGCAGATCACGAGGGTGTTCTCGTCGACGAGGATGGACATTTCAGTGGGCCCTCACGGCGGCGACGATCTTTTCGGCGGCGTCGGCGAGGTCGTCGGCGCTGATCACCGCCAACCCTGACTCGTTGATGATCTTCTTGCCCAGTTCCACGTTCGTGCCTTCCAGCCGCACCACCAGCGGCACCTTGAGCCCGACCTCCTTCACCGCGGCGATGACGCCTTCGGCGATGACGTCGCAGCGCATGATGCCGCCGAAGATGTTCACGAGAATTCCCTTCACCTGCGGGTCGGAGGTGATGATCTTGAACGCCTCGGTCACCTTCTCGCGGGTGGCGCCGCCGCCGACGTCGAGGAAGTTGGCCGGTTCCGAGCCGTAGAGCTTGATGATGTCCATCGTCGCCATCGCGAGGCCCGCGCCGTTGACCATGCAGCCGATCTCGCCGTCGAGCGCGATGTAGTTAAGATCGAACTTCGAGGCCGCAAGCTCCTTTGGGTCTTCCTCGGTCTCGTCGCGCAGCGCCATGATGTCCTTCTGGCGGTACATCGCGTTGCCGTCGAAGCTCATCTTGGCGTCGAGGCACCTGAGGTCGCCCTCGGTGGTGACGATCAAGGGGTTGATCTCGAGCATCTCGCAGTCCTTCTCGGTGAAGAGCCGGTAGAGCCGCGTGATGAGATCGACGCACTGCCTGACCTGGCGGCCTTCGAGCCCGAGCGCGAAGGCGACGCGGCGGCCGTGGAAGGCCGAGATGCCCGAGGCGGGATCGACGGAGAAGCTCAGGATGCGTTCGGGGGTGTTGGCCGCGACCTCCTCGATGTCCATGCCGCCTTCGGTCGAGCAGACGAAGGCGATGCGGCTGGAGGCCCGGTCGATCAGGAGTGCGAGGTAGAGCTCGCGGGCGATGTCGGAGCCGTCCTCGATGTAGACGCGGTTCACGACGCGCCCCGCAGGGCCGGACTGGTGGGTGACCAGCGTGCGGCCGAGCATCCTCTGCGCCTCTTCGGCTGCGTCTGAGACCGACTTCGTGATGCGCACGCCGCCTTTCTCGCCGGCGGAGGCTTCCTTGAACTTGCCCTTGCCGCGGCCGCCGGCGTGGATCTGCGCCTTGACCACCCAGATCGGCCCGTCGAGCTCCCCCGCGGCGGACTTGGCCTCGTCGGCCTTGAGCACGACGCGACCGTCGGAGACCGGGGCGCCGTACTCCTTGAGCAGCTGCTTGGCCTGGTACTCGTGAATGTTCATCTGCCGTAACCCCTCATTGAGGCCGCCGCGCGCCTGGGCCCGGTGCCCGTGCGGACTGGCTACGCCCGGCCAGCGGGGCTTGCAAACGAATTACGGCAGGCAAAGCGCGGCGGTGCGCAGAAAATGTCCGTTGTGATCACATGGCAAAAATGTGTGATCACAAAGACCGCGCCCGCAGGCTGTGGGCGCAGGGGGGCCGATTCGCAGGCCGGTTCAGGCGAGGGTGGCGTCGATCGACTTGCAGGCGGCCACCAGGCCCCGGACGGCCTCGACCGACTTGTCGAACATCGCCTTCTCGCCTCGGTTGAGGGTGATCTCGACGACCCGCTCGACGCCGCCGGCGCCGATCACGGTCGGAACGCCGACGTACATGCCCTTGAGGCCGTAGGCGTTTTCGACGAAGGCGGCGCAGGGCAGCACGCGCTTCTGGTCCTTGAGGTAGGCCTCGGCCATCTCGATGGCGCTGGCGGCGGGGGCGTAGAACGCCGAGCCGGTCTTCAGGAGGCCGACGATCTCGGCGCCGCCGTCGCGGGTGCGCTGGACGATGGCGTCGAGCTTTTCCTGGGTGGTCCAGCCCATCTCGACGAGGTCGGCGAGCGGAATGCCGGCGACCGTCGAATAGCGGGTCAGCGGGACCATGCTGTCGCCGTGTCCGCCGAGCACGAACGCGGTGACGTCCTTGACCGAGACGCCGAACTCCTCGGCGAGGAAGTGGCGGAAGCGGGCGCTGTCGAGCACGCCGGCCATGCCGCAGACCTTCTCGGTCGGCAGCTGCGAGAATTCGCGCAGCGCCCAGACCATGGCGTCGAGCGGGTTGGTGATGCAGATGACGAAGGCATCGGGAGCATGGGTGCGGATGCCTTCGCCGACCGCCTTCATCACCTTGAGATTGATGCCGAGAAGATCGTCGCGGCTCATGCCGGGCTTGCGCGGGATGCCGGCGGTGACGATGCAGACGTCCGCCCCCGCGATGTCCTCGTAGGCGTTGGCGCCGGCGAGCGTCGCGTCGAACCGGCCGACCGGACCCGACTCGGCGATGTCGAGCGCCTTGCCCTGGGGAATGCCCTCGGCGATGTCGAAGAGCACGACGTCGCCGAGCTCCTTCAGGACCGCGAGGTGGGCGAGCGTGCCCCCGATCTGCCCCGATCCGATCAGCGCGATCTTCGGTCTTGCCATCTGGCCCTCGCTCCCGTTCTGCTGCGCAACCGGAGTTTGGCTAGCCCCTCGCGCCCGTGAGCGCAAGCCGGAACGCGGCCGGATCGGGGCCTGGATCAGGCGTCGCTCCCCGGCTTGGTGAGCGGCTGAACGTCCTGTTCCCAGAGCTGGCCGGCGGCGAGCAGGCAGGAGATGCCGTCGGGGCGGGTCATCAGGATCGTCCAGGTGCCGGTGGTCTCGGAGCTGTAGATCTCGACGACGGCGTCGTTCCGGTGGAGGCCGAGGCTCTTCAGCGTCTCGCCGAAGCGCTCGGCCAGCTTCTTCACCACCGCGGCATGGTCGGCGCAGGCCTGCTCGGCCCTTGCGCTCGGGGTCGCGGCGAGGAGGGCGAGCGCGATCGTGACACGCGCCAGAACGGACAGCTTCGACATCAGCGTGCTCCTTGCGTCGGGCGGGCGAGAGGCCCGCGGAGGTTCCCGCCGGGTCGCCGCCGCGATGAGAACGGCAATCCCGAACTTGCGGTTAACCTGCGGTGAAATGGCGAAGCGATGCTTAACGCCGCGCGCGGCGCTCGGCCCCGGTGCGCAACACCCGCGAAGCGGGTTGCGTTTTGCCGGCGTCCGGCTAATGGAGCCTTGCCGGGCACCGAAGCCGGACGTGCCAGTGCCGCAGGACCTCTGCCCGCATCGATCGATGGGGTCTCAAGCCGGAACGATCGCCGCAAAGGAGACTGTGCAATGACGTTGTTGATCCTGGGGCTGCTGATCTGGACGGCGGCGCACCTTTTCAAGAGTGCCGCGCCGGACGCGCGGGGGAGACTCGCGGCGCGGATGGGCGCGGGGCCGTCCAAGGGTGTCTTCGCGGCGCTGATCCTCGTGGGGCTGGTGCTGATCGTGATCGGCTACCGGGGTGCGCCGGTCCTGCCGGTCTACGACCCGCCGGCCTGGGGGATTCATCTCAACAACCCGTTGATGCTGCTGGCGGTGGCGCTGCTCGGGCTGGGGCATTCCAAGAGCCGGGCGCGGCAGTGGCTGCGCAATCCGATGCTGACCGCGGTCGTGGTCTGGGCGGTGGCGCACCTGCTGGTGAACGGCGATCAGGCCTCGATCCTGATGTTCGGCTGGCTGGGCGTCTGGGCGGTGGTCGCGATGCTGCTGATCAACAGCCGGGAGCCGGTCTGGGTGAGGCCGGCGCCCGGCACGATCGCCGGGGACGTCCGGTTCGTCGTCATCACGCTCGTGGTCTTCGCGGTGATCGCCGCCGTGCACACGTGGCTCGGCTACTGGCCGTTTCCGGGGTGAGACGATGCTGGCCTATCGCTACCTGACGGACGAGGACACCGCGGCTTTCTGTCACAAGGTCACCGCGGCGCTGGCCAGGGGATGGTCGCTCTACGGTGAGCCGGCCTACGCCTTCGACGCAAAGGCGGGGGTGATGCGCTGCGGGCAAGCGGTGGTGAAGGAAGTGGACGCTCCTTACGACCCCGAGATGAAGCTCGCCGCGCTCTGACGCCCGGCCTTGCAATCTCCGGCGGTCTGGTGTCATTAGCCGGCAACCGATCTTTGTGCGGGCGCGTTCTGGCGATGTTGCAGGCGCGTTGCCGGATGCGGAGGTGACCATGGCAGACGCAAACCGCAGGACCCGGCCGCTGTCGCCCTTCATGTTCGGTCAGGTCTACCGGCCGCAGATCAACTCGATGATGTCGATCTGTCACCGGATCACCGGCCTGGGGCTCGCGGTGACCGGCATCCTGATCGTCTGGTGGTTTCTGGCGGCGGCGACCGGTCCGGACTATTTCTACGCGGTCGACGGGTTGCTGACGTCCTGGATCGGCACCCTGGTCATGGTGGTTTCTCTCGCCGCGCTCTGGTACCATTTCTTCACCGGCCTGAGACACCTCGTCTGGGATACCGGCGAGGCCCTCGACAAGTCGTTGATCCGACCGACCAGCATCGCGGTGCTCGCGGCGGCCGGCGTGATGACGGTGATCACGCTCATCATAGCGCTCTGAGGAGAGGCGGATGCACTTCCGGACCGACAGGCAGCGGGTCGAGGGGCTCGGCACCGCCGGTCATGGCACCGGCCACTGGTTCAGCCAGCGGCTGACCTCGCTCGCGCTGGTGCCGCTGACGCTGGCGTTCGTCTTTCCGTTCGTGCGGGCGCTGGGGTCGGGCCTCGTCTCGGTCAGGGAGACGTATTCGCATCCCTTCAACGCTGTGGTGGCCATCCTTTTCCTGGCGGTCGGCTTTCACCATCTGCAGCAGGGTATCCAGGTGGTGATCGAGGACTATGTCCACGACAAGCCGTTGCGCGTGGCGATGCTGCTCGCCAACACCCTGCTGACCTGGGCGTTTGCGCTGACCGGCATCTTCGCCGTCGCCAAGATCGCCTTCGCTGCCTGAGGACCGGAAGACCATGGCCGCATACGAGTTCATCGACCACAGCTACGACGTCGTCGTGGTCGGGGCGGGCGGATCGGGCCTCCGGGCGACCCTCGGCATGGCGGAGCAGGGGCTGAAGACCGCGTGCATCACCAAGGTCTTCCCGACCCGGTCGCATACCGTCGCGGCGCAGGGCGGCATCGCCGCCTCGCTCGGCAACATGGGTCCGGACAACTGGCAGTGGCACATGTACGACACCGTCAAGGGGTCGGACTGGCTCGGTGACGCCGACGCGATGGAGTACCTCGTCCGCGAGGCGCCGAAGGCGGTCTACGAGCTCGAGCACTACGGCGTGCCGTTCAGCCGCACCGAGGACGGGCGCATCTACCAACGGCCGTTCGGCGGGCACACCACCGAGTACGGCGAGGGACCGCCGGTGCAGCGCACCTGCGCCGCGGCGGACCGGACCGGACACGCCATCCTGCACACGCTCTACGGGCAGAGCCTCAAGCACAACGCCCGGTTCTTCATCGAGTACTTCGCCATCGACCTGATCATGGCCGAGGACGGCACCTGCGTCGGCGTGCTGGCGTGGAGCCTCGAGGACGGCACGCTGCACCGCTTCAGCGCCAAGATGACCGTGCTCGCGACCGGCGGCTACGGGCGGGCGTATTTCTCGGCGACCTCGGCGCACACCTGCACCGGCGACGGCGGCGGCATGGTGGCGCGGCAGGGGCTGCCGCTGCAGGACATGGAGTTCGTGCAGTTCCATCCCACCGGCATCTACGGCGCCGGGTGCCTGATCACCGAGGGCGCGCGCGGCGAAGGCGGGTACCTGACGAATTCAGAGGGCGAGCGGTTCATGGAGCGCTACGCCCCCACCTACAAGGATCTCGCCAGCCGCGACGTGGTGTCGCGCTGCATGACGCTGGAGATCCGCGAGGGCCGGGGCGTCGGGCCGCAGAAGGATCACATCCACCTGAACCTCAACCACCTGCCGCCCGAGGCGCTGCACGAGCGGCTGCCCGGGATCACCGAGAGCGCGCGCATCTTCGCCGGCGTCGACGTGACGCGGGAGCCGATCCCGGTGCTGCCGACGGTGCACTACAACATGGGCGGCATCCCGACGAACTACTGGGGCGAGGTGCTGAACCCGACCGAGGACAATCCCGACCGCATCCAGCCGGGCCTGATGGCGGTGGGCGAGGCGGGCTGCGCCAGCGTGCACGGCGCCAACCGGCTGGGATCGAACAGCCTGATCGACCTCGTGGTCTTCGGCCGCGCGGCGGCGATCCGCGCCGCCGAGGTCGTCGAGCCGGGGACGGCGAACCGCCCGCTCGACGCCGCCTCGGTCGACGCGGCGGTGGCGCGGTTCGACGGGCTGCGCCACGCGGACGGCAGCATCCCGACGGCGGCGATCCGGCTTGCCATGCAGAAGACGATGCAGGAGGACGCGGCGGTCTTCCGCACCGACAAGACGCTGGCCGAGGGCGTCGAGAAGATGGCCGGCGTCGCGGCGCAGGTCGGCGACATCAAGGTCACCGACCGCTCGATGATCTGGAACTCGGACCTGATGGAGACGCTGGAGCTCACCAACCTGATGCCGAACGCGCTCGCCACCATCGTCTCGGCGGAGGCGCGCAAGGAGAGCCGCGGTGCGCACGCGCAGGAGGACCATCCCGACCGCGACGACACCACCTGGCGCAAGCACACGCTGGCGGTGGTGCATCCCGACGACAGCGTCACCCTGAGCTACCGGCCGGTGCATGTCGATCCGCTGACGCCCTTCGAGAAGGGCGGCATCGACCTGAAGAAGATCGCGCCCAAGGCGCGGGTTTACTGATGATGCCGCGCGCGGCGCGGGTGTCCTGAGGAGCGACGCGATGGTCGAGTTCACCTTGCCGCGCAACAGCCGGATGATCACCGGCAAGACCTGGCCGCGTCCGGAAGGCGCAACCAACGTGCGGACCTTCCGCATCTATCGCTACAACCCCGACGACGCCGGCAACCCGCGGATCGACACCTACTTCGTCGACATGGACACCTGCGGGCCGATGGTTCTCGACGCGCTGATCAAGATCAAGAACGAGATCGATCCGACACTGACGTTCCGCCGGTCCTGCCGCGAGGGCATCTGCGGGTCCTGCTCGATGAACATCGACGGGATCAACACGCTCGCCTGCATCTACGGGCTCGACGAGATCGAGGGCGACGTGAAGATCTATCCGCTGCCGCACATGCCGGTGGTCAAGGACCTCGTGCCGGACCTGACGCTGTTCTACGCGCAGCAGGCCAGCATCAAGCCGTGGCTCGAGACCGAGACGCCGGCGCCGGAGCGCGAGTGGAAGCAGTCGATCGAGGACCGCCGCAAGCTCGACGGGCTCTACGAGTGCATCATGTGCGCCTGCTGCTCGACGGCGTGTCCGTCGTACTGGTGGAACGGCGAGCGGTTTCTCGGGCCCGCGGCCTTGCTGCACGCCTATCGCTGGATCAACGACAGCCGCGACGAGGCGACCGGCGAGCGTCTGGACGCGCTCGACGATCCGTTCAAGCTCTACCGCTGCCACACGATCATGAACTGCGCCCAGACCTGCCCGAAGAACCTGAACCCGGCCAAGGCGATCGCCGAGATCAAGAAGCTCATGGTCGAGCGGCGGAT
>CAWFYR010000008.1:0-175186 GCA_963819995.1 uncultured Alphaproteobacteria bacterium | reverse complement strand
GGCGTTGGCGCTCGGCTCCGGGGATCGCGCCGCGAGCCAGCACATCGCCACGGCTCGCGACGAGAAGTTCGCCTTCGAGATCGCCGCCCTCGACGCCCAGCTCCGGATGCTGCAGGCGCAGCTCGCTACGGCCGAGACCGAGCTCAACCGCGGCGAGACGCCGGCGCAGCGCCGCGCCCAAGCCGGGCGCCGCCGACCGCATCACCCCGAACGACCGGACCCGCATCGCCCGCGAGCTGCGCATCGAGGTCGCCAAGATCGAGCACGGCCGTGCGCTGGTCGTTCGGCGGGCGTGGCCGGGTGCCCTCTTCTGGCCGATGCGAGCCTCCGAGACTAGTCGGCTGCGGGAACGGCGGCAGGGCTCGGGATCGAGGGCCGCATCTTCGGACCTTCTCCCAGCAGCCACCGCAGGTGGCGGGTCAGCGGCTTTTCCACGACGAGGTGGACCGCGACGCCGACGCCGCAGCCGAGGAGCACCGCGGCGAGGATCGCGGCCACTCCGCCTGCGAGGCTCTCCTGCGGTCCGAAGGACCGTAGCCAGGCCATCTGCAGCGCGGTGATCACGATCGGATGGAAGAGATAGATCGAGTAGGAGGCGTCGCCGAGAAGCAGCATCCCTCGGTTTTCGCACGCGACCGACCGCGGCAGCGTCGCTGCCGCCACCAGGATCATCGCCGGCAGGCCCCAGACCAGCAGCCGCGCCAGATGCGGACCGAGTGCCCATGGCGTTGCCCAGAGCACGACGGCAACCGCAACCACCGCCGCCGCCGCGCCGGCCACCGGTGAGACCCGGACGCCGCGGCGGAAGGCCATGCCCACGACGAAGCCGCCGGCGAACTCCAGGATCAGCGGGCTCGTGGCGGTGAACGGCACCGCGGCTTCCGGCGCAAGCATCCGGCCGGCCACGAAGAGTGCGAGAACGATGCCGAGCAACACCGGCGCGAAGGCTGCCCTTCCCACCAGGATGCTGAGGCCGATCAGGAGATAGAAGAACATCTCGTAGTTGAGCGTCCAGCCGACCGAAAGCAGCGGATAGAACTCGCCCGGATGGTCGGGAACCGCCATCGGCACGAACAGAAGCGAGCTCGCGACATAGCCCGGGTGCAGCGGGATCCAGGGCAGCAGCACCCGCCAGTAGAGCAGCGCCAGGCACAGCGTGGCGATCCAGTAGAGCGGCACGATGCGCACGGCCCGCCGGCGCAGGAAATCGAGCGGCGCGGGCGGGCTGCCTGCACTCAGCGAGACGTACATGATGAAGCCGCTGAGGACGAAGAAGACGTCGACGCCCGCCACCCCGAACCGGAAGACCGTGTCGAGCCCGCCGCCGAAGACGACCGTCGCGCCCACGCTTGCATGGAACAGCACCACGACGACGGCCGCGACCGCGCGCAGGTATTGTGCGGAATTAATCACGGGGGACCGTGCCTGCGGCCCGCCCTACTCCGCCGCCCGGGACATCGGGTTGTTCGGGTGCGTCGTCCAGTTGGCGTACTCCCGCTCGACGACCTTGCCGGTGCGCGGGTCGGTCTCGCCCGGCGCCAGCGCCACCATGGTGATGCAGTCCTCCACCGGGCAGACGTCGACGCAGAGGTTGCAGGCGACGCACTCGTCGTCCTTGACCTGAAAGACCCGCCCCGGCAGCATCGCGATCGCCTGGTGGCTGGTGTCCTCGCAGGCGGCGAAGCAGCGGCCGCACTTGATGCAGAGATCCTGGTCGATCCGTGCCTTGGCGACGTAGTTGAGGTTCAGGTACTGCCAGTCGGTGACGTTCGGGACCGCGCGGCCGCGGAACGCCGCGAGATCGGCGTGGCCCTGGTCGTCCATCCACTGGCCGAGCCCGGAGATCATCTCCTGCACGATGCGAAAGCCGTAGGTCATCGCCGCGGTGCAGACCTGCACCGGCCCCGACCCCAGCGCCATGAACTCCGCGGCGTCACGCCAGGTGGTGATGCCGCCGATGCCGCTGATCGGCATTCCCGCGGTCTCCGGGTCGCGGGCGATCTCGGCCACCATGTTGAGCGCTATGGGCTTGACCGCAGGGCCGCAGTAGCCGCCGTGGCTGCCCTTGCCGTCGATCGACGGCTCCGGGCTGAAGGTGTCGAGGTTGACGGAGGTAATCGAGCTGATCGTGTTGATCAGGCTGACCGCATCCGCCCCGCCGGCCCTGGCCGCGCGCGCGGGCTTGCGGATGTCGGTGATGTTCGGCGTCAGCTTGACGATCACCGGCATCCGGGTGTGCGCCTTGCACCAGCGCGCCACCATCTCGATGTATTCCGGCACCTGCCCGACCGCCGAGCCCATGCCGCGCTCGCTCATTCCGTGCGGGCAGCCGAAGTTGAGCTCGACGCCGTCGGCGCCGGTCGCCTCGACCAGCGGCAGGATCGTGCGCCAGCTCTCCTCGTCGCAGGGCACCATGAGGCTCACCACCACCGCCCGGTCGGGCCAGTCGCGCTTGACCGCCTTGATCTCGCGCAGGTTGGTCTCGAGCGGCCGGTCGGTGATCAGCTCGATGTTGTTGAGCCCGAGGAGCCGCCGGTCTGCCCCCCAGATCGCCCCGTAGCGCGGGCCGTTGACGTTGACGATGTGCGGGTCGAGCCCGAGCGTCTTCCAGACCACCCCGCCCCAGCCCGCCTCGAAGGCGCGCCGGACGTTGTATTCCTTGTCCGTCGGCGGCGCCGAGGCCAGCCAGAACGGGTTCGGCGACCGGATGCCGACGAAGTCGCTGCGCAGATCCGCCATGTCTTCCCTCCCTCAGCCGCCCATCAGCATCGCATGGATGTCCATCGCCGCGTCGCGTCCCTCGGCCACCGCGGTCACCGTCAGGTCGTCGCCGCCGATCGCGCAGTCGCCGCCGGCCCAGACGCCGGGGACGTTGGTGCGTCCCGCACCGTCGACGACGATCTTGCCGCCGGCGATCTCGATGTCGGGCGGCAGGTCGCCGAGCGCCTGGCCGATCGCGGTCAGCACCTGGTCGGCGGCGAGGCTGAAGGTCTCGCCGGTGGCGCGGAGGCCGTCCGGTCCCTCGGCGGTATAGGCGAGCTCGATCTCGCGCGCGCCCGCGTCGCCGCGCACCCCGACCGGCGCCGCGTTGCAGACGATGCGCACGCCGGCGTTGGTCGCGAGGTCCTGCTCGTAGCCGCTCGCGCCCATACGCTCGCGGCCGCGGCGGTAGGCGATCGTCACCTCCTCGGCGCCGAGCTTGCGCGCCTGCACCGCCGCGTCGATCGCCGTCATGCCGCCGCCGATCACCACGACCCGCCGCCCGACCGGCAGCGCCGCGAGATCGGCCGCCTGGCGCAGGGCGGCGATGAAGTCGACGGCCGGAAAGACGCCGTCCGCGTCGGCGCCTCGCGTCCCGAGCGCCCGCACCCCGCCGAGACCCACGCCGAGAAAGACCGCGTCATGGCTTTCGCGCAAGCCGTCGAGGCTCACGTCCCGGCCGAGACGGATGCCGGTGCGCAGCTCGATGCCGCCGATCCCGAGCAGCCAGTCGAGCTCTGCCTGGGCGAAACCTTCGACCGTCTTGTAAGCCGCGATGCCGAACTCGTTGAGGCCGCCGCCTTTTTGGTGCGCCTCCAGCAGCACCACGTCGTGGCCGAGCATCGCGAGGCGGTGCGCGCAGGCGAGCCCCGCGGGCCCGGCGCCAACGACGGCGACCCGCTTGCCGGTGGGTGCGGCGCGGGTGAAGGGGTGGACGGCCGCGGCCATCAGCGTGTCGGTGGCGAAGCGCTGCAGCCGGCCGATCTCGACCGGCCGGCCTTCGGCCGCCTCGCGCACGCAGGCCTCCTCGCAGAGCGTCTCGGTCGGGCAGACCCGCGCGCACATGCCGCCGAGGATGTTCTGGGTCAGGATGGTGCGGGCGGCGGCCTCGGGCACGCCGCTCATGATCTCCCGGATGAAGAGCGGCACGTCGATGCCGGTGGGACAGGCCGCGGTGCACGGCGCGTCGTAGCAGAAATAGCAGCGGTCGGACGCCACCCAGGCCTCGTGCTCGCTGAAGCGCGGGGCGATGTCGGCGAAGTTCTCTCCGAGCGTCGCGGGATCGAGCCGGCCGGCGACGATCCCGGGCGTCTGCGGACTGGGTGCCATCGACCTCTCTCCTGCTCGAGCGAAGGCCCGACGCTGGCACAGCGCCCGGTGTTTATCAATTGGCAAAACCGTAGCTTCGCCGCCGTCGCTGAGGCCGGTGCGCGCGGCGGTTGCGCCCGGCCCGGTGCGCGGGCTTTACTCGCCACCATGCCGCTCGATCCCTCGCCCCCCGCTCTGCAGCGCGCCCGCGGCCGGGCCGACGTCACGGTGTCCTTCCGCGACGGCCGGGTGCGGCTCGACCGGCTGTTCCAGCAAGGCTGCTGCAAGGCGATCCTGCCGCGCACCCACGGGCCGGTTCCCGAAGCGGTGCTGATCAACACCTCGGGCGGGGTCACCGGCGGCGACCGCATCGACTGGCGCCTGACCTGCGGTGCCGGCGGCGCGCTGACGGTGACGACCCAGGCGGCGGAGCGGGTCTACCGCTCGGCCGGAGGCGCGGCTGCAGATCGAGACCCGCCTCGCTCTCGAAGCCGGAGCGAGGCTCGACTGGCTGCCGCAGGAAACGATCCTCTTCGAAGGCGGCCGGCTGCGGCGCAGCCTCGACGTCGAGATGGCGGCGGACGCGCGCCTGCTGGCGCTCGAGAGCGTCGTCCTCGGCCGCGCCGCTATGGGCGAGACGCTGGCGACCGGCGGCATCTCTGACCAGTGGCGCATCCGCCGCGACGGCCGGCTGGTCCACGCCGAGGCGCTGCGGCTCGAAAGCGATCTCGCCCGCGCGACGGCCGGGGCCGCGACGCTGCGCGCGCGCCCGCGCCTTCGCGACGCTGGTGCAGGTGGCGCCGGACGCCGAAGCCGGGCTCGATGCGGCACGGGCGCTGCTCGTCGGCCTCGTCGGTGTCGAGGCCGCGGCGAGCGCCAAGCCCGGCATCCTGATCCTGCGCTTTGTCGCACCCCAAGCGCGGCCCTTGCGCGACGCGCTGATCCGCTTTCTGATGGCGTTCCGCGCCGGCCCGCTGCCGCGCGTCTGGAGCACATGAGGGACCGATGAACCTGACCCCCCGCGAGAAGGACAAGCTCATCGTCTCGCTGGCGGCCATCGTCGCGCGCGGCCGGCTCGCCCGCGGCGTCAAGCTCAACCATCCCGAGGCGATCGCGCTGATCACCGACTACGTGGTCGAGGGCGCCCGCGACGGCCGCTCGGTCGCCGACCTGATGGAAGCGGGCGCCCACGTCGTCACCGCCGGCCAGTGCATGGAAGGCGTGCCCGAGATGATCCACGACGTCCAGGTCGAGGCCACCTTTCCCGACGGCACCAAGCTCGTCACCGTCCACGCGCCGATCCGCTGAGGAGACCCCGGCCATGCTTCGTCTCGCCGCCATCGCCTTTCTCGCCTTCGCCCCGGCCCACGCCTTCGCCCAAGGCGAGCCGCAACCCCATCCGCACGCCGGGCACGCAGCCGTCGCCATAGAAGTGGCGACCGCCGTCGCGGCCGGCACCTGGCTGCTGCATCGGGAGTGACGCGCCGGGGCGGGTCGGCTCACCCCACCGGGGCCGCACCGTCGACAACCACCAGCAAGGAGGCCCGACCATGATCCCCGGAGAAATCTTCCCCGCCCCAGGCGACATCACCCTGAACGCCGGCCGCGAGGCGATCGTGCTCACCGTCGCCAACACCGGCGACCGGCCGATCCAAGTCGGATCGCACTACCACTTCGCCGAGACCAACGCCGCCCTCGACTTCGACCGCGCCGCCGCCCGCGGCTGCCGTCTCGACATCGCGGCCGGGACGGCGGTACGCTTCGAGCCCGGCCAGACCCGCGACGTCCACCTTATTCCCTATGGCGGAGCTCGCCGGGTGTTCGGCTTCAATGCGCATGTCATGGGAGAACTCGAATGACCGCCGACCTGCATCACGGTTCCTGCCAGTGCGGCGCCGTCGCCTACGAGGCGACGGTCGACATCTCGCACCCGATCGCCTGCAACTGCTCGCGCTGCCAGCGGCTCGGCTCGCTGCTCGCCTTCACTCCGGTAGAGAACTTCCATCTGCTGCAGGGCGAGGACAACCTCACCGAGTACACCTTCAACCAGAACAAGATCCGCCACACCTTCTGCAAGACCTGCGGCATCGAGAGCTTCGCCTATGGGCAGATGCCCGACGGCACGCCGATGGTCGCGATCAACGTCAACTGCCTCGAAGGCGTCGAGCCGCGCGAGTTGTCGTTCACGATGCACGACGGCCGGGCGGCCTGAGCCGGGTGCGGCCCGGGGCGATTTGGCATCGGCCGGGCCGTCGGCTAGAACCTCCGCCGAACGCCGGAGGGCTCAATGCCGATCGTTGTCCTGGTCCTGATTGCCGTCGCCTACGGCTACGCGATGATCGTCTATCCCGAGTTCCGCCGCTGGGGTGCGGCCGCGGGGCTCATCGTCGCGGGCCTGCTCGGGCTCTACTTCACCCGTCAGGCGCCGGAGACTGCTCTCTCGGCCAGCCGGATCGACCCGGCCGAGGTCACGTTGCAGGATCTGACGCTCGACAGCACGCCGCGCGGGGCCAGCCTTGCCGGCCGGATCAAGAACGGGTCGTCCCAGTATCGCCTGCGCGACCTGACGCTGCGCCTGCGCCTGCACGACTGCCCTGCCCCGGACAAGCCGCCTGCGGACTGTCCGGTGATCGGCGAGGCCGAGGCGATCGCGCGGCCCGACGTGCCGCCGGGCCAGATCCGGGCGCTGACCGCGCATTTCATCTTCAGCGACCTGCCGCCGGTGGTCGGGACCCTGCGCTGGGACTGGACCATCGTCGACCTGCGCGCGACCGACTGAGCTCAGCTCTTGTCGGGCAGCGGCGGCAGGGTGCGCAGGTAGGCGATCACCGCCTTCAGGTCGTCCGGGGTCATCCTGGCGAGCCAGGCATAGGGCATCGGCGGCAGCATGTGCGCGCCGTCCGGCCGCACGCCTTGGGTGATCATCGTCGCGATCTGGTCGTCGGTGTAGCCCTTGAGACCGTCCTCGCTCGAGGTGATGTTGGCCGCGATCGAGACGCCCCAGGGCCCCGGGAACTCCATCCCGCCCTGCCCAAGCGCGGTGTCGTACATCGGCCCTTGCGGCCCGAACGGCGTGTGGCATTCGAGGCAATGCGCGATCGGCCCGGCCATGTACTTGCCGTATTCTGCGGTGGGCCCGCGCGGCGTGTCGGCGACGTGCTCGACCGGCGGCCCGTAGGCCGGCGGCAGCGGGATGTTGTAGACCGACTCAGGCACCTCGTTCTCGATCGGCGGCAGCGTGCGCAGGAACGCCACGATAGCGTCGAGGTCGGTGTCGCTGAGGTCCTTGTAGAGGCTGAACGGCATCGGCGGCCCGATGAGCGAGCCGTCCGGCGCCAGGCCCTCGCGGATCGCCTTCTTCAGCTCGGCGTCGCTCCAGCCCGATATCTCGCCGGCGGGCGTGATGTTCGGCGCATAGGCCTTCATCGTCGCGTCGTCGACCACCGGCCCGCCACCGGCCAGCTCCTTGCTCATGTCCGGCCCGTTCGGCCCTTGGGGCGTGTGGCAGTTGCCGCAGCTCATCGGTCCGCGGACCAGGTATTCGCCGCGCTCGACCGGCGTCTCCGCCATGCCAAGCGTCGCGGCGCAGCAAAGCGCCGCCGCGCAGGCGCCCATTCGAACATTCATCTCCGTCCCCCTGACCGCAACGCGCTTCCGGCGTACTGCGAGCAGAAAAAGGCTAGCATCGGCCATTTTTTGCGTCAATCTGCCGCGGATCGGAGAAAAGAGAAGATCGCGATGAGCGGGGCCACAAGTATCGTGCCGGTGCGCGACGACGCCGATGTCGCGGCCGCAAGCCAGCTCGCCCGCGAGTTCTTCGGCTACATGCGGGCAACCTATCCCGAGCGGGCTGCGCTCATCGACGCCTACCTCGTCGAGCAGGACTTCGAAGGCCAGCTCGCCCGCTTCCGAGACCATTTCAACCCACCCGCCGGCGAGTGCCTGCTCGCCCGGCTGGACGGCATCCCGGCGGGCGTCGTGATGCTCAAGCCCTATGCCGGCGCGATCTCCGAGCTCAACCGCATGTACGTCGCCCGCGCCGCCCGCGGCCGGGGCATCGGCCGCCGCCTCTGCGAGGCGCTTCTCGCCAGCGCCCGGGCGCTCGGCTACCGCGTGGTCCGCCTCGATGCGCTGAACGAGCGCGTCGAGGCCCTGCCGCTCTACCGCGCGCTGGGCTTCGGACCCGATCCCGACCCGCCCGCCTTCGCCCGCGCCGACCCGCAGATCATCTCGCTCCGCTTGTCCCTCTGAAAGGTTCGCCGATGCCCGCACGCCTCTCCCGCGCCGCCTATGCCGACATGTACGGCCCGACCACCGGCGACCGGGTGCGGCTCGCCGACACCGAGCTCGTCATCGAGGTCGAGCGCGACCTCACCACCTACGGCGAGGAGGTGAAGTTCGGCGGCGGCAAGGTGATCCGCGACGGGATGGGCCAATCCCAGGCGTCGCGCGCCGAGGGCGCCGTCGACACCGTGATCACCAACGCGCTGATCGTCGACTGGACCGGCATCATCAAGGCCGACGTCGCGCTGCACGACGGCCGCATCGCCGCCGTCGGCAAGGCCGGCAACCCCGACACCCAGCCCGGAATCGACATCGTCATCGGCCCCGGCACCGAGATCATCGCCGGCGAAGGCAAGATCCTGACCGCCGGCGGGTTCGATTCGCACATCCACTTCATCTGCCCGCAGCAGATCGACGACGCGCTGCACTCGGGTGTCACGCACACTTCTCGGCGGCGGCACCGGGCCGGCGCACGGCACGCTCGCCACCACCTGCACGCCCGGGCCCTGGCACATCGGCCGCATGCTGCAGGCGGTCGACGGCGTGCCGATCAACATCGGCATCTCCGGCAAGGGCAACGCCTCGCAGCCCGCGGCCCTCGAGGAGATGATCCGCGGCGGCGCCTGCGCGATGAAGCTGCACGAGGACTGGGGCACCACCCCCGCCGCCATCGACTGCTGCCTGCGCGTCGCGGACGCCTTCGACGTGCAGGTGATGATCCACACCGATACCCTGAACGAGAGCGGCTTCGTCGAGGACACCATCCGTGCCATCGCCGGGCGCACCATCCACGCCTTCCACACCGAAGGCGCCGGCGGCGGCCATGCGCCCGACATCATCAAGGTGTGCGGCCTTCCGAACGTCATCCCGTCCTCGACCAACCCGACGCGGCCCTACACCCGCAATACGCTCGAAGAGCATCTCGACATGCTGATGGTCTGCCATCACCTGGACGCCAACATCCCCGAGGACGTGGCCTTCGCCGAGAGCCGCATCCGCAAGGAGACCATTGCCGCCGAGGACATCCTGCACGACCTCGGCGCCTTCTCGATCATCGCCTCGGACAGCCAGGCGATGGGCCGCATCGGCGAGGTGATCATCCGCACCTGGCAGACCGCGCACAAGATGAAGGTCCAGCGCGGCCGCCTGCCCGAGGAGACCGGCGAGAACGACAACCTGCGCGTCCGCCGCTACATCGCCAAGTACACCATCAACCCCGCGATCGCCCACGGCCTCTCCGCCCACATCGGTTCGATCGAGCCCGGCAAGCGCGCGGACCTCGTCCTCTGGGCGCCGGCGTTCTTCGGGGTGAAGCCCGAGATGGTGCTGGTTGGCGGCAGCATCGCCGTGGCGCAGATGGGCGACCCCAACGCCTCGATCCCGACGCCGCAGCCGGTCTATTCCCGCCCGATGTGGGGCACGATGGGCCGCGCCGCCGAAGCCTCCTCGGTCAGCTTCGTCTCGGCCGCCGCCGCAGCCTCCGGCATCGCCGCCAGCCTCGGCCTGCGCAAGCCGACGCTCGCCGTCGAGAACACCCGCGGCGGCATCGGCAAGGCCGCCATGAAGCTCAACGACGCCACGCCCGAGATCGAGGTCGACCCCGAGACCTACGAGGTCCGCGCCGACGGCGAGCTCCTGACCTGCGAGCCGGCGGACGTGCTGCCGATGGCGCAGCGGTATTTTCTTTTCTGACCGGCAAGTCATCGGCCGACCGGGCCGCCACGAACGAGATCGAAGGCCGCCACTGACGATCTTTAACCTCCAGGTAAGTTATTGTATTCCATAGTTTTCAATCACTTACCCTATGCCCAGACTCGGGGACCGCATTTCGGTCGCTCCGGCCGGGACGATTCTTCGCCTCTTTCGACCGTCGGCGCCCCATGCTAAGGGGGCCGGCAGATCAGGAGCCGGAGCCGATGGCCGTTACCGAGATCACACCGGACTACAGCGTCGCACCGCAGCTCGGCGTCGAGGACGTTGCAGGGATCGCCGCGATGGGCTTCCGCTCGGTCCTCTGCAACCGTCCCGACGGCGAGGAGCCGGGCCAGCCCGCCGAGGCGGAGATCCGCGCCGAGGCGGAGCGGCTCGGGCTTGCGTTCGCCTTTGTCCCGGTCGTCTCGGGGGCGATCGACGAGGGCGATGTCGAGGACTTCCGCGCGGCCATCGAGGCGCTTCCGGCGCCGATTCTCGCCTACTGCCGCTCGGGAACCCGCTGCCGCAACCTCTGGTTTCTGTCGCAGCGCTGAGCCGGGCTTATGGCATCTCCGCAAAACCGTCCTAGATTTCAGCCTGCTACGGTCGATGCGGAGTGCATGATGGGCCACGACGAGGAAGCGACGGATTTCGAGGCATCGGTACGGCGCGCCTTCACCAGGCTGACGAGCGAGGATCTGCCCCGCGCGGCGGAAGCGCGCGGCTGGCCCGTCCGCACGCCCGCCGAGTTCAAGCGTCTGCTGCTCGACCATCTCAACGACATGCCCCGGCCGCCGCAGCCCGAGGGCACCCACCCGTGCCTTTTCGACATGGTGCTGGCGGTGGAACTCGGCGAACGCCTGCTCTCGGGCAAGCTCTGCTGCGCCACGATGAACCGGCGCAGCAAGTGCAGCGACGACGCGCTCGAAGGCCTGCGCCGCCTGCTCGCCAGCCCCCGCCACGACGCCTGAAGGCTATGCCACGGCGCCGAGCGTCAGCGTCTCGGCGCCCGCCACGGGGCCCGGCCAGTCCGTGAGCGTCCGCGCGACGCCTTCGGCCCTCACCTTCGCGATGGCGGCGCGGTCGATCTCGGCATAGGTCCAGCCGGCGGTATCCATCTTGCCGAGGACGATCACGCCGTCGTCGGGAAAGCCCGTGTCCGCCGGGCCGAAGACCGCAGCCGCCCCGACGCCCTTCTCGGCCGCCACCAGCCACTCGGCGGTCCCGATCGTCACCGCGTGCGCCACGACGCACTGGCTTTCGAACGCCCGCGCCATGGCGCCGATGCGGACCCGCCAGTAGCCCGCGAGGCTGGTGTTGGCACTCGCCGCCAGCAGGATTTCCGCGCCCGCCTCGGCCATTGCGCGCGCAACGGCGGGGAACTCGACATCGTAGCCGAGCAGGATGCCGATCTTGCCGAGCGCGGTGTCGAAGACCCGCGCGCCCGCGCCGCCCTTGAGCCCCCAGTCCTCGCGTTCGAACCGGCTCAGCACCAGCTTGTCCTGCGTGCCGAAGCTGCCGTCCGGCGCGAAGAGCCGCGCCCGGTTGACCGTCGTCCCGCCGTCGCGCCGCATCGGCGCGGACGCCGCGCAGATGTGCACCTTGAATTCGCGCGCGAGGCTGCCGTGCAGGTCGTCCACGTCCTTGATGCGGGCGGTCACCGCGTCTGTCGAGCGCTGCAGGTCGCGGACGTTCTCCTCGCCCGCGAGGCTTGCCAGCTCCAATCCGCCGTACTCCGGGAAGACCAGCAGATCGGCACCCTGCTCGGCCGCGCTGCGGATCCAGACCCGAAGCTTGCCGACGTAGTCGTTCCAGCGGCTGTGGAAATCGATCGGATAGGCGGCGGTGGCGATCTTCATCCGGTAGTCCTCCCCTGCGGGCGGCATTCCGCCAGCCGTTGCGCTCCGGCGCAACCCCAAACCCCGGGCGGCCGACCCTCGCCGCTCATTCTCACCCCTCGGCAGCCGGGTCGGCAAGCACCGCGTCGATTGTCCGCCTCGCCCGTGCGGCGATGGCCCGATCCTCGGCGTCCAGGGTGATCAGCGCCTTCCAGACGGCCCAGCCGCGGGCGCGCGCCCAGGTCGCGGCATCGAACGGCAGGGCTGCCCGAAACGCGCGCCGGCCTGCTCGCTCGAACGTCGTCCAGGCGATGACGAGATCGCAGGACGGATCGCCGACCCCCGAGCTGCCGAAGTCGATGACGGCGGCGAGCCTGCCGTCCCGCACCAGGAGGTTGCCTTCGGCGATGTCGCCGTGCACCCAGACGGGCGGCGCCGACCACCTCGTCGCCAGCGCCGTTTCCCAGACCGCCGTCAGCGCGTCCGCGTCGACCGCGGCGCCCAGTCGTTCGAGCGCCTCCCGCGTCTCCGCGTCGTAGACCGCGAGCGCCCCGCCGCGGTGGAAGTTGTGCTGCCCCGCCGGCGGGCCGCCAGCCGCATCGATCCGGTAGAGCGCCGCGAGGAACCCGGCGACGTCGCGAGCAAACCCGGGCATGTCGGCGACCTGCCCCGGCCACGCAGGCGCGCCGTCGAGCCAGCGATAGACCGACCAGGGCCACGGATAGCCCTCGCCGGGCGCGCCGAGGGCCAGGGGCTCGGGGATCGCCAGCGGCAGCAGCGGCGCCAGCCGGGGCAGCCAGCGGTGCTCCTTCTCGACCTGTGCCGCATAGCCGGCCGCGCTCGGCAGCCGCACCGACATCGTGTCGCCGAGCCGGAAGGTCCGGTTGTCCCAGCCGCCGGGCTCGACCGGTGTGACCGGCAGGTGCGCCCAGCCGGGAAACTGCGCCGCAATCAGGCGCCGGACCAGGCTCGCATCGATCGGTCCGCGCGTCGCGCCGCCCCTAGTCCGTCAGCTCGTCGGTCTCGTGCCGGGCCGCCTCGATCCGGCCCTTCAGCGCCTTGCCCAGAACGATCGGCAGGATGAAGCCCGCAACCGCGATCGCCCACAGCGTCAGCGCCAGCGGCGAGGCGAACAACGCCGCCCAGTTGCCGTCCGAGATGGTCATGGCCCGGCGCAGGTTCGCCTCCATCAGGTTCCCCAGGAGGACGCCGAGGATCACCGGCACCAGCGGCACCTCGAACTTGCGCAGCAGCCAGCCGAGCACGCCGAAGATCACCATCACGATCAGGTCGAAGGTCGAGCCGGAGATGCCGTAGATGCCGACGAACGAGACCATCGCGACGATCGGCATCAGGTACTTCGGCGGGATCAGCAGCACCCGCACGAAAAGCCCGACCATCGGCACGTTCAGGAGAAGCAGCATGAAGTTGGCGATGAAGAGGGCGGCGATCAGCCCCCAGACCACGTCGGGATTGGACTGAAAGAGCAGCGGCCCGGGCGTGATGTTGAGGGCCAGCAGCATCGCGAGGAGCACCGCGGTTGTTCCCGATCCCGGCACGCCCAAGGCCAGCATCGGCACCAGCGCGCCGCCCGCGGCGGCGTTGTTGCCGGCCTCGGGCGCGGCGACGCCGCGCGGGTCGCCCTTGCCGAAGGTGTCGTTGCGGTTGGAGAGCTGCTTCTCGGTCGAGTAGGCCAGGAAGGACCCCAGCGACGCGCCGGCCCCGGGCAGCACCCCGGCGACGAAGCCCAGCACCGTCGAGCGCCCCATCGTCGGGATGCAGCTGCGCAGCGTCGGCCAGGACGGAGTCAGCCGGCCGATCTGCATCCTCGTGTGCTTGCCCTCGCCCGAGCCGTCGCCGCGATGCTCGAGGAAGACGAAGACCTCCGACAGCGCGAACAGGCCGACGATCGCCACGAGAAAGTTGATCCCGTCGTAGAGATGCACCTGGCCGAACGAGAAGCGCGGCACCCCGGTCTGCCCGTCGACGCCGATCATCGCGATGCCGAGCCCGAGCGCCGCCGCGAACGCCGCCTTGGCCTGGTTGGTCGAGGAGACGCCGCCGAGCGTCGCGAAGGCCAGCGCGAAGAGGGCGAAGTATTCCGCCGGCCCGAAAAGCAGCGCCACCTTGACGAGCTGCGGCGCGAGAAAGACGAGGCCGACGGTCGCGAAGAACGACCCCACGAACGACGCGATGCCCGAGAGCGTCAGCGCCTCGCCGGCCCTGCCCTGCTGCGCCATGGGATACCCGTCGAGCGTGGTCATCACCGCCGGCTCGTCGCCGGGGATGTTGAGCAGGATCGAGGATATGCGCCCGCCGTACATCGCGCCGTAGTAGACGCTCGTCAGCAGGATCAGCGCCGGGGTCGGCCCGAGCCCCAGCGAAAAGGCGAGCGGGATGAGGATCGCGACGCCGTTGGAAGGGCCGAGACCCGGCAGCGCGCCGATGATGGTTCCGAGGAAGGCGCCGATCAGCGCCAGCCCGAGGTTCTCCAGGGTGATCGCGATGGCAAAGCCCTGGGCGAGTGAATGCAGCGTGTCCATGGTCCTGCCCTCAGAAGCCGAACGGGCCCTTGGCCAGCGACAGGCCGAGGATCAGGTGGAAGGCGACGTAGATGCCGACGGCGATCGCGATGCCGGCCAGCACCGCCGACAGCGGATGCGCCCCGAGCCGCCAGCTCAGGATCGCCGAAGCGACGGCGGTGGCGGCGACGAACCCCGCGGTCGGCAGCGCCAGAGCGTAGCCGACGAGCACGACGACGGCGAAGAGGATCTCGAGCAGGCGGCCGCCGGTCGGCCATGACGGGCTCTTGTCCGGCCGGATGAGGATGACCAGGCTCGAGATGCCGAGCAGGATGCCGATGATGATCGGGAAGGTCTTGGGACCGACCGGGTCCTGGATGAAGCTTTCCTCGATCGTCGTCGCCTGCCAGATGAAGAAGGCGGCCAACGCGACGCCGACTCCGCCGAAGATCCGATCGGCCATCCTCCGATCCGCCATGGGAAGCACTCCTTGAACCCGAAGGACAGGCGCCGCGGCGCGGCGCCCCGAGGTGCGATTGAGCTACTTGATCAGACCGATTTCCTTCGACAGCGCCTGGGTTTCGGCGATCCTCTCGGCGACGAACTTCTGGAAGTCCTCACCTCGAAGGTCGAGCGGCGCGATGCCGCTGTTGGCCATGATCTGCTTCCATTCCTCGCTGTCGTAGACCTTGCCGATGGCGTCGACCCAGTAGGTGTAGGCATCGTCGGACATGCCGCCCGGACCGTAGAATCCGCGCCAGTTGGCGCCGACCGCGTCGATGCCCTGTTCCTTCGCGGTGGGGAAGCTCGAGAAATCCCCGGGCATCCGCTCCGGCGCGAGGACGGCCAGCACCTTGATGTCGCCGGAATCGACGAAGCCCTTGGCCTCCGAGGCATCGCCGGTGAAGGCCTGGACCGACCCCGCGAGGAGCTGCGTCACCGCCTCGCCGCCGCCGTCGAACGGCACGTACTTGATCTTGCGGACGTCGTTGAACCCCGCGGCGCGGGCGACGATCAGCACCTTGAGGTGGTCCCAGCCGCCCACGGCCGAGCCGCCGGCGATCGAGATGCTGGTCGGGTCGGCCTTGATCTTGTCCATGAGCTCGGGAAGCGTGTTGATCGGGCTGTCTTTGGCGACCGCGATGATGCCGTAGTCGGTGCCGACCGTCGCCAGCCAGCGCACCTGGTCCATCGTGTTGCCCGGGAAGGCGTTCTGCGCCAGTCGGGTCGACGTCGAGGACGAAGCCGCGACGATCAGGTTGTTGTTGTCGTTGCGCTTGTTCACCACCTCGGCGAACGCGACCCCGCCGCCGCCGCCGTTGATGTTGGTCACCTGCATCGTGCCGGGCACGAGCTTCAGGTCCTGCATCGTCTTGCCGACCTGCCGGCAGGTGAAGTCCCAGCCGCCGCCCGGTGCCGCGGGCGCAATGCATTCGGTGCTCTCGGGCTCGAAGGCCAGCGCCGGCAGCCCCGGCGCGGCGCATGCGAGCGCCAGCCCCACCGCCATCCGGCGAATCGTTGCGTTTGCTAGCATCGTCATCCTCCCGCTTTTGTTATCGGCGGGCAGATCGCCCGCCTTCCTGACGCCATCAAACGGTCATGCCGCGCGCGCCGCAAGCGAATTTCGGTCCGCCAGCGATCCGAATGAGGCCATTTCCCCGGTTTCAAGCCCCTGGAGCTTCCGTTAGCGTGCGCGCGGTCAGTCGAAGGGAAGCTTTGAAGATGTCAGGGATTTTCGCCCGAATTGTCGCCATGATCGGTGCGGCGGCCATCCTGATGCGGCGCCGGGGCACCAGTCCGGATGCGCCAGCGATGGGGCTCGCGCCGACGATCCCGCAGGCGAAGCCGCAGAGCATCCCGACGCTGAAGATGCCCACGGCGCGCGGATGGACGGCCGGCGCGAAGCCCACCCCCGCGCCCGGGCTCGCGGTCAACGCCTTCGCCGCGGGGCTGAAGCATCCGCGCTGGATTACCGTGCTGCCGAACGGCGACGTCCTGACCGCCGAGGCGCTGTCCGAGCCCGGGCCGGTCAAGACCGCGTTCGACTACGCGATCTTCTCCACGATGAAGCGCGCGGCCGCGGTCGGCAAGAGCCCCAACCGCATCACGCTGCTGCGCGACGCCGACGGCGATGGCATGGCGGAGACCCGCGAGGTTTTCCTTCAGGACCAGAACCAGCCTTTCGGCATGGCGCTGATCGGCGACACCTTCTACGTCGGCAACACCGACGGCGTGGTGGCCTTCCCCTATGCCGAGGGCGCCACCCGGATCACAGGAGCCGGGCGCCGCATCGCCGAGTTCAAGCCCGGCGGGCACTGGACGCGGAGCCTCCTGCCGAGCGCCGACGGCCGCACGCTCTATGCCGGCGTCGGTTCGCTCAGCAACATCGGCGACAACGGGATCGAAGCCGAGGAAGGCCGCGCCGCCGTCCACGAGATCGATCTCGAGGCCGGGACCAGCCGCATCTTCGCGTCGGGGCTGCGCAACCCGGTGGGCCTCGCCTGGGAGCCAGCGTCGGGCACCCTCTGGACGGTGGTGAACGAGCGCGACGGGCTCGGCGACGAGACGCCGCCCGACTACCTGACCTCGCTCCGCGACGGCGGCTTCTACGGCTGGCCCTACTGCTACTGGGGCAAGACGGTCGACGACCGCGTGCCGCAGGACCCGGCCAAGGTCGCTTCGGCGCTGACGCCGGACTACGCGCTCGGCGGGCATACCGCGTCGCTCGGGCTCTGCTGGCTGCCTGCGGGCACCCTGCCCGGCTTTCCCGACGGCATGGCGATCGGCCAGCACGGCTCCTGGAACCGCAGCACCCTGAGCGGATACCGGGTGATCTTCGTGCCGTTCGTCGACGGGCGGCCGCAAGGCGCCCCGCGCGACATCCTGACCGGCTTTCTCGCGCCGGACGAGAAGGTCTCCTACGGCCGCCCGGTCGGGGTGACGATCGGCCCCGACGGCCGCTCGCTGCTGGTCGCCGATGACGTTGGCGACGTGATCTGGCGGGTCGCCGCCGCAAGCTGACGGAGCAACGAGCCTTGCCGTGGGTCTATCTCGTCATCGCCGGCCTCCTCGAGATCGTCTGGGCCTACCTGATGAAGCAATCCGACGGCTTCTCCCGGCCGCTGGAGACGTCGCTCACGATCGTCACGATGATCGGAAGCTTCGCTCTGCTTTCCTTCGCCATGCGAACGCTGCCGCTCGGGACGAGCTACACCGTCTGGACCGGCATCGGCGCCGTCGGCGCGTTCGTCGTGGGCATCGTAGCGCTCGGCGAGGCGATGACCCTATCGCGACTCGTCGCCGCCGGCCTGATCGTTGCAGGCATCCTGCTGATGAAGCTCTCCACCAGCTCCTAGCCTTTCTCGTCCGCCCCGAAGTGCATGCCGTGCGTCAGCCGGACCCGGGCGATGATGTCCTCGATCCGCCCCAGGTGCTCGCGCATCGCCGCAACCGCGGCCACCGGATCGCGGGCCTTCAGCGCGGCGAGGATCGCCAGATGGTCGTCGAGCGCGGTCTGGGCGCCGAAGCTCAGGCTGAGGAAGCGCACCCGGTCCATGTGCGCCTTGTTCTCGCGGATCAGCGCCCAGGCGAACTCGAGGCCGCTGAGGGCGCAGATCTGCCGGTGAAACTCGTCGTCGAGGCCGTGGAAGCGCTCCGGATCGACCGCCGCAACCGCCGCGGCCTGCGCTTCGATCACTGAATCGAGCACCTCGAAGTCCCCGGGCCCGAGCCGTTCGCAGGCGATGCGCACCGTCTCGATCTCGAGCGCGGTGCGCACGAAGCGCGCCTGGGTGACCGCGCGCACCGAGATGGCGCTGACCTCGGTCGACCGCTGCGGCCGGATCGTCAGGAACCCGAGCTGCGACAGCCGCCAGAAGGCATCGCGCACAGGCTGGCGCGACACGCCCGCAGCGCGCGCGACCTCGCTCTCCGACAGGCGCGAGCCGGGAGGCAGCGCCAGCGTCACGACCTGGTTGTAGAGGGTCTCGAAGACCTGATCGGCCACCGACGGCGGACGGGTGGCGCGCAGGAACGGAAACTCACGCGCGGTCATAGCTTCCTCCGGTTGACTCCGTCTGCATACTAGCATATTAGCCTTCGCGTCGGGCGCAAAGACCTTTGACGGCAGAGGGGACGAATGACGCTGCTTGATCCGGACCGGTTGTTTCCGCCCGAACCGTCCACCCGCGGTCTCGCCCGCGCGCTCTTCGAGCAAGTCCGCGACCTGCCCATCATCAGCCCGCACGGCCACACCGACCCGCGCTGGTACGCCGAGAACGAGCCGTTTCCCGATCCGGCGCAGCTCTTCGTCATTCCCGATCACTACGTCTTCCGCATGCTCTGCTCGCAGGGTGTGCCGCTCGCCGATCTCGGGGTGCCGCGCGCCGATGGCGGTCCGACCGAGACCGACGGGCGCAAGATCTGGCACCGGTTCGCCGAAAACTATCACCTGTTCCGCGGCACGCCGTCGCGGATGTGGCTCGATCATACCTTCGAGACGCTGTTCGGCCTCAGCAGCCGGCTCTCCGCCGCGACGGCGGACCAATACTACGACCACATCGCCGATTGCCTGACCCGCCCGGCGTTCCGGCCGCGCGCACTCTTCGAGCGCTTCGGCATCGAGGCGATCGCCACGACCGAGAGCCCGCTCGACGACCTGCACTGGCACGCGTTGATCCGCGACAGCGGCTGGCCAGGGCGCGTCGTCACCGCCTATCGCCCGGATTCGGTGGTGGACCCCGAGTTCCCGGGTTTCGCCGGCAACGTGGCGCGGCTCGGCGAGATCACCGGCTGCGACACGGCGACCTGGCAGGGCTACCTCGAGGCGCACCGGACCCGGCGCGCCTTCTTCAGGACCTTCGGCGCCACCTCGAGCGACCACGGCCACCCGACCGCCCGCACCGAGGACCTGCCGCAGGCCGATGCGGCGGCCCTCTTCGCCAAGGCACTGGCCGGCAGCGCGACGCCCGAAGAGGCCGACGCCTTCCGCGGCCAGATGCTGACCGAGATGGCGCGCATGAGCCTCGACGACGGACTGGTGCTGCAGATCCACCCCGGAGCCTGGCGCAACCACTCCACGGAGACGTTCGCCGCGTTCGGCCGCGACAAGGGCTTCGACATCCCCACGCGCACCGACTACGTCCGGGCGCTGAAGCCGCTGCTCGATGCGGTCGGGATGCGCCGCGATCTCACCATCATCGCCTTCATGCTCGACGAGAGCGTGCTCTCCCGCGAGCTGGCGCCGCTCGCCGGCGCCTACCCGGCGCTCCGCCTCGGGCCGCCCTGGTGGTTCTTCGACAGCCCCGAGGGGATGCGCCGCTTCCGCGAGCTCACCACCGAGACCGCGGGCTTCTACAACACCGTGGGCTTCAACGACGACACCCGCGCCTTCTGCTCGATCCCGGCCCGCCACGACATGGCCCGCCGCGTGGATTGCGCCTATCTCGCCACGCTGGTCGCAACCGGGCGGCTGGCCGAGGACGAGGCACCGGAGGTCGCCCAGGACCTCGCCTACAGACTTGCCAAGCAGGCGTACCGTCTGTGACCACGATCAAAAAACAGGGAGAGAGACAGCATGACTTATATCGGTAGAGTCGGCGCGGCGCTGCTCGGCACCGCGGCGATCGCATTTTCCGCGATGGCGGCCCAGGCTGCCGAGACCGTGCTCCGCTCGTCGGACACCCACCCCGACGGCTATCCGACCGTGGAGGCCGTCAAGTACATGGGCAAGCTGCTCGAGGAGCGTACGGACGGTCGCTACAGCGTCGACGTCGCCTTCGGCGCGCAGCTCGGCGAGGAAAAGGACACGATCGAGCAGACCCGCTTCGGGGTGATCGACCTCAACCGCGTCAGCCTTGCGCCGTTCAACGGCCTGGTCAAGGAGACCGACGTCGTCTCGCTGCCCTACATCTTCAAGTCGGTCGACCAGATGCACCACGTCATGGACGGCCCGATCGGTGACGAGATCCTCGCGGCCTTCCTGCCCTATGACCTCGTCGGGCTCTGCTTCTACGACTCCGGGGCCCGGTCGTTCTACAACAGCAAGCACCCGATCAAGTCGATCGACGACCTCAAGGGCATGAAGTTCCGCGTCATCCAGTCCGACGTCTTCATCGACATGACCAACGCGCTCGGCGCCAATGCCACGCCGATGGCCTACGGCGAGGTCTACTCGGCGCTCCAGACCGGCGTCATCGACGGTGCCGAAAACAACTGGCCCTCCTACGAGTTGTCGCACCACTACGAAGTGGCGAAGTTCTACACGCTCGACGAGCACACGATCGTGCCCGAGGTGCTGGTGATGGCCAAGGCGACCTGGGACAAGCTCAGCCCCGA
This sequence comes from uncultured Alphaproteobacteria bacterium, assembly GCA_963819995.1. Lineage (GTDB taxonomy): Bacteria > Pseudomonadota > Alphaproteobacteria > Rhodobacterales > Rhodobacteraceae > Amaricoccus. Next base: position 154,446 of record CAWFYR010000008.1, on the reverse strand, counting down.
GGACCAGGCGATCGTCAAGCAGGCGGCGAAGGACTCGGTGCCCTACATGCGCGATCTCTGGGTCAAGCAGGAGAAGGTTTCGGAAAAGATCGTCCGCGATGCCGGCGTCGAGGTCGTCACCGACATTGACAAGCAGCCGTTCGTCGACGCCATGAAGCCGGTCTACGACAAGTACCTGACCGATCCCAAGCTCAAGGATCTCGCCGACCGCATCCAGGCGACCGAGTAGGTCCCAGCCGTCCGCAGCGCGCCGGACGCGCGCTGCGGACATCGATCCCGGGGGGAGTGCCTTGCAGGAAAGAATGAAGGGGATCGCCGGCGTGCTCGGCGTCGTCGCGCGGATCGCACTCTGGATCTCGGCCACCGGGCTGGTGGCGATGACCGCGATCGTCGCCTGGCAGGTCTTCAGCCGCTACGTGCTGAACCACAGTCCCAGCTGGACCGAGGCAACCGCGGTGATGCTGATGGGCTGGTTCATCTTTCTCGGCGCCGCCGTCGGCATCCGCGAAGGCTACCACCTCAGCTTCGACGTGCTGCTCTTCGTGCTTCCCAGAGGCGGTCAGCGCATCCTGCACACCCTGTCGGACATCGTTGTCTTCGGCTTCGGGCTCGGCATGGTGATCTACGGCTTCAAGCTCGCCTATGGCACCTGGGACGCGACGATGCCCGCGCTCGGCGTACCCCAAGGCTTCGCGCTGGTGCCGGTCGTCATCGGCGGCCTCCTGGTGATGATCTTCACGCTCGAACGCATCGCCCGCCGTTTCGCCGGGCTGGACACTGCCCGCTTCGGCGAAGTCGACCTTCCGGTGGAGTGAACGCATGGAACTCTGGGTTCTTTTCGGCAGCTTCATCGTCCTTCTCGTCATCGGCACGCCGGTCGCGTTCTGCCTCGGCGTCGCCTCGTTCGCCACCATCCTCTACATGGGCATCCCGCCGGTGGTGGTCTTCCAGCGGCTCAATTCCGGGGTCTCGGTGTTTGCGCTGATGGCGATCCCGTTCTTCATCTTCGCCGGCGAGCTCATGGTCCGCGGCGACATCGCCCGCCGCCTCGTGGCGCTCGCGGGCTCGCTGGTCGGCCACTTCCGCGGCGGCCTCGGCCAGGTCAACATCGCGGCCTCGGTGCTCTTCGGCGGCGTTTCGGGCTCGGCGGCGGCCGACGCCTCGGCGATCGGCGGCCTGATGATCCCGCAGATGAAGGCGCGCGGCTACGACGTTGATTTCGCCGTGAACCTGACGGTCGTCGGCTCGGTCATCGCGCTGATGATCCCGCCGTCGCACAACCTCATCATCTATTCGATCTCCGCCGGCGGCCAGATCTCGATCGCCGACCTCTTCACCGCCGGCATCATCCCCGGCCTGCTGCTCGCGGCCTGCCTGATGGTCGCGGCGCGCTACGTCGCGACCAAGCGCGGCTACCCCACCGAGGCCTTCCCCGGCTGGGCGATGGTCGGGCGGCTCTTCGTCGTCGCGGTGCCGGGACTGATCCTGATCGCCATCATCTTCGGCGGTGTCCGGTCCGGCGTCTTCACCGCCTCGGAAAGCTCCTGCATCGCCGTGGTCTACGCGCTGCTCGTCACCGTCTTCGCCTATCGCACGATGCACTGGCAGGAATTCGTCGAGGCGACGATGAGCGCCGTGCGCACCACCGCGATGGTTCTCCTGGTCATCGGCTGCGCCGCCGCCTTCGGCTGGCTCCTCGCCTACCTCCGGGTGCCGACGATGCTGGTCAACTACATGAAGGACATCTCGAACAACCCTTACGTGATCCTGCTCCTGATCAACATCGTGCTGCTGATCCTCGGCACCTTCATGGACATGTCGCCGCTGATCGTCATCACCACGCCGATCTTCCTGCCCGTTGCCACCGCCTTCGGCGTCGATCCGGTCCACTTCGGCATCATCCTGATCCTCAACCTCGGGATCGGCCTCTGCACGCCGCCGGTCGGCGCGGTGCTCTTCGTCGGCTGCGCCGTCGGCAAGATCTCGATCTGGCAGGCGATGCGCACGATCTGGCCGTTCTACAGCGCGGCCGTCGTCACGCTGCTGATCGTGACCTACATCCCGGCGGTCTCGCTCTGGCTCCCCAGCCTCTTCCACTAAAGGAACCGTCCGCATGGCCGATCAAGTCCGCACCTTCCCCGTCGTCGACGCCGGCAACAACGTGATGCGCCGGGTGCTCGCCGAGAACGAGCAGCTGATGCTCGTCGAGTTCGCCTTCGCCGCCAACGGCATCGGCGCGCCGCACAGCCATCCGCACGTGCAGTCCACCTTCGTGAAATCCGGGCACTTCGAGTTCACCGTCGCCGGCGAGACCTTCGTGGTCGGGCCCGGCGATGCCTTCGTCATCCCGTCGGGCGCCGCGCATTCCTGCCGTGCGCTCGGCGAGCCGGGCGTGCTGATCGACACCTTCACGCCCCGCCGCGACGACTTCCTCTGATTTGCCGGAGCTGCCGATGCTGACCGTCGAGACCCGCCACGCCATCGATCCCGTGACCGCCAAGGGCTTCGACACCGATGCGCTGCGCGCGCACTTCCACGTCGGCGGCATCTTCCGCAAAGGCGAGATCCGGCTGATCTACACGCACTACGACCGGATGATCGTCGGCGGCGCGGTGCCCGCGGGCGGCGCGCTCACCCTCGACAAGGTCGCCGAAGCCGGCACCGCCAGCGTCCTCGACCGGCGCGAGATGGTCGTCGTCAACATCGGCGGCGACGGCACCGTCACCGCCGCGGGGACCGAGCACGCGATGGTCAAGGGCGACATGCTCTATCTCGGCATGGGCTCCGGTCCGGTCAGCTTCGCCGGCGAGGGCCGCTTCTACATCCTCTCGGCACCGGCGCACGCCACCCACCCGACCCGGCTCATCAAGATCGCCGAGGCGGCGACCGTCACCCTCGGCTCGGCCGAGACCGCCAACGCCCGCACCATCTACCAGTTCGTCCATCCCGACGTGATGACCGCCTGCCAGCTCGTCGTCGGCCTGACCCGGCTCGAGCCCGGCTCGGTCTGGAACACCATGCCGGCACACGTCCACGACCGCCGGATGGAGGCCTACCTCTACATCGACCTCCCCGAGGCCGCCCGCGCGATCCACCTGATGGGCGAGCCCGGCGAGACCCGCCACCTCGTCCTCGCCAACGAGGAAGGGGCGATCTCGCCGCCTTGGTCGATCCACGCCGGCGCCGGCACCTCGGCCTACACCTTCATCTGGGCGATGGCCGGCGACAACGTCGACTACAAGGACGTCGACATGGTGGCGATGGACGCGCTCAGGTGACCAACCCTTTCCGGCTCGACGGCAAGGTGGCGCTCGTCACCGGCGCCAATACCGGCATCGGCCAGGCGATTGCCATCGGCATGGCGCAGGCCGGCGCCGAGGTGATCTGCGCCGGCCGCTCCTCGCTCGACCAGACCCTCGACCTCATCGCGGCGCATGGGCTGAAGGCGCGCCCGCTGACGCTGGCGCTCGACGACCCCAAGGCCGCCGCCGCGACGCTGCTGACCCTCGGCCCGCTCGACATCCTGGTGAACAACGCCGGCATCATCCGCCGCGCCGACGCCGTCGACTTCACCGAAGCCGACTGGGACGACGTCATCGACGTCAACCTCAAGGCGGTGTTCTTCCTCTGCCAGTCGTTCGCGCGCGCCGCCTTCGCCCGCGAGAAGGGCGGCGCCATCGTCAACATCGCCTCGCTCCTCGCCTTCCAGGGCGGCATCCGCGTGCCCTCCTACACCGCGTCCAAGCACGGCGTGGCCGGCCTGACCAAGCTCCTCGCCAACGAGTGGGCGGCGAAAGGCATCAACGTCAACGCCATCGCCCCGGGCTACATCGAGACCAACAACACCGAGGCCCTGCGCGCCGACCCCGACCGCAGCCGGGCGATCCTCGAGCGCATCCCCGCCGGCCGCTGGGGCGAGGCCTCCGACATCGCCGGGGCCGCGGTCTTTCTCGCGTCGCCCGCCGCGCAAATACATCCACGGCACGGTGCTGCCCGTCGACGGAGGCTGGCTTGCCCGCTGACCGGTCAGCGCAAAACCGGGACGAACACCGGCCCCAGTTCGCGCGCATACGTCGCCGCCAGATGATTGCTGTCATGATAGAGCGGCGCCCCATCCCGCGCCACCGGACACCGCTCGGCGCCCGCAGAGCACCGCGCCGAGGTCGAGAACCTCCACCCCCTCGTCCCGGAAGAGCCCGTCCACGAACGCCTGCCGCGCCTCGTAGTCGGCCCGCGACGGCGCGAACTCCACGTCCCGCCCCAGCCACTTCGCCCGCGCCATCGCCACCGCGAGATCGAACTCGTTCTCCGGCGCCTGGTTCACGATCACCACCCGCCGCTTCAGCGCACGGAGCGCATTGACCGTTCGCGCCAGCCCGCGCGCGAACACCCGGCCGTTCTCCGCCAGCGACGCCCCGCCGGTCTCCGCGTCGAGGATGAAGACCGGCGGCCCGGGCTCGCCGCCGAACCGCTCCCCCAGCGCATAGAACGCCCAGCGGCTCACCAGCACCACCGTCCCAAGCTCCGGCCGCGCCGCGATCGCATCGAGCACGCTCTCGTTCCAATCCCCGCACCCCTGGAACCCCCAGCGCATCTGGATGACACCGACCAGCGGCACGCACCCGGCCGCCCCCATGTAGAGCCCGGTCGTCCCGGCCTCGCGCGCCGCCGCCTGGAACGCCGGCATCAGCGCCCCGGCATGCGAATCGCCCCAGACCACGAACCGCGCCGCGTCCGCGCTACCCGCGCCGATCACGCAAGGCCGGCCTCCCGGCAGCGAATCGCACCCCGAGAAATCCACCTCGTCGAAACGGATCGCGGCGAGGTCCTCCACTCCCTTCGGCACCCGTCCGGGCAGCCCGTTCGCGGCCACCTGCCCGAACACCACCGCCGCCAGCATCGCCGCCGCCCCGCCGGCGAAGAGCCCGCCGCGCCGCGCGAACACCGCCCGCACCCGGAACGGCCGCTCGACGAACCACCAGGACGCGCTCGCCGCGACGAAGGACGCCACGACCACCAGCGCCATCTCCCACTCGGTGGGCGGCGCCACCCGCCAGAAGCGGTAGAAGACGATCAGCGGCCAGTGCCAGAGATAGAGCGAGTACGAGATCAGCCCGACGAAACGCACCGCCCCGAGCGACAGGAGCGCGCCCGCCCAGGTGCGGTTGGCCCCGCTCGCGAGGATCACCAGCACCGCGCCCGCGACCGGCAGCGCCGCCGCCGCGCCCGGAAACGGCGTCCGCGCATCGAAGCCGAAGACCGCCACGGCGATCAGCACCAGCCCCGCCGTCCCCAGCGCCTCGGCCACGCCGCCCGGCAGCACCCGCCGCGGCGCCAGCGCCAGCAGCGACCCGGCGAGCAGCTCCCAGACCCGCGCCGGGGTATAGAAGAACGCCGCATCGCTCTGCGGATGGGTCATCGCGATGCTCAGCAGCAGCGACAGCCCGAGCACCACCGCGCTCGCCGGCACCAGCCACGCCCGCGCCCAGCGGCTCATCGCCCAGAGCCACACCGGAAAGACGATGTAGAACTGCTCCTCGATCGCCAGCGACCAGGTGTGCAGCAAGCGGCTTGGTCGTCGCCGCCGCCACGAAGTACCCGGTCTCCTGCCGGAAGTAGAAATTCGAGACGAAAAGCGCCGAAGCCCGCAGACTCGCCGCGAAATCCGCGAGCTCGAATGGGAGCAGCAGCCACAGCGCCAGCGCGGCACTCACCGCGAGCATCACGAAGAGCGCCGGAAAAATCCGCCGCACCCGCCGCTCGTAGAAGGTGACGATCGAGAACCGCCCCGCCGCGATGTCCGCCGCCAGCAGGCTGGTGATGAGGAACCCCGAAATGACGAAGAACACGTCGACGCCGACGAACCCGCCACTGACGCCGGGCACGTGCGCGTGGTAGAGCACGACCGGCACCACCGCCACGGCGCGCAGCCCGTCGATCTCCGGCCGGTATCCCCCCGCCGGATGGCTCGCGCCGCCGCTCACCACGACAATGCTGCGAAAAGGACGGATGAAATCATGACGCGGACCAGGCACTCCTCACGACGCCGCGAATCAACGACCGCGTCCGCCTCGCAAAAACAATGGCATGGCCGCCGGCCGGCCGCGAGGGGCGCCACCCATGCCTGACGCGCCGCGGCTACGCCGCGCCCCCGGGCCGCGCCCCGGCGTGGGCATCGTCCATCTCGGCCTCGGCGCGTTCTTCCGCGCCCATGGTGCGATCTACATCGCCGAGGCGATGCGCGCGTCCGGCGGCGACTGGGGCATCCTCGGGGTCAGCCTCGTCTCGCCGACCCAGCGCGATCTCCTGGAACCGCAGGACTTCGCCTACACCGCGCTCGAGCTCGGACCCGGCGGCGAGACGCCCCGCGTCATCGACGTGGTCCAGGACGTGCTCGTCGCCCGCGAGGACCCCGCGGCGGTCCTCGCCGCGATGGCCGACCCCGCGATCCGCATCGTCTCGCTCACCGTCACCGAGAAGGGCTACTGCCACGAGCCCGCCACCGGCCGGCTGAACGCGAGCCACCCCGACATCGTCCACGACCTCGCCCATCCCGATGCGCCGCGCTCCGCACCCGGCTATCTCGTCCGCGCGCTGGCCCGCCGCCGCGCCGAAGGCACCGCACCCTTCACCGTCCTCTGCTGCGACAACCTCCCCGAGAACGGCCGCGTCGCCGGCGGGGTCGTCCTCGATCTCGCGCGCCTGATCGATCCCGCGCTCGCCGACTGGATCGCCGCCGAGGGCGCATTCCCCTCGACCATGGTCGACCGCATCGTGCCCGCCACCAAGCCCGAGGACATCGAGCGGCTGACGGCGCTGACCGGGGTCCTCGACCGCTCGCCGGTGATGCACGAGCCGTTCCGGCAGTGGGTCGTCGAGGACCGCTTCGTCGGCGGCGCCCGCCCCGACCTCGGCGCCGTCGGCGTGCAGCTGGTGAGCGACGTCACCCCCTTCGAGCTGATGAAGCTGCGCTGCCTCAACGGCACCCATTCCGCGCTCGCCTACCTGGGATATCTTGCCGGCCACGAGACCATCGCCGACACGGTCGACGATCCCCCCTTCGCTGCCTACGTCCGTCACCTCTGGCGCGCCGAGATCATCCCGACGCTCGAGCCTCCCGAAGGCGAGGACCTCTCCGCCTATGCCGACGCGCTCTTCACCCGCTACGCCAACCCGGCGATCCGCCACCGCACCTGGCAGATCGCCATGGACGGCTCGCAGAAGCTGCCGCAGCGCATTCTCGGCACCATCGCCGACGACCGCGCGGCCGGCCGCGATTGCCAGGGGCTCACCCTCGCAGTCGCCGCCTGGATGCACTATGTAAGCGGGGTGGACGAAGGCGGGCGGACGATCGATGTGCGCGACCCGATGGCGGAACGTCTCCGGGCGCTCAGCGACGGCGCCGACGACCCCGCCGGCAAGGTCACAGCGCTCCTCTCCGTCGCCGAGATCTTCCCGCAGGCGCTCGCCGCCGACGAAGGCTTCCGGGCGGACCTGTCCGCCGCCCTGACGGCTCTCGCCACCGAAGGCGCAAGAGCCGCCGTCGGGCGCTTCGGCACGTGACACCGGCCGCGGCGCCCATGCTATGCTCTGTCTCCGCGCGGCGTGTCCCGCGCCCGAACCGATGGCGATGACCATGCTCCAGACCGCGACCGCCGCCCCGCTGATCCTGAACCCGGCCGACAACGTGGCGATCCTGACCACCCGGGCGCCCGAAGGCTCGCGCCCGCTCGGGCTCGGCGTGCCGCTCGCGGCGCCGGTGCCCGGCGGTCACAAGATCGCCCGCGAGGACATCGCGCAAGGCGGCAACATCCTGAAGTTCGGCCAGGTCATCGGCTACGCCACCCGGCCGATCGCCGCGGGCGAGCAGGTCCACACCCACAACTGCGAGTTCGGCGCCCACGACCAGAACTACGAGATCGGCGTCGACCTCGCCGCCGCCCGGGCCGCGATCCCGAAGATCGAGACCGCGACTTTCATGGGCTACCGCCGCCCCAACGGCCAGGTCGGCACCCGCAACTACATCGCGGTCTGCGCCACGGTGAACTGCTCGGCCACGGTCATCCGCCGCGCCGCCGAGCAGGTGATGGCCTCGGGCCTCCTCAACGACTACCCCAACGTCGACGGCGTCGTCGCCTTCGCCCACGGCACCGGCTGCGGCATGGCGGCGTCCGGCCCGGGCTTCGACAACCTCCAGCGGGTGCTCTGGGGCCACGCGACCCACCCCAACGTCGGCGCCGCTGTCTTCGTCGGCCTCGGCTGCGAGGTGATGCAGGTCGCCCGGATGAAGTCGTCGTTCGGCTCGACCGGCGCCGAGCGCTTCCACGGCCTGACCATCCAGGACACCGGCGGCACCACCAAGACCGTCGCCCGCATCGTCGAGCAGATCCACGCGCTCCTGCCCGAAGTGAACGACATCCGCCGCGAGCCGATCCCGGCCTCCGAGATCAAGCTCGCGCTGCAGTGCGGCGGCTCGGACGGCTTTTCCGGCATCACCGCCAACCCCGCCCTCGGCGCCGCCTCCGACCTCCTCGTCGGCATGGGCGGCACGGTCGTTCTCTCCGAGACCCCCGAGATCTACGGCGCCGAGCAACTCCTGCTCCGCCGCGCCGCGACGCCCGAGGTCGCCGAGAAGCTCATCGAGCGCATCCGCTGGTGGGAGCGCTACACCGAGATGAACGGCGGCTCGATGGACAACAACCCCTCGCCCGGCAACAAGGCCGGCGGCCTCACCACCATCCTGGAGAAATCGCTCGGCGCCGCCGCCAAGGGCGGCACCACGCCGATGACCGACGTGCTGCAGTACGCCGAGACCATCCGCACGCCGGGCTTCGTCTTCATGGACACCCCCGGCTACGACCCGGTCTCGGCCACCGGCCAGATCGCCGGCGGCGCGCAGCTCGTCGTCTTCACCACCGGCCGCGGCTCGGCCTTCGGCTCCAAGCCCGCGCCGACGATCAAGGTCGCCACCAACGACCGCCTCTTCGCCCAGATGCCCGACGACATGGACATCAACTGCGGCGACATCGTCAGCCAGGGCGTCTCGATCCAGGACAAGGGCGCCGAGATTCTCGCCAAGGTCCTGCGCGTCGCCTCGGGCGAAACCACCAAGAGCGAGGCCCTCGGCCTCGGCGACAACGAGTTCGTCCCCTGGCAGGTCGGCGCGGTGATGTAACTCACCGCCGCGCCACGATGGTTGCACAGGCGTCGTGCATCTTCGCCCGCAGCCAGAGGTTGCCGGGATCGCTTGACTGCCGGTTGTGCCAGTACATCCGGACCTCCACCCGCGTCCCCGGCACCGGCAGCTCGTAGAGCACCAGCCCCAGCCGCGGCGCCACCGCGCGGGCGAAATGCTCCGGCAGCGCCGCGAAGATCGCGCTCTCGGCGACCGCGAGCGCCACCGCATGGAAGTGCGGCAGCGTCAGCACCATCCGCCGCCGGATGCCCTTCGCCTCGAGGTCGGCGTCGAGCGTGCCGCGCGTCGCTCCGTCCCCGGCCACCAGCGCGTGCCGGAGCGTCGCGAACACCGCGTCGGGAACCTTGCTCCCCGGCTCCAGCCCGGCGAGGTGCGGGTTGTCCCGCGCCGCCACGCCGACCAGCTCCGACCTGAACAGCGCTTCGGTGCCGATCCAGTCCGGCATCGGCCGGCTGATGTCGAGGCAGAGGTCGACCGCTCCCTCGGCGAGCTGCCGCTCCGGTCCGCCCGGCAGGTCGATGAGCTGCAGCACCACCCCCGGCGCCTCGGCCTCGGCGATCGCCGACAGCGGCGGCATCACCAGCGTCGAGAAATAGTCCGAGCCGAGCACCCGGAACCGCCGGTCGGACGACGCCGGATCGAACTCCTCCGGCGCGCTCAGCGTCCGCTCGATGGCACTCAGCGCCGACCGCACCGGCCCAGCCATCGCTTCCGCGCGCGCGGTCGGCACCATCCGGTTGCCCTCGCGCAGGAACAGCGGGTCGCCGGTGAAGTGCCTGAGGCGGGTCAGCGCCGCGCTGACCGCCGGCTGGCTGAGGCCGATCCGCGCCCCGGCCCGCCCGGTGTTGCACTCGCTGACCATGGCGTCGAACACCCGCAGCAGGTTGAGGTCGAGGGAGGCGAAATTCATGGCGTAAATTCCCGTTAGACAATCATTCGATTTCATGGATTCCACCGAGTTCGTCTAGGGTCCGCGTGACCCCACAGGGTTCATTGCAGGGAGTAAGCCATGAATATCGAGAGCACTTTCACCGCCGCTCCGGTGCGGACCGCACGCTGGCTCGGCACCGACTACACCATGATGGTGCGCGCCTCCGACGGCGGCAGCATCGGCACGTTCCGGTCCACGAGCGCGCCGGGTGAAGGGCCGCCGCTCCACGTCCACCACGGCGAGGACGAGGCGATCCACCTCCTCGACGGCGCCGCGGACTTCTGGCTCGACGGCCGCACGATCCGCCTCGAGGCCGGGCAAGGCATCTTCCTCCCCCGCGGCGTGCCGCACACCTTCCGCGTCGTCGGCGACCGCCCGGCGGAGCTTCTCGGGGTGGTGACCCCCGGCGGGTTCGAAGGCTTCTTCGCCGCGGCCGCCGCGGCGCAGGTCGGCCCGCACGACCCCGCGGCGATGGCCGCCTTCGCCGCCCCCTGGCGCCTCGAATTCCTCGGGCCGTCGCCCCTCTGCCCCTGAGCCTCGCGCCACCCGCGCACCGTCGCCGCGGCGAGTTCCCTCGCCGCGGCTTCGGCGTTCCGGTGCCACCGGCCTTTCCATCGCGGGCAAATCCAATAGAGTGACCGGCGAACGACCGCAGGGAGACGCCCGCCGCATGGGTCACGCCATTACCTTCGCGCAGCAGAAAGGCGGCGCGGGCAAGACCACGGTGCTGGCGCATCTCGCCGCGGCCTGGGCGGAGGCGGGGCGCAGCGTCGCGCTCGTCGACCTCGACCCGCAGCAGTCGCTGACCCGCTGGGCGAAGCTGCGCGACGATCCCGCGATCGCGACCGTCGAGTTCGAAGGACTACCGCGCCGGCCTCGACATCAAGTCCGCCCGGCGCACCCACGATTTCGTGCTCGTCGACTGCCCCGGCGCCGCCTCGTCGCTGCTCGAGAACGCCATCCGCGAGAGCGATCTCGTCGTCGCACCGTGCCAGCCCTCGGTGATGGACGTCTGGGCGCTCGAAAGCGTCGTGGCGACCGCCGCCCGGCTCAAGCGGCCGATCCGCATCCTGCTGAACCGCATGCCGCCCCGCCTCGGAACCCTCGAAGAGGTGCTGGACGCGCTCGGCCCGTCGCGCTCGCTGCTCCTCGCCACCCAGCTCGGCAACCGCAACGGCTTCTCCAAGGCGATGCTGACCGGCCGCACCGCCCCGGAACTCGCGCCGCGGTCCGCCGCCGCCGCCGAGACCTACGGCCTGCGCGCCGAACTCGGCGCGCTCCTCTCCCGGCTTTGACGCCGGTCCCTTGACAGGGCCGCACGCATCCCGGATGCAGAAGTGGCTTCGCAGTTGCAGCAGGGGGACCGGATGAAGAAAGTCTACGGCTCGGCCGCCGCCGCGCTCGACGGCCTTCTCTTCGACGGGATGACCATCGCGGCCGGCGGCTTCGGTCTTTGCGGCATCCCCGAGAACCTGATCGCCGCGATCCGCGATGCAGGAACGAAGGATCTCACCGTCGCCTCCAACAACGCCGGCGTCGACGACTTCGGGCTCGGGCTGCTGCTGCAGACCCGGCAGGTGAAGAAGATGATGTCGTCCTACGTCGGCGAGAACGCGGAGTTCATGCGCCAGTACCTGTCGGGTGAGCTGGAGCTCGAGTTCAACCCGCAAGGCACGCTGGCCGAGCGCCTGCGCGCCGGCGGCGCCGGGATCCCCGGCTTCTACACCAGGACCGGCGTCGGGACCGTCATCGCCAAAGGCAAGGAACACAAGGACTTCGACGGCGAGACGTATATCCTGGAACGCGGCATCGTCGCCGACCTCGCCATCGTCAAGGCCTGGCAGGGCGACGAGCAGGGGAACCTCGTCTACCGCAAGACAGCGCGTAACTTCAATCCGAACGCCGCTACAGCGGGGCGTGTCTGCGTCGCCGAGGTCGAGGAGATCGTCCCCCTCGGCAGCCTCGACCCCGACAAGATTCACACCCCCGGCATCTTCGTGCACCGCATCCTGCAGGGCCGGCACGAGAAGCGCATCGAGCAACGCACCGTCCGCGCCGCCTGAGGCGGACGATCCGCAAGAGTCAGCCCCGAAGCCGAGAAGGAGCCGCAGCCGATGCCCTGGGACCGCAACCTGATGGCCGCCCGAGCCGCGAAGGAGCTCGAGGACGGCATGTACGTGAACCTCGGGATCGGAATTCCGACCTTGGTTTCCAACTACATCGCCGACGACATCGACGTGACGCTGCAATCCGAGAACGGCATGCTGGGCATGGGGCCGTTCCCGACCGAGAACGAAATCGACGCCGACCTGATCAACGCCGGCAAGCAGACGATCACCGAACTGCGCCGCACCTCGTATTTCTCCTCGGCCAACTCGTTCGGCATGATCCGCGGCGGCAAGATCGACATGGCGATCCTCGGCGCGATGGAGGTCTCCGAAACCGGCGATCTCGCGAACTGGATGATCCCCGGCAAGCTGGTCAAGGGCATGGGCGGGGCGATGGACCTCGTCGCCGGCGTCAAGCGCGTCGTCGTGGTGATGGACCATACCTCGAAGTCCGGCGAGCCGAAGCTGCTCCACGAATGCTCCCTGCCGCTGACCGGCAAGGCCGTCGTCGACCGCATCATCACCAACCTCGGCGTCTTCGACGTCGTCGAGGGCGGCCTCAGGATCGTCGAGCTGGCCGATGGCGTTACCGAGGCCGACGTGAGAGCCGTCACGGAGGCGACCCTCGTCTGACGGCAGGCTGTCGGTCCCGGTCCGCCGGCGCGTGACGGCTCGGTTTCTTGTGTCAAAAATGCACCGAACGACGCGGTTGCGAGTGCTGGTATCGACGAGCGCGTTAAGCTACATTAGGTGGATAGATCCGATCCTGGCGGCGGCCTCACCCCTCCGCAGACAGGACGATCGGCCGACTTGACCGCGGATCACCGTGCCATAAGGGGAAATACCATGGCTGATGATGGCAACCTGGCAAGAGTCGCCGGCAGGCCGGCGTCGGCGGAGCCCACGCTGGCGGAGCTGCTCGATCCATCGGCGCTCGAGGCGCGCCTGAAGGAAGCGCGCGCCCGCCGCGAAGAGGCGCTGGCCCGGCGCCAGGCGCAGCCGACGGACCGGGCGCGCGCCAACGTCGCATCGCTTCTGCATCCCTCCTCGTCGCTGCCGCAGCCTGCACCGGTTCCGCTCCGGGCCGAGCGTCGCGAACCGGCGGCCGACCTGCGGCCCGCCGCCCCCGTCGCCGAGGCGCTGCCCGCGGCCAATGCCGCCCCGGTTCAGCCTGCGCCCTCCCGCCGGCCGATCGCGGCCTATCTCGCCCTCATCTTTCTGGCCGGCCTCGGCCTCGGCGGCGCGGGCGTGGCAATTGTCGCGCTTCTCGCACTCCCCGCCCGCATGGCCGCTATTCCGCCGAGCCCAGCCCCGGTCGTCGCGTCCGCTCCGGTAGCCACGCCCGCTCCGGTGGCCACGCCCGCCCCGGAGCAAGCCGCCGCCCCCGCCATCGCGCCCGCCACGAATGTGGGCGCCGCCCCGGCGATCGCTCCCTCCACGGACATAACCACCGCTCCTGCGGCCAATGCACCCGCTCCGACGGTCACCCCCTCTCCCGAGAGCGCCGCCGCCCCAGAGGTTGCCGCCGCCGCGCCCGAGCCCGCCGCACCGCCGGCCGCACCGGCCCCCGCGCCGGTTCTCTCCGCGACGCCGCCGGCCGCACCGGCCCCGGCGCCGGTTGTCTCCGCGACGCCGCCGGCCGCACCGGCCCCGAGCCGGTCGTCGCCGCGACGCCGCCGGCCGCGCTGACCGCCCCGGCCGTCCCCACCGATCCCGCCGTCGTCGCGGCGAAGCAGCCGACAATGCTGGCCGACGCAGCACCTTTCGCCGGGCAGGACCTCGCACGCCTGCCGGAGCCCGCCACCGAGGCCGCCCCGCCCCAGGCGGCGGCCCCGGTCAGCGCCCTGCCCTCGGCCGCGGCGCCCGCGCCGGTGCCTCCGGTCGTCGCCCCGGTTGCGCTCCCCTCGCAGGTCATCGTCCATTTCCCGCCTTCGGCGGAGGCCACGGCCGTGATGGTCCGCGACGCTCTCACCCAGGCCGGCGTCGGCCAGGTGGACATCGTCCCGGTCCGCTTCGCGATCGGGCACAGCAACATCCGCTTCTACCACGACGCGGACCGCGACGGCGCCGCCGCGCTCAGCCCGCTGGTGTCCGCCGCCCTGCCCGACGAACCCGCCCCGGAAGCCCGCGATTTCACCAACTACGCAACCCCGACCGCGCCGGGCAAGGTCGAGATCTGGCTCGCGGGCGTCCCGCTCGGAACCACCCCGGCCGCTGCCGCCAACCCGCCGTCGGCGCCAGCCGCCGCCGTCACCGGCCTGTCCTCGACGCGGCGCACGGCCTCCGAGCCGAAGGCCCCCGCCGTGGCGGTGGCCCCGCGGCTCTATCCCGGCACCGAAAGCAGCGGCGACCAGGCCGAAGCCGTCGAGCGCATCCTGATCCAGCGCCTTCAGCAGGGCAGCAACTGAGCCCGCACCGGGGCTCAGCCGCTTGACGGCCCCCGGTTCATGGCCCCATACCCCCGGGCCATGACCGACACCGCCCACATCCGCAACTTCTCCATCGTCGCCCACATCGACCACGGCAAGTCGACGCTCGCCGACCGGCTGATCCAGTCGACCGGCACCGTCACCGCCCGCGAGATGAAGGAGCAGCTCCTCGATTCGATGGACATCGAGCGCGAGCGCGGCATCACCATCAAGGCCCAGACCGTCCGCCTCGAATACACCGCCAAGGACGGCCAGCTCTACGTCCTCAACCTCATCGACACCCCCGGCCACGTCGACTTCGCCTACGAGGTCTCCCGCTCGATGCGCGCCGTCGAGGGCTCGCTCCTCGTCGTCGACGCCTCCCAGGGCGTCGAGGCCCAGACGCTGGCCAACGTCTACCAGGCGATCGACGCCGGCCACGAGATCGTCCCGGTCCTCAACAAGATCGACCTCCCCGCCGCCGACGCGCCCCGCGTTCGCGAGCAGATCGAGGACGTCATCGGCATCGACGCCTCCGACGCCGTCGAAATCTCCGCGAAGACCGGCCTCGGCATCCCCGACGTCCTCGAGGCCATCGTCACCCGCCTCCCCGCCCCCACCGGCGACCCCAGCGCCCCCCTCAAGGCCATGCTCGTCGACAGCTGGTACGACGCCTACCTCGGCGTCGTCGTCCTCGTCCGCATCTTCGAAGGCACCCTCCGCAAGGGCGACCGCATCCGCATGATGCAGACCGGCGCCCTCTACCCCGTCGAGCGCATCGGCACCTTCCGCCCCGGCATGCTCCCCGCCGACAGCCTCGGCCCCGGCGAGATCGGCTTTCTCACCGCCAGCATAAAACAAGTCCGCGACACCCGCGTCGGCGACACCATCACCACCGAACGCCGCGGCACCCCCGAAGCCCTCCCCGGCTTCAAGCCCGCCCAGCCCGTCGTCTTCTGCGGCCTCTTCCCGGTCGACGCCGCCGATTTCATCGCCCTCCGCGACGCCATCGAGAAACTCCAACTCAACGACGCCTCCTTCTCCTCCGAGATGGAGACCTCCGCCGCCCTCGGCTTCGGCTTCCGCTGCGGCTTTCTCGGCCTCCTCCACCTCGAGGTGATCCGCGACCGCCTCGAGCGCGAGTACGACCTCGACCTCATCACCACCGCCCCTTCGGTGATCTACCGCATCCACCTCACCGACGGCTCGCTCCTCGAACTCCACAACCCCGCCGACATGCCCGAGCCGGTCCGCATCGACCACATCGAGGAGCCGCGGATCAAGGCGACCATCCTCGTCCCCGACGAATACCTCGGCGACGTCCTGAAGCTCTGCCAGGACCGCCGCGGCGTCCAGCTCGACCTCACCTACGCCGGCTCCCGCGCCATGGTGGTCTACGACCTGCCCCTCAACGAGGTGGTCTTCGACTTCTACGACCGCCTGAAATCCGTGACCAAGGGCTACGCCTCCTTCGACTACGCCGTGACCGGCTACCAGGAGGACGACCTCGTCAAGATGCAGATCCTCGTCAACGACGAGCCGGTCGACGCCCTCTCCACCATGGTCCACCGCGCCCGCGCCGACGCCCGCGGCCGCGCCATGGTCGAGAAGCTCAAGGAGCTGATCCCCCAGCACCTCTTCAAGATCCCGATCCAGGCCGCGATCGGCGGCCGCATCATCGCCCGCGAGACCATCTCCGCCCTGCGCAAGGACGTCACCGCCAAATGCTACGGCGGCGACATGACCCGCAAACGCAAGCTCCTCGACAAGCAGAAAGCCGGCAAGAAGAAGATGCGCCAGTTCGGCCGGGTGGACATCCCGCAGGAGGCGTTCATCTCGGCGCTGAAGATGGACGACTGAACGCTGCGCGGGCAAGGTAGACGCGATCGGAGGGACAAATGGACCTGATTCACGCGATCCTCAAGCGAGGAGCCACTCATAGATTGTTCTGTAACTGAATATTGTCAAGACTTCCGAGAGTTCTGCGGCATCCAAGCTTGAGAACGCCGGATATAGAAGAATGGATGAATCGAGAGCTATCCGGCTATGACGCCTTCGACACTCGTTGCAGGAGTCACCGAAAGCTGCGAGGTGAACTACAAGCTTCAATCACCTATCAAGGTAATACAGTAATCGTACAAGAGCTGCAGCTCGAACGCTGCAGCCACATCTGCACCTTCGTTCCTATCGATTGGTCTCAATTTTAGCTTTACCAGCGGAAACCAGAATGGAGAACTAACAATACAATTACCAGCAAAGGCGCGTTCACTTTTTGATAGACTCACTAAGCATAAAGACAGACGTTCAAATCCGGCTACATGGAAGCCAACTTTACGGGATTATTGACGCAGTCGCGGCGAGATTCAACTGGGCTGTGAACTGAGCAAGGCAGGAAGTACATCGGAGGTGACTTAAATTTCTCCAAAGTAGAAGTTCGGCGGCTTACTTCCGTAATGCAAAACTTCCACATTTCGATTGGAGCAAACATTATTGAATTGGTTTTGCCGGGCGTGATCTTACAGGCCCACTCCAATGCCTTCCTAGATAGATACTGACCTAAAACGGCTGCAAATATTCTAGCGGGTAATCCAAGCCTTGAATTCAGCCAGTGTCAAATACCGTATGGCATCCGTTGAGGATAATCGATACTTGCGCGATTTGTGCACACGCCCATTGATCGACAGCCAAGCGGGGAATTGAATACCGCGATGAGTTCAAGTCGGCACATTCGTGATCAAGCTATGTGTGAATTCGCGAAATAGCCGAAATATGCCCTGAACGAATTTCGTATACTTATTCGCCTCTTGTGAGATGCACGGGTGGTTCTACTCTGCAGCGCAAGGAGCGGAGCTTCTCCGCGTGCCGCCATTCCGTCTGGACGGTTCCAGGCCCCCCGCATTCCGAGCGCCGTGCACAACGCGCTGAAGCACTACCGCACCTCAACATCCGGCAAGTAGAAGGTCGCATCCTCCGGCGGGCAGGTCCCAGCCCCATGACGCAGGTCGGATGCACCCGCGACGGATCGAGCGGCTTAGCCCCCCTCCGATTTCGCGTCGATCTTACAGACTCCGGCGTTTCACGCCGTCAACTTGAGTAAGTACGTTTGGGTTCTCGACTACCACTATCCCTCCGGCCGCAGGTATCCTGATATACCCATGCGCCCCACCGCGACCGGAGCCCCTCGTCTTGGACCGCATGGGCGGTGCTGCAGTCCCCGATCGCACTGGCCACACGCACGGCCATGCCCGACCAGCCGTTTCAGCCGGCCTCGGGTCGGCGCGCAGCAAGTAGGGTGGGTGCTCGCACCCACCATCACCCCAGCCGCTCATACACCTCCTCGCGCGGCCCGACCGCACCACCAGCACCACCACCTCCCGCTCCCGCACCTCGTAGAGGATGCGCCAGTCCCCCACCCGGATGCGCAGCAGCCCCTCCTGCCCGGCGAGCCGCTTCACCCCGGCCGGGCGCGGGTCCGCCGCAAGCCCTTCCAGCGCCCGCACGATCCGCCCCCGCAGCCGCCGGTCGCGGATTGCCCGCATTGACTTGCGCGCCGCGGCGGCGAGCGTGACGTCCAGCCAAGCGTCAGCTCCCGCCTCACGCGTCCTCTTCCCGCGTCGTCTTCAGCGATCGCCGAAGACCTCCTCGAGCGAATAGGTCTTGCCCCCCATCCGCTCCATCTCCGCCAGCGCCTCGCGCGCCAGCTCGACGTCGATCTTGTCCTCCATCGCCTCGAGCCAGGCCGCGTCCTCCACCGACACCACCACCGCCACCGGCTTGCCGCGCTTCGAGATCGTCACCCGCTCGCCGCCGAACTGCACCTGCCCGATCACGTCGGCCAGCCGGTCCCGCGCCTCGCTCACCGTCAGCGCCTTGCCCATCGCCACCTTCCGAATTGTACGTTTCGTCCGATCCGTAACATACGCGCGCGGGATGACGATTTCAACAACGGCGGCACCCCGCCCTGCTGCCGTTAACGAGTCAATCCTGACCGTTTTACCTGCAATACGATTTCCATACGCGTTCCATACGGCTTCCAGACAGCACGAACTCCGCGTAAACCTCTGGCAGAGCGACACAATGATCGGAGCGCCCCCGTAAGCCGATCGTCGGCACGATCGGCCGCCGCACCATCCCCGCTCCGGCTAGAGCATATCGTCCAAGCTCCAGTGCTGACCCCACCGCGCGTCGATTTCGTCATCGACATTCTGGTAGCGGATGTCCGCAGAAAGCCGGATCCGCCCCTGCGGGCTCCGGTTGTTGGTCGAGGCATGGATGAGATACGGATTGTGCAACACCACGTCACCCGCCCGATAATCCGCGACAAGCCAGGCGCTGTCGAAGCGCTCCGCCATCGCCGGCAGGTCCTTCGACACGTAGCCCCCCTCGGTCATGTTCCTGTTGAAAGCGCTGATCTTTTCCTCATCCGTCAGGTCGGCTGCCTTGCGGGAGAACTCCGCCTCGAGGGCACGGCCGTGACGGTGCGAGTTGCGCAGATAGATCAGGCCGCCTTCGGCAACCGAAACGTCGCCGATCGGGATCCAGGCCGTCACGATGCGGTCGGTCCCGCCGCGCAGATACACCAGATCGTAGTGGGCGGGGGTCGCCTGGTCGGTGCCCGGCAGCGTGTAGCGCATGATCTTGCGCTTGTGCAGGTAGGATATGCCGCCAAGAAACTCATCCATGAAAACGCTGAGCCGAGGCTGGGCACAGAAGAATTCGAACCGCGCCGACCGGACAAGCGCCATCACCTTCCTCTGCGCACCTGCCCTGTCGTGTCCGGTGGCGCCGGCCACGCCCTCGCGCGGATCGCTTCCCGCTTTCAACAGCCCGGTGTCGGCCAGATGCCCGAGAATCCAGCCCCGAAAATCAATGACTTCCCTGGGGTCGAGCAGTCCTGTCACCCACGCATATCCATTTTCGCGATAGCTGTCGCGGATCGCCTTGACCCCCAGACTGGCCTGAATCGGGAGAAGGTGCGCCAACCGGTCGGATCGAGTGGACAACACCCTTCCATTTGACTCCAGCCGGGGCGAATCCATAGCGCGAGCGCACTCCCATTGAACTGCCCTCTCCCTACCACGCATCGAGCGGGAGTGCGTCATTCAGGATGGCGGAGGACAGGCAGAACGGATTGTCCGCCGCACGGGACCCGGCCCCCGATGAGCGCACAGAAAGGGGTCCGGCTCAAATTCATCGTCGGCGCACGGGCGACTTGCGTGAGCGCTCGCACCTGCCACCCCTGACCGCGCCGGGCTGCCCCGGCGACCCCGATTTCTATCACGACCACACTACTCGTGATTTTCGCTTGCAATCACGACCAACCTTGTCGATATTAACGACATGGCGAGACGGAATCACCCCCGGCGCCGCTGGAACGAAGAGGAAGCCCTGCCTATGACCCGCTCGCTCCCCACGACCTCGGATCGCGCCGCCGGTGGCCTGCTCGGGTCCATGCTGATCGGTTTTCTTCGGCGCCGCCGCGATGGCCGGGCTGATGGTCGCCTCGGGCCATGGCATCCTGCTGGCGCTCCTGGCCTACGGCCTCTCGGGCGCGGTGCTCATGGTCGCCGCCGCAGGGGCGCAGCAGCTCGTCGCTGCCGCCACGCTCCGCCCCGGTCGCGACGCGCGCCGCGGCTTCGGCCTCAACGCGTGACCCGACAATCCGGCCTCTGAGCCGGCGACATCGGGATTCACGCAAAGTTATCGAAGATTAATGCCTGCGATTTCAGCGGTATAACTGTAGTTTCGCGCGCGAAATCGCACCCAAGCCCGTCGCGGCGGCTACTTTGCCCGCCGCTTCGCCGCCGGCTTCTTCGCGGCCTTGGGTGTCGCGGCCTTCGTCACCGCCTTCACCGCAGCCGTCTGCTGCCGCCGCGCCTCGGCCATCCACTGCCCGCGCGCCGTGCCCGCCGCCCGGTTCGCGGCGCTCAGCCACAGGCTCATCCACGGGTTCTTCATCGCTGTCGCCTCCTCGGTCCGTTGCTGATGCTACGCGGTCACCCGGTCGCAGTTCCGCCGGCGACCCTCGCCATCAGCCCGCACTCGGCGACGAGCGGCTGTCCGGGCCGCCGGTGGTCTTCTCGCGCTCGCCGAGCCCGGAGATGATGTGTCTCGCAAGGGCCTTGTAGTCGCCGTCGAAGTGGTGGCCGCCCTTGGTCACGATCACCTCGGCGCCCGATCCCCGCAAAGCCGGGCAGGCGCTGTCGGTCTCCTCCTGCCCCTGGATGCACTGCAGGATCGCTCCGGGAATCTTGGCCAGCGCCGGGCCGGTCGGCCGCGCCTTGCCCGACGACGACCCCAGCCAGCCCGAGACGGTGATCTGCCAGTCCGCCTGCTGCGACGGCGCGAGCAGCGTGATCTGCGCCACCCGGTCGCGCGCCTCCTGCGGCAGCGCCAGGTAGCTCTCGGGCAGCACGTCGGCGCCGAAGGAATAGCCCGCCAGCAGCACGCGGCCCACGCCCCAACGCGCCGAATAGACGTCGATGATGTGCGCGATCTCGTCGGCGGCCTGCTGCGGGGTCCGGGCCGACCAGAACCAGCGCAGCGCATCGAGCCCGACGGTCGGCACACCTTCGGCCTGCAGCTCCCCCGCGACCTGCTTGTCGAGGTCGCGCCAGCCGCCGTCGCCGGAGATCATGATCGCCATCGTGCCGTGCAGCGGCTTGGCCGGCAGCTCGACGATCGACTGCGCGTCGCCGGTCGCCGCGGCGCCGCTCAGCGACGCCACCAGCACGTCGCCGAGCGCCGCTTGCGCCGGGGCCGTGGCGTGGTGCACGTTGAGCAGAACCCCCGCAGCCGTCAGCGCATTGGCGCGCGCCGCGCTCTCGGCCGGCGCATCGGCGCTCAGCACCACGCTCAACGGCGCCGGCGGTGCCCCCGGCGGCAGCGCGTAGGCCGAGCCTTCCGGGCCGCGGCTCCGCACCGCATCGGTGCAGAGCGCCGTCCTCAGCGGCACGCCCGCGGCCGGATCCGCGGCGATCGCTCCGCCCAGCGTGTCGGCGGGCGTCTGGCTCAGCACGTCGAGCGCCAGCGCTCCGCCTTCGCCGACGCCGGCGACGATCGGCGCCGCGAACGTCACGGCGCCGGTCCTGCGCTCGAGCGCATGGCCCAGCCGCTCGAAGTCCGCAACGAGGTAGACGCAGTCCTGCCCCGTCGCGTCGAGCGCGGCCAGGTAGTGCGGCAGGTCGATCCCCACCACCGCGGCCCCCGCGTCGCGCAGCCGCCCGGCCGTCGCCGCATCGTCCGCCGACCAGCCCGCGGCCGACGAGACCAGGAACACCGAGCCTTTCGCCGCGCCGTCCGGCAGCAGGATCACCGGATCGGGGATCAGCCCGGTATCGAAGCCCTGCGTCTCGGCGCGCGCGCCGCCTGAGCCCAGCAGCGCGAGCGCCGCCATCATCGCCAGAGTTTTCCGCATCATCGCCCCTCCTTGGGCGGACGGCCGATCAGCCGCGTGGCGTCGAGCAGGACGAGCGCCGGGCTCGCGCCGCCGGCCACCGCGAGGTAGCGCGGCCGCCAGTCGGGCTGCAGCTTGCTCTTGAAGCCGCGCAGCCCCTTGAAGTTGTAGGACGGCACGCCTTCCTCGTAGATCGCCCGGCCGAGCTTGTGCCAGAACGGCGCCGCTTCGCTGGCCGAAAGCCCTGAGAGCGGCGCCATCCCGAGATCGAACCAGCGGCACCCGGCCGCCTTGAGCATCTCGCAAAGCCGCAGGAAGAGAAACTCCATCCCGCCGTTCGGGATCGCCTCCACGTGCCGCATCAGATCGATCGCGGTCTCCTCGCCGGACCCCGTCGTCATCAGCGTCGCGAACGCGATCGCCTTCCCATCCAGGCGCAGCACCGCCGCCGCCTGCGCGCCGACGTAGGCGGGATCGAACGCGCCGAGCGAGAACGACTTCTCCGCGCCGCCGCGCTCCGCCAGCCACTCGTCCGAGATCGCCGCGAACGTCGCCATCTCCGCCCGCACCGCCGCGGGCTCGAGGATCTCGACCACCATTCCGTCGCGCGCGCCGCGGCTCAGCACGTTACGCTGGCTCGCGCGGCGTCCGCCGACAAGATCGAAGCCGATCAGATCGACCCGCGCCTGCTCTCCGAGCTTGTAGAAGCGCAGGCCCGCGTCGGCATAGAGCGCCAGCTGTTCCGGCGTCGCCTGGTAGAACGCCGCGCGCTCGCCGTTGCGCCGGGCGGTCTCGACGAAGCGCCAGATCAGCTCGGGCCAGAGCTCGACCGGCCCGACCGGATCGAAGAGCGCGATCCACGAGCCGCCTTGCCGGGCGTACATGACGAAGGCACGCCCATCGTCGGAGAAGATCAGCTGCTTGTCGCCCATCCGCACGAGGTTCGCGGCCGCGACCGTCTGGGCTTCGACGATCGCCACCGCCCGCGCCAGATCGGCCTCGCTCGGGGCGCCGGGCGGTTCGCGCCTCGGACGCAACAGCGACCAGGTGGCGGCGAGACCGGCCAGAAGGCTCGCGCCGAAGAGCGCCCTGAGACCGCGCGGGGCCTCGGCGGAGATCTCGAATCGCAGCCAGCTTTCCGCTCCGAACTGGTGATGGGCAAAGACGAACCGCAGGATCACGAACGCGCTGATCAGAACCACCGCGACCGCGGCGATCCACGGTGCAGTCAGCCGCGGATCGAGCAGCGTCGCCTTGCGGTCGAACCCCCGGTGCGACACCAGCAGCGCGGCGGCGAAGATCGCCAGCGCTCCCGCCTCGTAGATCGCAACCGCCTTGACCAGCGAAAGCACCAGCGCAACCAGGGATGCGGCCAAGGCCGTCCACCAGGCGCCGTCCAGCCGGAAGGCAAGCCCGCGCGCCGAGATCATCAGCACCGCACCGAGCACGGTTGCGAGAAAGTGCGCCGTCTCGATGACCGGCAACGGGAAAAGGCTGCCGAGCCAATCGAGGTCGATCCCCCGGGCAGGGGTGACGCCCGAGAAGACCAGCATGGCCCCGAGGACCAGCGCCAGTGCGGCGATGGCTTGAGGCGCGAGACCCGCCACCGCGCGCAGCGCCGCCGCAGCAGGCCCGTGCGACGCCAGCTGCCGGCCTTCAGCGAGCGCCAGCCCGATCGTCGCCAGCGCGAGCGGCAGCACCTGGTAGATCAGCCGATAGAGCGCGAAGGCCGCCAGAAGGTCCGCCGGCGGCGCCACGCCCCCGAGTGCGGCCAGCAGGACGGCCTCGAAAACGCCGAGACCCGCGGGGACATGACTGAGAATGCCAAGGACCAGCGCCACCGAGAAGAGCGGCAGGAACGCGATGTAGCCGATCGACCCCGCCGGCAGCAGCACCCAGAGCACCGCCGCGGCGGCTGCGGTGTCGAGCGCGGTGACGGCGAGCTGGCGCAGCATCAGGGCACGACCCGGCAGCTCGACGCTGCGGCCCCCGGTGCCGGGCAGCACGATCTGTCGCCCGGCCTGCGCCAGGAGGAGCCCACCGGCGGCCAGGGTCGCCAGCGCGGCCGCATCGATCAGGCCGGTTCGCAAGCCTGTGGCCGCGGCGACCGCCGGGGCTGCCACGAGCGCGCCGAACGCGGCCGTCAAAGCGAGACCCGCGCCGAACGCCGCCGTCACGAAGAGCACGACCCGCGCGATGTCCGTGGGCGTCATGCCGAGCGGGGTGTAGTACCGCAGCCGGATCGCGCCGCCGCTCAGGGGCCCGAACCCGGCCGTCTGGGCCACGGCATAGGCCGCGACGGCGCCCGGAGCGATTCGGCGCCACGGCTGCGGTTTGCCGATCGCGGCGAATGCGTTGAGATCATAGAGCGTCAGCAGCGCAAAGCTCGCCACCGTGAACGCCGCCGCGACGACGAGCCGCCACTGCTCGGTGGCCAGGAGCGCCGCAACGACGGCCCTGTAGCTCGATTCAGAGACGAGCCGGCGGAGTGCGAAGGCGGCCAGCCCCAGCATCAGCAGGGTGAAGACCGCGGCGAGTGTCGAGCGTCGTGCGGCCGCCCAGATCGCAAGGCGGCGCATGGCGCCTTGGCCGGCAACTCCTCCGCCGGTATCGTGACCGCAAACGCTCGTCGGTTTGGAACGCATTGCCCTCGGCCCTCTCTACGGCTCTACCCGGCGGAGGTGGTTGACGGATTGCCGCCGGATGAAAGCCGTTTCATTCTCCTGCGGCGGCCGATAGATGCCGTTGCATCGAACCTGGACTGGAACAGGCGTTTTGTTGACTTGCCCGAAAATGGACAGACGGATCCCTTGCGGGAAGGGCAGGCATATACTGATATTGCGTGGCAGCAAAAGGGACCACGCATGACGGAATCGGTGTCTATGCGGGGCCTTTGGCACGCCCTTTGTGCTGGAGCGGACCCCGGTGGCCTTCGGGGCGGGATGAAGACGATCGAATGATACGGCGCCGTCAGTTTCTCGCGGGTGCAGCGGCCTTGTCGCTTGCCGCCCGCCCCACCGTGCGCGCTGCCCTGGCGCAGGACGGAACGCCGTTCAGCCGGTCCGTGGTCCTGGAACAGGCGCGGGCGCTGGCCGCGGCCGCCTTCGCGCCGCCAAAGCCCGACGTTCCGCAAGCGCTGTCCAAGCTCTCCGCCGCCGACTACGCCTCGATCCAGTTCCGGGAGGACCGCCGTTTCTTCGTCGATCCGCCGACGGGCTTTGCAGTCGAGCTCTTGCATTCGGGCTTTATATACAACGTCCCGGTTGAGATCTCGATCGTCGAAGGCGGAACGGCCCGCCAGGTGGTCTACGATCCATCGCTCTACACCTTCGGCAACCTCGCTCCGCCGGCCCCCGACACGCCGATGGCGTTCGCGGGGTTCAGAGCGCTGACCCACCTCGAAAAGCCCGACGTGATGACAGCGTTCGCGGTCTACGCCGGCGCCAGCTATTTCCGCGCGAAATCCAAAGGCCAAATCTTCGGCCTGAGCGCGCGTGCGCTCGCAATCGGCACCGGCGAGCCCGAAGGCGAGGAGTTCCCGTTCTTCCGCGCGCACTGGCTCGAAACGCCGGGCGAGGACCGGATGGTCGTCCATTCGCTGCTCGACGGACCGAGCGCCAGCGGCGCGTATCGATTTACCATCCGCCCGGGCGAGGTGACCCAGATCGACGTCGAGGCGACGATCTTCGCCCGTGACAAGATCGCGCACATCGGCCTTGCGCCGCTCACGACGATGTTCCTCTTCGACGCGAAGGACCGCGCCGCGCATGACGATTTCCGGCTCGGCGTGCACAGCTCGGACGGGCTCGCCATGTGGAACGGCTCCGACGAGCGGCTCTGGCGGCCCCTTCACTCGCCGAGGCTGCTGCAGATCAGCGCCTTCTCCGACTCGGGTCCGCGCGGCTTCGGGCTGATCCAGCGCGAGCGCGACTTCAAGGAATACGAGGACCTCGCGGCGATGTATCATGCCCGTCCGAGCGCGTGGGTCGAACCCATCGGCGATTGGGGAAAGGGGCACGTCGTGCTAGTCGAAATCCCGACAAACGACGAGATCCACGACAACATCGTCGCCTACTGGCGGCCCGATCCCGAGATTTCCGCGGGCAGCGAGATATCGCTCACCTACCGGCTAAGCTGGCCGTGGGACGAGCCCGACCTCAACGGATTGCTCAAGGTTGCCCGGACATTGAGCGGTGCCGGAACCAACGGCCGGCGCCGCTTCGTGGTCGATTTCTCGGGCGAAGGCCAGTCGACCATCAAGGCTTCGGCGGTGCAGATCGTGGCACAGGCGAACCCCGGATCCCTGCACGATGCGGAAATTTCCGAGAACCCCGAGATAAACGGCCTCCGCCTGCAATTCGACGTGGATCCCGAAGGGAACGATTCGGTCGAAATGCGGCTTGAACTGAGGTCCGGCGAACGCCGGATTGCCGAGACCTGGGTCTACCGATGGAGCAGCTGAGTTTCACTCCGGCCATACCCAGGGGGGCGCCGTTGCCGCCCATGGACCCTGTGCCGATGCCCGAGCAGGATCTGAGGCATTTCAAACGCGGCGCCCGTCGACGCGTCTCCAGCGGGGCCAAGGTCTGGTACGCGCGCGTCGGCTTGGCCGTCACGTCGCTGCTGCTGACCGTCTTTCTCGTGCACCAGATGTGGCTGGTGCTCTCGGTCGGAGAGCTGACCGGGGTCGAACGGGCGATGCTGGGGCTCTTCGTGATCAACATCGCCTGGGTCGTCTTTGGCGCAGTGTCGCCGCTGATCGGCTTCTTCCTCGGGACCGGATATCCCAGCGGTCCGGCCGTACCGCTCCGCGGCCGTGCCGCCCTCCTGATGCCGACCTACAACGAGGACCCCGCGCGCATTCTCGGCGCCGCCTGCGCCATGCTCCGCGACATCACCGCGCAGGGCGAAGGGCCTTCGTTCGACCTTTTCCTGCTCAGCGACACCAACCGCGCGGACGTCTGGCTCGCCGAGCAGGCCATGGTCGACGCGGCGCGCGCCGATCCCGACATAGGGTCCCGCATCTTCTATCGGCACCGGGCCCGCAACCTCCGACGCAAGGCGGGCAACATCGCCGACTGGGTCGAGCGCTGGGGCGGCGCCTATCCCCTCATGCTGGTGCTCGATGCGGACAGCCTGATGGAGGGCGCCTGCATCATCGAACTCGCCCGACGCATGGAGGCCGACGAGAGCATCGGGATCTTGCAGACCGCACCGCAACTGATCGGTGGCGAGACGCCGCTGGCCCGGGTCCAGCAGTTCGCAAGCCGCATCTACGGGCCCGTGCTGACCCGCGGGCTCCGGGCTTGGTTCGGGAACGCCGGCAACTACTGGGGTCACAACGCAATGATCCGCACGCGCGCCTTCGCGGACTGCGCCGGTCTTCCGGAGTTGCCCGGCAAGCCGCCGTTCGGTGGCCTGATCCTCAGCCACGACTTCATCGAGGCGGCGCTGATCCGCCGCGGCGGCTATGCTGTGCGGATGGCGGACGACCTGCCCGGAAGCTTCGAGCATGCCCCGCCCAATCTCATCGAGCTTGCGTCCCGCGATCGGCGCTGGTGCCAGGGCAACCTCCAGCACACGCGCCTGCTCGGTGCGGCCGGGCTCCACCCGCTCAGCCGGCTTCACCTCGCGATGGGGGTGATGTCCTATCTCGCCTCGCCGCTGTGGCTCCTGTTCCTGCTTTCGGGCATGTCGCTGGCGCTGCATGCGTATCTCGTCCCGCCGGATTACTTCCTCGACAACTGGTCGCTGTTCCCGGACTGGCCGCGGATCGACCCCGAGCGCGCCATGGCGCTCTTCGGGCTCTGCATGCTCGTGCTTTATGCCCCGAAAATTCTCGGTACTGCCGCCTTCGTTCGGAGCGGCGACTCGCGTGGACTTCGCATCGGCACGCTATTCGGCCTCCTCACCGAGCTCATCCTGTCGGCGCTGGTCGCGCCGATCATGATGCTGATCCAGACAAGTTCGGTCGGGCAGATCGTCACCGGGCGCGACAGCGGCTGGAGCGCGCAGTCCCGCGACAGCGACCGGGTGCCGTGGCGTCTGCTCTGGCGCTTCCATCGTCGGCACATGATCGTGGGTGTCGTGCTTGCCGTCGCCGCGGGCGCCATCTCGTGGCGGCTTCTGGCCTGGATGAGCCCCGCGCTCCTCGGGCTGGTGCTCGCCGTCCCGCTTTCGGCCTTCGTGGGCAACGCGGCCGCCGGGCGGGCTATGGCGCGGCTGGGGCTTCTCGTGACGCCGGAGGAGCGCGATCCCCCTGCCCTTGAGCGCGACGCCGAGCGGGAGGCCGACGCGCTCCGGGCCGCCGCTTCGCCCCCGCCGGGCCTTTCCGAGCTTCTGGCCGATCCCTCGGCCCTTGCGCGCCACCTTGCCTGGCTCGACGCACGCTCGGCCCGCCGCCCGGGTGAGCCCGACGCCGCGCTGGCGCATGCGCTTCTCAAGATATCCGACGGCCTCGGCCTCGAGCATCTCGACCAGCGCGAAACCTTTGCCGTGATGGCCTCCTCGCCCACTCTGGCGAGCCTCGCCCCCGCTCCGGCGGCCCCACGGCGTCTCAGGTGAAGCATTTGTAATGCTGCGGCGACCGCGCCGTCAGAAGCGGTCACGATCTTCACCCGTGACGCTCAGCGAGAGTGTGACTACCACATGAGAGGTTTTCGACCCATGACGCGCATTGCGACTTTCCTCAAACCGGTCCCGGTTGCCACGACGGCACTGGCCGCAGCGACCGGCGCATGGCTAGCGTGGACGCCGGTTGCCGGTGCCGACACGCAGACCCAGCAGCCCCCCTCCGTCGTCGATCTGGTCTCCCAGACCAGCCCGGCAGTCGTGACCGTGCTCGCGACCCAGGAAGGGCAGAAGGACGCGCAGATGATGCCGGGCGACGGACAGGACTCGCCGTTCCCACCGGGCTCGCCCTTCGACGAGTTCTTCCGCCGCTTCGGGATGCCGGACGGTGGCCAGCCCGGTCCGCAGGGACCGCAGGAAGGGCAGCCCCAGGGCATCGCGCTCGGCTCCGGCTTCGTCGTCGATCACGACGGCTACATCGTCACCAACAACCACGTCGTCGACAACGCATCCAGCGTCAAGGTGCGCATGTCGGATGATCGCGAGTTCGACGCCAAGGTCATCGGCACCGACGCGCAGACCGATCTCGCGCTGATCAAGATCGACGCGGGAAACCTGCCGGAGCTGCCGCTCGGCGACAGCGACAAGGTTCGCGTCGGCGAAGACGTGATCGCTGTTGGCAACCCGTTCGGTCTCGGCGGCAGCGTGACCCGTGGCATCGTCTCGGCGATGGCGCGCGACATTGATGCCGGCCCGTACGTCGACTTCATCCAGACCGATGCGGCGATCAACCACGGCAACTCCGGCGGCCCGCTGCTCGACCTCGAGGGCGAGGTGATCGGCGTCAACTCGGCGATCTACTCGCCCAACGGCGGTTCGGTCGGCGTCGGGTTCGCCATTCCGTCCAACACCGTCAAGACCGTGATCGCGCAGCTGCGCTCCAGCGGCTCGGTCGAGCGCGGCTGGCTCGGCGTCAGCATCCAGAACGTGACGCCCGAGATCGCTGCGGCCATCGGCCTCGACGGCACCCATGGCGCGCTGGTGGCCGACGTGGTGGCGGGCAGCCCCTCGGAAGGCAAGCTCAAGGTCGGCGACGTCATCCTGAACTTCGACGGCAAGCCGGTCGACTCCAGCCGCGAGCTGCCGAAGCTCGTCGCTGCCGCGGCCCCCGACTCCAACGTTACCGTCGACGTCCTGCGTCAGGGCAAGCAGCAGTCGGTCGAGTTCAAGCTCGGCAAGTTCGAGGCCGACCGCACGGCGTCGAACGAGCAGGGCGACGGCAAGGCCGCGCCCGCCTCCTCGGACCGGCTCGGCGCGACCCTCGCGCCGATCACGCCCACCGCCCGCGAGCAGCTCGGGCTCGATGACAGCGTCGACGGCGTCGTCATCACCTCGCTCGAGGGCAGCGGCGTGGCCGCCGATGCCGGGCTCCAGGTCGGCGACGTGATCATGCAGGTCGGCGACACCACGGTGAAGAAGCCCTCCGACATCGACCATGCCCTGCACGACACCACCGCCAACGCTGTGCTCCTGCAGATCTCTCGGCATGGGGCGCGGATCTTCGTGGGCGTGAAGCTCGCCTGATGCATCCCGGCCCGGCCGGCGACGGCCGGGCACCTTCACCGGGAGGCCGGCAGGATTGACATCTTGCCGGCCTTTCCTCTCTCAAGGAGGCAGACAATGTCGCGACGCATCCTGGTCGTCGAAGACGACGACGAAACCCAGGACTATCTTGCCAAGGCGCTGCGAGAGACGGGATACACCGTGGAGGCCACCGCCTCCGGCCGAGAGGGCCTGATGCACGCGATCGGCGGCGGATTCGACGCCCTGGTGCTCGACCGGATGCTCTCCGATCTCGACGGCCTCTCGCTCCTGAAGTCGGTGCGGGCAGCCGGCGTCCAGACCCCCGCCATCATCCTGACGGCGATGAGCGCGATCGACGAGCGGGTCAGCGGCCTGCGTGCGGGCGCCGACGACTACGTCGTGAAGCCCTTCTCCTTCGCCGAGCTGTCGGCGCGGCTCGAGGCGATCCTGCGCCGTCCGGCCGAGACACGCCCCGAGGAGACCCGTCTCGCCTGTGGCGATCTCGAGCTCGACCTGATCGCGCGGGCGGCGCGGCGCGGCAACCGCCGCATCGACCTGCTGCCGCGCGAGTTCCAGATGCTCGAATACCTGATGCGCCGGCAGGGCCGCGTCGTGACCCGGACGATGCTGCTGGAAGGCGTCTGGGACTACCGCTTCGATCCGCGGACCAACGTGATCGACGTCCATATCAGCCGGCTGCGGCGCAAGATCGACGGCGACGGCGAGGCTTCGCTGATCCACACGGTGCGCGGAAGTGGCTACAAGCTCGCCGTCTCTGCTTGATCTGGCCGATGGTCACGCCAGCCCGCCGAGGCCCATCCGGTTCGAGCACGGTCGGTTCGATCTGATGCTGCGCAATGCCACCATGCGCCTGGTTGCGGCGCACCTCGTGCTGGTGGCGGTGTCCACAGCACTCGTGCTGGGGTTTCTCTACTGGCGTATCGGCGGGGTGATCGACACCGAGCAGCAGGCGGTCGTGGAGGCCGAGATCGCCGGGCTCAGCGATGACTATGGCCGCGGCGGCATTCCGGGCCTCGCCCTCGCCATCCAGCGGCGGCTCGCGACACCGCCGGACCGGGACGCCATCTACCTGCTCGCGGACGCGAACGGCAAGCGCATCACCGGCAATCTGACTGGCTGGCCGCCCACGGTTGCGCCGGAGACCGGCTGGAGCACGTTGCAGCTCTATCGCACCGACCGCTCGAAGCGCACCGAGATCTCGGCCTTCGCGGTGCGCCTGCCGAACGGCGACAGGCTGCTCGTCGGCCGTGACGTGGCGGCGCGCGCGGCATTCAACCGCACGCTGGGCCGGGCGCTGATCTGGGCGCTGGTGGCGATCACCGCGCTCGCGCTCGCCACGGGCTGGCTGTTGTCGCGGCTGGTGCGCAGCCGGATCGCCGAGATCGACGGTGCGGCCCGCGCCATCATGGCCGGTGCGCTCGACCGGCGGGTTTCGCTGCGCGGCACCCGCGACGAATTCGACAAGCTCGCCGGCACGCTCAACGCCATGCTCGACCGAATCGAGACGCTGGTGCGCGATCTGCGCACGGTGACCGACAGCCTGGCGCATGACCTCAGAAGCCCGCTCGGGCGCCTCGTCCGTCACCTCGAGGCCGCCGCCGACGAGACGCAGCCCGGAGAAACCCGGAACCAGCGCATCGAGCAGGCGCGGCGCGAGGCCGAAAGCGTGCTCGCCACCGCGACGGCGCTCCTCGACATCTCGAGGATCGAGGCGGGGATCGGCGCCGAGCAGTTCACCGATGTCGAGCTCGGGCGGCTCGCCGCCGACGTCGCCGAGCTCTACGAGGCGGCGGCGGAGGAGCGCGGGCTTCACATCACCTGCGAGGCGTCGCGGGGCCTCGTGGTGCGCGGTCACGACCAGCTCCTGGCGCTGGCGGTGTCGAACCTGATCGAGAACGCGGTCAGGCACGCGGCGGCGGGCTCGGCCATCTCGGTCGCCGTCGCGCTCGACCGGTTCGGCGTGCCGACGCTCTCGGTCGGCGATCGCGGCCCGGGCATCCCGGAGGAAGACCGCGAGCGCGCGCTCGGCCGCTTCGTCCGCCTCGACCCCAGCCGGGGCAGCCCGGGCGCGGGCCTCGGCCTGGCGCTGGTCGCGGCGGTGGCGCGGATGCACGGCGCCGAGATCGTCCTCGCCGACAACGCGCCCGGCCTTCTCGCCACGCTGCGCTTCCCGGTCGCGCCGGCGGGCGCGCAGCCGTCGCCCTGACCCTCAGGCCGCCAGTTCCGCGGCGGCCCCGGGCCGGTCGGCGGCGAGAAGATGCGCGGCGATCATCGGATCGACGACGTGGGGATCGGTCAGCGGCACCAGGTGACCCGCGTCGGGGATCGTCCGGAGCACGGCGCGCGGCAGCGCCTTCGAGACGATCTCGGCGGTGCGCAGGCCGGGCGCGGGCGTGTCGGTGCCCGCGATGACGAGGGCCGGAGCGCCGATCCGGCGCAGGCGGTCGGCGTTGCCGCTCTCGGCCCAGACGCTGCGGTAGTCGAAGCGCACCCGGTCGAGGCAGCCGAGCAGGAACGACTGCAGCCGCGGGCTGGTGTGCGACCAGGCGCCCGGCCCGTTCCAGTAGTCGATGAACCGCGCCATGGCGGCTTCGCGGCCGGAGCTCACGATCGCTGCCGCGAGCGCCGCAACCTCGGCGTGCAGCGCGCGGTCCTGGCGGCCGCCGTCGCGGAGCAGGTTGAAGGCGGTCGGCTCGATGACGGTCAGGCTCCTGACGGCGCCGGGCCGCCGCGCGGCGAGCTTCAGCGCGACCGCACCGCCGTAGGAATGGCCGACGAGGTGGACCGGGCCACCGATCGCCTCGACGAGGGCCTCCACGGCGGCGGCGTCGCCGCCGAGCCCGCCCGCGACGTTGGCGAGGTGCGAGGCGCCGTAGCCGGGCAGATCGGGGGTGACGACCGTGAAGCGGCCTTCGAGGCAGCCGATCAGGCTGCGCCACTGGGCGCCGGTGCTGGCGGACCCGTGCAAGGCGATCACCGGCACGCCGCCGCCCTGGACGCGGTAGTGCAGCGCGGCGCCGTCGACGGACAGGAATGCCATGATCTTGCCCCCTGAATGAGCGGTTTCGGAATGACTGGCAGAAGCAATCGGGTCCCGCTTAGCGGCTCGCCGTTTCAGGCGATGACCGCCGTCCGGCTAGACTTGTTTCGATCGTGCCAGGCGGCCCGGCTGCGATGGAGGAAACAACCGCGGCGACCGAACGGTTACCGCCGGGCGGCAGGGTGCCGGCACGCGAGACCTGAGGAGTGCCATGCGATGATGACCAATCGAGCCTTCGAGCGCGCCACCGAGGACCATTGCCGGCGCGCGGCGCGAACGGCCCGCGGCAGGGCGGCCGGGATCGGCCGGTCGCCCTGGCGAGACTTCTGCCGGTCCGGCGTCCTCGTGATCGCGCCGCGGCCGCTGACCTGACCCGGGCCGCCGCGGTGTTGGGGCGTAACACGCCCGTGTAACACGCGTGAAATCGGTGTGTTGTACTTGATATTGTTCGATAAAGTTTTGCGCGTTCAGACTCTGTCAACCAAGCCGCCGCTCCGCCGCACCCCCGTCAGGCCGGTTCGGCGTCCTTCGCAAGCGGCGGCGGCGGCGGCGTCCAGGCGCGCTCGCCGCGGTCGGAGGGCTCCGGGCGGTCGCCCATCATGGCACTTTCCAGCTCGGCGTTGCGCAGGGTGGCGATGCGGATGTATTCGGCGTTCTCGAAGATGCTGACTTCGGGGTCCCAGACCTCGGCCAGCATCCGCATGCTCTCGCGGTCGAACTTGACATGCGCCTCGACCATCTTCTGGGCACGGAACGGATGCATTCCGAGCCCCTCCAGCGCGCAGCGCCCGGCGCGGACCGAACTGTCGAAGACCTCGCGGATGATGTCGTTCGCCCCGGCCTGGAAGAGGGCGTAGACCGTGAGCCGGTCGAAGGCGCGGGCCACGATATGGATGTCGGGTCGCTGCTGCCGCGCGAACTTGACCATGTCGAGCGTGCGTTCCGGATCGTCGATCGCCACCACCAGCACCCGGGCCTCGGCCAACCCGGCCGCGAGCAGCAGGTCGGGCCGCGACGCGTCGCCATAGAAGCCGACCACGCCGAAGCGCCGCATGTCGTCGATGTGCTCGGCCTGGTTGTCGAGCACCACGGTCTTGATGCCGTTCGACAAGAGGATGCGGTTCACCACCTGGCCGAACCGGCCGAGCCCAGCGATGATCACGGTGCCCTGGTCGGTGATCTCGTCCGCCTCGCGCTCGACGACGCGGGTCTGCCGCGGCACGATCGCCCGGTCGTAGAACAGGAAGAGAAGCGGCGTCGCCAGCATCGACAGCGCCACCGCGAGCGAGAGCGAGACGCCGAGCGGGCCGTCCAGCGCGCCCGCCTGCAGGCTGAAGCCGATCAGTACGAAGCCGAACTCGCCGGCCTGCGCCAGCCCCAGCGAGAAGAGCCAGCGGTCCGAGCCGCGGAGCTTGAAGACCGTTCCGAGCCCGGCGAGCACGGCCGCCTTGACCACCATCATCCCCAGCGTCAGCCCGAGGATGCCGAGCGGATCGGCGAGGAGGGCGCGAAAGTCGATCCCCGCGCCGACCGTCACGAAGAAGAGGCCGAGCAGCAGGCCCTTGAACGGCTCGATGTCGCTCTCAAGCTCGTGGCGGAACTCGCTGTTGGCGAGCACGACCCCGGCGAGGAAGGCGCCGAGCGCCGGCGACAGGCCGACCATGGTCATCAGGAGCGCGTTGCCGATGACGACGGCGAGGGCGGCGGCGGTGAAGACCTCGCGCAGCCGGGCGCGGGCGATGAAGCGGAAGAGCGGACGCGAGACGTAGTACGATCCCAGGACGACCAGCCCGATCGCCGCCAGCGTCACGATGCCAGCAGCCCAGCTCGGCAGGCCGGCGACGACGCTCGTCATCGCTTCGGACGCGTGCCCGCCGGGCTCGGCGCTCGCGCCCGGGCGGCCGAGGAGCGGGATGAGTGCGAGGATCGGGATGACGGCGATGTCCTGGAAGAGCAGCACGGCGAAGCCAGCCTGGCCGCCGGAGGTGCGCATCAGCCCCTTTTCCTTCAGCGTCTGCAGCACGATGGCGGTCGAGGACATCGCGAGGATCATCCCGCAGGTCAGCGCGATGCCCCAGTCGAAGCCGAGGAGGCGCCCGATCCCGGCCAGCAGCAGCCCGGTCAGCGTCACCTGCAGGCCGCCGAGTCCGATCAGCTCGCCCCGCATCCGCCAGAGCAGCCGCGGCTCGAGCTCGAGGCCGACGAGAAAAAGCATCATCACGACGCCGAGTTCGGCGATGCCCTGGAGCGAGCTGGTCTCGACGCCGACCAGCGCCAGCACCGGCCCGATCACCACGCCGGCCGCGAG
The DNA here is from genome assembly GCA_963819995.1 of uncultured Alphaproteobacteria bacterium. Classification (GTDB taxonomy): domain Bacteria; phylum Pseudomonadota; class Alphaproteobacteria; order Rhodobacterales; family Rhodobacteraceae; genus Amaricoccus. The sequence continues at coordinate 118,884 of CAWFYR010000008.1, read as the reverse complement.
ATAGCCGAGCACCGAGCCGAGCCCGGTGCGGTGCGCGAGCGGCACGGCGACGAGTGCTGCGCAGAGATAGACGAAGGCCGGCAGCAGATAGCCTTCCATCACCTCAGTCCGCGAACTCGAGGAGCGGCGTCCCCTGGAACTGTGCGAGGTCCAGCCGCTCGTCCCGGAGCGCTTCGAGAAGCTTGCGGTAGCGCGCGGCATGCAAGGCCAGCGCCGCGCCCTGCGACGCACGGCGCGCGGCAAAGAGCGCGAAAGGCGGCAGGTAGATCATGCCGCAGAGACTGGCGGTCTGCTCCAGCGGCGACAGCAGCATGCGCAGCGGAAAGCGGTTGTAGCCCTCGGCACCATATGCCTCCACCGGGCCGCCCGCCGTCACCGCGCAGAGAAAGAGCTTGCCCCGGAGCGCGGTGCCCTCGGGACCGTACGCCCAGCCGTACTCGAGCACGAGGTCCTGCCATTCCTTGAGCAGCGCCGGCGTCGAGTACCAGTAGATCGGGTGCTGGAAGACGATGACGTCGTGCGCCGCGAGCCGGCGCTGCTCGGCGTCGATGTCGATGTCGAAGCGGGGATACTCGGCGTAGAGATCGGCGAAGGTCACGCCGCGGACACCACGGGCGACGCGGGCCAAGAGCGCATGCGCCTCGGATCGGTGCTGCGCCGGATGAGCGTAGAGGATGAGGATCGATCGGGTCACGGGCGGGCGCGGGCTCCAGGCGGCGCTCCGGCAAGAAAGCCCGCATTGCCGCTGCACCGCAACCGCTTTTTCCGCGCCGCCGGGCGGAGGGGCACGGGCAGTTTGCGCTATACACCCGGCGGAGCGACTGGCTAGACTGGCTCATCCAGAACATCAGACGTGCCGCAAGGGCACGCACCGCAGCACACAGGGAGACTTGGCATGAACGCTTTCATCCGCAACGCCACCGCCGGCCTCGCACTCGGCGCGGCCGCACTGGCACCCGTCACCGCGTCGGCGACCGAGTTCATCAACATCCTGACCGGCGGGACTTCGGGGGTGTACTACCCGATCGGCGTGGCGCTGTCGCAGGTCTACAGCAGCAACATTCCCGACGCCAAGGTGCAGGTGCAGGCCACCAAGGCCTCGGTGGAGAACCTCAACCTGCTGCAGCAGGGCAAGGGCGAGCTGGCGCTGGCCCTCGGCGACAGCGTCAAGCTGGCCTGGGAAGGCAACGCCGAGGTCGGCTTCGCCAAGCCGCTCGACAAGCTGCGCGGGGTCGCCGCGATCTATCCCAACGTCATCCAGATCGTCGCCTCGAAGGACAGCGGCATCACCTCGCTGGCCGATCTCAAGGGCAAGAGCCTGTCGGTCGGCGCGCCGAAGTCGGGCACCGAACTCAACGCGCGGGCGATCTTCGCGGCGGCCGGCATGAGCTACGACGATCTCAGCCGCACCGAGTACCTGCCGTTCGCCGAGTCGGTGGAGCTGATCAAGAACCGCCAGCTCGACGCGACGCTGCAGTCGGCCGGGCTCGGCGTCGCGTCGATCAAGGACCTCTCGACGTCGATGGCGATCACCATGGTCGCGGTGCCGCCCGAGATCGTCGAAAAGCTCGGCGCGCCATACGTCGCGGCGACGATCCCGGCGGGCACCTACGACGGCCAGGACGCCGACGTGCAGACCGCGGCGGTGGTCAACTTCCTGATCACCCGGGAGGACGTGCCTGAGGAGACGGTCTACCAGATGACCAAGCTGATGTTCGAGAACCTGCCCGCGCTCGAGGCGGCGCACGCGGCGGCCAAGCAGATCAAGCTCGACACCGCGCTGCAGGGGATGCCGGTGCCGCTGCATCCGGGCGCGGAGCGCTACTACAAGGAAAAAGGCCTGATGTGACCCGCGGCGGCGATGGCTGACGTCGCCGGCACGCTGGAGGCGGCGCCGGAGCCCGAGGCGGGGTTTCCGGCCGGTCTCGCCGGGCGGGTGCTCTTCTGGATCGCCGTGGCGTTCTCGGCCTTCCAGATCGCCACCGCCGCGCATCTTTTGAACATGCCGAGCCAGCTGGTGCGTTCGACCCACGTCGGGTTCCTGATGCTGCTCGGCTTTCCGCTCGCGACCCTGACGCGCGGGGCCGGCCGCGGCGCGTTTGCGCTCGCCTGCGGCTTCGCGGCGCTCGGGGTGCTGGTCGCGGGCTACCAGTGGCAGCAGTACCACGCGCTGATCCTGCGCGCCGGCGAGCCGCTGCCGCTCGACATCGCCGTGGGCATCGTCTCGCTCGTCTGCGTCTTCGCCGCGGGCTGGGTGGTGATGGGGCCGGCGCTGCCGATCATCGCCAGCGTGTTTCTGGCCTACTGCCTCTGGGGCGAGTACCTGCCGGCGCCGTTCGAGACCCGCGGCTACGACCTCGGCCAGGTCATCGACCACATGGCCTACGGCACCGAGGGCATCTACGGCATTCCGATCTACGTCTCATCGTCCTACATCTTTCTCTTCATCCTGTTCGGCAGCTTCCTCGAGCGCGCCGGGATGATCCGGCTCTTCTCCGACGTGTCGCTGGGGCTCGTCGGCCACAAGCTCGGCGGCGCCGCCAAGGTCGCGGTGATCTCGTCGGGGCTGATGGGCACGATCTCGGGGTCCGGGGTCGCCAACGTCGTGACCACCGGGCAGTTCACCATCCCGCTGATGAAGCGCTTCGGGTATCGCGCGGCGTTCGCGGGCGGCGTCGAGGCGACCGCGTCGATGGGCGGGCAGATCATGCCGCCGGTGATGGGTGCGGTGGCGTTCATCATGGCCGAGACGCTGGGCGTCGAGTACCATGAGGTGGTCAAGGCCGCGGTGATCCCGGCGGTGCTCTATTTCGCGTCGGCGTTCTGGATGGTGCACCTGGAGGCCGGGCGCCACGACCTGCGCGGGCTGCCCCGCGACCAGCTGCCGTCGGCGCTCGCGGCGATCCGGTCGAAGTGGCCGCTGGTGCTGCCGCTGGCGGCGCTGGTCTGGCTGCTCTTCTCCGGCTACACGCCGCTTTATGCCGGCACCATCGGGCTGGCGATGACCGTTCTGCTTGGTGCTCGGGAGGCCACCGGCGCTGGGGATTCCCGCGCCGCTCCTCCGGGTGGTCTTCTGGATTGCGCTGGGGCTCGTGGCGGCGTCGTTCTTTCGCTACGGCATCGCGCCGATCCTCGGCGCGACGCTGGCGCTGGTCGCCTGGAACGCGGTGACGGCCGGCGGGCGGGCGACGCTGGCGCTCTGCCGCGACAGCCTGGCCGAGGGGGCGCGCACCGCCTTGCCGGTGGGCGTCGCCTGCGCGGTGGTCGGCATCATCGTCGGCACGATGACGCTGACCGGGGCGGCCAACACCTTCGGGCAGTTCATCGTCTCGGTCGGCCAGCACAGCCTCTTCCTGAGCCTGATCCTGACCATGCTGACCTGCATCGTCCTCGGCATGGGCATCCCGACGATCCCGAACTACATCATCACCTCGTCGATCGCCGGCCCCGCGCTCCTCAACCTCGGCGTACCGCTGATCGTCAGCCACATGTTCGTCTTCTACTTCGGCATCCTTGCCGACCTGACGCCGCCGGTGGCGCTGGCCTGCTTCGCCGCGGCGCCGATCGCGAAAGAAAGCGGGCTGAAGATCTCGTTCGAGGCGATCAAGGTCGCGGCGGCCGGCTTCGTGATCCCGTTCATGGCGGTCTACACCCCGGCGCTGATGCTGCAGGACGGCGGGCCGCTGGCGGCGGAGGTCGGCTACCCCGCCGCCGTCCTCTACATCGTCTTCAAGACGGCGCTGGCGATCGGGCTCTGGGGTGCCGCGGTGATCGGCTATCTCGACGGCCGGCTCGGCGTGCCGATGCGCCTGCTCGCCGCCGCCGCCGCCTTCACGCTGGTCGCCGCCCTGCCGCTGACCGACGAGATCGGCTTTGCCCTCTCGGCGCTCGTCGCGTTCCTGCTGTGGCGGCGGACCCGCACCGCGGTGCCGTGAGCCTCTGCATCCTCGCCGCGGGCCGGGTCACCACGCTTGCGGTCGCGAGCTTCACGCTGAGCTGGCAGCATTCGGTGGAGCACACCGGCTGGTCGGAGAGCTGGCGCGTCGATCCCGGCGCGCTGACGCTGACCGAGGCGCGGGTGAAGGGCTCCGGCGCCGGGATGGACCCCGGGCCGGGCGCGCGCCTGCGGGACGGCTGGTGGGTCTGGACCCCCGCGCCCCTCGCCCTGCCCGACCTGGCGCTCGCCGCTTCTGGCGCCACCGGCGGCGGCTGGGAGCTCTGCGCCGCCGGCGGCTGCGTGACGCTGGGCGCGGACCCGGGCGCGCCGGTTCACCTCAGGCCCTGCCCCTGAGGCTGGACAACCGGGGCGGCCGCGCCTAAAGGCACCGGCCTCAGGGGATGGTCATGCAGACGAAAGAACTCGCCGGACCCGCGCCGATCCTCCGTCCCGGCGATGCGGCCTCGTGGCTCCACCACGCGCGGGCCACGCTCGCCCTGGCGCTGCCGCTGGTCGGGGCGCAGCTGGCGCAGATGGCGATGGGCGTCACCGACACGGTGATGATCGGCTGGCTCGGCGCGCCGGAGCTCGCGGCGAGCGTGCTCGCGACCCAGGTGTTCTTCCTGTTCTTCATCTTCGGCGCGGGGTTCTCCAACGCGGTGCTGCCGCTGGCCGCCAACGCCGAGGGCCGCGACGACCCGCGCGGGGTGCGGCGCTCGATCCGGATGGGGCTCTGGGTGCTGCTCCTCTACGGCGCGCTCGCCATGGTGCCGCTCTGGCACCTGCGCTCGATCCTGCTGGCGCTGCGCGAGGAGCCCGAGCTCGCCCGGCTGGCCGGTTCCTACATGCGGGTGGCGCTCTGGTCGATGCCGCCGGCGCTCCTCGTCATGGGCCTGCGCTCGTACCTCACCGTGGTGAACCGCGCCTGGCTGGTGCTCGCGGTCGTCGCCACCGGCGCGGTCTGCAACGGCGTGCTGAACTACGTCCTCATCTTCGGCCATTTCGGGGCGCCCGCGCTCGGCATCGTCGGGTCGGCGCTGGCGACGACCGCGACGAACTGGCTGATGGCAGCGCTGATCGTCGCCTACACCGCCGTGGCACCGGCGTTGCGCAGGTACATGCTCTACCACAACTTCTGGCGGGCGGATCGCGACGCCTTCGTCGAGGTGCTGCGGCTCGGCTGGCCGATCGGCGCCACGATCATTGCCGAGGTCGGGCTCTTCACCACCTCGTCGGTGATGATGGGCTGGCTCGGCACCGTGCCGCTGGCGGCGCATGGCATCGCCCTGCAGATCGCCTCGATCGCCTTCATGGTGCCGCTCGGCATCGCCAGCGCCGCCACGGTGCGCGTCGGGCTGGCCTACGGGCGCGGCCGGCGGGTCGATCTGGGGCGCGCCGGCAACACCGCGCTGGTCCTCGCGACGGCGATCGCGCTGACGTCGGCGGCGGTGTTCTGGACCTGGCCGGAGCGGCTGATCGGCCTCTATCTCGATCCGGCGAGCCCCAGCGCCGCGGCGGTGCTCGGCTACGCGGTGCCGCTGCTCCTGGTCGCGGCGGCGTTCCAGGTGGTCGATTCGCTGCAGGTCGTGGCCAGCGGCATCCTGCGCGGCGTCCGGGACACCCGCGTGCCGATGCTGATCGCGCTCTTCAGCTACTGGGCGGTCGGCATGCCGGTGGCCTACGTGCTGGCGTTTCCGCTGGGCCACGCCGGCCTCGGGGTGTGGTGGGGCCTGGCGGTGGGCCTCGCGACCGCCGCCTCGCTGCTGACGCTGCGCTTCGTGCGCCGCGACGCGCTGGGGCTGGTGAACGAGCCGTTCGCCGGCTGACCGCAGCGGGCCGGACCCTTGCCGAGGGCTGCGTTCGGCGGCATCGTCCGCGGCGGGCTGAAAGGCGTGGGAGGTGCGGCATGCCGATCCTGATCTACCTGGCGGCGGCGCTCTGTCTCGGGGTGCTGCTCGCGTTCCAGCCGCTGATGAACGGCATCCTCGCCCGGGCGATCGGCAACAGCTTCGGCGCGGCGGCGATCTCGGTCTTCGTCGCCGCGGTGGGCGCGCTCGCGATGATCCTGGTCGCCGGGCGCGGCGACACCAGCCGCGCGGCGCTGGCGGCGGTGCCGTGGTGGGTGTTTCTCGCCGGGCTGGTCGGCACAGCGTTCGTCGCCGGCGCCGTCGTCATCGCGCCGATCACCGGCGCGCTGGTCTTTTTCGTCTGCATCGTCGCCGGGCAGATGCTGGGTTCGGTCGTCGCCGACCACTTCGGGCTCTTCGGGCTCGACCTGCGGCCGGTCTCGCTGGAGCGGCTGATCGGCCTGGCGCTGGTCATCGGCGGCGCGGTGCTGGTGCAGCGCGGCTGAGGCCGCGGCGGTGGGTTGTGGCGCGGGCGGGAAGCGGGCAAGACTGCGGCCCCCTGCCCTCTCTTGGAGACGACCCAGATGACCGACCGCCAGATCGTGCTCGTGACCGGAGCGAGCCAGGGCATCGGTGCCGCCACGGCGCGCGCCTTCGCCCGCGCCGGCCATGCGGTGGTGCTGGCGGCGCGCGACGCCGGCAAGCTCGACGCGGTGGTGGCGGGTCTCGGCGAGGCCGGCGGCGCCTGCACCGCGGTGCCCTGCGACGTGACCGACCCCGACGCGGTCGAGGCGCTCTTCGCGCGCATCGGCGAGGTGCACGGCCGGCTCGACGTGGTCTTCAACAATGCCGGCACCAACGTCGCCGCGGCGCTGACCGGCGACGTCAGCTGGCAGGACTGGCGGCGGGTGATGGCGGTCAACGTCGACGGCGCCTTCCTGATCGCGAGCGCCGCCTTCCGGATGATGCGCGACCAGGCGCCGCAAGGCGGGCGCATCATCAACAACGGCTCGATTTCGGCGCACGCGCCGCGCTACGGGTCGGCGCCCTACACCGCCTCCAAGCACGCGATCACCGGGCTCACCAAGTCGCTGTCGCTCGACGGACGCGCCCTCGGCATCGCCTGCGGGCAGATCGACATCGGCAACGCCGCCTCCGACATGACCGCGAAGATGACCGGCGGGGTGCCGCAGGCCGACGGGCGGCTGGCGCCCGAGCCGCGGATCGACGTCGACCACGTGGCGCGGGCGGTGGTGCAGATGGCGGCGCTGCCGCTCGACGTCAACGTGCAGTTCATCACCATCATGGCGACGACGATGCCCTACATCGGCCGGGGGTGAGGGGCGTGCCCGAGTTTGGGGAGGGTCCAAGTCATTGATTCGGCTCGGAAACGGATTCTTGCTCGATCGTTAATTTTCGTTCTGCAGCCGGGGGGAGCGCCGGCCTCGGGGAGCCCTGAAGGGCCCCCGCTCGGCCGGCGCTTGACGGTCGGCCGCCTTTGCGGCCTTCCTCCGATGGAACGGCCTTCGGCCGTGAGTTGAAGGTTTCTCCCCGCCTGTTGGCGGGGCCCCTGGCCTGCCCGATAGGGTTTCATGCCAGTATGAAATCCTTTGGAGGGGTGCGCGGACGGAAGGGTGCCGCCTCGGCGGAGACGGGGGGCGGGGCGTCGGCGAGGGGAGAGCGGGCAGGTCCGCGTCAGGCGCGGTGGGCCGCTTCGGCCAGCGTCGTCACGAACGCGAGCACCGCCTCGGGCGGATCGCCGGCGGCGATGCGCTCGACGATCGCGGTGCCGACGACGGCACCGTCGGCGACGGCGGCGATCTCGGCGGCGGTGGCGGGGGTGCGGATGCCGAAGCCGACGCAGACCGGCAACGGCGTCGAGGCCTTGATGCGCGCGACCTCGGGCCCGACGCTGGCGGCGCTCGCCGCGGCGGCGCCGGTGATGCCGGTGATCGAGACGTAGTAGACGAAGCCCGAGGTGTTGGTCAGCACCCGCGGCAGCCGGCGGTCGTCGGTGGTCGGGGTGGCGAGGCGGATGAAGTTCAGGCCCGCGGCCTGGGCCGGCAGGCAGAGCTCGTCGTCCTCCTCGGGCGGCAGGTCGACGATGATCAGCCCGTCGACGCCAGCTGCCTTGGCGTCGGCGAGGAACCGGGTGACGCCACGGGAATAGATCGGGTTGTAGTAGCCCATCAGCACGACCGGCGTGTCGCGGTCGGTCGCCCGGAACGCCGCGACCATGGCGAGCGTTCGGTCCATGGTCTGGCCGGCGTCGAGCGCGCGCTGGCCAGCGCGCTGGATCGCCGGGCCATCTGCCATCGGATCGGTGAAGGGCATGCCGAGCTCGACGAGGTCGACGCCGGCGCCGGGAAGGCCTTTCAGCACCGCGAGCGAGCGGTCGTAGTCGGGATCGCCCGCCATCACGAAAGCGACGAAGGCCTTGCGCCGCGCCGCCGCAAGGGCGGCGAACCGTGTCTCGATGCGTGTCATGCTGCCCTCCCCGGCCCGTCGGCGCCTTCTCTGGGGCAGCGCGGCGGCGAAATCAATGGCCCGGGGCGAGGTCGAGGCCGAGGAAGCGGGCGCCGGGCCAGGGGTTCGCCGTGTAGGGCGGGATGTCGCAAAAGCCGAGGCTGGCGTAGAGCGCCTGGGCGCCGGTCATGAAGCCCACGGTGTCGAGGACGGCCCGGCGGTAGCCGAGGCGGCGGCCCTCCGCGACGATGGCGACGGCGAGGCGGCGGCCGAGGCCGGTGCCGCGGGCGGCGGGATGCACGTAGAGCCGCTTGATCTCGCAGACGCCCTCCTCGCGCCGCCTGAGCGCGACGGTGCCGAGCGCGCCGCCTTCGGTGGCCTCGGCGAGGAGGAGCGCCCCGGCGGGCGGCGCGTAGTCGCCGGGGAGCCGGGCGAGCTCGCCCGCGAAGTCCTGGAAGTCGAGGCTCATGCCGTGCTCCCGGAGGAGCCCGTCGGCGTAGGCGCAGAGCAGGCCCGAGACGGCGGCGACCTGCCGCGGGGCGGTGGCGGGGACGATCGGGATCATGTGCCCCAGGGTAGCGGCGGCGGCGCTCCGGCGTCGAGTCTCGCGGCGAGCCGTGCTATCGAAAGGCGGGCGGAACCGATCGGGAGGGTCGCGGGGATGGGATACCGGCTGGAGGGCGACCTCCTCGAGGTCTGCAATTGCAACGTGCTCTGCCCGTGCTGGATCGGCGAGGACCCCGACGAGGGCAGCTGCGATTCGGCGCTGGCCTACCGCATCACCTCCGGGACGATCGGCGGCATCGACGTCGGCGGCGTGGTCATGGCCTCGCTGGTCAAGATCCCCGGCAACGTCTTCGCCGGCGGCTGGCGGCGGCAGCTCTACGTCGACACCGGCGCCAGCGACGGCCAGGCGGCGGCGCTGGTCGAGGCGATGACCGGCAAGCTCGGCGGGCCGATGGCCGATCTCGCGGCGCTGGTCGGCGAGGACCTGCCGCCGGCGCGGGCCAGGGTGGTGTTCGACCTCAACGAAGGCCGCGGCCGGTTCGCGGTCGAAGGCTTCGCCGAGGCGGTGATGCAGCCGTTCCGCGGGCCGGGCGGCCGGGTGACGACGCTGAACGACAGCGCCTTCTCGACGATCCCGGGCACGCCGGCCTACGTGGCGCGGGCCGAGCGGTTCTGGATGCGGCATCCGGGGCTGGGCCTGAAGCTGGAGATCGAAGGCAAAAACGCCATCCAGGGCAGCTTCCGGTTCGAGGCGTGAGCGGGGCGGCGTTCCAGCGCCGGGCGTTCTATGCCGGCGGAGCGGCGCTGGCGGCGCTGGGCTGGGCGCTGATCGCGCTCGCCGAGGCCGGCCCGTGGGGGCGGTTCCTCGATCACGGCCAGGCGCTGGCCGCGATCTGCGGCGGGGCGCCGTTCGGCGCGGCCGCGCTGGCGGTGACCGCCTGGGTGCTGATGATCGCGGTGATGATGCTGCCGACGGCACTGCCGGTCCTGTGGATCTTCGCGCGGATGACGGCCGGGCGGCGCGAGCGCGGGTGGCTCGTCGCCGCGGTCGTCGCCGGGTACCTCGCAGCCTGGACCGGCTTCGGGCTGGCGGCGCATCTCGGGGATGCGGCGCTCAGCCGGGCGATGGCGGGCCGGAGCGGCGGCACCGAATGGATCGCGGGGGCGGCGGTGCTGGCGCTGGCCGGGGCCTTCCAGTTCTCCGGACTGAAGCGGCGCTGCCTCGATCGCTGCCGCAGCCCGCTCGGGATGGTGATGCAGCACTGGCGCGGGGCCCGCCCGCTCGCCGAAGCCTGGCGGCTCGGCCTCGCGCACGGCGCGTTCTGCGTCGGCTGCTGCTGGGCGCTGATGCTGGTGCTCTTCGTCGTCGGCATGGGCAACCTCGGCTGGATGCTGCTCTTCGGCCTGGTGATGGCGGCCGAGAAGAACCTCGCCTGGGGCCGGCGGCTGAGCGCACCGGTCGGACTGGCGCTGATCGGGGGGAGCGCGCTGGCGGTGGGGCTGCACCTGGGCTGACGGCTGCTCCGGGGTTTTCGTTTGCAATGCGCCGCCGCGCCCGCCACGCTGGCGGTGCATCGCTTGGCGGCAAGGAGTGCGAGCGCGATGGACTGGCCACATGCGCGGCGGGTGATCGAGGCGGTGGTGGGGGCGCTGCTCCTGATCCTCGCGTTTTACGGCATCGCGTCCGCGGACGTCTCGGCCGCGGGATCGCAGACGTTCTGGACCGTCTTGGTGCTGGCCTACGGCGCCGCCGCGATTGCCGGCGGCTGGCTCTACGGCGGGCTCCTGGAAGGCGACCCGTCGCGGGCCCGGGCGGTGCTGCGGGTGGTGCTGCACTGGGTTGCCGTGCTGGTCGCGGTCGAGCTGGTCTACATCTTCATTGCGGCAGGAAGGCTGACCAACGCCAACGTCGGCCTGACCAACGGGTTGGTGCTGGCGCTCGGCACCTTTCTCGCCGGGGTCCACGGCACCTGGCGGGCGATGGTGATCGGCCTGGCGCTGGCGCTCGCCACCGTCTGCGTCGCCTACGTCGAGCAGTACCTGTGGGTCCTCCTGGGGCTGGCGGTCCTCGCCATCGTCGTGCTGGTGCTGGTGGCGGAGGTCCTCCACCGCCGGCGGCAGCGGGTCTGAGCGGGGGCGCGGCGGCGCTTGACCCCGGCGGTCGGGCGGCCATAAGGGGCGCGCGGGCCGGGAGGATGGGATGGCACTGAGGATCGGGATCGTCGGGCTGCCCAACGTGGGCAAGTCGACGCTCTTCAACGCGCTGACGCGCACGGCGGCGGCGCAGGCGGCGAACTTTCCGTTCTGCACCATCGAGCCGAATGTCGGCGAGGTGAACGTGCCGGATGCGCGGCTGGACACGCTGGCGGGGATCGCCAAGAGCGCCAAGGTGATCCCGGCGCGGATGACCTTCGTCGACATCGCCGGGCTGGTCCGCGGTGCCAGCAAGGGCGAAGGGCTCGGCAACCAGTTCCTCGCCAACATCCGCGAGTGCGACGCGATCGCCCACGTGCTGCGCTGCTTCGAGGACGACGACGTCACCCACGTCGAGGGGCGGATCGATCCGCTGGCCGACGCCGAGACGGTGGAGACCGAGCTGATGCTCGCCGATCTCGAAAGCGTCGAGCGCCGGCTCGCGGGGCTGCAGCGCAAGATCAGGACCGGCGACAAGGAGGCGGCGGTGCAGGCGCGGCTCCTCGAGGCGGCGAAGGTCGCGCTCGAGGCGGGGCGGCCGGCGCGGACGGTCGCGGTGCCCGAGGACGAGATGCGGACATGGCGGCTGCTGCAGCTTCTGACCGGCAAGCCGGTGCTCTATGTCTGCAACGTCGAGGAGGCGGCGGCCGCGACGGGGAACGCGCTGTCGGAGGCGGTCGCCAAGGCGGCGGCCGCCGAGGGTGCCGGCTGCGTGGTGATCTCGGCGGCGATCGAGGAAGCGATCGCACAGCTCGACGACGCCGAGCGGGCGGAATACCTGGCGGAGCTCGGGCTCGAGGAGGCCGGGCTCGACCGGCTGATCCGCGAGGGCTACCGGCTGCTGGGGCTCTCGACCTACTTCACCGCCGGGCCGAAGGAGGCGCGGGCCTGGACGATCCCCGAAGGCGCCAGCGCGCCACAGGCGGCCGGCGTGATCCACGGCGATTTCGAGAAGGGCTTCATCCGCGCCGAGACCGTCGCCTACGACGACTATGTGGCGCTCGGCGGCGAGGCCGGGGCGCGCGAGGCCGGCCGGCTGCGCGCCGAGGGCAAGGCCTACAAGGTGCAGGACGGCGACGTGCTGCACTTCCTGTTCAGTTCGTGAGGAGCCTGCGATGACCGATGCCGGTTTGCCGCCCTGGGACAAGGTGGTCGAGATCCTGACGGCGGTGTCGACGGCGACGCTGACCACGGTGCTCCTGAAGAAGGGGCTGCGCAGCGTCTGGATGCGGCAGGCGATGCCGATCCGGCCGCAAGCCGACCGGGTGGTCGGGCGGGCGTTCACGCTGCGCTTCGTGCCGGCGCGGGAGGACCTGGCGACGCCGGCGTCATGGGCTTCGCCGATCTCGACGCGGGCCGCGATCGAGGCGATGCCGGAGGGGTGCGTCGCGGTGGTCGACGCCGCGGGCGTCTCGGACGCGGGCATCTTCGGCGATATTCTCTGCGCGCGGATGGCGCGGCGCGGCGTGGCGGCGCTGGTGACGGACGGGGCGGTGCGCGACCTCGAGGGCGTGCTTGCGACCGGGCTGCCGGTCTGGTGCCGAGGGGCGGCGGCGCCGCCGTCGGTCGCGGGGCTCACCTTCGTCGGCTGGCAGCAGCCGATCGGCTGCGGCGGCGTGGCGATCTTTCCCGACGACGTCATCGTCGCCGACCGAGACGGCGCGGTGCTGATCCCGCAGGCGCTCCTCGGCGCCGTGCTCGAGGAGGCGCCCGAGCAGGAGCGGATGGAGGCCTGGATCATGGCCGAGGTCGGGCGCGGGGCGACGCTGCCCGGGCTCTACCCGATGAACGCCGAGACCCGGGCGCGCTACGAGGCCGAGCGGGAACAAGGGTCATTCCCGGATCGGTGAAGTGGCCGCGGCACGCACCAAGGATACGACAAAATCGACCCGGAGACCGTGTGATGGATATTCGACCGATCCGCGGCGACAGCGCGGGCTGACACTGCCGATGATCCAGCGGCTCCATGAGGCGTGGGGCGTGCCGACAGATGCGCTGCCGAGGCGCCCGATGGTCGCCGCCCAAGAGCATTCCTCGTCGGGTCGCGCCGAAGCGCCCCATCGTCCAGCCGGCTTCACACCACCGGGGTGAGCAGCGGGTCGCCGGCGAAGTGCGCGGCGAGGTTGGCGACGACGAGACGGCCCATGGCGGCGCGGGTCTTTCCGGTGGCCGAGCCCTGGTGCGGCGACAGCACGACGTTGGGCATCGCAAAGAGCGCCTCTGGCACGCGGGGCTCCTCGGCGAAGACGTCGAGGGCGGCGCCGCCGAGGCGGCCGGAGGCGAGGAGCTCGACCATCGCCGGCTCGTCGATCAGGATGCCGCGCGAGACGTTGACGAGCGCGCCGCCGGGCCCCAGTGCCTCCATCACCTCGCGCGAGACGATGCCGCGGGTGCCGGCCGAGCCGGGCGCGACGACGATCAGCCAGTCGACGGCGCGCGCCATCTCGACGAGGTCGGGATAGTATTCGTAAGGCTCGTACGGCTGGTGGCGGCGGCCGTGGTAGGAGACGCGCATCCGGCAGGCCTGCAGCCGCGTGGCGATCTCCTTGCCGATGCGGCCGAGGCCGAGGATGCCGGCCTGCGCGCCGGTCAGCTCGCCCGTCAGGCCGAAGGTGCCGCTGGTCCACCGGCCGGCGCGCACGTGGGCATCGGCCTGCGGGATGCGGCGGCAGAGCGCGAGCATCAGGCCGAGCGCGAGTTCCGCCACCGCATCGTTGAGGACGCCGGGGGTGTTGGTGACGCGGACGCCGCGCGCCTTGCAGGCGGCGGTGTCGATCGCGTCGTAGCCGACGCCGTAGCTCGCGACGAGCTCCAGCGCCGACAGCACCTGAAGGATTTCGGGCGCGATCCCGTAGTGGCCGTCGGTGGCGACGGCGCGGATGCGCGGGCCGACCTCCTGAAGGAGCGCCGCCCGGTCGTCGGCCTCCCAGTAGCGGTGGACGGTGTAGGCTTCGAAGAGGTCCGCCTCGACGCTCGGCAGCATCGGCGCAATCTGCAGGATTTCAGGCTTCAAGGCAAAACTCCGGGTCGGGCGGTGGCGGCGGGCGGGCGATCCTCGCCTCCGGCGCCGCCGGGCGCAAGGCCCGGCCCCGTGCTCCTTGTCCGGCTGGCCGCTTGAGCTCGACGCCCGGGCGGGGTTAAGTCGGCGCGCATTTCAGGGAGGGACGAGCGATGGCCGAGAAGCCGGTGGTGGGATTCGTGGGCGTGGGCCTGATGGGTTGGGGAATGGCGAAGAACGCCGTGGAGAAGGGCTATCCGCTGCGGGTGATCGCGCATCGCAAGCGCGAGGCGGTGGACGATCTCGTCGGGCGCGGCGCGCGCGAGGTGTCGAGCCTGGCCGAGCTCGCCCGCGAGAGCGACGTGATCGTGCTCTGCGTGACCGGCGCGCCCGAAGTCGAGGCGGCTCTGGCGGAGATCGTGCCGGCGGCGCGCGAGGGGCTGACGATCCTCGACGCCACGACGTCCGATCCCGAGGTGACCGAGCGGCTGGCGGCGGAGCTCGCGGAGAAGGGCATCACGCTGATCGACGCGCCGCTGTCGCGGAGCCCGGCGCAGGCCTGGTCGGGCGAGCTGACCACGTTCGTCGGCGGGCCGGCCGAAGGCGTGGAGAAGTGGCGGCCGCTGCTCTCGACGTGGGCGAGTGCCATCGTGCCGGTCGGCGGCAAGGTCGGCTCGGCGCACGCGATCAAGCTGATCAACAACCTCGTGGCGCTGGGCTATGCCTCGATCTGGGCCGAGTGCTACGCGATGGTCAGGAAGGTCGGGGCCGACCCGGCGGTGTTCCTCGAGGTGGTGTCGAACTCGGGGATGAACTGCGCCAACTTCCAGAACTTCTCCAAGTATCCGGTCGAAGGCGATCCGAACGGGCACAAGTTCACCATCGCCAACGGCTTCAAGGACCTGACCTACTACAGCCGGCTCGCCGACAAGTACCAGGCGGCGACGCTGATGTCGTCGGGGGCGCTGCAGACGCTGAAGCTCGGCATGGCGATGGGGTTCGGCGACCGGTTCGTGCCCGAGATCGCCGACATCGTGCTGGCGCTCAACGAGCCGAAGCGCTGACGTGCCCGGTTTGTTCCATAAAACTTGATCCGAAGTTTACCAGCTAACCCGTTGTTGATGCGGGCATGTTAGGGCTTGGGGCGACCCACTCCTCAAGGGAGACGCCCCATGTCCCTCCGGTTCGGCCCCTGGCCGGTCCTCGCTCTTCTTTTGTCCGTCGTCCTCGCGCCCGCAGCGTCCCGTGCGGAGACGCGCGAGGCCGGTGCGGCGGTCTGCGAGCGGGCCATCGTCGACGGCGCCCGGCGCGAAGGCGTGCCCGAGGGCGTGCTGCATGCCATCTCGCTGACCGAGACCGGCCGGGCGCTCGACGGCCGGTTCCGGCCGTGGCCCTGGGCGATCAACCGCGAGGGCAAGGGCTACTGGTTCGCCAACCGCGACGAGGCCCTGGCCTTCGCGCGCGAGAGCGTTGCGGCGGGGCGGACGAGCTTCGACGTCGGCTGCTTCCAGATCAACTACTTCTGGCACGGACGGAACTTTCCGTCGCTGGAAGCGATGTTCGACCCCGACACCGGCGCGCAGTACGCGGCGCGGTTCCTCAAGGAGCTCTACGCCGGCCGGGGCGACTGGTCGGCGGCGGCGGGGGCCTACCACTCGCAGGCGCCCGAGCGGGCCAGCGTCTACCGGGCGCGGTTCGACCGCATCCTCGCGGGGCTCGGCGGCGCGCCGCTGGTCGTTGCCGAGGCGGCGCCCGAGGAACCCGCGGTGGTGACGCCGCCGCGCAAGAGCCGGACGCGGATCGCCGGCCCCAGGATCATCGAGGTGCATCCGCGTGCCGCCGGTGCGGGCGCCCTGCCCCAGGTGCGCGCCGGCTTCGGGCCGCGCGACGGGGGCCAGCGCGAGTATCGCCTGCCCGGCAGCAGCGCCGAGATGGCGGCGCTCGCGCTCTAGCGGCCGGGGGATAAGCCTTTCGTAACCAATGCAACGTCTTCTTTCGCCTGGCGCAGAGGTAAACCTAAAAGGCCACCCTTCGCCGGGAGCGTCCGGTGACGTGTTGTTAAGGTCTGGCCCGGACCCTGACCAGCGCAGGTGCAACGGAGAGCGGCCATGATTGCAAGACGCAGGACGGGTCTCGGAACGGACGAGACCGGCGCGACGGCCATCGAGTACGCGCTGCTGGCGGGCCTGATCGCGATGGTCATCATCGGGGCGACCTACTCGATGGGAATGAAGCTGAACGGCATCTTCACCAACGCGAACGACGAGCTGGTGCAGCACATGGTCCAACCGGCGCCGTGACCGGTTCGTTAGTAGCCGGTGAACAGATTGGGAACAACTCTAAGTAGAACTGGTTTGACTTAAGACCAATGATGAGTAATGGTCCGACCGTGGGAAAGCCACACGAAGTGTAGGCGTGTAAAGGAGTAACAGACGTGAACAAGTTTCTTGGCTTCGGCAAGGCTCTCTGGCAGGACGAAGACGGCGCGACCGCGATCGAGTACGGTCTGCTCGCCGCGCTGATCTCGGTGGCGATCATTCTCGCGGTCACCACGCTCGGCCAGACCCTGAACGGCGTCTTCGGCGACGTGAACACCAAGATGGACCCGACCGGCCAGTACGCCGTCGCCCCGTAAGACGGACACCGGCCCGATCGGCCTCTCCAGAGCGGAGCCTGTAGAAGCATGCGTATCTTCCTTGTCATCCTTGCGGCGCTGATCGTGGCGGGCGGCACGGGGTTCTATGTCATGCAGGGTCTCAACCCGGCCGCTCCGGCGGCCGTGGCCGAGGCCCCGGTCCAGCGGCTGCGCGAGGTCTACGTCCCGGTGACGGAGCTCGCCGTCGGGACGATCATCACCCCGGACCGGCTCGGCCGCATGCAGCTCGCGGACAGCGCCATCACCGGACAGATGATCGTCGCGGACGAAGCGGGCGCGGCCTTCCTGACCGGCAGCGTTGCCCGCCAGGTGGTGCCGCAAGGCGTTCCGATCGCCCGGTCTGCCATCGTGCAGCCGGGCGATCGGGGATTTCTCGCCGCGGTCTTGCCCAGGGGCAAGCGCGCGATCACCATTCCCGTCGACGAGATCGCCGGGCTGAGCGGACTGGCGCTCCCGGGCGACCGGGTCGACCTGATCCTGACCTATGCGATGGCCGGCGAAGGCGGCAGCGACGGCGTCCGCGCCAGCGAGACCGTGCTCAAGGGCCTTCGCGTGCTCGCCTTCGACCAGCGGCTCGGCGGCGAAACCCAGGCGCCCGGCAAGGACGGCAAGGCCGAGGCCGCACCGATGGCCAAGACCGCCACGCTCGAGGTCTCGCCGCGCCAGGCCGAGATCATCACGCTGGCCCAGACGCTCGGCACCCTGTCGCTGATCCTGAATTCGGTCCGCGACGGTGACGACGACGTGGCAGCAGCCAAGCCGCTTTCCAAGACCGAGCCTGCGAGCGTCGAGGCGCTGGTCCCCGACTTCGTCAGGGCCGCCGAGGCCGCCCCGCCCCGCCGGCAGACCCTGGAATTGGACGTGACCTCGACCACCAAGGTACAGATCGTCCGCGGCGTGCAGATCCACGCCACCCCCGCCCCCGCCGCCGGCCCCGCCACTGAGTAACTGGCCCCCCATACGGGATTGAGTGAAGTGTACCGACATCACCCCCTCGCCGCCGCCCTCGCTGCGGCCCTAGCGCTGATGCCGGCCTCCGCGGCCGGTCCGGCGCACGCCTTCGAGATGGTTGCGCCGCCGGCGGAGAAGCCCGTCGAGCTCGTCGTCGGCACCGGCCAGCTGATCCGGGTCGACCAGGAGTTCTCGAGCCTCTTCGTCGCGAACCCCGAGGTCGCCGACGTCGAGGTCAAGTCGCCGCGGCTGATGTATCTCACCGGCGTCGGCGTCGGCGAGACCACGCTCTTTGCGGTCGACGAGAACGACAACGTGCTGATGTCCTCGCGCATCCACGTCACCCACAACATCCAGGCGCTGCAGGAGGGCATCCGCGGCATCGCGCCCGGTCAGGCCGTCAAGGCCTCGACGGTCGACCAGTCGCTGGTGCTGACCGGCACGGTCGCGACCGCCGAGCAGGCCGCCAACATCGTCCAGGTGGCGAACCAGTTCGTCGACGATCCGGCGCGCGTGGTGAACCGGCTCTCGGTCGCCGCGCCGACCCAGGTCAACCTGCAGGTCCGCATCGCCGAGGTGTCGCGCAACGTCGACCGCCAGCTCGGCATCCAGTGGAACGCCATCAGCCTCGAAGGCGGCGGGTCGCGCATCGGCTTTCAGGGCGGCACCGGCGTGCCCGGCGGCTACAGCGCCCGGATCGGCGCCACCCGCGGCAGCTTCAACATCGACGTGGTGCTGCAGGCGCTGTCCGAGGAGGGCCTCGTCACCATCATGGCCGAGCCGAACCTGACGGCGCGGTCGGGCGAGAGCGCCGACTTCCTCGCGGGCGGCGAGTATCCCTACTCCACCGTCAGCGACAACGGCACCAACATCCAGTTCAAGAACTACGGCATCGGGCTGAACTTCACCCCGACGGTGATGGACGGCAACCGGATCAGCCTCAAGGTCGCGACCGAGGTCAGCGAGCTCAACTTCGCGAACAACCCCACGGTGCCGTCGCTGAACACCCGGCGCGCGGAGACCACGGTCGATCTCGGCAGCGGCCAGAGCTTTGCCATCGCCGGGCTGATGGAGAACAAGTCCTCGCAGGACGCCTCCCGGATGCCGGCGCTCGGCACGATCCCGGTCCTCGGCGCGCTCTTCCGCTCGTCGGGCTTCCAGCGCGGGCAGACCGAGCTCGTCATCATCGTGACGCCGGTGGTGGTGAACCCCACGACGAGCCGCCGGGTGGCGTCGCCGGTCGACACCTACGTCGCGCCGAACGACTTCGAGCGCATTCTGCTCGGACGCTTCCAGGGCAGCGCCAGCAAGACGAACCAGGTGCGCAACGGCCTCGGCCAGCGCCGCCTCGTCGGGCCGTCCGGCTTCGTCTTCCAGTAGGACCATGACCATGAGCCCTCTCCCCCGCCTGCTTCGCATCGGCGCGCTGACGCTCACGTCCGCGCTGGCGCTCGCCGCCTGCGAGGAGCAGCCGCTGAGCTCGTTCGACCGCGCGAAGTTCGTCGCGGACGGGCCGATCGCCGAGCACGACCTCACCTTCCAGGCGGGCAGCCCGTCGCTCGCCCGCGGCCAGGCCGCCGGCCTCGCGAGCTTCCTGCAGAGCCTGGTGCTCTCGCCCGAGGACGACATCATCCTCCACCTCGGGACCACCACCTCGCCGGTGCTCGACGCCCGCCGTATCGCGACCCTGCGCGCCTCGCTGCCGAAGACGCCGGCCCGGGTGCGGCTGGTCCCGGCGCCGGGGTTCGTCGATCTCGTGCGGGTCGAGGTCGTCCGCTACAACCGCGTCGTGGTCGCCTGCCCGAGCAACGAGGCGGGTCCCTACGAGCTGACCACCCCCCTGCCCGACATCGGCTGCGCCAACGCGACGAACCTCGCCTACCAGGCCGCCGAGCTGCGCGACCTGACCGATCCGCGCATCCTGCACGGCTCCGAAGGCGTGACCAGCGTCGGCGCCATCGAGCGGCATCGCGAGGGCAAGGTGATCACCGTCCCCCTCGACGTCAACGTAGGCAACTAACGCCATGGCCCAGTCCGCAGCCGCCGCGAAGCACGGCATGATCTTCGACGACGCCGGCGACGCGCGCGAGCCGTTCGCCGCCTACCTGACCGACGACGCCTCGCACGCGGCGGCGCAGGCGGTGGCGTCGCAGCGCGGCTGGTCGACGTCGAACATCCGCAAGGGCGGGCTCTCGACGGCACTGCGGCTCCTTGGCGTCGCGCCGCCGCCGCGGTTCATGATCGTCGACGTCGAGGGGCTGCCGATCGAGGAGGTCGAGAGCGGCCTGACCGAGCTCGCCCGGCTGGGGTCCTCGGTGATGGTGCTCGGCACCGTCAACGACGTGAACTACTTCCGGCGGATCATGCGGACCGGCGCCCGCGACTACCTGATCAAGCCGGTCGACGCGGACGTGCTCGGCGAGATCTTCGTGCGGCTGGAGCAGCCCGGCGACGGCGTGACGCCGAAAGGCCGGGTCGTCGGCATCATCGGCTCGCGCGGCGGCGTCGGCGTCACGACGATCGCGATCAACACCGCCTTCATCATGGCCGAGAAGCTGTCGCGGCGCACAGCACTCGTCGACATGGACATCTATGCCGGCAACATCGCGCTGGCGCTCGACATCGAGCCGACGCGCGGCCTGCGCGAGGCGTTCGACGACCCCGAGCGGGTCGACGAGACCTTCCTGCAGAACGCGATGGCGAAGTTCGGCAAGAGCCTGCACGTGCTCGCGACCGAAGAGGCCTTCGACGACACGGTGCGGCTGACCGACGACAAGGTGCTGATGCTGGCCGACACCATCCGCGCCAACTTCGACATGGCGATCATGGACCTGCCGCGGCACTTCGTGATGCGCGAGCCGGCGCTCTTCTCGCGGTTCGACGACATCGTCATCGTCTGCGAGCTGACGCTGCAGTCGCTGCGCGACGCCAACCGGCTGATGAAGCTCCTCGCAGTGCGGAACCGGCAGGCCAAGCTCCACATCATCGCGAACCAGGTCGCGGCCAAGCCCGACGTGTCGGTCAAGGAGTTCGAGGCCGGGCTCGAGGCGAAGCTGCGCTGCATCTTCCCGCACGACCCCAAGGCGATGACCAAGATGACGCTGAAAGGCCAGCCGCTGACCGCGGCGGACGCCAAGCACCGGATGGTGCTCGACCTTCACAAGTTCTGCATCGAGCTCGCCGGCGTCCCGGAAGAGGTCAAGACCGGCTTCTTCAAGCGCCGCGCCGCCAGAAAGTAGCCCCGCGATGGATGACGGTCTCAACCCGGGTCGCCTGACCGCGAGCCAGGACATCCTGGAGAACCTGCGGGCGGCCGCCAGCGAGCGGCTGCGGCAGGTCCTCGGGGCCGAAGGCCTCGCCAAGGCCTCGCCGCTGCAGGTCGCCGAGCTCGCCAACGACGTCCTGGAGACGCTGGTGGAAGGCAGCGGCGTGCGCCCGAGCCTTGCCGACCAGCGCCAGCTGCTGCGCGACGTGGTCGAGACGATACGCGCGGAGCGCGCTGCCGCCGCCCCTGCCGCGGGGCTGCCAGCGGCCGCGCCGGCGCACGATCCGCTGGCGGAATCCGCGGCGGTCAACGCCCCCGAGAGCAAGAACAAGCGCGAGGTGCAGGTCAAGGCGCAGGTGATGCCGCTCCTGATGCAGCGCATCGACATCTCGGTCGCCTCTTCGCTCGGGCCGGAGGAACTGCGCAACCAGATCGCCGAGATCGTCGAGGAGATCATCGTCGACCTGAAGATCCAGCTCAACGCCACCGAGCTGCGCTCGATCGTGCGGCTCCTGGTCGACGACATGGTGGGCCTCGGCCCGCTGGAGCCGCTGCTCCACGACGAGACCGTCACCGACATCATGGTGAACGGCCCCCATCAGGTCTACGTCGAGCGCCGCGGCAAGGTCGAGCTGACCGACGTCGTCTTCCGCGACGACCCGCACGTGCTGCACGTCGCGACCCGCATCGTCACCGAGGTCGGCCGCCGGGTCGACGAATCGACCCCGCTGGTCGACGCCCGCCTCAAGGACGGCAGCCGGGTCAACATCATCATCCCGCCGCTCGCCATCGACGGACCGACCATCTCGATCCGCAAGTTCTCCAAAAAGGAGATCACGCTCGACGTGATGGCGCGGCAGAACAACATCTCGGCCGACATGGCGACGGTGCTGAAGATCGCCGGCCGGGTGCGGCTCAACATCCTGATCTCCGGCGGCACCGGCTCCGGCAAGACGACGCTCCTGAACGCCATGAGCCGGATGATCGACCACGGCGAGCGCACGGTGACGATCGAGGACGCGGCCGAACTGCAGCTGCAGCAGCCGCACGTGGTGCGCCTCGAGACCCGCCCCGCCAACATCGAGGGCGAAGGCGAGATCACCATGCGCCACCTCGTCAAGAACGCGCTGCGCATGCGGCCCGACCGGATCATCCTCGGCGAAATCCGCGGCGAGGAAGCCATCGACATGCTGCAAGCGATGAACACCGGCCACGACGGCTCGATGGGCACGATCCACTCCAACACGCCGCGCGACGCGCTGACGCGGCTCGAGAACATGGTGGCGATGTCGGGCTTCAAGCTGCCCGCGGAAGCGGTGCGCGAGCAGATCCAGTCGGCGATCCACCTGATCATCCAGATCAGCCGCCAGCGCGACGGCAAGCGGCGGATCACCCAGGTGACCGAGATCACCGGGATGGAAGGCGAGGTCGTGACCACCCAGGACCTCTTCAAGTTCGTCTACGAAGGCGAGAACGTCGACGGCAGCGTCGCCGGCCGCTTCGAGTGCAGCCACCTGCGCCCGCATTTCATGCCGCGCGCCGAGTACTTCGGCCTCGGCAACCGTCTCCTGGAGGCGATGGGATGTCGTACAACCTGATCATCGTCGGCGCGATCTTCCTTCTCTCGGTGGCGGTGGCGATCGGGCTCAGCCTCTTCGTCATCACCGTCGTCCTCAGGATGCAGCACAAGCACCGCAAGCGGCTGGCGCGGGTCAGCCGGCGGCGAATGTCGGGGCGGCTCGACATCGAGGACGCGCGGATGATGCTGCTGCGGCAGAAGCAGGAAACCGGCGCGATCGTGAAGCTGACCGACGCGCTGGCGCGCTTCGTGCCGCTGCTCGACACCGCGCGGCTGCGGGCGAACTTCCGGCGCGCGGGGTTGGAGTGGTCGGTCGCGACCTTCGTGGTGCTCTCGCTGACGCTCGGCTGCGTCGCGGTGGTGGTCGGCGTGCTGCTGATGGGCAAGCCGCTCTACGTCTGCCTGGTGCCCGGGCTCTTCGTCGGCATGCTGGCGGCCGATCGCTACGTGAAGATGCGCGGCACCATGCGGGCGAACCGTTTCATGAAGCAGCTCCCCGACGCGATCGACACGGTGATCCGCGGCATCCGCTCGGGCCTGCCGGTGATCGAGTGCATCGGCAGCGTCGGCCAGGAGTTCGACGACCCGGTCGGCGGGCACTTCCAGGCGATCAGCGAGCGGGTGATGCTCGGCGAGACGCTCGACGGCGCGCTCTGGCGGGTGGCGCGGGTGATCGACAAGCCCGAGATGGACTTTCTCGCGATCTGCATCGCCATCCAGGTCGAGACCGGCGGCAGCCTGTCGGACGCGCTCGGCAACCTCGCGGACCTGCTTCGCGCGCGCGAGCGCATGAAGCTCAAGATCAAGGCGATCTCTTCGGAGGCCAAGGCCAGCGCGCTGATCATCGGCGCCCTGCCCTTCATGATGCTGGGCCTCCTGATGATGATGAGCCCCGACTACGTGATGAAGCTCTTCACCGATCCGCGCGGCCACATGATGCTGGGCGCGGGGTTCACCAGCATCGCGCTCGGGGCGTTCGTCATGTGGCGGATGACCCAGTTCGAGATCTGAGGAGGCGCGCCCCATGTCCCCGATCGCCGTCTTCGGCGGCAGCGCCGCGCTCGCCGCCCTGTTGCTCCTCGTCGGTGCCAGCCACTGGCTCGTCGAAAAGCGCACCCGGATGCAGCGGGTTCGCACCGCGACCGGCAAGCGCGCCGGGCGCATCGTCACCGCGGGCGGGATCAAGCCCGCGAAGAACCAGGCGCTGCAGCAGGGCGCCGTCGCCTTCATGCGCGCCTCGACGCAGGGGCTGTCGCTGATCAAGGGACGGCAGATCGGCGAGACCAAGAAGCTCCTGGTCAGCGGCGGGTTCCGCAGCCGGGACGCAATCGTCGTCTACACCTTCTTCAAGCTGGTCTGCCCGGTGGTGTTCCTCGCCGGCGCGGCGCTCTACGTCTACGGCACGCATCCGATCGGCAAGGGGCCGCTCTTCGACGCCGCGGCGGTGATGGCGGCCGCCCTTCTCGGCAGCAAGCTGCCTGACCTCTACGTGAAGAACGTCCGCAAGAAACGGCTGGAAAGCATCCGCAAGGCGCTGCCCGATTCGCTCGACATGCTGGTGATCTGCGCCGAGGCGGGGCTGGCGTCGGACGCGGCGCTGAAGCGGGTCGTGGCCGAGACCGGCCGCAAGGCCTCCGCGCTCAGCGACGAGCTGAACCAGACGGCGCTCGAGCTCAGCTTCATGCCGCAGCGGCGTCAGGCGCTGGAGAACCTCGTCGAGCGCGCGCCGCTGCCGTCGGTCAACGGCTTCGTCAACACGATG
The DNA here is from genome assembly GCA_963819995.1 of uncultured Alphaproteobacteria bacterium. Taxonomy (GTDB): domain Bacteria; phylum Pseudomonadota; class Alphaproteobacteria; order Rhodobacterales; family Rhodobacteraceae; genus Amaricoccus. Next base: position 94,723 of record CAWFYR010000008.1, on the reverse strand, counting down.
ATCCAGGCCGAGAAGTACGGCACGCCCTTGGCCCGCGCCTTCAAGGTGCTGAGCCAGGAGCAGCGCACCGAGCGGATGCTGCGCGCCGAGGAGAAGGCCGGGCGGCTGCCGGCGACGATGACCGTGCCGATGATGCTCTTCATCCTGCCAGCACTCTTCATCGTGCTGATCGGCCCGGCGATCCTCGACATCATGGACAACTTCATCGGCATGGGGAAGTGAGCCGGGCCGTCACTGCGGCGAGCCCGGCGCCGGCACGATCGGAGCGGTCGCGGCCGTCGGCGCGGCCGGCAGCGTCCCCGAGGCGGGGACAAAGGCGCCCTTCGGCGGCTCGGTGATCGGGGTCATCGCGGCGACGGCGGGCTGGGCCGGCGCACCGGAGGACCCGACCGCGGCCGGAGCCGCCTCCGGGGTGAGCTGCGAGACCGCGACGTCGGCGGGCTTCGTGGCCCGCGGCGGCGCGGCAGCGACCGCGGGCTGGTCGAGCCGGATCGGCTTGCCCTGCAGCAGCATGCTGCGGAGCTGGCGGTAGTAGGCGAGATTGTTCTGGATCTGCGCCGGGCTGAGGTCGGCCGCGAGCGTCGCGGAGGCCTCGCGGTCGCGGCCGGCGAGGCCGTAGACCAGCGCGAGGTTGCCGCGGGTGTTCGCGGTCGCCGCGCCGTCGCGCACCAGCTCGCGCAGGATGGTGATGCTCTGGTCGAACTGGCCGGTCAGGCCCAGCGACAGCCCCAGGTTCGAGAGGAGCGCAAAGTCGGTCGGGTCGTGTTTCAGCGCTTCGCGGTAGTCCGCCTGCGCCTCGGTGTGGCGGCTGAGCCGGTCGAGCGCGATGCCGCGCGCGGTGAGGAGCCGGATGTCCTTGGGACGCCGCTTCAGCGCCAGGTCGATGTTGGCGAGCGCCGCCTGCGTCTGGCCGGCGCCGAGCTGGGCACGGGCAAGCTCGAGCAGCACGTCGGGGTCGTTGGGCTTGCGGCGGTTCGCCTCGTTCAGCGCCTGTTCGGCGCGGGCGTACTGGCCCATGCCGGCGTAGCTGCGCCCGAGGCCGAGCAACGCATCGATCGAGTTGGGATTGGCATCGAAGGCCTGCCGGTAGAGCGTTTCGGCGGTCGCGTAGTCGCCGGCGTCGGCCGAGCGCTCGGCGAGCCGGGCCGGAGAGCCCGCTCCGACGCGGCCCTGGGTACAGGCCGCAAGCACCGCAGCCATTGCCACGCCTGCCGCAAGCTGCCCGTAGGGTGTCCGGATTCTGGCCATCGCCGCTCGCCTCCTGTCCGCCCTCGCGCGGGCAGCATATCATTCAGGTTGTATATCTCCAACACAATTAGCGCTTAAAGTGTGTCTGGGCCGCGTTGGGGACGGTTACGATCCGGCAACTTCTGGCTGCGACAGTGCCGGCTCCGTCCGGCTCGGTCGGAATTGATGGAGGCTAGGCCGATGGCCGTCACGCTCTCGCTGGCCGCGATCGCCGTCTTCGCCGTGGCGGCGGTCACCGACGCGCGGCATAGGCGCATCTCGAACCGGCTTTCAGCCGGCCTCGTGCTGATCGGGGTCGCCCGGATCGCGATGGCGCTCGCGGCGGGGGCAAGCAGTGGGGCGGCGGCCACGGACGTCGCCGCCGCGCTCGCGGTGTTCTTCGTCGGCGCCGCCGCGTTCCGCTTCGGGCTCCTCGGCGGCGGCGACGTGAAGCTCCTGGCTGCAGGCGCGCTCTGGGTGGGCGCGGCGACGGCGGGGGCGTTCCTGCTGACGACGGCGCTCGCGGGCGGCGTGCTGGCGGTGAGCTTCGTGGGCTGGCAGCTGGCGCTGCCGGGCGGCCGGACGGCAAGGGCGCCTGCCTTGCCTTACGGCATCGCCATCGCCGCGGGCGGCATCCTGACGACGCTCAGCGCCCTCTTGAGCTAGGGGGCAGCCCGAACCGGCAAGCGCGGCCACGGTCCCTGAACGAGACGCCGTCCGGACGGAAGATCCCGCCCGACCGGAAATCGGCCTAGGCGACTTCGTCGACGAAACGGACGCCGGCCACGTCGAAGGTGCGGAACCGGACCTCTGCGTCCCGCGCCGGGCCGTTCTCGATGCGGAGCTCGAACCTGTCGGGCAGCCCGAGCCATTCGGTCACCCGGAGCCTGGCGCCGCCGTCGGAAAGGTCGAGCACCACGCAGTCCATGGTGCAGTGGCCACGGCGATACACGATCCGGGCCCGCCGAAGCATGTGCGCCCTGGGTTGCTTCCGCCGGTTGGTCTGCATGCCGTCCTCCGCCGCGCCGCGTTTTTCCTCACCGCCAAGCTAGCCGATCAACCAATGGTTTACCACGGTGGAGCTCGTTCATGATTAACCACAGCGTTTACCTCGAAGTCTCTGCTTATTAGCTCTATTCTGCCTAAGAACGGTAACCCGCGGTTGACCAAACGGCACCAGAGTGACGCCGTCTGGGCAACGGGGTCACTGGCATGGTCATGCGCGGCATTGCAGCCATTCGGGCGTTCATCGGTCCGCTCCTGAGGGACCGGGGCGGCGCGGCGGCGGTGTTTCTCGCGGTCGCGCTGGTGCCGCTGATCGGCGCGGTCGGCCTCGCCGTCGACTCCTCGCTCGGCTATCTCGTCAAGACGCGGATGGGCCGCTCGCTCGATACCGCGGGGCTCGCGGCCGGACGCGTCGCGCTCGATGCCAACGCCGAGGACGTGGCGCGCGAGTACTTCGACGCGAACTTCGGCACCAGCAACGCCTCGGTGACGGTCACGGGTTTCACCTTCGAGGTCGACCCGAGCTTCCACTTCGTCACGCTGACCGCGCGGGCCGAGACCCCGACGCTCTTCATGCGGGTCTTCGGCCACGACACGATGCAGGTCTCGGCGCGGAGCGTCATCCAGCGCGAGACGACCGGCATGGAGCTGGCGCTGGTGATGGACAACACCGGCTCGATGTGGCCGGACAGCTTCCCCACGATCACCGGCACGCCGTTCAAGGCGATGCAGGACGCAGCACTCGACCTGATCAACATCATCTACGGCGACGAGACCACGATCGACAACCTCTGGGTCAGCCTCGTGCCGTTCGTCGCGACGGTGAACATCGGCAACAGCCGGACGAACTGGCTGCAGACCGGCGACCGGGTGCTGACGAACCTCACGAGCTATTCGACCGCGGGCTGGAAAGGCTGCGTGATGGCGCGGCCCTACCCCAACGACACCAACGACGCGCCGCCCTCGGTGGAGAAGTTCACCTCGTTCTTCTACGCGACGACCAGTTCGGACACCAACGACAACAAGTGGCCGCCGCTGAAGACCGCCTATACCGACAAGAACAACGCCCGCGGCCCCAACCTCGGCTGCGGCCCGGCGATCACGCCGCTCACCTCGTCCAAAGCGACGATCGATTCCGGCATCAATGCGATGAAGCCCTGGAGCCGCGGCGGCACCGCCGGCAACCTCGGGCTCGCCTGGGGCTGGCGGACGCTGTCGCCGCGCTGGCGCGGGCTCTGGGGCGGCGAGACCCCGGACACCCTGCCGCTCGACTACCACACCCCGCTGATGGAGAAGGTCGCCGTGATCCTGACGGACGGCAACAACCAGTTCTACGACAACAGCGGCGTGAACCCGCCCCGGTCCGACTACACCGCGTACGGACGGGTGGAGGCGCTGGGCGTCAGTGGCAGTACCGCAATCGCCGCCGGCCGCGCCATCCTCGACACCCGGATGGCGGAGACCTGCACGGCGATGAAGGCCGAGGGCATCCGCATCTACTCGATCATCTTCGGCAGCGCCCCCGACAACACCGCCAAGACGCTCTACACCAACTGCGCGACGACGCCGGCCATGTACTACTACGCGCCCACGAACGCGGCGCTCACCTCGGCCTTCAAGTCGATCGGCGGGCAGCTCGCGAACCTCAGGATCGTGGAGTGAGCCCGATGCGCCCCCCGCGCGTGCCCGGCGTCCTGCGCTGCACGCGCGCGGCGACGGCGGTCGAGTTCGCGCTGATCCTGCCGCTGCTCCTGCTCTTCATCGTCGGCACGATCGAGACGGCGATCGTGCTCTTCATCGGCTCGAGCATCGAGGCCGCGGTCATGGAGGCGTCGCGCTTCGGCATCACCGGCAACGAGCCGGGGGTGAGCCGCGCCGACCGGGTGCTCGAGATCGTCGCCGAACGGACCTATGGCCTGCTCGACATGGACCAGGTCCACATGGACACGCTGGTCTACCAGAGCTTCGCCGACATCGGCCAGCCCGAGCCTTTCACCGATGGCAACGGCAACCACGTCTACGATGCCGGCGAGAGCTTCGTCGACGTGAACGGCAACGGCCAGTGGGACCCCGACATGGGCGCCGCCGGTCTCGGCGGTCCGAGCGACGTCGTCGTCTACCGGCTGAGCTACGACTGGGGCATCGTGACGCCGCTGATGCGCGAGATCATGGGCGAGACCGTGACGCAGGTCTCCAGCATCGCCGTCCGCAACGAGCCGTTCTGAAAGGGAGCGCCGATGACACGCCTCTTCGCCCGGCTGGGCCGCGACCGCCGCGGCATCGCCGCGACCGAGTTCGCGCTGATCCTGCCCATCCTCGTCCTCTTCAGCGGCGGGACGATCGAATACAGCCGGCTGATCCTGCTGACCCAGAAGCTGCAGAGCGGGTCGTTCATCCTGGCCGACCTCACCGCGCGGGACCGGACGCTGACCGAGGGACAGCTCGACAACATCTTTCTCGCGATCGACAACGTCGTGCAGCCGTTCGAGTTCGACGCGAGCGGCAAGGCGATCGTCACCAGCATCGGCGTCGATGCGTCCAATCATCCCGTGGTCAACTGGCAGCGCTCGGGGTCCGGTGCGCTGGCCGCCACGAGCGAGCTCGGCAGCCCGGGACATGCCGCGGCCCTGCCTGACGATCTCCACATCGCGGCCGGCGAGACGATCATCGCCTCGGAGGTCTTCTACGCCTTCGAGCCGCTCTTCGGGCTCGGGGCCGAGCCACGGGTGATCCGCAGGGTCGCCTACTACAAGCCGCGCCTCGGGAGCCTCGACACCCTGCTTCCCTGAGCGGGCTCCGGATCGCGGGACCCTACTGGAGTTCGGTCTCGATCCGGCGGAGAAGCGCCAGCAGGTCCGGCTTGCGCTCGCCGACGATGGCATCGAGCGCGCGGTCGTGCGCAGCGGCGGCGACGGCGAGGTGCGCGAGCTGCTCGACGCCGAGCGGCGTCAGGTGGAGCGCGTAGCTTCGCCGGTCGTTCGGCATGTCGACCCGGCGGATCAGCTTCTCGCGCAAGAGGTCGCGCAGCACCGGCGTCAGGGTCGACTTGTCGCGCCGGCTGGCCTTGCTGAGGACGACCGGCGTGATGCCGGGATTGTTGTTGATGATCGTGAGCACCGCGAACCAGCCCGGCCGCAGCTTGCTGACGCCGGTGTACTTCTTGAACGTCCTGAACGAGGCCCCCTGCGCCATGCGCAGGTAAAAGGCGGTGTAGTTTTCCAGGACGCCGAGATCGATCGCCCCGCCGCCCTCGGTGGGCGGCCGTCCGGCGTCAGGGGCCGGGTCCGAGCGTTCTGCCATGTCTCCTCGCCTACGGTTGAGCATCCGCCTCAGGGGACGGAACCGAAGCCGCGTCTAGCATCTGGCGAAAATGTGCGCAAAGGCACCAAAGGTGGTTTTGCAGCAAACCAGCGGATTGCGCGCTCGTCAGCGCTTTTCCGCCTTGTCCTGGATCGCGTAGCGCTGGAACAGCGGCACTTGCGCCATGATGAAGGCGAAATTCGCAAGCGGCAGGATGAACGTGCGGAAATTGACCCAGGTGTCGGTGCCGTAGCTGCGCCAGACCACCTCGTTCAGTACCGCGAGGAACACGTAGAACACGGCGAAGCGGACGGTGAACTTCGTCCAGCCTTCGTCGCGCATCGGGATCAGTTCGTCCATCAGGTACTTCAGGTAGCTCTGCCCGCGCAGCAGGCCGAAGCCGAGAATGCCGGCGAAGAGCCCGTAGAGGATCGTGGGCTTCATCTTCACGAAGGTCTCGTCGCGCAGGATCAGCGTCAGGCCGCCGAAGATCACCACCACCACGGCAGTGATCACCGCCATCTTCGGCAGCTTGCGCGTCAGGAACCAGCTCGCCGCGAGCGCCAACAGGATCGTCGGGACGAAGACCTTGGTCGAGAAGAGGATCTGCTCGAGCTGTCGCTCGGTGGCATCGAGCCCCGCGGGCACCGGCGCGAGGCGGTAGCCGAGGAAGAAGACGGCGATCGGCCCGACTTCGAGGACGAGCTTCAGGATCGGATTGATGCGGCGTTCCGGCATGGCGCCTCCTTTAGCCGCAGCGCCCGGCGAATTCCACAACAACCGGGCACGGCGCGATCAGCACCGCGAGAGCGGCGCCCGCCCGCTCAGTCGAGCGGGTGGAAGCAGGCGACGTCGCGGCCGAGATGCGGCGCAAGCTCCGGCACCTTGGCTGCGCACAGCGCGTCGGCCCGCGGGCAGCGCGGATGGAAGGCGCAGCCCGAAGGCGGATCGAGCGGCGAGGGCAGCTCACCCTTCAGCGCGATGCGCGCCTTGCGCCGGGTCGGATCGGTCGTGGGCGTGGCACTCATCAGCGCCGCGGTATAGGGGTGCTGCGGTGCTGCGAAGACCGTCGCGGCGGCGCCGGCCTCGACCACCCGGCCGAGGTACATCACCATGATCTCGTCGGCGATGTGGCGCACCACCGACAGGTCGTGGCTGATGAACATGTAGGCGAGGCCGAGCTCGGCCTGCAGCCGCGCCAGGAGGTTCAGCACCTGCGCCTGGATCGAGAGATCGAGCGCGGAGACCGGCTCGTCGAGCACCAGGACCTTCGGCTCCAGCATCAGCGCCCGCGCGATGGCGATGCGCTGGCGCTGCCCGCCGGAGAACATGTGCGGGTAGCGGTGATAGTGCTCGCGGCGCAGCCCGACCCGCTCCATGGTCTCGACCGCCCGCGCGCGCCGCTCGCTTCCGCTCAGCCGCGTGTTGAGCTTCAGCGGCTCCTCGAGGATGGTGCCGACCTTGTGGCGCGGGTTGAGCGAGCCGTAGGGGTTCTGGAAGACGATCTGGATGGTGCGCCGGGTCTCGCGCGAATCCGCGAGCGCCGGCTTGCCACCGATCGAGAGATCGCCGCCGGTCGGCGTCTCGATCAGCGTCACCACGCGGGCGAGCGTCGACTTGCCGCAGCCGCTTTCGCCGACCACCGCCAGCGTGCGCCCGGGATAGAGGTTGAAGCTCGCGTCCTGCAGGGCGCGCACCGTCGCCTCCTTGCCGAAGAGGCCGCCGCCGATCTGGTAATGGCGCGAGAGGTTGCGGCCCTCGACGATCGCGGCTTCGCTCATGCCGGCACCGCCTTCGTTCCGTCGGCGGGCGTGCCGCCGGCGAGCGGATGGTTGCAGAGCGCGAGCCCGAGGTCGCTGTCCTGCCGCACCACGGCCACCCGGCACTCGGGTGTGACGAACGTGCAGCGCGGGTTGAAGAGGCAGCCGGACGGCCGATCGTACTGGCCGGGCACGACGCCGGGGATCGACGGCAGGAGCCGGCCCGTCGCCCGCTCGGGCAATGCCGCCAGAAGCGCCGCGGTGTAGGGGTGATGCGGGTCAGCGAAGAGACGCTCGACCGCCTGCTCCTCGACCTTCTGGCCGGCGTACTGCACCTGCACGCGCTCGGCGGTCTCGGCGACCACGCCCATGTCGTGGGTGATCAGGATCAGCGCCATGCCTTTCTCGCGCTGCAATCCGATCAGGAGGTCGAGGATCTGCGCCTGGATGGTCACGTCGAGCGCCGTTGTCGGCTCGTCGGCGATCAGAAGCTTGGGGTCGCACGCCAAGCGCCATCGCGATCATCACCCGCTGGCTCATGCCGCCCGAGAGCTGGTGCGGATAGGCCGAGAGCCGCTTCTCCGGCGCCGGGATGCCGACCAGCCGCAAGAGCTCCAGCGTCCGCGCCCGCCGTGCCGCGCGTCCCAGCCCGAGGTGCTCGCGCAGCATCTCGCCGATCTGGTACTCCACGGTGAAGCACGGGTTCAGGCTCGACATCGGCTCCTGGAAGATCATCGCCATGTCCTTGCCGATGATCCCGCGGCGCTGCCGCGGCGAGAGGGCCTGGATGTCGTTGCCGTCGAACACCATGCGGTCGGCGCTGATCTGCGCGATCCAGGGCAGGAGGCCCATCAGCGCCAGCATCGCCACCGACTTGCCCGAACCGCTCTCGCCGACGATGGCGAGGATTTCGCCTTTGCCGCAGACGATGTCGACGCTGTCCACCGCCCGGAACATGCCGCCCGCGGTGCGGAACTCGACGGTGAGGTTGCGGATGTCGAGGAGCGCATCCATCGCTCAGGACCGCTTCAGCTTGGGATCGAGCGCGTCGCGCAGGCCGTCGCCCATCAGGTTGATCGCGAGCACTGTGATCAGGATGGCGAGGCCCGGAAAGCTCACCACCCACCAGGCGCGCAGGATGAACTCGCGCGCCTCGGCGAGCATGGTGCCCCATTCCGGGGTCGGCGGCTGCGCGCCCACGCCGAGAAAGCCCAGGGCCGAGGCGTCGAGGATCGCGCTCGAAAAGCTCAGCGTCGCCTGCACGATCACCGGCCCGAGGCAGTTCGGCAGGATGGTGCGGGTCATCAGGTACAGCGGCCGCGCCCCCGCCACCCGTGCGGAGACCACGTACTCGCGGCCGATCTCGTTCAGCACCGACGCCCGGGTCAGCCGCACGAAATGCGGCTGCAGCACGATGGCGATCGAGATCATCGCGTTGGTGAGCCCCGGCCCGAGCACCGCCACCAGCACCAGCGCGAGGAGCAGCGACGGGAACGCCAGGATCACGTCCATGATCCGCATGATGACGCTGTCGACCCAGCCGCCGACGAAGCCCGAGATCAGCCCGATCGTGACGCCGCCGGCCAGCGCGATGCTGACCACGGCAAAGCCGATGAAGAGCGAGAACCGCGCGCCGTAGATCAGCCGCGAGAGCATGTCGCGGCCGACCGCGTCGGTGCCGAGGATGTACTGCCAGCTGCCGCCCGCCTGCCAGACCGGCGGCGCCAGCAGCGCGTCGCGGTTCTGCACGTCCGGCGCGTGCGGCGCGATCAGCGGCGCGAAGATCGCGATCAGCACCAGCAGGCAGAACACCACGAGGCCGGCGACGGCGCCGCGGTTCTCCGAGAAGTAGAACCAGAACTCGCCGAACGCGCTGCGCTGCACCGCCTGCGGCGCAGGCTCGAGCGGCTCGAGCGCGGTGACGATGTCGGGCCGGTCGGTCATGCTGCCCTCACCTCTTGCGGATCCGCGGGTTGATGAAGCCGTAGGTCATGTCGACGAGGAGGTTCACCACCATCACCACGCCCGCGATCAGCAGGAGGCCGCCCTGCACCGCCGGATAGTCGCGGCGAAAGATCGAGTCGACCATCCACTTGCCGATCCCGGGCCAGGAGAAGATCGTCTCGGTCAGGATCGCGCCGGCCAGCAGCGTGCCCACCATCAGGCCGATGACGGTGATCACCGGGATCATCGCGTTGCGCAGCGCATGAACGCCCACGACGCGCAGCGGCGGCAGCCCCTTGGCGCGCGCGGTGCGCACGTAGTCCTCGCCCAGCACCTCGAGCATCGCCGAGCGGGTCTGCCGGGCGATGACCGCCAGCGGAATGGTGGCGAGCACGATCGAAGGCAGGATCAGATGCGACACCGCCGACAGGAACGCGCCCTTCTGCCCCGAGAGCAGGCTGTCGATCAGCATGAAGCCCGTGACCGGCGGAAAGTAGTAGAGGAGCGAGATACGCCCCGACACCGGCGTCCACCCCAGCGTCCCCGAAAAGACGATGATGAGCAGCAGGCCCCACCAGAAGATCGGCATCGAGTACCCCACCAGCGCCGTCCCCATGATCGCCTGGTCGAGCACCGTGCCGCGCCGCGTTGCCGCGAAGATGCCGGCCGGCACCCCGATCAGCACCGCGAGCACGATCGCGCAGAGCGACAGCTCGACGGTCGCGGGGAAGAGCGTGAAGAACTCGGTCAGCACCGGCTTCTTGGTGACGATCGAGGTGCCGAAGTCGCCGTGCATCAGCTTGCCGAGATAGCCCAGGTACTGCTGCCAGATCGGCCGGTCGTAGCCGAACTGCGCGAGGAGCTGCGCGTGGCGCTCGGCACTCAGCCCGCGCTCGCCGGCCATCAGCAGCACCGGATCGCCGGGCAGCACCCGCACGAAGCCGAACGCGACGACGGTGATGCCGAGGAGCGTCGGGATCACCAGGGCGACGCGCCGCAGCAAGAAGCCGATCATGCCCTCACCCCACGACCCGCAGATCGCGCGGGAAGCCGGTCAGGCAGTCGATGCCGGCCTCGGTCACCACCACGTCGTCCTCGATCCGGACGCCGCACTGCCCGAGGCGGTAGAGGCCGGGCTCGATGGTGAAGACCATGCCGGGCTCGAGCACCGCGTCGTTGCCGCGCATGATCTGCGGCGCCTCGTGCACGTCGAGCCCGAGGCCGTGCCCGGTCTTGTGCCGGGCGAAGGCCGCGAACCGCGAGGCCTCCAGCACCTGCTGCACCGCGTCATCGACCGCGTGCGCGGTGATCCCCGGCCCGGCCACGGCGCGGCCCCGGGCATTGGCGGCGAGCACCGTCTCGTAGAACGCCCGGTCGGTGTCGGCGACCGAGCCGACGAAGACCGTGCGGGTGATGTCGGCGTTCAGCCCCTGGTGGCTGGCGCCGAAGTCGAAGAGCAGCGCGTCGCCCGCCTTCAGGCGATAGTCCGGGCGGGCATGGGCGTGCGGCTGGGCGGAATTGTCCCCCGCCGCGACGATCGGCCCGAAGGAGAGGCCGCCCGCGCCATGGGCGAAGAGCTCGCGCAGGAGGCGGCTCTCGACCTCGGTCTCGGTCATGCCGACGCGCACGGCGGCGAGCGTCGCCTCCAGCGCCGCTTCCGAGATGCGGATCGCCTCGCGCAGCCGCGCGATCTCGTCCGCCGTCTTCAGCAGCCGGACCGAGGAGATCGCCGCATGGGCGTCGACGAAGCCCGCGCCCGGGAACGCGGCCTCGAGCGCGCGCAGCTCGAAGACCCGCATCCGCTGCGCCTCGAGGCCGATGCGCCTGGCCTCGGCCAGCCCGGGCAGCGCCGCGGCGGCGGCGGCGAACGCCCGCTCGAAGCCGTCCTCGTCGCGCCAGTCGAACACCTGCCCGGGAAAGGAGAGCGTGCCGAACGAGGCCATCTCGAGGTTCGGGACCACCGCCGCCGGAGCGCCTTCGGCGGGCACGATCACGATGAGCGGGCGCTCCATCAGGTGGAAGTCGCGGCCGAAGAGCCGGCGGAAGTTCGGCCCCGGCACGAGGACCGCGGCATCGAGCGCGTCCGTCCGCATCGCCGCCAGGAGCGGCTCGAGCCTGGGGTCGGGATCGGTCATGGGCTCACCCCGCGGAAGGAACGGTGCCGGCCGGACGGGACAGCCCCGTCCGGCCGGCGAGGAGACCGCCGGTGCGGTTCACTCGGCGATGTCGACGCCGTCGAAGCGATGGACGCCGAGCGGGTTCATCACGTAGTTCTCGACCTTCTTCGACATCGGCATGTAGACGACCGAGTGCGCGATCGTCGCCCACGGCGCCTGCTCCTTGAAGACGACCTGCGCCTGTTCGTAGAGCTTGGTGCGCTCGACCTGCGACGAGGTGCCCTTGGCCTCCTGGATCAGGTCCTCGAACGGCTGGTAGCACCATTGCGCCCGGTTCGAGGCGCCGACGGCGGTGCAGCCGAGAAGCACGGTCAGGAAGTTGTCCGGATCGCCGTTGTCGCCGGTCCAGCCGAGGAGCACCGCGCCGTCGCGGTCGACCGCGCTCGCGCGCTTGAGGTACTCGCCCCACTCGTAGGAGACGATCTCGGCCTCGACGCCGACGGCGGCGAAGTCGGCCTGGATCAGCTCGGCCATGCGCCGCGCGTTGGGGTTGTAGGGCCGCGCCACCGGCATCGCCCAGATCTTCATCTTGAGGCCGGACTGGCCGGCCTCTTCGAGCAGCGCCTTGGCCTTTTCCGGATCGTAGGGATCGTCCTGACGACCTTGTCGTTGTAGGACCACATCGTCGGCGGGATCGGGTTCTTCGCGATCGTGCCCGAGCCTTCGAACACCGCGTCGATGATCGCCTGCTTGTTGATCGCCATGTTGAGCGCCTTGCGCACGCGCACGTCGTCGAACGGCTTCTGCTGGGTGTTGTAGGCGAGATAGCCGACGTTCAGGCCCTCCTGCTCCATCACCGTCAGGTTGCGGGTCGGCCTTCAGGCCCGCGATGTCCGCCGGGTTGGGATAGGCCGCGATCTGGCACTCGCCGGCCTTGAGCTTCTGCATGCGCACGGCGGTGTCGACGGTGATGGCGAAGATCAGGTCGTCGATCGGCTGCTTGCCGGCCCAGTAGTCCGGGTTGGCCTTGAAGCGGATCACCGCGTCCTTCTGGTAGGCGACGAACAGTGAACGGGCCGGTGCCGACCGGCGCCTGGTTGAAGTCGGCCTGCCGGCCGGACGCCTCCAGGCTGTCGGCGTATTCCTTGGAGACGATCGAGGCGAAGTCCATCGCGAGGTCGGCCATGAACGGCGCCTCGGGGCGGTTCAGCACGAAGGTCACCGTCAGGTCGTCGTCCTTCCTGATCTCCTTGATCAGGCTCGGCATGTCCATGCTGACGAAGTAGTCCCAGGTGGTGCCCTCGGCGTAGGAGTGCCAGGGATTGTCCTCGTTGAGCTGGCGCTCGAACGAGAAGATCACGTCGTCGGCGTTCAACTCGCGGGTCGGCGTGAAGAAGTCGGTGGTCTGGAACTTCACGCCCGGGCGCAGCTTGAAGGTATATTCCTTGCCGTCCTCGGAGACCGTCCAGCTCTCGGCGAGGCCCGGCTCGATCGTCGTCGTGCCCTGCACGAACTGGACCAGCCGATTGAAGATCGGCTGGGACACCGCGTCGAAGGTGGTGCCGGCGGTATAGAGCCCGGGATCGAAGCCCTCGGGCGAGCCTTCCGAGCAATAGACCAGCGTCTTGGCGGAGGCGCCGGTAGCAAGGCAGGCAAGCGCCGCGGCTGCCAGGTATCGGGTTCGCAAATGCATCTCTTGGACTCCCTGGTTTCTGCTGGACCCCTGGCCGCGCTGCCCTGCGGCGACCGGAATCCAATTCCTCGTGGTTACGCTCTGCGCCCCGGTCACGCCAGAGACTCTGTCGCCGGGAGCCCACATCCGGCCCGCAAACCGCCCCCACGGACCCACCCCATCCTTGAATCCGCCGCCTCGGCACTGCATGTCAGCCTGACCGATCACCGTCGGACGAACGAAGGACCTGCGGCTCGACCCGGCCGTGCGCGCGGGGCCGCCAGGAGAATGCAGATCATGGCGCACCTCGCTGAACGGCTTCGCGATGCGCCCCGCCTTGCGCCTCCGGTGGCCGGATGAGCTTCGATCTGAGCCTGCTCACCGCCTTCCTGCAGGTGGTGATGATCGACCTCGTGCTCGCCGGCGACAATGCCATCGTCATCGGCCTCGCCGCCGCGGGGCTGCCCAAGGTCCAGCGCCGTAAGGCCATCGTCATCGGCATCCTTGCGGCGACCGTGCTCAGGATCGTCTTCGCGCTGATGGCCGTCCACCTCTTGAAGCTCTTCGGGCTGATCCTCGCCGGCGGCTTCCTGCTGCTCTGGATCTGCTGGAAGATGTGGCAGGAACTGCGCAGTGGCCACGGTGTCGACCCCGACGCCCTCGATCGCCTCGAGGACGCCTCCGGCGAGACGCCGCGGCCGGGCGCACCGCGCAAGACGCTGCGCCAGGCGGTGCTGCAGATCGTCGTCGCGGACGTCTCGATGTCGCTCGACAACGTTCTGGCGGTCGCCGGCGCCGCGCAGCACCACATCGAGGCGATGATCTTCGGGCTGGTGCTCTCGGTGATGCTGATGGGCGTGGCCTCGGCATTCATCGCCCGGCTCCTCAACCGCTACCCCTGGATCGCCTACATCGGCCTCGCGATCATCCTCTTCGTAGCCCTGCGGATGATCTACGAGGGAACCCACCAGATCATGGCGCACGTCGCGACCTGAGCCCCGATTGACGGGGTAGTCCCGTGAAACTACCATCCCGCAAAAGACCGAGAACACTGGATTATGGGGAGGACGTGCATGCTGAGGAACCGAGCCGTTGCGCGGGTAGGATCGCTCCGTTGCCGCGACATGCTGGCGACCGCAGCGGCGCTCGCCGTCCTCGTCGGACTGGCCCAGCCGGCCGACGCCGCCGGCAAGCTGACGTTCTGGGGCGGGCTGATCTTCTCGGACGCCGCCAACAAGCTCCTGACCGACACCGCCGTCGCCTGGGGCAAGGCCAACGACGTCGACGTCGAAGTCGTGATGATCAACCAGAACGAGACCGTGCAGCGCGTCTCCGCCGCGGTCGAATCCGGCACGATGCCCGACGTGCTCGACGTGAACCTCGACCTGCTCTCGACGCTCTCGGCACAGGGCGTCTTCATGCCGGTCGACGATCTCTACGCCACGATCGGGTCGGCGCAGGGCGGCTGGTTCCCCGGCGTCGACAAGGCCTCCGACACCACTGCGATCGCCGGCGCGCGGACGGGCATCCCGTTCGGCGTCAGCGGCAACCTGATCCTGCGGCGGACCGACCTGCTCGATCCCGCGGGCTTCGCCGACGGCCCGGCCACCTGGGACGACCTGGTGAAGCAGGCCGAGGCGGTCAACCAGCCGCCGGTCTACGGCCTCGGCCTCGCGCTCTCCAACGTCGGCGACGGCAACCTGCAGGTCGCGGTCCTGCAGTCCTTCGGCGGCCGCATCGCCGACGACGCCGGCAAGACCGTGACGATCAAGTCCGACGCCACCCGCGCCTATCTCGCCTGGGTCAAGAACGCCTGGGACAAGGGCCTCTTCCCGCCGGGCAACGCCACCTGGGACGGCGCCGGCGACAACCAGGCCTACCTCTCCGGCCAGGCCGCGTTCATCGCCAACACCGGCTCGGTCGGCATCGCCGCCAAGAGCCAGGACCCCGACCTCTTCGACGACACCGGCTACTCGCCGCTGCCCGCCGGCCCCGCGGGGGTGATCTCGCCTCTGAACGTGCAGCTGCGCGCGATCCCCAAGACCGCGCAGAACCCCGACGCCGCCAAGGCGCTGATCCAGTACCTGGCGCAGCCCGAGTTCATGAAGGAGTACTTCAAGGTCGCGATCTACGGCCCGGTGCTGATGGACCAGGCCAAGTTCGAGGCCTTCGACGGGTCGAGCGCCATCCACGCGGGCCTGCTCGGCCTCGTCAAGAACGGCACGGCACCCGGCTACCCGGACGTCTACAACACCGCCTTCGCCGACACCTACAACAACTTCATCGTGCCCAAGATGGTCCAGCGCGTCGTCATCGACGGCTGGGACGCCGACAAGGCGATGGACGAGGCCCAGACCCAGGCCCAGGCGATCTACGACAAGTACAAGTGAGCGCGCTGACCGGCGCCGCCGCCGCGCGCCCGCCCCGCACCGGGATGAGCGCCGCGCGGCGGCTGTCGCTCTTTGCCTATCTCCTGGTCCTGCCGGTGCTGGCGCTGATCCTCGGGCTCGTCGCCTACCCGTTCCTCTTCGCGATCTGGGTGTCGTTCACCGACCGGGTGATCGGCGGCGGCGGCAACTTCATCGGCCTCGCCAACTTCCGCTACCTGGCGGGCTCCGCGACCTTCGGCGCGGCGATCCGCAACACCGTGCTGATCGTCGTCGTCACCGACGGGCTGAAGCTCCTGATCGGCCTCGGCCTCGCGCTCCTCGTGACCCGCCGCATTCCCGGCCGCGGCATCTTCCGCGCGCTCCTGATGCTGCCCTGGGCGATGCCGGCGTTCGTGGCGTTCCTGACCTGGCGGGTGCTCTACCAGCCGATCGGCGGCGGCATCAACCTGGTGCTGACCGAGACCGGCATCTGGCCGCAGGTGATCGACTGGCTCGGCCAGCGCGACACCGCGATGATCGCGGTGATCATCGCCTCGGTCTGGCGCGGCTTCCCGTTCTGGTTCGTCTCGATCCTCGCGGCGCTGCAGACCGTCCCGAAGGAGCTCTACGAGGCGGCGACCGTCGACGGTGCCGGCCCCTGGCAGCGGTTCTGGCTGGTCACCTTCCCCGGCATCCGGCAGGTGGTGATCGTCACCACGCTCCTCTCCTCGATCTGGACGGCGAACGCCTTCGAGCACGTCTGGCTGCTGACCCAGGGCGGCCCGTCCGATGCGACCATGGTCTTCCCGGTCCTCGCCTACCTCGGCATGCAGACCCAGCGGATCGGCGAGGCCGCGGCGGTGTCGGTGGCGATGCTGCCCGTCCTCGCCGTCCTCGTCATCTTCGCCACCGCCTTCCTGCAGCGGGACGAGGCGTGAGCCCGACGCAGCGGACCCTCGCGGGCCGCACCCTCACCTACGCGGTCCTGATCGTCGCGGCGGTGCTGGTGCTCTTCCCGATCTACTGGATGGTGGTCACCTCGCTGAAGCTGCCGCGCGACATCTACCGCGCGCCTTCGCTCTGGCCGCACACCCTGACGATGAACAACTACGCCATCCTGATCGCCGACAAGGGCTTCCTGCACGCGGTGAAGAACAGCTTCATCGTCGCGAGCGCGGTCACGGTGATCTCGGTCATCATCTCCGCCTTCGCCGCCTACTCGCTGGTGCGCTACCGCACCCGGTTCCGCGGCCTCGTCGGCCGGATCATCCTCTTTGCGTACCTCACGCCCACCTCGCTCCTCTTCATCCCGCTGTCGATCCTGATGGCGCGGCTCGGCCTCGCCAATTCGCTGCACGGGCTGATCCTCGTCTACCTCACCTTCTCGCTGCCGCTGAGCACGTGGCTGCTGCAGAGCTTCTTTCGCAGCGTTCCGCGCGAGCTCGAGGAGCAGGCGCTGATCGACGGCATGAGCCGGATGGGCGCCCTCGTCCGCATCGTTCTGCGGCTCTCGGCGCCCGGCATCGCCGCGGTGTCGATCTTCACCTTCACCGGCGCCTGGAACGAGCTGCTGCTGGCGCTGGTGCTGATCACCTCCGACAGCCAGCGCACGGCGCCCCTGGCGCTCAACTACCTCATCACCAGCGACGTGCTGCCCTGGGGGCCGCTGATGGCCGGCGCGGTGCTCTCGTCGATCCCGCTGATGGTCCTCTACTTCGTGGCGCAGCGCTTCATGGTGACCGGACTGGCGGAAGGGTCGGTGAAGGGATGAGATCGCTTCGGGGTGCGCGCGCCGCCCGCCGGCCGACCTGAGGAGCGACGATGGCGACGGTCGAGCTGCAACATATCTTCAAGTCCTTCGGCCGCACGGGCGTCGTCGACGACGTCTCCTTCGCGATGCCCGACGGCGAGTTCCTCGCGCTGGTCGGGCCTTCGGGCTGCGGCAAGTCCACCCTGCTGCGAATGATCGCGGGCCTCGAGACGATCACCGCGGGAACCGTGCTGATCGGCGGCCGCACCGTCAACGACCTCGCGCCCAAGGACCGCGACATCGCGATGGTGTTCCAGTCCTACGCGCTCTACCCGCACCTGACGGTCGCCCGCAACATGGCCCAGCCGCTGCGCCTCGCCGGCCGCCCGCGCGCCGAGATCGACCAGCGGGTGCGCGCCGCCGCCGAGATCCTGTCGCTGACGCCGCTCCTCGACCGCTACCCCCGCCAGCTCTCCGGCGGGCAGCGCCAGCGCGTCGCCATGGGCCGCGCCATCGTGCGCGACCCGCAGGTCTTCCTGTTCGACGAGCCGCTCTCCAACCTCGACGCCAAGCTCCGGGTGCAGATGCGCTCGGAGATCAAGGAGCTGCACCAGCGCCTGCGCACCAGCACGCTCTACGTGACCCACGACCAGGTCGAGGCGATGACGATGGCCGACCGGATCATCGTGATGAACGGCGGCCGCGTCGAGCAGATCGGCAACCCGCTGTCGCTCTACGACCGGCCCGCCAACATCTTCGTCGCGGGCTTCCTCGGCTCGCCGGCGATGAACCTGCTCGGCGGCTCCATCGAGACCGGCGACGGCGCCCCCCGCTTCCGCCTCGAAGGCGGCGCGACGATCCGGCTGCCCGCGGCGGCTCTCGGGGGGGCACCGCACGACGGCCTGGTCCTCGGCGTCCGGCCGGAACACCTGCTGCTGGCCAACACGCCCGAGGCGGCCGATCTCGAAGCCGTCGTCGCCGTGGTCGAGCCCACCGGAGCCGATACCCTCGCTGTCGTCCGCCTCGGGACGACCAACCTCAGCGTCCTCTTCCGCGACCGCGTGGACCTCACGCCGGGCGCAACCCTGCCCCTGCGCCTCGCCCCCGACCGCGTGCATCTCTTCGACGCGGCAACCGGAAAGCGCGCCTGACCGGCCGGCCGGCGCGGTTAGGCGCGAACGATGCCGTTGAACAGTCTGAATTGGTATGGAAATGGAGGCATCGGCCTTTGGCCGGTGCTCGCGGGCCGGAGCAAGAGGGGTGGGTGCACTTGCCGGGGATCAACCGTGCGGCGCAGCCGGTCCGGCCTCGCCCACGAACCTGAGCGTCGCCTCGAAGCCTGCACGGTCGCGACGATTGGCGAGCGTAAGCGCGACCCCGTGACGGACGGCGATCGCCTGTGCGATCGCGAGGCCGAGCCCGCTTCCTTCGGAGTCGCCGGGCTGGCCCCTGACGAACCGCTCCGCCAGCCGCGGCAGCAGCTCGTCGCGGACGCCCGGCCCGGTGTCGCTGACGACCACCGCCGGGCTGCCGTCCTGCCGCCCCAGGCCCACATCGACCGTGCCGCCTTCGGCGGTGTAGCGCACCGCGTTGTCGACCAGCACCTCGATCATCGTCCTGAGGTCCGCGGCACGGCCGGTGACGGTTGCGGGCTGCCGCTCGAGGATGCCGAGATCGATCGAGCGGCTTTCGGCCAGCGGCACCAGGCCGGCGACGACTTCGGTGACCAGATCGTCGAGGCAGACGCGATCCTGCGCGCGGGGCCGGTCTGCCTCCGCGTCGTAGCGGGCGATGCGCAGCAGCTGATGGGTCAGCGCCGCCGCCCGGCGGGCTCCGGCCTCGATGTCGTCGAGGCGCTCGGCGAGGGCCGGATCGTCGGGGATCGCGCCGCGCAGATTGCCGATCTGCAGGGTGATCGCGGTGAGCGGCGTCCGCAGCTCGTGCGCGGCGTCGGACAGGAACGCCTTCTGCCGCTGCATCGCCACCCGCAGGCGCTCCAGCAGATCGTTGACGGCCTCGACCAGCGGCAGGATCTCGCTCGGAACCTGCTCGAGCGGGATCGGCGTCGTGTCCGCGCTGTCACGGCGGGCGATCCCGTCCGCCACACGCTCGAGCCGGGCGAAGATGCGCGCGGTAATGAGCCCCAGAAGCAGCCACGACAGCGGCAGCGCGACGAGGAGCGGCAGCGCCGCCTGGGCTGCCGCCCCGGCTGCGAGCTCCCGCCGCACCGCCATCTGCTGGGCCACCTGCACGGTGCGCCCGGCCGTGACGAGCGAGAAGACCCGCCAGGTGACGCCGTTCTGGCGCAGCTCGGAGAAGCCGGTCTCGGTCGCGTCGGGGATCGCGATCTTGGGATTGGAGGTCTGCGCCGGACGGCCGTCGCGATACGTGACCGCGACCACGTAGTCGTCCTCCTTCTCGTGCGGCGGGAGCGCTGCGTTCTTCGGAGGCACGAAGGAGAGATCGCCGACGAAGCGCGCCACCTGCTGCTGCTGCAGATCGAGGAACTCGCCGGCCTCCATGCGGGCGGAGACATAGGCCCAGACCGCGCCGACGATCCCGACGCTCGTGAGCAGCCCGACGAGCGTCAGGAGCGTGACCCGGCGCAGCGATCTCATTCGGCCTTCGAGACCATCCAGCCCGCACCCCTGACGTTACGGATGATGTCCTTGTCGAACTTGCGGCGCACGTAGTGAATGAGCACGTCCACGGCGTTGCTTTCGACCTCCTCGCCCCAGCCGTAAAGCCTTTCCTCGAGCTGCGCCCGCGACAGGATGCGCCCCGCGCTCTCGGACAGCGCCCTGACCAGCGCGAACTCCCGCGAGGGCAGCACCAGCGTCTGCCCGCGGTAGCTGACCCGGTGGCTGTTGAGATCGACGGCGATCTCGCCCGCGGCGATCAGCGAGCTCGCCTGCCCGGCATGGCGGCGCATCACCGCGCGCATCCGCGCAAGCAGCTCGCGCGGCTCGAACGGCTTGATCAGGAAGTCGTCGGCACCGAGATCGAGCCCCTGCAGCCGGGTTTCGAGATCGTCGCGCGCGGTGATCACCAGGATCGGCACCCGGTCGCCCCGCCGCCGCGCTGCCTGCAGCACCTGCAGTCCGTCCGAGCCGGGAAGGCCGAGATCGAGCAGCGTCAGCGCGTGCCCGCCGACGGCCAGCGCCTCGTCGCCCGAGATGCCGTCGCGCACCCAGTCGACCGCCATGCCCGCGTCAGTCAGGGTCCGGGACAGCTCCTTGCCGACCATCGCATCGTCTTCGATCAACAGGACCCGCATCGTCGCCGCCTCTCTCCCCGGCCGAGCCGTTAGCACGAAACGCCTCGCGCCCGAAGCGCCGCTATGCCGTCACGGCAAGCTGATCCGGTAGGCCAGCCCGAAGCCGCCGCCCGGCGGATGCGTGACCGTGATCCCGGTCGAGAAGAACCCCAGCGCCGCCCCGGCGAGCACCTGCAGCAGGTCGTGCTCGTTCGCCTCGATCCGGGAAGCGCCGACGATGGCGGTCGCCGCACCCCCGGCAGCCGCGACCAGGCGGTTGCCGGGTGCGCAGTTGAGCGCGAGGTCGGTCGCCCCCGACGCCGCCGCCGCCGTGTGCCCGGACGGAAAGCCCTGCGAGCCGCCGTTCGGCCGCTCGTTGATCGAGGCGTTGCCGAGGCCGTGCTTCAGGCCCTGCACCGTCGCGGTCAGCGCCACGAAGCCGGCCGCGTAGCTCTCGAGCCGGTGCTGGTGCGCCGCGCAGACCGCCGCCGCGACCGGCAGGGCGTACTGGAGGACGTCGCCGGCACTCGTCAGCGGATCGCCGGCGAGCGCCGGCGCGGCCCCCAGCCCTCCAACGCACACCAGGGTTCGCACGAGGTGCCGGCTCCGCCGCAACGGCGAGGCGCTGCGGCGCTCGCGACGCTTCTTCTGGATCATCTGCCGCGCTCAGCCCCCTGCAAGGAGCCCAGCGTGGCGATGCAGACTTAGGGCGGACTTAGAGCGCCGGGCCCGGTATGCCCGAAGCGCGTGCCGGTCAGTCGACCGGCGCGACGATCCCCGTCAGCGTTCCGGGCTCGACGCTGCGGTGCACGGTGGCGTCGAGCGGCGCGATCGTCGGCAGGCGCCCGGCGGCGTAGCTCTGCTCGCGCACGATCTGCCGGTAGGCCTTGTCGAGATCGAGCGCGCGCTGCGGCGATGGCATCACCAGCGGAGCGACGCTCCGGGCGAGATCGGCCCGGGCCGCCCCGGCGTCCGCCGCCGCGAGGTAGCGCTCGATGATCTCGGCGTTGGCGCGGAACTCGTCGCCGGCGCCGTTTCGGGCGAGATAAGTGGCGTACTCGCCGGCGCCGTCGGGCCGCGGCTGGTCGGCAAAGGCCCCGAGCGGCCGGTCGGGGCCCCAGGCGTACCAGCCGTCCGCCTGGGCGGGATGGTCGAGCTTGCGGGCATACGAGAAGACGTCGTCGACGCTGCGCCCGACCCCGGCGTGGCAGCCGGCACAGGTCAGGCTCTCCTCGAAGCTCTGCGGCCGGAGCGCGCCGTCCGCATCCTCGATGAACCCCTGGAAGCGCCAGCCATGGCCGGTCGAGATACCCGTTTCGATATCGCCGAAGAACCGCTCCGGCCGGTCGGGATAGTCCACCTCCTCGCGCGCCTCGTCGAGCGCGTGCTCGCGCAGGTCCCAGTAGGTGCGCCAGGCACCCTTGCGCGCGTAGCGCAGCTCCTTCATCCGCGGCGCCGACTGCACGGTTCCGTCCGCCGTCACGTCGAGGTACCGCAGGCTGTGGACGAACTCGGTTCCCTCGGGGAAAAGCCCCGCCGCGAGGTGCGGCGCGCCGCTCTCGGCCAGCACCCCGGCCTCGCCGACATAGTGCATGGTGACGCCGTTGCGCGGATCGAAGGCGAAGCCGACGCGCGACGCCGTCCCGAGCGTGCCGTCGCGGTCGAGGTCGACGCCGAGCGCACGCTCGTCGACGGGCGAGATCGGCACGTCGGCGCGCTTCACCAGCGCCTCGACGATCGCGAGGTTGACCGCGTAGACGTTGGCATCTTCGACGCCGCTCGCATCGCGCCGGAACGCCTGCGGCAGGCGGATCGCCACGTCGTCGGCCGAGCCGTTGGCCGGCCAGAACGCCCCCGGCAGCGGCGTGTAGGCGAAGGCGCGCCACCCCGTCGGCGTGCCCGCTGGATCCCGATCGAAGCCCCGCGCGTCGAAGTCGAACCAGATGTCGGGCCGATACCCCGACCAGACCCCGTCCCCGTCGATGTCCCAGTCCGGCGGCGGGGCGTCGAGCGCCCGCGCGAGCACCAGGTCGTCGCCCAGCCGGTAGTTGCCCTGCCGGACGTAGCTGAGGACGTCATCGTCCGGCATCGCCGCCACCGCGGCCCTGCGGTCGACGAAGAGGTTGCTCCAGGGGTTGACCGCCGCGGGCGCGGGGAAGTCGTAGACCGTCTGCAGGCTGGCGTCGGCCGCGAAGTTCGGCTCGGAAGACGCAACGTGGCACGTGTAGCAGGGATTGTGGACGCTGCCGTCGGCAGCGACCGTCCGCGTGTAGCATTGCGGCGGGATGTAGGCGAAGGGGTTGCCCGCAACCCGCGAGGCCAGGTCGGCGGGGGCCTCGCTGGCGGCCCCCGCTGCTACCGCGAGCGACGCGACGAGACCGCCGCCGAAGAGCCGGTGCCAGCCCGCCGCCACGGCGCCGCTCAGTTCAGCGCCGGCATCGGCCCGACATAGCCGAGATAGGCCGCGGCATCGTCCGGGGCGTTCAGCTTGTCCTCGTCCGACTCGCCGTAGGGGTGCTGCACCACGCTCATCAGGTAGGCCGAGCCGCCCATGTCGGGATAGATGTAGACCGACGTGGTCTCCGCGCCGTAGGGCGTCGTCTGGATGCGGGTCAAGGCCTTGGCGTCGAGATCGTAGGACCACACCGCGTCGTTCTGGTGGCCGGTCTCGGTGTCCTCGCCGATGAAGAGCGTGCCGTACCCCGGCAGATAGCTGATGTTGTCGGGGTTCGCGAGGCCGTCCACATCGCAGGTGTTGCCTGCGAACGGGCTGTCGGCGGCGTATTCCTTGGGCGTGCCCACGACGATCGCCTTCATGTCGGTCGCGACGAAGTTCTCGTCGAGATCGAGTGCGTAGACCCCGCCGCAGAGGTTCGCCGGCAGCTTGATGTCGTTCGACCCGCCGGCGTCGTACTTCGCCGAGGCCTTGCCCTTGGACGCCATGTCCTCCATGCCGTTCGATATTTCGCTGATCGCGACGAAGAGGCGCCGGTTGTCCGGGTCGAAGGTGATCCCCTCCTCCTTGCGAATCTCGACGGTGGCGCCCTTCAGAGCCGCGTAGCGCCGGGTCTCCAGCCGCGAGGCGGCGAGATCCATCCCCGGCTTGACCTTCAGGCATTCCGCGACGCCGTTCGCGACCGACCCGCCGAAGCCTTCGGGGCAGCCGCCGCCCTCGGCCATGTCAGCCGTCTCGAAGATATCGGAGAACTTGGTGCCCTTGTCGATCAGCGCCTTCACCGCAGCGTTGTCGGCGTGCCCGAGATCGACCCACGAGAGGTCGGCCGCGCCGCCGTTCTCGGCGCTGGTCTGCTTCCACTTCGCGGCGTAGAGCGTGCCGGCGTCGAGCTTGCCGGCCTCGTCGGCGACGAAGCGGTAGAGGCCGACGTTGGTGCCGTCGTCGGACAGATAGACCGTCTTCTGGTCGGGCATCGTGTAGCCGAGCTCGTGCGCGAAGCGGCCCATCGCGTGGTGCTTGACCCCTGTCGCCGAGCCGTCGTCGGCGATCGAGACCTCGGTGATGTAGCCGTACCGGTAGGGATTGAAGACCGCCCGGAAGCCCTCCATCGTCGCGTCGGCCGCCGTGGCGTCATAGCCGAAGTAGAGCGCCATCGGCTTGGCGTAGTCGTCGAGCTCCTTGATGTCGCTGGTGGCCTCGATCACCTTGGCGTCGGGCTCGTACTCCTCGCTGCCGAGATGGGTCCCCCAAGGCGTCACCGATCCGGCGCACGGCACCCAGAGACCGCCGTCGGCGGAGAAATCCACCGGTGCGGTGTCGGTGGCGGTGAGCTGGCCCGTCGAGGCGTCGCGCTCGACCTTGGTGACGTAGACCGCCGCCGGTCGGGTCTCGAAGTGCGAGATCACGTACATCTGGTCGCCCTTCATCAGCAGCGACGAGAAATCCGTGGAGTTCGAGATCATCGGCGCGCCGTCCGCTCCCATGATCACCTTGCCGTCCTCGCCCAGAATTTCGCCGAACGTGCCGGAGCCGACCTTCTGCCCGCTGCGGAGCAGCGTCTGGTAGCCGATCGCGTGGGCCTGCCCGTCGACGCTGACGTCCGGGCTCGCCAGCACCATGCGCTTCTCGGCGTCGCTCTGCGGCGCCGGAACGGCCGTGAAGGTCAGCGCCTCGGCGGCAGCCAGGACGCCCGGGGCGCAAACCCCGGCGAGCGCGACGAGCGCGGTGGTCGTGAGCAGGCTCGAACGGTGCATGACGTCAGTCTCCCTCATGTGACACGATCCGGCAGCGGCCCGGGGCGGGGTCCGCGCGCGGTCGACAGGCCCCCCGGCTACACCGGCATTGCGACAGTGGTATGAAACCACCGCAGCCATGATCGCATGGATCGGCAGTACGGTCAGGCGTCTTCTACGGCAGAGGTTCCCCGCAGACGCACGCGCTCGACCTCCCGCAGCAGGTACGGCATCTGCACGGGCTTGGCGAGGAACGCGCCGTCCTTGAAGATCGGCGGTTGCTGAGACCTCGAATATCCCGAAATGCCGATGAAGGGCACGTTCCTGTCGCGCAGATGGCGCGCGATGGGCTCGGAGGTCTCCCCGCCGAGGTTGATGTCGAGAACGGCCAGGCAGACCTGATGCTGCCGCAGGAGCTCGAGCGCGTGCGGGACCGACGCCGCAGGCCCGATGATCTCGTAGCCGGCGTCCTGCAGCGCATCGGCCAGATCGAGCGCCAGCACCGCGTCGTCCTCGACGATGAGGACGGCGCTCCTCGCCGTCGCCGCCGCCGAAGCTTCGCGCCGTGCCGCCGGCACCGAGCCGCTGATCGCGGCCAAGGTGCAGTTCAGGGTCCATTCGAGGCCCGCTTCGAGATAGTCGAGCGTCACCTCGCCCGCCAGCTCGGACTCGACTACAGACTTTGCCACCCGCTGGCCGAAGCCCTGCCGTGCCGGCGGAACGACGCGGGGCCCGTCCCTCTCGATCCAGGACATGGCGAACCCGTCCCCTCCCTCCGTCAGCCGCCAGGAGATCGTGATCGAGCCGCTGTCCCCCGCAAGCGCACCGTACTTCGCCGCGTTGGTCGCCAGCTCGTGCAGCGCCATGCCGAGCGTCTGCGCGGCCTTGGGGGCGACATAGACGTCCTGACCGTCGAAGATGATCCGCTCGCCCACCAGATCCTTGAAGTGCAGCAACTGGCTCTCGATGAGCGCGACGAGATCGGTGCCTTCCCAGTCGGTCTGCACCAGCAGGTCCTGGCTCGCCGCGAGGGCCTGGACGCGCGACCCGAACCGCTCGAGGAAGTCGTCGGCACCCGCCGCGGCGGTCTGCTTGGCCACGACGTCGACGAGCGCCAGCATGTTCTTGGCGCGGTGGTTCACCTCGCGCATCAGCGTCTCGATCTTCTCCTGGTGCGCCTGCCGCTCCGAGAGATCGTAGAAATGGCAGACGGCGCCGGGCCGGCCGTCCGGCAGCGTCATGCGCTCGATCTTCCAGTCGTAGGCCTGCACCACGTCCAGATCGGCGCGCCTCTCGACGGTGCTCGCCGAATGGTACGGCACGCCGGTCTCCAGCACCTGGCGGAACCGCCCGTTCGCTTCGGCGGCGAACGGTTCGGGCCAGATGGTGCGGAGCACCTCGGCGAAATCGCGGCCGATCAGGGGATCGACGTTCTCGAACACCTTCTGCGCGCCTTCGCTGACCTGGACGAGCCGGAAGTCCGCGTCGACGACGTAGATGCCGAACGGCGAGCGATCGACGAGGTGGCGGAACGTGTCGTGCGCCTTGCGCAGCGCCTCCTCGGTCGCCTTGCGTTCGCCGATGTCGATCACCGAGCCGACATAGCCGAGAAACCCGCCATCGGCGCCGACGCGCGGCGAGGCGGCATCGATGCACCAGCGGTATTCCCCGCCGGCGCGGCGAAGCCGGAACTCCAGGCTGAACGGCGCATGCCGGGCGTTGGCCTCCCGGAACTCCCGCTCGCAGCGCTCCCTGTCCTCGGGATGCGTGGCGTCCAGCCAGCCGAAGCCCAGGGCGTCCGCTGCCGATTGCCCGGTGAAGGTGTACCAGCGCTGGCTCAGGTAGGTGCAGCTGCCTTCGCTGTCGGTGACCCAGACCATAACCGGCGAGTTGTCCGCCATCTCGCGAAAGCGCGCCTCGCTCTCGGCGAGCGCTGCGTCTTTGCGCAGGCGCTCGGTCATGTCGTAGACCAGCACGAAGAAGCCGCGGGTCACTCCGGCCGTATCGGTGTCGGGCACGTAGCTGGCCTCGACCCGGCGCATGCCTTCGCGAAACGGGAAGTCCGCTTCGTACCTGCACGCTTTCCCCGGCCAGGACCGCCTGCACGTGAGGTCGGATCGAGGCGTAGGTCTCCTCGCCCAGCACGTCCCGCAGCGTTCGCCCCGTCACCTCCAGGCCGAACCACTCCCGGTAGGCACGGTTGTTGAACCGGTAGCGCTCCTCGCGATCGACGTAGGCGACCAGCGCCGGCAGCGCGTCGGCAACCAGGCGCAGCTGTGTCGCCGCCGCCTCCGCCCGCTCCAGCATGGCCGCCCGCAGTTGCGAGTGGCGGATCGTCGTCTGCACGCGCGCGATCAGCTCCTGCGCCACGAACGGCTTGGTGATGTAGTCGTCGGCCCCGGCGCCCAGCCCCTCGACCTGCGCGTCCTCGCCGCTGCGGGCCGACAGCAGGATGGCGGGAATTGCGGCGGTCGCAGGATCGGCCCGCAAGGCCCTGACGAATTCCCGTCCGTCGAGACGGGGCATCATGACGTCGGACAGCACGAGCGCTGGCGCCTCGCGCCGAACCTCGGCGAGGGCGGCTTCGCCGTCGGGCGCGACGACGACGTCGAAGCCGGCTTCGTCCAGCAGCCGCGCGATGTAGGCGCGCATGTCCGCGTTGTCGTCCGCCAGGACGATGCGGGGCCGGAGGCCGGTGTCACCGTCGGCTGCGGGGGCCTTTGGCGCCTGTCCGGACGGCTCGCCGGGCAGCCACCGCAGCGCCTCCTCGACGAAGACCCGCGCCGCGGTCGCGCCGGGCTCCAGCGAAGCTGCGGTCGCGTCGGGAGCCGTCCGGGCGGGAATGCGCACCGTGAAGGTCGTGCCCTCTCCCTCGCGGCTCGACACCTCGACCGAGCCGCCGTGCAGCTCGGTCAGATCCTTCACGAGCGCCAGGCCGATGCCGGTCCCCTCGTGGGTGCGGCCCTGCTGGTTCTCGATGCGGTGGAACCGGTCGAACACGCGCGGCAGGTGCTCCTCGGGGATGCCGACGCCGGTGTCCGCGACCACGAGCTCCATGTCGGCCCCCGCCTTGGCCAGCGTGAGCCTGACCCCGCCCGCCAGCGTGAACTTGAAGGCGTTGGAGAGCAGGTTCAGCACGATCTTTTCCCAGATCGCGCGATCGACGGCGACCGGCGCGTCCAGCGGCTCGATGCCGACGTCGAGAGAGAGCCCGGCCTTGTCGAAGGCGGAGCGAAAGTTCGAGGCAAGCTCGGCCGTGAACGCGCCGAGATCGGTGGGCTCGAACCGGGCCGTCGCCCGGCCGGCCTCGGCGCGGGAAAAGTCGAGCAGCGTGTTGACCAGGCGCATCAGCCGCAGCCCGTTGCGATGCACCATCTCCAGGCGCGGGTCCCCGCCTTGCCGGATGGCGTCCTCCAGCGGGCCGAGCATCAGCGTCAGCGGGGTGCGGAACTCGTGGCTGACGTTGGAGAAGAACGCGGTCTTGGCCCGGTCGATCTCGGCCAGGGCGGCGACGCGCTTGCGCTCTTCCTCGTGCGCATTGGCGTTGGCGACGGCCGACGCGATCTGCGCCGCCACGAGGCCCACGAAGTCGCGGTAGGCCGGGTCGAACCGCCGATGCGGGTTGATGCCCGCGACCATGTAGCCCGAGATCCCCGCCTCGGTCTTGGCGAGCATCGGCGCGATGGCGACTTGCTTCAGCGGGCGGGACCAGGGATCGCGCGGCAGGATGGCGATCTCTTCCGGCTTCAGCGGAACCGCGGCGATCTCGTCCTTCTCCAGCGCGTCCGCGATGCGCGGCTCGGCTTCGAGCTGCATCTGACCCCGCGTGAGCGGGTGGTCGGACGAAAGCCCGCAGCCCGCGACGAAACGCGCCTGCCGGCGGTCGGCATCGATGAGGCGGACCAGCGCGTACGGAAAGTCCTCCCGGTTGCCCTCGAGCACCTGCATGGCGATCCGGCACGCGTCATCCACGCTGCGGGCCCGCGCGGTCTGTGCGCCGAGATCGCGCAGCGTCGCCACGCGTCGCTCGGCCAGGACCCTCTCGGTCTCCTCGGTGACGACGCACAGCATCCCGCGCACGACGCCGTCGTCGTCGGCCAGCGGGCTGTAGGAGAAGGTGTGGTAGGTCTCCTCGGAATAGCCGCTCCGCTCGAGGAACAGCAGCAGATCCTCGTCCCAGGTCGCCTCGTTGGTCTTGAACACGCGCTCGATGCGCGGACCGATGTCAGCCCAGATCTCCTCCCAGACCTTGTCCGAGCGGGCGCCGACCGCCCACCCCTGCTTGATCCCCAGGGTCGGCGCATAGGCGTCGTTGCAGAAGAAGGTCAGCTCAGGTCCCCACGCCATCCACATCGCGAAGCGGGACTTCAGCATCATGCGGACCACGGTCTTGAGGCTGGCGGACCACCGTTCGGTCGGCCCCAGCGGCGTCTTCGACCAGTCGAGCTCTCGCATGCGCGCAGCGACCGGGCTCTCGCCTTCGAAAAGCTCCCTCTGCCCGGCCACCTGAGGCGTCGACATGGCAATCTCCGCAGCGCTCTCGGGAACCCGGCGCTGCGCCCGGCCGAACCCGGCAGTTATACGACACCGGCACCTTCTATCAATTGGTCTTCGTCGCGAGAAGCTGCATCGCTGTTACAAGAAAAGAGGGGCGGAGGTTCCCGGTCCGGGCCGAAATCGGCACGAGGCATGGGCTCCGCCGGGCTGCCCGCGCGGGAACCACCGCGCCGGCTGCCGGTTTGTTCCCTAGTCGTGACCAATACTGGAGAGACGCCATGCGCTGCGAACCAATGCTTCTGTTGCTCTTGGCACTGCCGGCGCTCATGGCCTGCACGCAAGGCGGGGTCTACGGAGGCGACGCCGGTCTGATCGAGGCGCCGGGCGATCTCGGGGATGCCGACAATGAGGAGGCGCTCGGGCCGGGCGGACTGCTCCAGGACCAGCCGCCCGCCGGAATGCCGGCGCGGCCGACCACCTGATCGATCATCGAACCGGCGCCGCGCTCAGGCGCGGCGCCGGGCGCTTCGGCGCCAGGCTCAGATCTCGTCCTGGCAGCGGATGACGTAGAGCGCGCCCTTGACGTCGAGACTGCCGATCGGCTCGCCGTAACCGAGCGCGGAGCAGAACTGGCCCGCCACCTGTTCGCAGCTGTTCTGCCCGTCGCCGCAGGGGATCGGCAGCTGCATGAAGGGCTCGCCCCGCTCGATCAGCGGCATCCCGTCGTCCTTGAACGCACTCGCGGTTTCCGGATCGGCCACGGGGTCCACCTCTTCGTTCGGCAGGAAGAACTCCGCCACATCGACGAAGAAGCCGTCTTCCTGGTCCGCGACGAGATCGTTCTCGTCGGTGTCCGCGATGTCGAAGAGACCCGAAGCCAGCCCATCCTCGTCCAGCGTGCCATCCTGCCCGCCGAGCCGCGCGAGAAGGTCGGTCCCGTCCAGCGCCTTCGCATACTCGGCCTCCGAGATCACGCCGTCGCCGTTCGCATCCCATCGGTCGACGCTCAGGTTCACGTCGAACTCACCGAGCCAACGGTCTGCCGCGTCGTCCCATTCCGCGACGCTGAGCTTTCCGTCGTCGTTCGCATCCGAGGCTCTGTAGAGCCCGCTCGTGAGCTCGAAATAGCCGACCGCGTCGTCGTCATTGGTGTCCCAGGCGTCGAACATGCCCGAGTCGAGCACACCTTGCGTGAACTCGCGCTCACCAAGGGAGCCGTCGCCGTCGGTGTCCCAATCCTGGAGGCTCTGGGCCATCGCGGGTGCGCCCGCGAGCGCGGTCAGGACGCAGGCCAGTGTCAAACGGGTTCTCACGGGTAGTCCTCCTTCGCCAAGTTCTTGGGCGATGTCATGGCAGGCTACGGGAGGAGGCGGCCCTCCTCCCGCACTTCGCGCATCGGGTGTTGGCCGTCAGATGTCGAACAGCCCGCCGTCGCCGATGTCGTCGCCGACATCACCGAACTCCGGCTCCTCGATGACGCCGCTGTTGTCGGCGTCGTAGCCCGAGTAAAGACCGGCGTCGAACTCGTCCTCGCTCAACGCTCCGTTGCCGTCGGTATCCCACTCGCCGTAGGTTCCCATGTCGTTCCAGCCGGTCTTGAACTCTTCCTGGTTCACCACGCCGTCCTTGTCGGCGTCCCAATCGCCCATGTCCTGGGCAAGCACAGGCACGGCACTGAGCATGGCAATAGCGGCAGTTGTCACGGTAAGCTTCTTGAGATCGTGCAGCATCGGCTTCTCCTTTAGTTTGAGCTACTGTTCGACGACGACTTAGAAGGTCTGCACCGCCGTCAGGGTCCCAATGGCCTTTCGTCGGCGTCGTTCCGCCTATTGAACTAGACGTGAGCATCTACTCGCCTGATCAAGGTCAATAGAACTGGGCCGCGCGGGCCTTGCGGGTGAGAAAGAACCGGCCCCGGAGACGATCACAGAGCCAGCAGCGGTTGAAAATAATAAACTATTCTTGCGAGACCGCTCTCATTGTGGAACCGGCCAAGGCCGGTAGCGTTGTTTCACCCCCACAGCTGCGCTTGATCGCGCCCGATCCTTGCCGGCAGCTGGATCAGGCAAAGCCCGGGAAGAAGTCGACCCGGATCCGCGAAGGGGCGACGCCCAGTTCGCGCAGGACGCGCTGGAACCCCACCACCATCGCCCGCGGGCCCGAAATGTAGAACGTTCGGTTTCCGAAATCGGGCACCTCGCGCCGGATCAGTGCCTCGTCGATGAAGCCGGGATGCATATTGGTGCCCTGAACGCCGCCTTCGGCGATGGCGTAGACCGCGCGCAGGCCAATTTCTCGTTCCGCCCGGTCGAAGACGCTCGCGTAGGCAACCTCTTCGCTCCGGTTGTTGCCGTAGAGCATGACCACGGAGCGACATTCCTTTCGGTCGATCAACTCCTGCACCATGCTGCGGAACGGCGTGACGCCGATGCCGCCGGCGATGAAGGCGAGCTTCTCATCGGGGTCCTTCGGCAGGGTGAAGTCACCGGCAATCTGCGCGCCGTAGATCGAGTCCCCGGGCTTCAGTGTCGCGAGCTGCCGCTTGAAGGCACTCCCCTCGGGATAGAACTTCACGCCGAGGCGGACCTCGTCTTCCGTCGGGGCCGAGGCGATGGTGAAGGGCCGGCGGTTGCCGCGGTTGTCCGGGCGGGGAACCTCGAGCGTCCAGTCGAGATATTGCCCGGCGCGGAACGGCAGCTTGCGGTCCGGGCGGAAGACGAAGTCGAAGGAGCCCGCGGCCATCTCCTCGACCCGCAGGAGCGTGAGCTTGAAGCGCCCCTGCGGGTTGACGGCGTAGGCGAAGACATTGCCGACGAGGAAGGCGATCTCCGGCGTCAGGTAGAACCCGCCGATGTGGACGTTCGGCGACGAGAGCGCGCCGACGATGGCACCGAAGCCGAGGCGCGCGATCCTGCCGTGAGCCGCCGTCAGCGGCTCCGTCAGCATGGCGAAGCCGGCGAAGAGCAACGGCGTATAGAGCAGGGTCTGCCTCAGCGCCTCGCCCATCATCGCCGGCGACGTGGTGGCGAGCGTCACCGCCAGATTGGCAAGGACATAGACGCCGACCATGTCGAAGCGCTGCACCTTGCGCGTGACCAGCAGGCCCCCGAACAAGACGAAGGGCAGCAGCGTGAAATTGCCGGCGACCCACCAGGTTGCCGGCTGGCCGATGGCCAGCGCTGAAACCGCGACGCCGAGCGCCACAGGATTGAAGATGTGCCTGCGTCCGATCGTCAGCAGGAATTTCGAGGCGATCGCGGCGACGGAAGCAAGGACCAGCCCGGAGACGCCGGGCAGGTTCGAGGCGGTCACGGGCGGCATGATGAGGGCCAGCAGCAGCGCGGTGATGTAGATCAACTCGGTATTCGTCGGCACGCGCAGGAGCGCCGCGAACAGGCGGTTGGTCGCCCAGCAGGCGCCGGTGATGACCGCGAGCGAAAGCATCAGCGCGATCGGGTCCTGCGGCACCCGCCCGAAGAGGCCGAGCCCGAGGGCGACCGCCACGAGGCCGGCCGCGTAGTAGAGCATCAACCGGTACATGGTGATGCGGTTCAGGATGCGATCGACGATGGTGTTCATGATGCTACGAACGCTTTGAAGCCGCTGGTCTGGGTGGCGATCCCGCCTCGATCGACGATGTAGCCTTCCAGATGCGGCTGTTCCTCGACGAACTGGATCCCGGCCTTGCCCATCGCGAACGCGGCGGTGGCGAAACGATCGGCCTCGAGCACGTCGGGGCCGATGACGGTGAGGCTGACGATGTCGGTGATCGGCACGCCCGGTCGGTGCGGGTCGTAGATGTGCTGGCCCCGCGCATAGGTGCCCGAGGTGGCGATTCCGCGGCCCGAGGGCCGCACCGCCTTGATGACCTGCCGCTCGTCGAACGGGTTGCGGATGCCGATCGTCCACGCATCGCCATTGGCATTGCTGCCGCGGCTCTGAACGTCGCCGCCCGCGTCGACCATGAAGTCGCCGACGCCGGCCGCCTCGATCAGCCGCGCCGCGTTGCGGATGGCCCAGCCCTTGACGATGCCCGAAGGATCGATCCGGCCATCCGGTCGCCGGACATCGAAGAACCCGCGTGTCTCCACGAAAGTGCGGGCGGCGAGCGCAAGCACCTCCCGCATCTCGAGGCTCAGGTCGCGGCCGGCGATCCTGCCCGAATTGAGGTCACTGAGCTCGCTGGCCGGCTTGAACGGGCTGAAGCGGCGGTCGACCGCTTCGAAATAGGCGAAGATGTCGGCGATCAGGCTTTCCCCGCCGCCGGCGACGATCTCCACCATGACGGGCATGCCCATCAGGATGCGGGTCTCGCGGGTCATCCCGGGCCTCAGCCGCCCGCCTGGCGCAGCGCCGCGCTCACCGACCGCAGATAGGCCTCGCTGGTCAGCGTCGCGCCCGACACCGTGTCGACGCGCGCGCTCTGGGCGCGGACAACCTCGCTCTCGAGCATCGGCAGGGCCTGATCGTTGATGTACCGACTGGTCCGCCGGTCGGACGGATACTGGAGCACGTCGACCGAGACCAGGCGGCCGCCCTGCACCTGCGCCCGCACCTGGACGATGCCGTAGTAGGCATCGGCGGGCGGGCCGGTATAGCTGCCGTCCCGGAACTGCCCGAGACTGGCCGCGATCCGGACGGGCGGCGTGCCGCCCGACGCCACGCCGACCGCAGGATCTGGTGCCGGCGGCAGCGCGGCCTGGTCTGCCGGCCTCGAAAACATTGACCAGATCGAGGCTTCGGCCGGGCCGACGACGCCGGCGGCGGAAAGCGCCGCGGTGAGAGCCAGGGCTGTAATGCGGATCGAAGACTTCATCATGTGCCTCTCGCAAATGCGCAGGGGGCCTGCTACGCGGCCTTTCTAGCCGGCCGATCTGACGACAGCCTGAAGACCGTCGCGAATTTTGTTCAGCCTGGTGTCAGGTGCCGGCGCTAGACTGGCGTTGCCACGAGGTGCCCATGCGCGTCCTTTTGATCGAAGACGACCAGGTCCTGGGAAGCGCTGTGCGCGAGCATGTCGCCTCGCTCGGGTATGGCGTCGACTGGATGAAGCGGCTTGACGACGCGCGCGAAGCGCTCGCCACGGTTGCCTACGAGCTCGTCCTGCTCGATCTCAACATGCCCGACGGGCGCGGGCTCGACCTGCTGCGCGAGCTTCGCCGGCAGGGCAGCGACGTTCCGGTGATCATCCTGACGGCGCAGGACCAGATCGCCTCGCGCATCGAAGGCCTCAACAACGGCGCCGACGACTACCTGGTCAAGCCGTTCGACCTGAGCGAACTCTCCGCGCGCGCCGCCGCCGTCGTCCGCCGCTATGGCGGAAATCCCAATCCGCTGCTGCAGATCGGCGATGTCGAGATCGACCTGGCCCGCCGCCTGGTCTGCGCCGGCGGCAAGCCGGTCGACCTCACGGCCCGCGAATGGGCCGTGCTCGAACGCCTCGTCCGGAATCCGAATGCGATGGTGGCGAAATCCGAGATCGAGGATTCGCTCTACGAGTTCGGCGCCGAGATCGACAGCAATGCCGTCGAGGTCTATGTCAGCCGCCTGCGGAAGAAGCTCGGGCGAGACGCGATCCACACGATTCGCGGAGCGGGATACAGGGTCAGCGCCTGAGCATGGCGAAGCGCCTGCGACGCTTCCCGTCCATTACCGCGAGGCTGATCTTCGGCCTCACGCTCGGCACCACCGTGCTGTGGTGCGGCGCGGCGGCCCTTTCGACGTACATCTCGTACCGCCAGCTCAACGAGGCCTTCGACCGGGCGCTTGAGGAGGTCGGCGCGCGACTTCTGCCGCTCGCCGCCGACGACGCGATCGGACATGAGGACGACGACGCGCGCGCGATCCACCGCCTGCGCGAGGGACACGAAGAGTATCTGAGCTACCAGCTCCGCGATGCCTCCGGCCGCGTGGTGTTGCGTGCCCATGACGCGCCTTCCGAGCCCTACGAGCAGACCCCGACGCCCGGCTTCAGCACGGTCGGCAACTACCGCCTCTACACCGACAGCGACGACCGGACCGGGCTCACGATCACGGTTGCGGAGACGACCCGGGGACGCTGGTTGGCCGCGCTTGGCGGCGTGAAGGCGATGCTGTGGCCACTTGCGGTACTCATTCCGCTCAACGTGCTGGTGATCTGGCTTTCCGTGCGCGGTGCGATGCGGCCCGTTCTGCGGCTCAGCGGTGACATCGCCGCGCGCAGCGGCCACAACCTTGCGCCGCTCGATATCTCCGATCAGCCGATGGAGTTGCGCCCTATTGCCCGTGCCGTGGCGCGGCTGGTCGAGCGGCTTCGGGCGGCCCTCGACGTGGAGCGCGCCTTTGCCGCGAACAGCGCCCACGAGTTGCGCACCCCGATCGCCGGCGCGCTCGCGCAGACCCAGCGGCTGATCGCGGAACTCGCCGACGTCAAGGACCGGCGCCGCGCCCGCGAGGTCGAGGCCACGCTGAAGCGGCTTTCGGCGCTGGCCGAGAAGCTGATGCAGCTTTCCCGCGTCGACGCCGGGTTCGGTTTCGGCGCAGAAGATGTCGACCTCATCGAGATCCTCGACCTTGTCGTCGACGATTGCGCGAAGCGGCTCGAGGAACCCGAGCGGCTGCACTACGTCAGGCCCGAAGGTGCCCGGCTGATCGCCCGGATGGACGCGGACGCCTTCGCAATCGCCATGCGCAACCTGATCGACAATGCCGCCAACCATGGGCCCCCGGATGGAGCGGTCGAGGTGCGGGTCGAGCCAGCCGGAGCCATCCGGGTCATCAACGGCGGGCCGCCGATTGCCCCGGAGGTGCTTGCGGGCCTGAAACGTCGGTTCGCGCGCGGGGAAACCGGCCACGGCGGTTCCGGGCTTGGACTTGCCATTGTCGAGACGATCATGAACCAGGCCGGCGGCCGGCTGGAGCTCTTCTCACCCGCGCCGGGCCGCGCCGACGGATTCGAGGCCAGGCTGATCGTCGAGAGGGCCAGGGACGCCTGATGTTGCGGCCAAGGTATTTCAGAACGACCAGACTGAAGAACCGACCGCCTCCGATGCACCGGCCGACACCGTCGGGTGGGCTTCCTGCGGGCAATTGCTGCTTCCTGCCGCCCGGCCTCGAGGAATGCCCGGACGGGGCGGAGCCTGATTTGATGGTCGATGACCGGGGCGACCCTGACATTGTTGCAATATCAGCTGTTCCGATTTCACATGCGCCATTGCTTGCAGCAAGCTGCCGCGTGGACCGGACAAGAGGGGTCGACCCATGCCGTTCATAGAGCTAGCAGGAACGACGCTCCACTACGAGCATCGCGCCCGGGCCGATCGGCCGCTCCTGGTCTTCGTCAACTCCCTCGGCACCGACTTCCGCATCTGGGATGAAGTGGCGGCAGACTTCGCCGGCGACTTCGGCCTGCTCCGCTACGACAAGCGCGGCCACGGCCTCTCCGACCTCGGCGACCCGCCCTACAGCATCGCCGGGCACGCCGCCGATCTCGCCGCGCTCATCGACCACGTCGGCGCAACCGAGGTCGTCCTCTGCGGGCTCTCGATCGGCGGGCTGATCGCCCAGCACCACGCCGCCGGCCACCCCGCGCACCTGCGGGCGCTCGTGCTCTGCGACACCGCGCACCGGATCGGCACCGCCGCCGCCTGGAACGCGCGGATCGACACGGTCCGCCGCGAGGGCATCGCCAGCGTCGCGGACGGCATCCTCGAGGGCTGGTTCACCCCCGCGTTCCGCACCGGCGAGCCCGCCCGCTTCGCCGGCGCCCGCAACATGCTCGTCCGCCAGCCGGTTGCCGGCTACCTCGGCTCCTGCGCCGCGGTGCGCGACACCGACCACACCGACCTCGTCGGACGGATCGCCGCGCCGACCCTCGTCGTCGTCGGCGACCGGGACGGCTCCACCCCGCCCGACCTCGTGCGCACCATGGCCGCGATGATCCCGGGCGCCCGCTTCGAGATCATCGCCGGCGCCGGCCACATCCCCTGCATCGAGCGGCCCGCCGCCCTCGCCGCGCTGATGCGCGACTTCCTCAGGCAACAGGATCTCCTGCCATGACCGACCAAGCCGACAGCCGCCACGCCACCGGCATGGCGACACGCCGGGCGGTCCTCGGCGACGCCCACGTCGACCGCGCCGAAGCGGCGAAGACCGCCTTCGACGCGCCGTTCCAGGCGCTCATCACCGAGGCGGCCTGGGCGCATGTCTGGTCGCGGCCCGACTGGAGCAAGCGCGAGCGCTCCATCGTCACGATCGCGCTCCTCGCCGCCCTCGGCCACGACGACGAGGTGGCGATGCACGTGCGCGCCACCGCCAACACCGGCGCGACGCCGGCGGACATCCGCGAGGCGCTGCTGCACGTCGCGATCTACGCCGGGGTTCCCGCCGCCAACCACGCGTTCAGGATCGTGAGGCAGACCTACGAGGAAATGGGGGTGGAGCCATGACCGGGACAGGACCCGCCCGCGGATCGAACCAGCGGCCGCCGGCGGCCGAGTTCTTCCAGCGCGACCGAACGCTGCATCCGCCGGCACTGACGCCCGACTACAAGACCAGCGTCACCCGCTCGCCGAACTACGCCCTGCTGTCGCTGCAGAACTCGCTCTCCGAGATCACCGGACCGACTTTCGGCCACGCCGACCTCGGCCCGCTCGACAACGACCTGATCCTCAACTTCGCGCACGGCGGCGAGCCGATCGGCGAGCGCATCGTCGTCCACGGCCGCGTCCTCGACGAGACCGGCCGCGGCGTCCCGGACACGCTGGTCGAGTTCTGGCAGGCCAACGCCGGCGGCCGCTACCGCCACAAGAAGGACACCTATCTCGCGCCGATCGACCCCAACTTCGGCGGCTGCGGCCGGGCGCTGACCGATGCGGACGGCGCCTACCACTTCCGCACCGTGAAGCCCGGTGCCTATCCCTGGCGCAACTGGGTCAACAACTGGCGCCCCGCCCACATCCACTTCTCGGTGTTCGGCTCGGGCTTCGCCCAGCGGCTGATCACCCAGATGTACTTCGAGGGCGATCCCCTGATCCCACACTGCCCGATCCTCGCCTCGATCCCCGACAAGGAGGCGCTCGACCGGCTGATCGCGCCGCTCGACCTCAACGCCTCGATCCCGCTCGACAGCCTCGCCTACAAGTTCGACATCGTGCTCAGGGGCAGCCGCTCGACGCTGTTCGAGAACCGCCTGGAGGGGAACTGAGCCATGCCGCAGCCGCTGACCTACCTCCGCGAGACCGCCAGCCAGACCGCCGGCCCCTACGTCCACATCGGCCTCGCGCCCGGCGCCGCAGGCTTCCGGATCTTCGAGACCGAGCTCGGCACCGACATCGCGGGCCCCGACGCCGCGGGCGAGCGCATCCGGGTCGAGGGGCTGGTGATCGACGGCACCGGCTCGGCCGTGAAGGACGTGCTGATCGAGGTCTGGCAGGCGAACGCCGCCGGCATCTACCCCCACCCCGCGGATCGGCGCGCCGGCGAGGTCGAGCAAGGCTTCCGCGGCTGGGGCCGGGTGATCTCGGACTTCGACAGCGGGCTCTACGCCTTCGATACGGTGAAGCCCGGGTCGGTCCCCGGCCGCAACGGCCGGTCGATGGCGCCGCACCTCAACCTCTGGATCGTCGCGCGCGGCATCAACATCGGGCTCAACACTCGGATGTACTTCGCCGACGAAGCCGAGGCGAACGCCGGCGATCCCGTCCTCGGCCTGATCGAGCACGCCAGCCGCCGCCCGACACTGATCGCCGCCCGCGAGACCCGCGACGGCACGCCGGTCTACCGCTTCGACATCCGGCTGCAGGGCGCGGACGAGACCGTGTTCTTCGACGTCTGATGGCCACCGCCTTCGACCACCCCTGGCTCGCCGGCCTCGTCGGCGACGCCGAGCTCGCAGCGCTATTGGGCCCCGCGGCCGAGCTCGCTGCAATGCTCGCCTTCGAGACGGCGCTCGCCGCCGTCGAGGCCGACGCCGGGGTGATCCCGTCCGAGGCCGCGCCGGCGATCGCCTCGGCGCTCGCCGGCTTCCGCCCCGACATGGCCGCGCTGGCCGAAGCCACCGCCCGCGACGGCGTCGTGGTGCCGGAGCTGGTGCGCCAGCTCCGCGCCGCGGTCGGCGCGCCGCACGCAGCGCACCTCCATTTCGGCGCCACCAGCCAGGACGTGATCGACACCGCCCTGGTGCTGCGCCTGAAGGCTGCGCTCCCCGTCCTCGCCGCCCGGCTCGACGCGGTCGTCGCGGCGCTCGACGCGCTCGACGACCGCTTCGGCGCCCGCACGCTGATGGGCCGGACCCGGATGCAGGCGGCGATCCCGGTCACTGCCGGCGCGCGCATCGCGAGCTGGCGCGGCCCGCTCGCGCGCCAGCGCGCGCGACTCGAGCGCCTGCTCCCCGACTTGCTGGTCATCCAGTTCGGCGGCGCCGCCGGCACGCTCGAGAAGCTCGGCGACCGCGCCCTTCCGGTGCGCGCCGCCCTCGCCGCCGCGCTCGGGCTTGCAGACGCGCCGCAGTGGCACAGCCAGCGCGACCGGATCGCCGAGCTCGGCGGCTGGCTCGCGACGACGACCGGCGCGCTCGGCAAGCTCGGCCAGGACGTGGCGCTGATGGCCCAGGCCGGCGACGAGATCGCCCTCGCCGGCGGCGGCAGCTCCTCGGCGATGCCGCACAAGGCCAACCCGGTCGGTGCCGAGGTGCTGGTCGCGCT
Source organism: uncultured Alphaproteobacteria bacterium (assembly GCA_963819995.1). Classification (GTDB taxonomy): domain Bacteria; phylum Pseudomonadota; class Alphaproteobacteria; order Rhodobacterales; family Rhodobacteraceae; genus Amaricoccus. The sequence continues at coordinate 54,956 of CAWFYR010000008.1, read as the reverse complement.
CGCCCGCTTCAACGCCGCCCAGCTCGGCGGCCTGCAGCAGGCGATGGTGCACGAGCAGGAACGTTCCGGCGCCGCCTGGACCCTCGAGTGGCTCCTCCTGCCGCCGATGCTCATGGCAACCGCCGCCGCCCTGCGCACCGCGCTTCAGCTGGCAACCTCCGTCGAGGGGCTCGGCCGCGTCTGAGCCGTCGAGGCGTCGTCCCCGCCGCCCCGTGGAATCAAGCCCGTGGCACGCCCTTCGGCCGCAGATGCCGCCGCTGCGCCGCGATCCGGAACGGCGCGTTCGGCGCCCCGTAGCCGCGATACCCTCCGCGCCGCTCGACGATCTCGAAGAAGAATCCCTCGCCGAAGTTCGGGCTGTAGAGCTGGAAGTACTCCCCGTGCCCGTCGCGGTCATAGAGCACGTTCGTCGCGTTCAGGCGGTCTGCGAACGCCGGATCGAGCCCGAACCGGGCTTCCACGTCATCGTAGTAGTTGGGCGAGATCGCCAGCGTCTCGAACCCGTTCGCCGTCAGCGCCGCCGCGGTACGGAAGATGTCCCCCGAGGCGAACGCCAGGTGCTGCACGGCCGAGCCGAACGATTCCGCGATGAAGCGCCCGGCAAACGTCCGGGTATTCTCCGCCCCGTTGAGCGTCAGCCGCAGCGTCCCGTCCGCATTCTCGATCGCCTGGCTGCGAACGAGTCCCGACGGATCGACGATATCGACGCTCGGCGCCTTCTCCGTGCGGAAAATCGACGTGTAGAAGAGCAGCCACGACAGCATTTCGTCGAACGGCATCGTCTGGGCGACATGATCGATGGCGACGAGCCCGGCATCCGCCACCGGCACGTCTTCCGCGGCTTCGACGAATTCGGTCTCCCACACCCCCGACAGCGCCGGACTCTGGTCGATGAAGTGCATAACCGCCCCGCCGACCCCGCGGATCGCCGGGATCGCCAGCTCGCCCGGACCGCGCCGCTGCTCGAAGACCTGCGCGCCGAGCGCCGTCGCCCGCTCGACCGTCGCCGCGGCGTCCTCGACACGCAGCCCGATGTCGCAGACGCCGACGCCGTGGGTCAGATACGCCGAATGCGCGAAGCCCTCGCGTTCGGTGTTGACCACCAGGTTGATGCCGCCCTGGCGATAGAGCGTGACGTCCCTGGTGACGTGGCGGCCCGCCTTGCGGAAGCCCATGCCGTGGAGGAAGCGGACCAGCGAGGACGCGGTCTCCGGGGTTGCGGCGAACTCGACGAACTCGACCCCGGAGACCGGAATACGGTCGGGCATCGGCGGCACCAGCGCGCCGGCCGCCGGCTCCGCGCGGCGGACCTGGTCCATCAGGTAGACGAGCGACCGGTGGCCATCGACCGCGACCGAGCGCGGCAGGCCGCCGCGGAACTGGTCGTTGAAGATCTCGAGCGAAAGCCAGCCGTCGTAGCCGGTGGCCGCCACGGCGGCGAGGAACGCCATGACCGGCAGGTCGCCCTCGCCCGGCATGTTGCGGTAGTGCCGGCTCCACTGCAGCAGGTCCATCTTCAACGCCGGCGCGTCGGCGAGCTGGACGAGGAAGATCCTGTCCGCCGGGATCGACCGGATCGAGTCCGGGTCGAGCCCGCGCGACAGCGTGTGGAAACTGTCGAGGATCAGGCCGACCGAAGGGTGGCCGGCCCGGCGGACGATCTCCCAGGCGTCGCGGTGGTCGTTGACGTGCCGGCCCCAGGCCAGCGCCTCGAAGCCGATGCGGATGCCGCGGGCGGCCGCCCGCTCGCCGAGCGCGCGCAGGTCGGCGGCGGCACGGTCGATGCCGCCGAGCGAGACGGCCGAGGTGTTGGAGCAGACCAGGATCAGGTCGGCGCCGAGCTCGCCCATCAGGTCGAACTTGCGTTCCGCCCGCTCGAACGCCCGGGCGCGCTGCGGCTCGGGCATCCCCTCGAAGTCACGGAACGGCTGGAAGAGGGTGAGCTCGAGGCCCGCGTCGCGGACCATGCGGCCGACCTCGCGCGGTGTGGCATCGTAGGTGAGCAGGTCGGCCTCGAAAATCTCGACCCCGTCGAACCCGGCAGCGGCGATGGCGGCGAGCTTTTCCGGCAGGTCGCCGCTGATCGAGACGGTGGCGATCGAGGTCTTCATGCCGCGCGCCCCACCGGACTGAGCGCGCGGAGCTCCTCGGGGGTGGTCGTCGGCAGGCCGAAGAACTCGAGGTACGCCGGGATCTGCTCGAAGAGCATGTCGGTTCCGACCTGGTAGCGGCAGCCGCGGGCGCGCACCGCCGCGAGGAAGGGGGTGATCTCCTGCGTCATCACGACCTCGCCGACGAAGGCGGAAGGATCGATGCGCGCGACCTCGACCGGCATCGGGTCGCGGGGCGCCATCCCGAGCGGCGTGGCGTTGACCACGATGTCGAAGCCCGCAGGGTCGTTCGAGCCGGTCTCGACCTTCAGCGCCGGATAGTGGGTGCGCAGCCGGTCGGCCAGCGCGTCCATCGCCGGCCGCCTCGCATCGTGGACGGCGAGACGGACGACGCCGGCCTTCGCGAGCGAGGCCGCGATCGCCGAGCCGACGCCGCCGGACCCGACCACGAGCGCGCCGGCGCCTTCCAGGGACCGGCCCTTGCGCAGCACGCCGCGCACGAACCCCTCGCCGTCGAACATGTCGCCGACGAGCCGGCCGTCCGGATCACGCCGGACGGCGTTGCAGGAGCCGGCGACGCGGACGGTGGCGGTCACCTCGTCGAGCAGGCCGACGGTGGTGATCTTGTGCGGCATGGTGACCAGCGCGCCGTGGATGTTGGAAAGCCGGAAGAGGAGGCGGAGGAAGTCCGGATAGTCCGCGGATTTCGCCCCCATCGGCACCACGACGGCATCGATGCCGTGCTTCTCGAAGTAGGGGTTGTAGATCATCGGCGCCTTGAACGACGCGGTCGGATAGCCGAGGTGGGCGATCAGTTTCGTCGCGCCGGTGATCATCGCTGCCGCACGTCCTTCCGTGAGCCGAGCGCCGCATCGTCCTGGACCTTGCGGTTCATGACATCGCGACCGGGGGCAGGCCGAGGATCCGGCGCGCCTCGGCGGGCGTCGCGACCGGGCGCTCGTACTTCTCGCACAACTCCACGACGCGCCGGACCAGCGCGGCGTTCGAGGGGGCAAGCGTGGTCCGGTCGAGGCGGAGGTTGTCCTCGAGCCCGGTCCGCGCGTGGCCGCCGGCGGCGACGCACCATTCGTTGAGGACGATCTGGCCCGGGCCGATCCCGGCGCCGCACCACTCGGCGTCGGGGGCGAGCCGCCTCAGCGTCTCGATGTAGAAGTCGAAGACCGGCCGGTCGACCGGCATCGCGTTCTTCACCCCCATGACGAACTGGACGTAGAGCGGCGAGGCGAGGCGCCCCTCCTCGGCCATCGCGGCCGCCCGGAAGACATGGCTGAGATCGAACGCCTCGATCTCGGGCTTGACGCCGTGTTCGAGCATCTGCGCGGCCAGCCAGTCCACCAGTTCGGGGCTGTTCTCGTAGACCCGCGTCGGGAAGTTGTTCGAGCCGACGGCGAGCGATGCCATGTCGGGCCGCAGCGGCAGCATCCCGCCGCGCTCGCGCCCGGACCCCGACCGCCCGCCGGTCGAGAACTGGACGATGAGGCCGGGGCAATGCTGTCGCAGCCCTTCGAGCAGGCGACCGAAGCGCTCGGGGTCCGAGCTCGGGGTTTCGTCGTCGTTGCGGACATGGGCGTGCACGATCGAGGCTCCCGCCTCCATCGCCGCGTGGGTCGATTCCACCTGTTCCGACACGCTGATCGGCACCGCGGGGTTGTTGGCCTTGCGCGGCAGGCTGCCGGTGATGGCGACGCAGATGATGCAGGCCTTGCTGGACATGGGTGCCTTTTCGTTTCCCCGGCGCGACGCAGGGCGCGCGCACCGGGCGTGCTCAATCCATCTCGGCGAGGACGTGGTCGACGCAGCCGCCGATGTGCTCTTCGAGCACGCGGACTGCGCCCTCGGCATCGCGTTCGAGCGCGCGGTCCCTGAGGCGGCGGTGCTCGTCGGCGGCGACCGCGCCGCGAAAGCAGGCGGCGACCATCAGGTAGCGCAGGTAGCGGTCGAAGCTGCCGGCGTGCGCCTGCATCAGCGTGCGAGAGCCGCAGGCCGAGATCAGCGCCTGGTGGAACTCGCTGTCGTAGCGCTTCCAGGACGGCGCCTCGTCGCGCCGGCCGGCGATCATCCGGCGCTCGACCACCTCGAGCTTGTGGTGGGCGGCGACCAAGCGGCCCTCCCACTCGACGTCTCCGGCCGCGAAGGATTCCGCGAGCGCGTGCCGCTCCAGAAGCAGCCGCAGAGCCGCGAGCTCGCGCAGCTCGCTGCGGCTCAGCGGCGGCACCTCGAAGCCGCGCTGGCCCTCGGCCAGGACGAGGCCCTCGGCGGAGAGCCGGCTCAGGATCTCGCGTAGCGTGCCGATCCCGACCGCATAGGTCTGCCGCAGCCCCTCGAGCCGCAGCCGCTGCCCCGGCGGCAGCCGGCCGCAGACGATGTCCGAGCGGAGCCGCTCGTAGGCGGCGTCGCCAGCGGTGAGAGAGATTGCGGGATCGCCCGCCATGCCATGCCTCCGGGCGTCATACGGTGTCATGTCGGAGTATCGCAGAAACATCGGTTGATCGGCAAGTCGTCCTGTGGCATCGATTGGTTGGGACCGGGCGGCAAAGCCCGGCGGATCATGGGAGGATCACGCGATGTCAATCTCGCTGACGCGTCGGACGTTCGTCGGAGCCGGCCTCGCCTGCACGCTCGCCCTGCCCGCCTTCGCGCAGGAGACGCAGAAGCTCCGCTTCTCCGCGGTCTTCTCCGACAAGGACATCCGGGCGCAGATGATGCAGAAGTTCGCCGACGCGCTCGGCGACGGCTTCACCTTCGAGCCCTACTACGGCGGCAACCTCTTCAAGCAGGGCACCGAGCTCGTCGCCCTCCAGCGCGGCAACCTCGAGATGGGCAACATCGCCCCACAGGACATCGCCAACCAGGTGCCCGAATTCTCGATCCTGACCGCGGCCTACGTCTTCCGCGACGCCGACCACATGCGCGCCTTCTTCGCCAGCGACTTCGGCAAGGAAATGGTCGGTCGCGCCGAGGCTCAGCTCGGCATCAAGATCCTCGGGCCGACCTACTTCGGCACCCGCCAGGTCGGCCTGAAGCCGGACAAGGAGATCAAGACCCCCGCCGACATGGCCGGGATCAAGCTCCGGATGCCGGGCGGCGACGCGTGGCAGTTCCTCGGCAAGGCGCTCGGGGCCAACCCGACGCCGATGGCCTACGCCGAGGTCTACACCGGGCTGCAGACCGGCGCGATCGACGGCCAGGACAACCCGCTGCCCAATGTCGAGAACATGAAGTTCTACGAGGTGATGAGCCAGATCGTGCTGACCTCGCACCTCGTCGGCTACGACCTGCTCACCATCTCGAAGACGGCCTGGGACAAGCTGAGCCCGGAGCAGCAGGACAAGCTGCAGGCGGCGGCGACCGCGGCGATCGACTGGAGCCAGGCCGAGCACCTGAAGATGGAGGGCGAGCTCGCCAAGTCCTTCGAGGAGAAGGGGCTGAAGGTCTACACGCCCGACGTCGCCGCCTTCCGCGACTATGCCCAGAAGATGTACCTCGACTCCGACCTCGCGAAGTCCTGGCCGGAGGGGATGCTCGAAAAGATCAACGGCCTCGGCGCCTGACGCCGTGGCGGGGGGACGCGCGGTCGCGAAGCGGCTCATCCGCTTCGCGGAGTTCGTCGCGGCGATGCTGCTCGCCGCGATGTTCCTCGCCTTCCTGACCCAGATCGTCTTTCGCTACGCCTTCAACTTCCCGATCGGCTGGACCTCCGAGCTCACCGTCATCACCTGGCTCTGGCTGGTGCTCTGGGGCGCCGCCTTCGTCGTGACCGAGGCCGAGGAGATCCGCTTCGACCTCATCTACAGCGCGGTCTCGGCGCCGACGCGGCGGATCATGGCGATCGTCACCGCCGTGGCCCTCCTCGTTCTCTACGGCATGTCGCTGCCGGCGGTGGTCGACTACGTGACCTTCATGAAGGTGCAGTCGACCGCCTATCTCAAGATCCGGTTCGACTGGCTGTTTTCGATCTACGTGATCTTCGCCGTCGCCGTGCTCGTCCGCTACGCCGTGATCCTCTGGTGGGCGCTGCGCGGCCGCGGCCCGGAGGCGTTCGACCCGACCAAGGCAAGCTCGGGTGTGTGAAGGGAGCTCGTTCGGCGCGCCGAGCCGCCGGCAGGGCAGGTCGCCCGATGGCGAGCGACGGCGAGGATTGCGCCCGGTCCGCCGTGTGCATGCGCGCCGGTTGACGGACCGGGGCGGCGCTCCGCGGGAGCCCCGCCTTTCCCGGTCCGGCAACCCACCGCCATCCCGCGAAACCCGTGCAATTTTAACGATCCTTAATCCAATCGATATCAACGGGTTACTGGTAATTTCGCGCGCGAAACGCGCCGGCGGCCGCATTCGATGAGCCTCGCCGACCCTTTCACCCTCTGCATCGCCTCCATCGTCGGGCTGAGCCTGCTCGGACTGCCGATCGGGCACGCGATGATCTGCGGCTCGATCCTCTATCTCTGGCTCGCCGGCCTCGACATGGGCACGGTCGCCGAGCAGCTGCTGAACGGCATGTACACGAGCTACATCCTGCTTGCCGTGCCGCTCTTCATCTTCGCCGCCGAGATCATGAATTCCGGCAGCATGACCCAGCGGCTCCTGCTCTTCTGCGACGCGCTGGTCGGCCGCTTCCGCGGCGGCCTCGCCCAGGTGAACGTGCTGCAGTCGATCATCTTCGCCGGCATGTCGGGCTCGGCGATCGCCGACGCCGCCGGCAGCGGCAAGCTGATGCAGACGATGATGACCGCGAACGGCAAGTACACGCCGAGCTTCGCCGCAGCCCTGACCGCCGCGTCCTCGGTCATCGGGCCGATCATCCCGCCCTCGATCCCGATGGTGGTGTACGCGCTCGTGGCCGACGCCTCGATCGGCTACCTCTTCATCGCCGGCCTCGTCCCCGGCCTGCTGATGGGCGCAGCCCAGATGGCGATCATCGCCGTGACCGCCCGCCGCCGCAACTTCCCCGTCGGCGACCCCGTCCCGGTCCGCGCCATTCCCGGCATCACCGTCCGCGCCTTCCCGGCGCTGATGATGCCGGTGGTGCTCCTCGGCTTCATCTACTCCGGCGTCACCACCCCCACCGAAGCCGCCGCCATCGCCGCCGCCTATGCCTTCCTGATCTCGGCACTCCTCTACCGCGAAGTCACGCTCGGCGGCACGTATGCGTCGCTGGTCGCCAGCGCCCGCACCACAGCCTCCATCGGGATGCTGATCGCCGGCGCGTTGGTCTTCAACTACGTGGTGACGGTCGAGAACATCCCGCAGACGCTCAGCACGCTGCTGCAGGGCCGCGACCTCTCGCCGACCGGCTACCTCATCCTGGTCAACCTGCTCCTTCTCGTCCTCGGCTGCCTGCTCGAAGGCACGACGATCCTCCTCGTCATCGTCCCGGTGCTGATCCCGACGGCCGAGGCGCTGCACATCGACCTCGTCCACTTCGGGGTGGTCGTGGTCATCAACATCATGATCGGCCTGATCACGCCGCCCTACGGTCTCCTGCTCTTCATCATGACCAAGATCTCCGGAGCGCCGCTCCGCGACATCGTCCGCGACACCCTGCCCTTCCTCTTCGCGATGCTGGCGGTGCTCGCGCTCATCACCTTCGTGCCGGAAGTCGTGCTCTGGCTTCCACGCCTCCTCGGCTACCAGGGATGAAGCCATGATCCGCCCGATCCATGTCCTGAACGGCCCCAACCTCAACCGTCTGGGCGCGCGCGAGCCGGACATCTACGGTCGCACCACTCTGGCCGAGATCGAGGCGATGTGCCGCGAGGCCGCCGGCAACCGGGCGCTCGTCTTTCGCCAGTCCAATTTCGAGGGCGAGATCGTCGGCTGGATCCACGAGGCCATCGACGCAGAGGCCGGCATCCTGATCAATCCGGCCGGACTGACCTTCACCTCGGTGCCGATCCTCGACGCGCTGAAGATGTCGCCCGGCCCGATCATCGAGGTCCACATCTCGAACATCCACCGGCGCGAGGCGATCTACCACAAGTCGCTCGTCTCCACCGTCGCCACAGCCGTGATAGCCGGCCTAGGCGCCCGCGGCTATCCAACGGCGATTCAGTGCCTCGACGGGCTGCTCGCTGGTGGCGCGTGATTGGACCCGCTCGCCTAGGTCGCAAACTCATAAACGGGATTGAACGAAGCCGCTGCGCGGCAGGGGGACGTGCTCGCGGACGGTGCTCCTAACTGGAAGGATCGCGTTGCTGAGACCCCTTTCCAGACAGGAGCTTTCCGATGGCCGAGACCAGCCCTCGCGCCGCCGCATGATCGAGGACATGACGGTCCGCAATCTCTCGAGACGACCCCGCGATCCTACGTCCACACGGTGTCGAAGTTGAGCCGGTTTTTCGGTCGATCCCGGGGGCGCTGACTCTGGGACGTCCGCACCTATCAGGTCCACCTCGCGTCGAAGGGCGTGTCATGGGCGAGCCTCGACGTCGTCGATGTCTCCGAGGATATTGCGCGCACCAAACGCAACCTGGTTCGGATGGCTCGGCGGGTCATCGTCCTGGCGGATTCCAGCAAGTGGGACATCGGCGCGTCCTCCAAGGCGTTCTCCCTGTCGCGCGTCGATCTCGTCATCACCGACGACGGACTGCCCGCGGCGATCCGGAATAGATTGGCGAAACTCGAAGTCGAGGTCCGCTACGCGTGACCCGCGTGTCTTCCGAGCCCGGAAGAGAGGCGTTCAGGTTCCCGTCAGAAGACCGCGGCGAGCGTTCCCGGGTGTTCCACACGGCTGCGGGCAGGTCGACAGCCGCCGCCTCGGATTCCTCCTCGACCACAATCCATCAGCGAGAAGCAGGGGCGCTCGATCAAATGAAGTTGGCGATCGCCAAGCTGCCACTCGCCAAGAACGGCTTCGACTTCGACGTGAAGCGCGGCAGTCTGGGTGCGACGGGCGCAGCAGTCAGGGTGAGAGAGAGCGCCGCGGGTGTCGGAGCGAAGAGAGGGCGTAGCCCGACCGGAGTCCCCTTGGCAGCTGAGGTTGTCCCCATAAAGTCTTAAAGACAAGCCGATTCTATAGCTCTCATCCGATCCGATAGTTCGGGCTCTCCCTTGTGATCTGCACGTCGTGCACATGGCTCTCGCGCAGGCCCGAGCCGGTGATCCGCACGAAGCGGCAGCCCGAGCGCATCGCCTCGATCGTGGCGTTGCCGGTGTAGCCCATCGCCGCGCGGAGGCCGCCGACCAGCTGGTGCAGCACCCCCGCGACTTCGCCCTTGTAGGGCACCTGGCCCTCGATGCCTTCGGGCACCAGCTTCTCGGCGCTGGCCTCCTTCTGGAAGTAGCGATCGGCCGAGCCGCGCGCCATCGCACCGACCGAGCCCATGCCGCGATAGGACTTGAAGCTCCGCCCCTGGAACAGGATCACCTCGCCCGGCGCCTCCTCGGTGCCGGCGAGGATCGAGCCCACCATCGCGCAATGCGCGCCCGCGCCGATCGCCTTGGCGAAGTCGCCGGAGAACTTGATGCCGCCGTCGGCGATGATCACCCGGCCGGCCTTCTCGGCCGCCTCGGCGCAGTCCTGGATCGCCGTCATCTGCGGCACGCCGACGCCCGCGACGATGCGGGTGGTGCAGATCGAGCCCGGGCCGATCCCGACCTTGACCGCATCGGCCCCGGCGTCGATCAGCGCCCGGGTGCCTTCGGCGGTGGCGACGTTGCCCGCGACGATCTGCACCGCGTTGCTGTGGCGCTTCAGCCGGTCGACCGCCTCTGCCACGCTCTTGGAGTGGCCGTGCGCGGTGTCGATCACCACGACGTCGACGCCGGCATCGACCAGCGCCACCGACCGCTCGAAGCCCGCGTCGCCGACCGTCGAGGCCGCCGCCACGCGCAGGCGGCCGAGCTCGTCCTTGGCGGCCTGCGGGTTCAGCACCGCCTGCTCGATGTCCTTCAGCGTCAGGAGCCCGGTCAGCCGGCCGCCCTCGTCGGCGACGAGCAGCTTCTCGATCCGCCGGGCCTGCATCATCCGCTTGGCCTCGCCGAGATCGGCCGGCTCGCGCAGCAGCGCGAGTTTCTCCGCGGTCATCATCGCGCTGACCGGCGTGCTGTCGTCGCTCGCAAAGCGCATGTCGCGGTTGGTGACGATCCCGAGCACCACGCCGCGCTCGTCGACCACCGGGAAGCCGGTGATCCGGTAGCGCTCCTGCAGCGCCTTGGCGTCCTTCAGCGTCTGGTCGGGGCGCAGCGTCACCGGCGCGTAGACGATGCCCGAGACGAACCGCTTGACCCGCTGCACCTCCGCCGCCTGCGCCGCGACGTCGAGGTTGCGGTGGATCACCCCGATCCCGCCCGCCTGCGCCATGGCGATCGCCATCCGCGCCTCGGTCACCGTGTCCATCGCCGCACTCATCAGCGGGATGTTGAGCGCGATCGTCGCCGTCAGCCGGGTCCGCACGTCCGCCGTCCCCGGCAGCACCTCCGAGGCGCCCGGAACCAGCAGCACATCGTCGAACGTCAGGGCCTCGCGCAGTTCCATCGCTCAAATCCCGATCGAAAGGAGTGGCCCCGTGCTATTCCACGCTGCGCCGCAAATGGAAAGCCCCGCCACCCGCGGCGGCATCGGCTCCGCGACAGTCGTTACCGCAAGCGCGTCGTGCCAGGACGTGTACCCACAAAGCGCCACCTGAGTGTCCGCTATGTGCCACACAACCGGTCGTTTGGATTTCCCCGAGCCTGGCGAGGTTCTGACAAAGCTGCCGGTTGGATCAACTGCGGTAGATCGCAGTTGCTTCAATGGAGAGAAGCAGGCCCATTGGCAGTTCGACAATCGGTGTGGAGCGGGTTGGAGGGTCGGTCGGGAAATACTCTCTGAAGAGCGTGTTGAGGGCATCACGCTGCGAGGCGTCTGCAAGGTAGGTTACGACCTTGACGACGGCGTCCATCGATGCGCCGGCACAATCCAGGCATGTCTGCAGATTCTGGAAGGCCTGCCGAGCTTGCGTGTCGAAGTCTTCTCCGGCCTTGGCACCAGTCTCCGGAACAATTCCTGCAAGCCCGGAGACGAACAGGAAGTCTCCGGCCCGAACTGCCGTGGAATAAGCGCCGTATGGCTTTGGCAAATCCGGATGATTGATCACTTGCTTTTCGACGGGCATCCTGATCCTCCTATGCACGGTTCACTGAGGCTACGTTGCTACCGTCCCGTTGTCACCGCCAGAGTGTCGCAATGAACCGAAGGGCGCTTCGAGAACATCTTCCCCGCCCACGTCAGCCCCGACCGCGCCAACGCCGGTCAGACCAGTTTCTCCTCTGTCGCCTGTTCCACTTGCTACCCGCGCGGCCTCTGGTATTGCGGAATTCGACATGCTTCTCGAAATAGCAGTGCTAGGGCACGCAGATGCCGACAACAAACCAGGGAGGAACTGATGAACCAGCGGAAGGCAACAGAGGCCCCCGAGAAGAACAAGCGGGCCGAGACCAAGGCGGACAGGCCCGACAAAAAGTCGCCAGCAGGGGCGGTGGCAAAGCCGTCAACGGCGGCCGCTCCGACGGTCAAGACAACCAAAAAGGCCCGCAACCGCGCGTACGAAGGCAAGCTCGCCGAATTGCAGGTCGAGATCGCACACCTGCAAGCTTGGGTAAAAGCGTCGGGCGCGCGTGTCGTGATCATTTTCGAGGGTCGCGATGCTGCCGGAAAGGGCGGAGTGATCAAGCGCCTCACCGAAAAGGTCAGCCCTCGGGTTTTTCGCGTGGTGGCGCTGCCGGCGCCGACCGACCGCGAGAAGAGCCAGATGTATATCCAACGTTACCTTGTGCATATGCCGGCCGCCGGTGAGGTGCTGATCTTCGACCGCAGCTGGTACAACCGTCCTGGGGTCGAACGCGTGATGGGCTATTGCACCGAGGAACAGGCGCGTCGCTTTCTCGACCATGCGTCACGCTTTGAGGCGGCGATCGTGGCGAGCGGGGTGCAGATTCTGAAGTACTTCCTCGACGTCAGCGAGGAGGAGCAGGAGCGGCGCTTCCGCCAGCGCATTGACGACCCGTTACGCCAGTGGAAGCTCAGCCCAATGGACGTCGAATCCTACCGGCGGTGGTGGGACTACACTCGCGCCTACGACGAGATGTTCCGAGCGACGGACAGCGAGCAAGCACCATGGTGGATCGTGCCATCCAACGACAAGAAGGCGGCACGCATCAACTGCATCAGCCACATCCTGGCATCCATTCCCTACAAGCGCGTCAAGTTCGACGAGCCGAAGCTCGGCAAGCGCCAAAAGCGCCCGGACAGCTTCAAGCCCGACACCGCTGCCCGACGCGTGGTGCCCGACGTAGAGTATTTATAGGGCGCGGTTCACGCTTTGACCTGCGGCGCCCAATTCAGGAAAAAGCCGACGTCTCCGGGAATCCCGCCCGGGAAGTTGATGATCATCGCCTTCAGCTTGTAGCCCTGCGGTTGAACCCGTGCCTTGAAAGCGTCGTACATCTCCTTTGCCTTGCCCTGCAGCGTGTCAGGCCAGTTCGGGTCGGCATTGTTGATTGCCCGGCCGGCGTCGGTGCAGAGATCCGAAGGGAAGCTGTAGACCATCGCCTCGAACTGACCTTTTTCTACGGCGTTCTTTACCAGCCTGCGGATCATTGCCCGCTCATCGTCGCTGATCTGGCTCTTGAAAAACTCGTCGGTAAAGGCGGTCAGTTCCTTTTTCGCGGCCTCCCGGGCCTTGTCCTGTTGCTCCATGTCCTTCATCGTAAGCGTCCGGGCTGACCGCTACCGACTTCCAGTTCCAGGGGAGGAGGTCGTCGACCTTGGTGATCTTGTAGTCTGGGGTTCGGGCGATGGTGTCGGCGAGCCAGGCTTCGGGATCGACGCCGTTGAGCTTGGCGGTCTCGATCAGGGTGTAGGCGATGGCGGCGGCCTTGCCGCCGGCCTCGGAGCCGACGAAGAGATAATTCTTCCGTCCCAAGGCGATGGCGCGCATCCCGCGCTCGGCCGTATTGTTGTCGAGCTCGAGCATGCCGTTGTCGAGATAGGCGCGCATGCGCTCCATGCGCGCCAGGGCGTAGCGGATCGCGGCAGCGAGGGGCGACTTGCCGGAGATGCGGGGGAGCTGCTCGCGGAGCCAGGCTTCGAGGTCGTGGAAGACCGGGGCGGCGGCGGCCTGGCGGAGCGCGACGCGCCGCTCGGGCGGGGAGCCGCGGGCCTGCTTCTCGACGGCATAGAGCCGGGCGATGCGCTGGATCGCCTCCTCGGCGATCGGCGAGGCCTGGGCGCGATGGACGTCGACGAACTTGCGGCGGACGTGGGCCATGCAGGCGACCTCGCGGATGGCGCCGGAGCGGTAGAGGTCGTCGAAGCCGGCGTAGCCGTCGGCATGCATGAAGCCGCGGAAGCGGGCGAGATGGTCCTTCGGATGCTCGCCCTTGCGGTCGCCCGAGAAGCGATACCAGGCCGCCGGCGCCGCCGGGCCGCCCCAGGGGCGCTCGTCGCGGGCATAGGTCCAGAGCCGGGCGGTCTGCGTCTTGCCGGTGCCGGGCGCGAGCATGCGGACCGGGCGTGTCGTCGGCGAAGATCGCCCCGGCCGCGAGCACGTGCCGGCCGATGGCGTCGGCGAGCGGCGCGAGCAGCGCGGTGGTCTTGCCGACCCAGTCGGCGAGGGTGGAGCGGTCGAGGTCGAGCCCGTCGCGCTCGAAGATCCGGGTCTGGCGATAGAGCGGCAGGTGGTCGGCGTACTTGCCGACCAGCACATGGGCGAGCAGGCCCGGACCCGGGCGGCCGCGCTCGATGGGACGCGACGGCAGCGGCGCCTGGACGAAGCGCTCGCAGCCGGTGCAGGCCAGCCGCGGGCGGACGATCCGGTTCACGATGAAGCGGCCGGGGACGTATTCCAGCTCCTCGGTCACGTCCTCGCCGATCCGGCGCAGCCTGCCGCCGCAGTCGGCGCAGGCATCGGCGCCGGGGCTGAGCTCCACCTCCATCCGCGGGACGTGGTCCGGGATCGGCCGGCGCTTCGGCCGGTCCTTCTCCTCGATGTCGGGCAGGCGCAGCCGCGCCGTCATCGCCGCCGCGGCGATCTCGCTCGTCTCCAGCGCCAGCTGCAGCTGCTCGGCCGTCTCCGACGAGGCGCCGAAGCGATGGCGCGCATGGCCGGCCAGCTGGTGGCGCAGCTTCTCGATCAGCACCGCCTGCGCCTTCACCTCGGCGAGGAGCCGCGCGGTGAAGGCGCGCAGTTCCTCGGGGTCTTCCGGCAGGGGGCGGTCTCGTCGAGCATGGGCGAAGTTTACCGCATTGGATTCCCTCTGGGAATCCTTGCTGCCCAAGGCCACCGCCTATCCCGCCGCCTCCGGCTGCCAGGTCCGCTGCGGCATGCGCCAGTCGATGCCCTCGAGCAGCATCGACAGCTGCGCCGGCGTCAGCGACACCTTGCCCTCCGTGGCCTGCGGCCACACGAAGCGCCCGCGCTCCAGCCGCTTCACGAACAGGCAGGCGCCCTGGCCGTCCCACCAGATCACCTTCACCAGATCGCCGCGCCGCCCCCGGAACACGAAGAGATGCCCGGTGAACGGGTTCTGCCGCAGCGTCGCCTCGGCCTGCGCCGCCAGCGCCGCGAAGCCCTTGCGCATGTCCGTCACCCCGGCCGCCAGCCACACCCGCGTGCCGCTCGGGGTCGGGATCACGCCGACAGACCCCGCAGCAGCCGGGCCAGCGCCTCGGGATCGTAGCCGCCGACGATCCGCAGCCGGTGCCCGCCCGCGAGCTCGATCTCGATCCGGCCCTCGCCGGGCGAGGGCGCCGCCGCAAGCTCCGGCGCCCTGACGATCTCGACCGGAAGGAAAGACGCAACCTCGCCGCCTGTCGGCGAACCGCGGATCGCGCAGCCACGTGAACACCAGGTTCGCGTTCACGTCGTACCGCCGCGCCACCTGGCTGACCGAGACGCCCGGCAACCGCGCCTGCCCGCAGATCAGCCGCTTCTCCTCCGCCGACCAGACCCGCCGCTTCTTCTGCTTCGTCACCGCAAACCGATAGTGTCCATCATCCCTCGTGGACACTATCGCCGACGCCTCCGCTCAGGCAGGGCGGTCAGCCCGGACGCTTACCTTCTGGTCTTCAAGCAGCTTCATGCGCAGCTCTTCAGCGCTTGGAAAGGACGCGGTCGGAGCAGTCGGTTTGTCGGCCATCTGTGTGTCTCTCCCTTGCTCTTGGTCACCCAGTCAAGTCGTCGAGTTGGGTGCCAGGACGAACGCCTGATCACTTTTGGTCAGCCTATTCCGAGATGTTGTGGCGGTATATTCGAACCGCGGCAAGATCGTTGACTGACCCGGTGGTGCAAGTGCTGGTAGTTGCCGCGCACGCCTGCTTCAAGCCGCTGGCGGCGGGGGCTGCGCGGGAGCATGCAATGGCTGAAAGCTTGCCGTCCGAGGCTACGGCCGCTGCCTCGCCCACACTTGAGTCGCGTGCGACTGATCTCCTCATCCGACTGGCTCTTCTCGGGCTCTTTGTCTTCTGGGCACTCGACCTCGTCGGTCCGGCGCCGGTCTTGATCCCGCTGATCATCTGGGCGCGGGTCACGATGGCGACCGGCGCGGCGCCGATCCTGACGGTCGTTCTGGCCGAAATCGGCGAGCACGCGACGGTGAGCAGCGGTACAAGCAACTCCTGATCGACGAACAACATTGGAGAGAGGCCCGCATGGCCGACCCGCACCAATAGCGGTGGATCACATGCCGATTTTCATCACGGCACCGGGCCAGACCGACTGGCTCTTCGACGTGGTGGCGGTGTTCGTCCTGATTCGGCATGGCCGATGTCGAAGTTCGCGAACCCCGTTCGTCGTATCGATGCCAGGCCACCGCGGCCGGCTCAAACAGGAGAACGACAATGCGCGTGATGGTGTTGGTGAAGGCGACCGGAGACAGCGAAAAGGGCCTGCAGGGCACGCCCGAGGAAAAGCAGGCGATGGAGGAGATGGGCAGGTTCAACGACGAGCTGATCAAGGCGGGCATCATGAAGCCGGGCGACTGCGACGGCCTCAAGCCTTCCTCGCACGGCAAGCGCGTCGCGTTCGACGGTCCCCGCCGCACGGTGACCGACGGACCCTTCGCCGAAAGCCGCGAGCTCGTCGCCGGCTACTGGTTCTGGGAGGTCAGGGACATCGACGAAGCCGTCGAATGGGTCAAGCGCTGCCCCAACCCGATGCCGGGACCGAGCGAGATCGAAATCCGGCCGATATGACCGGCGCGGCCCCGCACCAGTCGGCGCCCGCCGGCCGCAGGGTTCCGGGTGCGGCGCTCCTTGGCTTCGGCGGCGTCCGCCGCCGCGGCCAAATCTAAGAATGAAATCAAGGCGCCATCTGGCGCTTCCACAGTGGAAGCCGCCTCCGGCCGCCCGCGGAACCCGGTGGCGACGAGATACTTCTCCGAGGAATCCTTGCGGCTCGCCGGCGGCTTCACGTGCACGACCTTGGCGAAGGCGCGGTTCAGCGTCGCCATCAGCGATGCCTCCGCACCGCCGGCCAGCACCTTGGCGACGAAGACGCCGCCCGGCTCCAGCACGTCCATGGCGAACGCCGCCGCCGCCTCGCAGAGCGCCATGATCCTGAGATGATCGGTCTGCGGGATGCCCCGAGGCCGGCGCCGCCATGTCCGAGAGCACCGCATCCGCCTTGCCGCCGAGCCAGCCGCGCACCTCGGCGTCGGCGCCGTCGGCGAGAAAGTCCAGCTCGTAGAGCTCCGCCCCCGGGATCGCCTCGACCGGCTGCAGGTCGATGCCGAGGACGCGGCCCTTCGGCCGCCCCCGGCGGTCGCCGAGTGCGTTGGTCCGCGCCACCGCCACCTGCACCCAGCCGCCGGGCGCCGCGCCGAGATCGACCACCCGCCCCCCGGGCTTGAGAAACCCGAAGCGGTCGTCGATCTCGGCGATCTTGAACGCCGCGCGGCTGCGGTAGCCCTGCGCCCGCGCCGCGGTCACGTAAGGGTCGTTGAGCTGGCGCTCGAGCCAGCGCGTCGATGAGAGCTTGCGCCCCTTGGCGGTCTTGACCCTGACCCGCAGGTCCCGCCGCCCGCGCCCCGACTTCGCCCCCGCCCCTGCGCCGGGCTTGTCCGGACCGCTCACTCCAGCCGCACTCCGCCCTGAAAGGCGCCGCGCGCGCTCATCATCGCGAAGAGCATGCCCTCGCGCAGCCCCCGGTCGGCGACGCGCATCGACTCCGTCGGCCAGATCCGCAGCAAGGTCTGCAGGATCGCGGCGCCCGACATGATCAGCTCCGACCGGTCCCGGCCGAGCCCGATGTCGCAGCGGCGCCCCTCGGGGCCGAGCCGCAGGAACCGGGTGATCACCTCCTCGATCGCCCGCGCCGTCAGGTTCATCCCGTCGACCTTGCGCCGGTCGTAGCGTTTCAGCCCCAGGTGCGCCGCGCCGACCGTCGTCACCGTGCCCGAGGTCCCGATCATCTGGAAGCCCTCGGCTTCCTTCGCGCTCAGCGTCTCAAGGTACGGCTTGAAGCCCGCGATCTGCTCCTCGAAGTACCACGACATCAGCGCGAACCGCGCGCCGTCGTCCTCGACGTCGGCATAGCGGTCGTGCAGCGTCGCCACCCCCAGCGGCACCGAGATGAAGTCGACGATCCGCGCCGCGCCGGGCCGCACAGGGGCGCCGCGGCGCATCTCCAGGTTCACGATCGCCTGCGCCCGGCTCGCAGGCTCGATCGCCGAGAGGTCGAGCCAGACGAGCTCGGTCGAGCCGCCGCCGATGTCGAAGACCAGCACCTGCTGCGACAGCGGCGACACCAGCGGCGCGCAGGAGATCACGGCGAGACGCGCCTCTTCCTCGGGCCGGATCACCTCCAGCCTGAGCCCGGTCTCACGGGCCGCCAGCGCCAGGAAGTACTTGCCGTTGCGCGCCCGCCGGCACGCTTCGGTCGCCACCAGCCGGACGTTGCGCACATGGTAGCGGTCGAGCTTCTCGGCGCAGATCTCGAGCGCCGCCAGCGTCCGGCCGATCGCGCCCCGCGACAGATGGCCGGTCCGCTCCAGGCCCGACCCCAGCCGCACCGATTTCGCGAAGGCGTCCACCACGCGCAAGCGCCCGCCGTCGGGTGCCGCGATCAGCATCCGGCAGCTGTTGGTGCCCAGGTCGAGGGCCGCATAGAGGTCCGTTTCCGCCAGCGCAGCCTGCGGGCCGCGTCGTCTCGGCGCCTCTGCGACACTATCCTGCGCAGACCCCGTCAAGTCCTGCGCCATTTTGAACCAGTTCGGATGCCGCGGACATTTCCGCGGCTTTGTCTGAAGGTTACATGACACCCCGGCGCAAGGCAAGAAAATGCCTCGGCAGGTCCCTGCCCTTGCCGCAGGTTCCGGGTTGAAGCCCCGCGCCCGAACGCCGATCTTTCCCTGACCAACGCAACACGAGGCCCGCGCCATGGACGGCGAGACGCAGCACACCCACGTCTTCGAGACCGCCGCCGGCTTCTGCGGCATCGCCTGGAGCGCTGCGGGCATCACCCGCTTCCAGCTGCCGACGGCGACCGCCGAGGCGGCCGCGCGCCTCCTCGGCCGCCGGGTGCCGGATGGCGAGCCCGCCGCGCCACCGCCGCAGATCGCCGCCGCCGTCGACGCCGTCCGCCGCTACTTCGCCGGCGAGCCCACGGATTTCTCGGGCTTCATGCTCGACCTCGCCGGGCAGGACGCCTTCTTCCAACGCATCTACGCCGCCGCCCGCCAGCTCCGCTGGGGCGAGACCACGACCTACGGCACGCTGGCCCGCGACCTCGGCGCCGCCCCGGAGGCGGCGCGCGACGTCGGCCAGGCGATGGCGAGAAACCCCGTCCCGCTCATCATCCCCTGCCACCGCGTCCTCGCAGCCGGCGGCAAGGTCGGCGGCTTCTCCGCCCCGGGCGGCTCCGCCGCCAAGCGCCGGATGCTCGAGATCGAAGGCGTCCGCCTCGCCCCGGCAAAGCCGGAGCAGCGCGCCTTCGCGTTCTGACCGCCTCCTCCGCCGACCATTGGGGATTGGCCGGAGCTTCGGCGTCAGTAGACGGCCCGCCCTCCAGACACGTCGAATGATGCGCCAGCATTGAAAGAGCAGGCCTCGGAGCAGAGGAACAGGACGATGTCCGACACTTCTTCAACCGTGCCCAGACGCTTCATCGGGCTGATCTCGATCATGCGGCGCACGGCCTCCGGCGATAGTTGACGAAGGATGTCGGTTTCGATCGCGGCTGGCGCGACGCTGTTCACCCGGATGTTCGTGTCGGCGAGCTCTTTGCCGAACGACTTGGTGAAGGCGATGATCCCGGCTTTTGCCGCCGAGTAAGCCGACATCAAAGGCGTCCCCTCCTTGCCGGCAAGCGAAGCCATGTTGACGACGCGACCGTACTCGGCTTGCTTCATGAGAGGCACGACCTGTCGGCAAACCTCAAAGACGCTGGTGAGGTTCACCTCGACGATCTTGCGCCAGGTATCGGGGTCAAACTGGAGTACGGGAGTGCTGGAACCGGCAAACCCCGCGTTGTTCACCAGAATGTGGACCGACCGGCCTACCGCGTTGAGTTGCGCGACGCCTCGCGTGATTGATCCGCGATGGGAAACATCCACCTCCGAGAAGGACACCCCTTCGAAAGCGGGCGGGACGAGGTCCCAAACGAATACTTCCGCGCCCGCGTCGCGCAGCCGCTCCGCAACACACTTGCCTATCCCCTTCGAGCCGCCCGTGACGATCGCCACCCGGCCGCGAAAATCGTAGGTGATCGGCATGTCTCCCCCCTCCAGGGTTAAGGAGCGGTGCCAGGACGACGGAATTCCTGCGGATCAACACAAGGGCAGGCTGTTGCCGATGCAAGTATAGCAGATGCTGGCGACCCATGTCCGACGGAACGTAAGCCTCCGTTGCCGGGCGAACGCGTCTCAAGCGAACGCCCGTGACCGGCCCTTTCTTCCTCGTGGCGTCGAAGCCCTCGGCTTCAGGCCGCGCCGAACCCGTCGGCGGCCGCGGCCAGCGGCGCCGCGACGTAGCCGAGCGTCCGGCAGACGTCGAAGGTCAGGTCGGGGTTGTTGAGCGTGTAGACGTGCACGTGCTCCACCCCTTCGGAGATCAGCCCGTCGATCTGCTCGCAGGCGATCGCCACCGACAGCGTGTAGGCCGCCTCCGGCGTTTCGGCGCGGGCGAAGGCCTTGTGCATCCAGTCCGGCACCGCCGCCCGGCACCGCGCGGCGAAGTTCACCATCTTGCCGAAGTTCTCGACCGGCAGGATGCCCGGGTTGACCGGCGCGGTGATCCCTGCCGCGGCGCAGGCGTCGCGGAACCGCAGGAAGTCCTCGTTGTCGAAGAAGAACTGGGTCAGTGCCTGGCTCGCCCCGGCGTCGAGCTTGCGCTTGAGATTGTCGATGTCGCGCCGCAGCACTCGCCGCCTCGGGATGCACCTCCGGATACGCCCCGACCGCGATGTCGAAATCGCCGACCGTGCGCAGGCCCGCCACCAGCTCCGCCGCGCTGGCGAAGCCTTCCGGATGCGGCACGAAGCGCGTCTCGCCCTTGGGCGGGTCGCCGCGCAGCGCCACGATTCGCCGCACGCCCATCCGGGCGTAGCCGCGCGCGACCTCCAGCGTCTCGGCCCGGCTCGCGCCGACGCAGGTCAGGTGCCCCGCGACGCTCAGCCGCGCCCGTCCGAGGATGGTCTGGATCGCCGCATTGGTGCGGTCCCGCGTGGTGCCGCCCGCCCCGTAAGTGACCGACACGAAACGCGGCGCCAGCGGCGCCAGCCGCTCGACGGAGCGCCACAGCCTGAGGCTGGCTTCCGGCGAATGCGGGGGAAAGAATTCGAACGACAGGCTCGGAAGAGCCCTCTGGGTCGTAGCCATGTGCACCGGTCCATACCGACAATGAAGTTTGCAAGCCCGAGAATACCGCTGGAAACGCCTTCCGGCAACGACTAACTGAATCGCGGTTTGGCGCCCCTTGCGCCGCATCCTGCGAGGAGCCGCATGCCCGAGGTCACCATCGTCTACTGGCGCGACATCCCCGCCCAGGTCATCGTCGGCAGCGGCCGGCGCGCCTCCAAGATGCCGATGCCCGAGCGCTTCGAGACCGCGATCGACCGCTGCGCCATGCGCGCCGGCGCCCGCGACAGCGACGCCTACCTCGCCGAGTGGCGCAAGGGCGAACCCTACGTTGTCGATGGCGAAGCGGCGGATGTCGCTTCCGGAGAAGCGGCCCGGCTCGAGGCGGAGTTTAGTCCCGAGGCGATCAAGGCCCTGATCGCCAACGACGGCTGGGCCACCCCGAGACCCTGAAGCCCGGAGCGACCCGCATGGCGAAAATCCTCGACTTCGTCCGCAGGGCCGCCGCGCCCGCAGCCACCGGCGATGCCGCCGTCGCCGACCTGCTGCAGGACTTCTCGATCGAGGTCATGCCGCGCACCGCCGCGAAGGTCGAGGACTTCCGCGCGATCCTCCCCGCCGGCACCCGGGTCTATCTCGCCCACATCGACGGCACCGACACCGCCGAGATGGTCGCGACCGCCCGCCGCCTGACCGACGAGGGCTTCACCGTGATGCCGCACGTCCCGGCCCGCGGCCTCGCCAGCGCCGCCGAGCTCGACGCGCGCCTCGCCGCCTACGCCGACGCCGGCGTCCGCGAGGCGCTGGTGATCGCCGGCGGCATCGACAAGGCCCGCGGCCCGTTCTCCGAGGCGCTGCAGCTCCTGCGCACCGGCCGCTTCGACGCCCGCGGCTTCACCCGCCTGCACGTCGCCGGCCACCCCGAGGGCAACCGCGACATCGACCCCGACGGCAGCGAGACCAACTGCCTCGCCGCCCTCCGCGCCAAGGCGGCGTTCCAGGCCGAGACCGACGCCGCTATGGCCATCGCCACCCAGTTCTGCTTCGAGGCCGCCCCGGCGATCGCCTGGGCCGACCGCCTGCAGGCCGCGGGCATCGCCCTGCCCGTCCACATCGGCGTCGCCGGCCCCGCCAAGCTGCAGACGCTGCTCAAGTTCGCGATGACCTGCGGCGTCGGCCCGAGCCTGCGCGTGCTGCAGCGCCGCGCCGCCGACCTCACCAAGCTGATGCTGCCGTTCGAGCCGACCGAGTTCCTCGCCGATCTCGCCGCGCACAAGGCGGCGAACCCCGGCTGCGCCATCGAGCGCGTGCATTTCTTCCCGCTCGGCGGCATCGGCGCCACCACCGACTTCGCCGGCACGGTGACGGCGCGGCCCCGCCGCGCACGGGCATGAGCCGCGACGCCCTGCTCTTCGATCTCGACGGCACCCTCGTCGACACCGACCACCTGCACCACGCGGCGTTCAGCGACATCCTCGGCGAGCGCGGCCGCGCGCTGCCGCTCAGCGAATACCGCACCCACATCATGGGCCACCCCAACGCCGCGATCCTCGAACGCTACTTCCCCGGCGAGGACCCCGCGATCCTCGAGCGCAAGGAGGCGATGTTCCGCGACAGCCTCGCCGCGAGCGTGACGCCGGTCGCGGGCATCGCAGCACTCCTCGACTGGGCCGACGCCACCGGCACCGGCACCGCGGTCGTCACCAACGCCCCGCGCGCAAACGCGCTCGCCATGCTCGCCGCCGCCGGCCTCGCCGCGCGCCTGACGGTCCTCGTCATCGGCGAGGAGTGCAGCGCCGCCAAGCCCGACCCCGCGCCCTACCGCGCGGCGATGGCGAGCCTCGGCGTCACCCCCTCGCGCGCCATCGCCTTCGAGGACAGCCGCTCCGGGCTTCGCGCCGCCCGCGCCTCCGGCGCCCACGTCTTCGGCCTGACCACCGGCCTCGCGCCGGACGAGCTGATCCAGGCCGGCGCCCACGAGACCATCGCCGATTTCACCGCCCCGGCCCTCTGGGCGCGGCTCGAAACCCTGAAGGCCCGCGTCGCATGACCCGTACCATCGTCGCCTCGCGCTCCAAAACCGTGATCATCGGCTTCGACCAGCCGTTCTGCGTCATCGGCGAGCGGATCAACCCCACCGGCCGCAAGAAGCTCGCCGCCGAGCTCGAGATGGACGACTTCTCCACCGTCGAGGCCGACGCGCTCGAGCAGGTCGCCTGCGGCGCAATGGTGCTCGACGTCAATTCCGGCGCCGTCTTCACCAACAAGATGGCCGCCGATCCCCGCTACGCCGACAACAACTTCGTCGAGCCGATGCTGATGCCGGAGCTCGTCAGGCGCATCCAGGCGCTGGTCGACGCGCCGCTCTGCATCGACAGCTCGGTTCCCGGCGCCCTGCAGGCCGGACTCGAGGCCTGCGAGGGCCGCCCGCTGCTGAACTCCGTCACCGGCGAGGAGGAGCGGCTCGCGCTCGTCTTGCCGCTGGTCAAGAAGTACGACGTCCCGGTCGTCGCCATCTCCAACGACGACACCGGCATCTCCGAGGACCCCGACGTCCGCTTCGCGGTGGCCAAGAAGATCGTCGAGCGCGCCGCCGACTTCGGCATCCCCGCCCACGACATCGTCGTCGACCCGCTGGTGATGCCGGTGGGTGCCATGGCGACCGCGGGCCTGCAGGTCTTCGCGCTGGTCCGCCGCCTGCGCGAGGAGCTCGGCGTCAACACCACCTGCGGCGCCTCCAACATCTCGTTCGGCCTGCCGAACCGCCACGGCATCAACGCGGCGTTCCTGCCGATGGCGATCGCCTCCGGCATGACCAGCGCCATCATGAACCCGGTCAACCCGGCTGAGATGGCGGCGATCCGCGCCGCGAACTTCCTCGCCAACAACGATCCCAACGGCGCCGCCTGGATCCGCGCCAACAAGCCCGCCCTCGCCGAAGGCGAAGTCGAAGCCGGCGCCCGCGGCCGCCGCGAAGGCCGCGGCCGGCGCCGCGGCTGACGGCCGGCGGACACAAGGGGCCGCCGATCCGGCCAGCAGCGTTAACCAATAAGTCACTATTCTTTCTTCTGTTACATCAATGGCTTAACCTATGCCCAAACTCGGGCACACCCGCGCCGAGCCTTCAGAAGGTCCCAATGGCCGACCGTCGCGACCCCCTGGTGACCGCCTCAGCGGGCCGCTGCCACGATGCGGTCGAAGACCAGGACCGCCGCCTGCA
This sequence comes from uncultured Alphaproteobacteria bacterium, assembly GCA_963819995.1. Taxonomy (GTDB): domain Bacteria; phylum Pseudomonadota; class Alphaproteobacteria; order Rhodobacterales; family Rhodobacteraceae; genus Amaricoccus. The sequence continues at coordinate 30,836 of CAWFYR010000008.1, read as the reverse complement.
CCACCAGGTCGGGCTGCGACAGCGCGATATAGTGCTCGCTGCCGGTGGCGAAGATCTGCGGCGTGGTGGGCGAGGCCCTGACGAAGACGTCCTGCGCCGCAGCGTAGGCGGCGTCGATCTCCGCCGCGGTGATGCCCTGCGGAACCGCGTCGGGGGGCAGCGCGAACGGCTCGGTCTTGGTCAGCACGGCCACGGGCATCGGCACAAGCGGCGGCAGCGCCTCGACCTCGTCGAAGCTGGCGTCGAGGTCCACGACCTCGGAAGCCGGATCGCCGAACGCCGCGATCGGCTGCGCGCCCCGGCTCGGGTCGAGGATGCCGCGGTAGAGCGGCCAGCGCAGCCCGAGCCGGCTGCGCACGTCCGGGCTCAGCGCATCGACCAGCACGAGGCCGGCGGTGTCCGCGGGGTACGCCCGCCCGAAAGCGAAGCTGAGCAGGCCGCCCAGCGAATGGCCAACCAGGAGGTACGGCCCCGGCTCGCCGCTCGCGACGAGGACCCCATGCAGTTCGTCGGCGAGCGCGCGCACGGCGCGCGGCTGCGGCACCGGCGTGCTGCGCTCGGTCAGCGGCAACCCGTCGCGGTAGCGCAGCGTCCCGGGCCGGTCGTAGGCGCAGACCCGGTGGTTTTTGGCCAGTGCCGGCAGCACCGGCGGCCCGGCGGCCTCCGGCAGCAGCGCCAGCGCCACGGGCTCGGTCCAGACGTCGGCCGAATCGTGGTAGCCCGAGACCAGCACGATGGTCGGCCGCCCCGGCTGTGCCGTCCCGTCGCAGACGAGGTAGACCGCGCGCCCGTCCTGGAGCGCCACCTGCCGCCCAACCGCGGCGGCGCCGGCGGGCACAGGCAGCAGCAGGCAGCAGCCGAGGATCGCGTGGCGGATCATCAGCGGTGCTTGCACCAGAACCGCGGCAAAGGCTATGCCCGTGCTCCGCTCGAGCCCACAAGGCGCTGATGTCCGACCGCCCCGACCCCCTGGTGATCTTCACGCCGTCCGGCAAGCGCGGCCGCTTCCCCGCGGGCACCCCGGTGCTGACCGCCGCGCGCCAGCTCGGGGTCGACCTCGATTCGGTCTGCGGCGGCCGCGGCATCTGCTCCAAGTGCCAGGTCACCCCGGCGTTCGGCGAATTCCCCAAGCACGGCGTCACCGCCTCCCCCGGCGCGCTCTCGCCCTGGAACGCCGTCGAGGAACGCTACGACCGCGTCCGCGGCCTGCCGGCCGGCCGCCGCCTCGGCTGCCAGGCGCAGCTCCTCGGCGATGCCGTCATCGACGTGCCGCCCGAGAGCCAGGTCCACAAGCAGGTGGTGCGCAAGCGCGTCGAGGCCCGCGCCATCACCCTCGATCCCGCGACCCGGCTCTACTACGTCGAGGTCGACGAGCCCGACATGCACGAGCCCTCGGGCGACCTGCAGCGGCTGGAGCGCGCGCTCGCCGAGCAATGGCAGCTCCCCGACGTCAAGGGCGACCTGCGCACGCTGCAGATGCTGCAGCCGGCGCTGCGCAAGGGCGACTGGAAGGTCACCTGCGCCGTGCACTCCGACGGCCCGGAGCCGCGCATCCTGCACGTCTGGCCCGGCTTCTACGACGGCGCCATCTACGGCCTCGCCATCGACGTCGGCTCGACCACCATCGCCGGCCATCTCTGCGATCTCGCGACCGGCGAGGTCCTCGCCTCGACCGGCCTGATGAACCCGCAGATCCGCTTCGGCGAGGACCTGATGAGCCGGGTCAGCTACGCAATGATGAACCCCGGCGGCGCGCTCGAGATGACCCGCGCCGTCCGCGACGCGCTGAACACCCTCGCCGGCCAGGCCGCCGCCGAGGCCGGGATCGACCGCGCGCTGATCTTCGAGGCGGTGATCGTCGGCAACCCGATCATGCACCACCTGCTCCTCGGCATCGACCCGACCGAGCTCGGCCAGGCCCCCTTCGCGCTCGCGACCACCGACGCCCTCAACCTCTGGGCCGAGGAGATCGAGCTCCGCCTGCACCCCGACGCCCGCATCTACATCCTGCCCTGCATCGCCGGCCACGTCGGCGCCGACGCGGCCGCGGTCGCGCTCTCCGAGGCGCCCCAGCTCTCCGACGACCTGATGCTGGTGGTCGACGTCGGCACCAACGCCGAGATCCTGCTCGGCAACCGCAACCGCGTCCTCGCCTGCTCCTCGCCGACCGGCCCTGCCTTCGAAGGCGCGCAGATCTCCTCCGGCCAGCGCGCCGCGCCCGGCGCCATCGAGCGCGTCGAGATCGACCCCGTCACCAAGGAGCCGCGCTTCCGCGTCATCGGCTCCGAGCTCTGGTCCGACGACCCGGCCTTCGCCGGCACCGCCGTCACCGGCATCTGCGGCTCGGGCATCATCGAGGTCATCGCCGAGATGCGCGCCGCGGGCCTCGTCGACGCCTCGGGCCTGATCGGCTCGGCCGAGCAGACCGGCACCCCCCGCTCGGTGCCGCAAGGCCGCACCCACGCCTACCGCCTGCACAACGACATCCTCGTCACCCAAGGCGACGTCCGCGCCATCCAGCTCGCGAAGTCCGCCCTCTACGCCGGCGCCCGCCTCCTGATGGACGAGCTCGGCGTCGAGACCGTCGACCGCATCGTGCTCGCCGGTGCCTTCGGCGCGCACATCTCGCCGCAAGCACGCGATGATCCTCGGCATGATCCCCGACTGCGACCTCGCCCGCGTCACCTCGGCCGGCAACGCCGCCGGCACCGGCGCGCGGATCGCGCTCCTCAACGTCGCCGCCCGCCGCGAGGTCGAGACGCTCGTCACCCACATCCACAAGGTCGAGACCGCGATCGAGCCGCGCTTCCAGGAGCACTTCGTCGCCGCGAACGCCATCCCGCACGCGACCGCGCCTTTCCCGCACCTCGCGCCGCTGCCCAAGGTATCGTTCAACGCCGGCGAAGGCGGTCGCCGCCGCCGGCGCGGCTGAGGAGACCCCGATGGCCAATCCCGCCCCCGCGTTTCTCCGCCGCCGAGTACGCCGACCGGCTCGCCCGCACCCGCAAGGCGATGGAGGCGGCAGGCATCGAGCTCCTGATCGTCAGCGACCCCTCCAACATGCACTGGCTGACCGGCTACGACGGCTGGTCGTTCTACGTCCACCAAGGGGTCATCGTGCCGCCCTCGGGCGACCCGCTCTGGTGGGGCCGCGGCATGGACGCCGCCGGCGCCGAGCGCACCGTCTGGATGGGCGACGCCGCGATCCTCGGCTACCCCGACGCCTACGTGCAGTCGACCGAGCGCCACCCGATGGACCAGCTCGCGGGCCTCCTCCGCGACCGCGGTCTCGGCCGGCTCCGCACCGGCGTCGAGATGGACAACTACTGGTTCACCGCCGCCGCCTTCGCGGCCTTGCAGCGCCACCTGCCCGACGCCCGCTTCTCCGACGCCACCGGCCTCGTCAACTGGCAGCGCGCCGTCAAGAGCCCCGCCGAGATCGCCCTGATGCGCCAGGCCGCCCGCATCGTCGAGGCGATGCACGCCCGCATCGCCGAGAAGGCCCGGGTCGGCGTGCGCAAGTGCGACCTCGCCGCGGAAATCCTCGACGCCGGCGCCCGCGGCGTGCCCGGCACCGGCGGCGACTACCCCGCGATCGTGCCGATGATGCCGTCGGGCAGCGACGCCGCCGCACCGCACCTGACCTGGGACGACAAGCCGCTCCGCGCCGGCGAGGGCACCTTCTTCGAAATCGCCGGCTGCGTCGGGCGCTACCACTGCCCGCTGTCGCGCACGATCTTCCTCGGCCGACCCGACCCAGGCGTTCCGCGACGCCGAGGCCGCGGTCCTCGAAGGCATGGAGGCCGGCCTTGCCGCGGCCAGACCCGGCAACGCCTGCGAGGACATCGCCCACGCCTTCTTCGGCGTCCTCGCCAGCCACGGCATCGTCAAGGACAGCCGCACCGGCTACTCGATCGGCCTCTCCTACCCGCCGGACTGGGGCGAGCGCACCATGAGCCTGCGCCCCGGCGACCGCACCGAGCTCCGCCCCGGCATGACCTTCCACTTCATGACCGGGCTCTGGCTCGAGACCATGGGCCTCGAGATCACCGAGTCGATCCTGATCACCGACACCGGCGTCGAGTGCCTCGCGACCGTGCCGCGCCAGCTCCTCGTCATCGACTGATGCGCCCCTCGCCCGTCACCGCCACCGTCGACTTCGCCGCCCCCGGCAAGCAGCACGGCGTCCTGCGCCTGCCGTGGAGCCGCGACGACAGCGCCTGGGGCTCGGTGATGATCCCGCTCGCGGTGGTGCGCGGCGGCGATGGTCCCACCGCGCTTCTGACCGGCGGCACCCACGGCGACGAGTACGAAGGCCCGCTGGCGCTCTTCGAGCTCGCCCGCGCCCTCGACCCCGCCGCCGTGACCGGCACCGTCATCATCCTGCCCGCGCTCAACTATCCGGCGTTCCGCGCCGGCACCCGCACCTCGCCGATCGACCGCGGCAACCTCAACCGCAGCTTCCCGGGCGCCCCCGACGGCACCGTTACCGAAAAGATCGCCGACTACGTCACCCGCACGCTCCTGCCGATGGCCGACCTCGTCCTCGACTTCCACTCCGGCGGCAAGACGCTTGATTTCCTGCCGTTCTGCGCCGCGCACGTGCTGACGGACAAGGCGCAGGAAGCCCGCGCGATGGCCGCCGTCGAGGCTTTCGCGGCGCCGTTCTCGGTCCGGATGCTCGAGATCGACGCCGTCGGCATGTTCGACACCACCGCCGAGGCCGCCGGCAAGACCTTCGTCACCACCGAACTCGGCGGCGGCGGCACCGCCCGCCCCGCCACCATCGCCATCGCCCGCCGCGGCGTCGCCAACCTCCTCCGCCACGCAGGCATCCTCGAAGGCCGCCCCGAACCCGCCGCCACCCGCTGGCTCGACATGCCCTCCGATGATTGCTTCACGTTCGCCGAGGACGGCGGCCTGATCGAGCCGGTCCTCGATCTCGGCGACCCGGTCGAGGCCGGCGCGCTCCTCGCCCGCATCCACCCCGTCACCCGCACCGGCCTTGCGCCCATCGAGCTCCGCGCCCGCCTCGCGGGCCTTCTCGTCGCCCGCCACTTCCCCGGCCTCGTCAAGGCCGGCGACTGCGCCGCCGTCGTCGCGGTCCCGCTCTGACCTTCAGGCTTTCATACGGCCTTGAAACCTGGAGAGCAGTCGTTTTCCGCCCACAGGCGGAAAACCACTCGAGAAACAATGCGCGCACCCGCGCGCTCCTTATGGCGGCAACAGCCGCCCTCTACCCGCGCCGGGACCGCGCGAAGGCAAGGATCTCCCCGACGATGCCGCGGCGGAAGACCAGGACGCAGACCATGAAGATCGCGCCCGTCACCACCGTCACCGGAAACTGCGAGGTGGCGAGCGAGTTCTGCAGCGCCACGACGAAGCCCGCGCCGACGACGGGCCCGATCATCGTGCCGATGCCGCCGAGCAGCGTCATCAGGATCACCTCGCCCGACATCTGCCAGCCGACGTCGGTCAGCGTGGCGAACTGGAAGACCAGCGCCTTCAGCCCGCCGGCCAGCCCGGCGAGCGCCGCCGACATCACGAACGCCGCGAGCTTGTAGCGCCCGACGCTGTAGCCGAGCGAGATCGCCCGGGGCTCGTTCTCGCGGATCGAGCGCAGGATCATCCCGAACGGCGAGTTGACGATCCGCCAGATCGCGAAGAGCCCGATCAGGAAGACCGCGAGCACGAAGTAGTACATCGTCAGCGTGCCGCCGAGGTCGATCACCCCGAAGAGGTGGCCGCGCGGCACCCCCTGCAGGCCATCCTCGCCGTGGGTGAACGGCGCCTGCACGCAGAAGAAAAAGAACATCTGCGACAGCGCCAGCGTCACCATCGCGAAGTAGATGCCTTGCCTGCGGATCGCGAGAAAGCCGATCGCGAGCCCGAGGACCGCTGCGCCGAAAACGCCGACGACCAGCCCGATCTCCGGCGTCACCCCCCATTCCTTGACCGCGTGCGCGGTAAAGTACGCAGCCCCGCCGAAGAACGCGGCATGCCCGAACGACAGGAGCCCGGTGTAGCCGAGCAGCAGATTGAACGCGCAGGCGAAGAGCGCGAAGCAGAGCATGCTCATCACGAAGACCGGGTAGAACGCGAAAGGCGCCGCGACCAGCAGCAGCACGCCCGAGCACCACCAGCAGCCGCTGCAACCCGCTCACGCATCCCTCCCGAAGAGCCGGCGGGCCTGACCAGCAGCACAAGCGCCATGATGACGAAGACCACGACGTTGGACGCCTCGGGATAGAACACCTTGGTCAGCCCCTCGACGATGCCGAGCGCATAGCCGGTGACGATGGCGCCGAGGATCGAGCCCATGCCGCCGATCACCACCACGGCGAAGACCACGATGATGATGTTCGACCCCATCAGCGGGCTCACCTGGTAGACCGGTGCGGCGATCATCCCCGCGAGCGCCGCCAGCGCGCAGCCGAGCCCGTAGGTCAGCGTCAGGAGCACCGGCACGTTGACGCCGAACGCCTGCACCATGCGTGGCGTTCTCGGTCGACGCGCGCAGGGTGGCGCCGAGCCGGGTCTTCTCGATCAGGAGCCACGTCGCGGTGCAGACCACCAGCGAGGCCACCACCACCCAGCCGCGGTAGACCGGCAGGAACATGAAGCCGAGGTTCATGCCGCCCGCGAGCGCCGCCGGCGTCGGGTACGGGTTGCCCGAAACCCCGAACCAGTAGCGGAACGTCCCCTCGATCACCAGCGCCAGCCCGAAGGTGAAGAGCAGGCCGTAGAGCGGATCGACGCTGTAGAGCCGGCTCAGCGCCAGCCGCTCGACGATGACGCCGAAGAGCCCCACGACCAGCGGCGCCAGCACCAGCGCCGGCCAGTAGCCGATGCCGAGATGCGCCAGCATCAGGTAGCCGGTGAAGGCGCCCAGCATGTAGAGCGCGCCGTGGGCGAAGTTGATGATCTGGAGCATCCCGAAGATGATCGCGAGCCCCAGGCTCAGCATCGCGTAGAACGACCCGTTGATCAGCCCCACCAGGAGCTGCCCCAGCAGCGCCTGCACCGGGACGCCGAAGACCATCGTCATGCCTCAGACCCCCAGCACTTCGTGCAGCGACGGCATCCGCGCCTGCGAGCTCGCCCACCGGAAACCCCGCGACGATCGCCCCGCCTTCCATCACGTAGAACCGGTCGGCGATCCGCGAGGCGAAGCGGAAGTTCTGCTCGACGAGCAGGATCGTCATGCCGCGCGCCTTGAGGTCGGCCAGCACCTCGCCGATCCGGTCGATGATGACCGGCGCGAGCCCCTCGGTCGGCTCGTCGAGCAGCAGCATCCGCACCCCGGTCCGCAGCATCCGCGCGATCGCCAGCATCTGCTGCTCGCCGCCCGAGAGCTTGGTGCCCGGGCTCGCGCGGCGCTCCTTCAGGTTCGGGAAAGAGCGCGAAGATCTCGTCGAGGCTCATGCCGCCGTCGGCCACCACCGGCGGCAGCATCAGGTTCTCCTGCACGCTCAGGGACGCGAAGATGCCGCGCTCCTCCGGCACGAAGCCGAGCCCCGCGTGGGCGGTCCGGTGCAGCGGCAGCCGCATCAGGTCGCGCCCGTCGAAGCGGATGGTGCCGGTGCGCTTGCGCACGATGCCCATGATCGCGCGCAGCGTCGTGGTCTTGCCGACGCCGTTGCGGCCGAGCAGCGTCACCGTCTCGCCGCGCCCGACCGCGAGGTCGACGCCTTGCAGCACGTGGCTCTCGCCGTACCAGGCGTTCAGCCCCGCGACCTCGAGCAGCGCCTCAGGCATCGGCCGTGCCCATGTAGGCCTCGCGCACCAGGGGATCGGCGCTGACCGTGGCATAGTCGCCCTGGGCGATGATCTCGCCCCGCTGCAGCACCACGATCTCGTCGCAGAGATCGGCGACGACGGCCAGGTTGTGCTCGACCATCAGCACCGCGCAGCTCCCGGGCAAGCCGCGCGATCAGCGCCGAGACCTGGCCGACGTCCTCGTGCCCCATCCCTGCCATCGGCTCGTCGAGCAGCAGCACCCGCGGATCGAGCGCCAGCGTGGTGGCGATCTCCAGCACCCGCTTGCGCCCGTACGAAAGATCGGCCGCGAGCGATTCCGCGTGTCCCTCGAGCCCGACCGCCGCCAGCAGTTCCTCGGCCCGCGGGGTCAGCCGGTCGAGCGACCGCATCCCGAGCCAGAACTGGTGGCCGAGGCCCTGCGGCCGCTGCAGCGCGACCCGCACGTTGTCGAGGACGCTGAGGTGCGGGAAGACCGCCGAGATCTGGAACGAGCGCACCAGCCCCATCCGCGCCACCCGCGCCGGATCGAAGCCGGTGATGTCCTGCCCCATCAGCTCGATCCGGCCCGCGGTCGGCTTCAGGAACTTGGTCAGGAGGTTGAAGACCGTCGACTTGCCGGCGCCGTTCGGTCCGATCAGCGCCTTGATCTGCCCGTCGTGCAGGTCGATGTCGACGCCCTGCACCGCCACGAAGCCGGCGAACTCCTTGCGCAGCCCCCGCGCCGACAGCACCGGCGCGCCGGTCTCGCGTCGCCGGCCCTCGCGGGGCATCCGCGTTCAGCCCTTGACGAGGGGGCAGCCGCTCTTGGCCGGGTCGATGAACGCCTCCTTGCCCGGGATGGTCGCCAGCACGTTGTAGTCGTCCCAGGCCTGCGTGCTCTCGGAGGGCTTCTTCACCTCCATCAGGTACATGTCGTGGAACATCCGGCCGTTCGCCGCGACGGTGCCGTCGGCGGTGAAGAGATCGTTGACCGGCATTTCGTGCAGCTTGGCCGCCACCGCCTCGGTCTCGTCGGTGCCGGCGGCGTCGATCGCCTTGAGGTACTGCATCACCGCGGAGTAGGTCCCGGCCTGCACCATGTTCGGCATCCGCCCGGTCCGCTCCATGAACCGCTTGCCGAACTCGCGCGAGGTGTCGTCGCGGTCCCAGTAGAACGCCTCGGTCAGCGACAGCCCCTGCGCCGCCTCGAGGCCCAGTCCGTTCACCTCGGCCAGCGTGAAGAGCAGCGCGGCCAGCCGCTGCCCGCCCTGCACGATGCCGAACTCCGAGGCGCCCTTGATCGCGTTCGCGGTGTCGAGCCCGGCGTTGGCGAGCCCGATCACCTTGGCGCCGGACGCCTGCGCCTGCAGCAGGAACGACGAGAAGTCGGTGGTCGACAGCGGATGCCGCACCGAGCCCAGCACCTTGCCGCCGGCGCTCTCCACGAACTGGGTGGTCTGCTCCTCCAGCGAATAGCCGAAGGCATAGTCCGCCGTCAGGAAGAACCAGGTGTCGCCGCCGGCCTTGACCAGCGCGCCGCCGGTGCCGACCGCCTGGCTGTGGGTGTCGTAGACCCAGTGAAAGCCGTAGGGCGAGCAGGCCTTGCCGGTCAGGTCGGTCGTCGCGGCACCGGTGACGATGTCGATCTTCTTCTTCTCCTGGCTCAGCCCCTGCACCGCCAGCGCCACCGACGAGGTGGTCAGTTCCATGATCGCGTCGACCTGCTGGGTGTCGTACCACTCGCGGGCGATGTTGGAGGCGATGTCGGGCTTGTTCTGGTGGTCGGCGTCGACGATCTCGACCGGCGCCCCCTGCACCGTGCCGCCGAAGTCCTCGACCGCCATCTTCGCCGCCTCGACCGACCACTTGCCGCCGAAGTCGGCATAGACCCCCGACTGGTCGTTGAGGATGCCGATCTTGACCTTGCCGTCGGAAATGTCCGCGGCCTGCACCGGCAACGCCGCCGCGGCGGCCAGCGCAGCCACCGCAAGATAGTGGACCCGGGTCATTGTTCTCTCCCTGTCTTTTTCTATGCGTGTCTTTGGCGCAAGCCTAAGGAGTCAGGGGGATGCGTCAACTCCAAACGCGCCGGAGGCAACGCCAAATGAACGGTTCAGTCGATCAGCGATGCCAATGCCGCCCGGCGATCGGCGGGCTTGAGCTTGAGAAAGAGCGCCCGCGCCTGCTTGATGTCGCGCTCGGCGCCGCTCTCGGCTGCCTGCCTCAGGGCCTTCACGACCGCATCGTCGGGGCTGCCGATGAAGGCCAGCACCTTGGCCAGCCGCCCCATCGTCTCGCGGTCGATCCCGGTTTCATCCATTGCCACGTCCTATGCTATCGCCGCGTTCCAGACCTTCACGGCGGGCGCACCGTGGTAGCTCCCGAGCACGCCCAGGGTCCCGGTGTCGAGGATGAAATGCTGGCCGCCGCACGCGGGCAGGCCAATCCACCGGGCGACGAGCATGCGCAGGATGTGACCGTGCGCGAAGAGCGCGACGTCACCCCCCGCCGCCTCTACCCGCCTGATCACCCGATCCGCCCGCAAGCGGACCTCCTCGGGCGTTTCCCCGCCCGGACACCCGTCGCGAAAGATCTGCCAGCCGGGAGCACTCTCCCGGATCTGGCTGGTCGTCAGGCCTTCGTAGGCGCCGTACCGCCACTCCGCGAGATCGGGCTCCACGCCGGCCACATCACCCAGGCCCGCAAGCGCGCAGGTCTCGCGCGCCCTACCGAGCGGACTCACGAGAACGAGCGCGTATTTTCGTCCGGCAAGGACCGGCCGTATCCGCTCCGCCAGCCGCCGGCCGTTGTCGGTCAGCGGCAGGTCCGTCGTGCCGGTGTGCTGGCCGGTCAGGCTCCACGCCGTCTCGCCATGCCGGATCACGAACGCCTGCGCCTCATCGGTCATGGACAGGCGCACCCGAATGGCAGCGTTCACAGACGCTAAGGCGAGGGTGGAGCGGGTGAAGGGAATCGAACCCTCGTCACTTGCTTGGGAAGCAAAAGCTCTACCATTGAGCTACACCCGCATGGCGCCGTGAATAAGCCGCGGTCCCGATCCGGTCAAGTCCCGACGCCGCCGATTGCCCACCCCGGCGGCTTGGGGCATGGTCGCGCCAAACAGCAGGAATGACCATGAGGGACGCCGAAGCCGTCACGTTCGCAACCGGCGGCATCGACCGCGCGTCGCACCTGCGCGCCGACCCGGCGCAGGCGGGGCTCCTCGCCGACCCGGGCGCGCTCTGCCTCGCGCTCTGGCGCGGCCAGCCGCTGCTCGACACCGGCGCGGCGACCCGCCTCGCGTGGCTGTCGATGACCCATCCGGTGTTTGCCGGGACTGACGCCAGCCCGGTCTTTCTCGGCGTCGAGGCCGGCACGCCGCGCTTCGCCCGCGCCATCCCCGACTGGCCGGGCGCGACGCCCGCCGACGCGGCGCGCCCGTTCGACGATCCCGGCCGCGCCGCGCCGCCGGGCCTGCCGCCCGAGGTCGCCTTCGGCGACCTGCGCGCGCAGATGGCTGCGCTTTCGCCGTCCGAGGCCGGCGACGCCGCCGCCGCCAAGGGCATCCTCGGCTGGCACGAGACCCACCGGTTCTGCGCCCGCTGCGGCGCGCCGTCCGAAGTCGCCGACGCCGGCTGGCGCCGCTCCTGCCCGAACTGCGGCGCGCAGCATTTCCCGCGCACCGACCCGGTGGTGATCATGCTGATCCTGCACGGCAACTCGGTCCTCCTCGGCCGCTCGCCGGCCTGGCCGCCGGGGATGTATTCGCTGCTCGCGGGCTTCATGGAACCCGGCGAATCGATCGAGGCCGCGGTGCGCCGCGAGGTCTTCGAGGAAGCCGGCGTTCCGCGTCGGCCCGGTCGACTATCTCTCCAGCCAACCCTGGCCCTTCCCGTCCAGCCTGATGATCGGCTGCCGCGGCGAGGCGCTGGCCCGCGAGATCACCCTCGATCCGGTCGAGCTCGAGGACGCCCGCTGGGTCAGCCGCGAGGACGTGCTCGACGCTCTCTCCGGCAACAACCCCGACCTGCGCCCGGCCCGCCGCGGCTCGATCGCGCGCTTCCTGATCGAGCACTGGCTGGCCGACCGCCTCGACTGAAGGCTCGGACGGTTTCCGACTGACTTCCGCGGCCTCCGAAGGCGCCCCGAACCGGATAGGCAACGCATCGCGTTGCCCGGTTCGGTCGCCCGGAGCGCGCGAGCGCGAAGGGCGAGGGGGGTGCAGCCTGGGCCGACGCACGCAATCGGGGCGCGGCTGCCCGGCTGGCGCGTTGAAGACGCGCCTGCCCCGGCAGGGCAGTCGCGTCACGATTTTGCCGACGGTCAAAATCGTGAGGTGCTTGGTGCACCGGGCCGCAGAGGGCCGACGCGAAAGCACAAGTCCCGTTCACTCCCTCGCCGTTCTCCTGCAAGCGTCGGAACGGATCGCGCGGGTAGACGCCGAGGATCTGCAGCGTGGTGGTGAAGTAGGCGAGCTCCTCCAGCGCGCGGGCCACCGGCGGGTCGTCGGGGCTGCCCTCGATGTCGGCATAGAACTGGGTCGCGGTGAACTGGCCGCCCACCATGTAGCTCTCGAGCTTGGTCATGTTGACGCCGTTGGTGGCGAAGCCGCCCATCGCCTTGTAGAGCGCCGAGGGCAGGTTGCGCACCCGGAAGACGAAGGACGTGATCGCCTCGCCCTCCGGCACCGGCCGCTTCTCCGGCGCCATCACCAGGAAGCGCGTGGTGTTGTTCGACTGGTCCTCGATGTGCCGCGCCAGCACGTCGAGCCCGTAGATCTCGCCCGCGAGCTCGGAGGCCAGCGCCCCGGTCGACCGCTCGCCGGCCTGCGCCACGATCTCGGCCGACCCGGCCGTGTCGGCGCCGACCCGCGGCGCGATCGCATGCTCGCGCAGGAATCCCCGGCACTGCCCGAGCAGCACGGTGTGGCTCATCGCCGTGCGGATGTCGCCGATCGCGGCCCCCGGCACCCCGAGCAGGTTGATGTGGACCCTGAGGAAGTGCTCGCCGACGATGAAGAGCCCGCTGTCGGGCAAGAGGTGATGGATGTCCGCCACCCGGCCGTAGGTCGAGTTCTCCACCGGCAGCATGGCGAGGTCGGCCCGGCCGTCCTCGACCGCCGCGATGGCGCCTTCAAAGGTGTTGCAGGGCAGGGCCTGCAGGTCCGGGAACGCCTCGGCGCACGCCTGGTGCGAGTAGGCCCCGAGCGTTCCCTGGAACGATATCCGGCCGGTCGCGTCGCGCATCGCCCCTCCCCCCGCTGGCTTCGGCGCGCGGTCTATCGCAAATTGCCCGCGCGAAGGGAAGCGCCCGCACCGCGGCCATGCCGCGCCGCCGCGCCCGCCCGGATGCGGGGTTGCGCCGCACCCGCAACTGCTTGCGCTCGCCCGCGCGATCCGGCTAATACCACCGGGTTCGGAGATGACGGGGCCGAGCGGCCCCGCAGGGAGAGGCGCGACCGATGGACACGATGGAGATCACGAAGTTCGTCGGCGCGGTCTGCGGCAGCTTGCTGGTCTTCCTGCTGATCAAGACCGCCGCCCACGGCTTCTACAACACCGAGAACGAGACCGTCGCCTACTCCGTCGAGGTCGCCGACACCGGCGGCGGCGATGAAGCGGCTCCCGCCGCGGAAGACGTCGACGTGGCAGCGCTGGTCGCCGCCGCCGACGCCTCGAAGGGCGAGGCGGTCTTCAAGAAGTGCGCCGCCTGCCACAAAGTCGACGGCAACAACGCCGTCGGCCCGCACCTGAACGGCGTCGTCGGCCGGCCGGTCGCATCCGTCGCCGACTTCTCCTATTCCGACGCGATCAAGGCGCACGGCGGCGACTGGACCCCCGAAGAGATCTTCCATTTCATCGCCGCCCCCAAGCAATACATCCCCGGCACCAAGATGTCGTTCGCCGGCCTGCCCAAGCCCGAGGACCGCGCCGACGTGATCGCCTATCTCGAGACGCTGAACTGAGCGCTCACGCAGTCCTGTCCGCGACCCGGCCAGTTCACGCTTTACGAGGGGTCGATCATCACTAGAGTCGCCGCCAGGATCGCAGCCGAGACGGAACCGCTTCATGGCCCCAGCCCGCCCTGCCCGCACCCGCGCCATCGCCGAACGCGCCCCGGGGCTGCTTCGCGCCTGGCACGCCACCCTCCTCCTGATCGCCGCCGCCCTGCTGCTCCTCGCCCAGATCGCCCGCGCCGATGACCCCGCGTCCGACCCGACCGTCATTCACAGCCACGGCATCTCCGCCTTCGGCGACCTGAAGTATCCCGCCGACTTCAAGCACTTCGACTTCGTCAACCCCGACGCGCCCAAGGGCGGCACCATGAGCTTCCGCGGCACCGGCGCCAGCCAGACCTTCGACAGCCTCAACCCCTTCATCCTCAAGGGCGAACCGGCGCAGGGCCTGGGCCTCCTCTACGACGCCCTGCTCACCGGCTCGCCCGACGAGCCCGATGCCAGCTACGGCCTGATCGCCGAGAGCCTCGAATACCCTCAGGACCGCTCGTGGGTGATCTTCAACATGCGCCCCGAGGCGAAGTTCTCCGACGGCGTGCCGATCACCGCCGACGACGTGGTCTTCACCTGGCAGGTGCTGCTCGAAAAGGGCCAGCCGTCCTACCTGATCACGCTCAAGGACATCGAGACCGTCGAGGCCCTCGGTCCGCACCGGGTCAAGTTCACCTTCAAGCCCGGCGTCTCGACCCGCGACCTGCCATCGGTCGCCGGCGGCCTCTCGATCCTGCCCAGGCACTACTACGACACCGTGGACTTCGCCCAGTCCACCCTCGTGCCGCCCGGTAGGGTCCGGCGCCTACGTCGTCGCCGACGTGCAGCCCGGCCGGTCGATCAAGTACTGCCGCAATCCCGACTACTGGGCCAAGGACCTGCCGGTGAACGTCGGCGTCAACAACTTCGACTGCTACGTCTACCAGTACTTCGCCGACAACAACGCCGCCTTCGAGGCGCTCAAGATCGGCGACTACCTCTTCCACGAGGAATTCTATTCCGCGCTCTGGGCCACCGCCTACGACTTCCCCGCCTTGCAGAAGGGCTGGGTCAAGAAGGTGGACATCCCCGACCATCGCCCGTCCGGCACCCAGGGCTTCTGGTTCAACCTCCGCCGCGAGAAGCTGCAGGACCCGCGCGTCCGCCAGGCGATCGGGCTGATGTTCAACTTCGAATGGTCGAACGCGACGCTGTTCTACGGCCTCTACGACCGCACGGTCAGCTTCTGGCAGAACTCTTCGATGATGGCCGAAGGCGTGCCGCAAGGCGACGAGCTGGCACTCCTCGACCAGTTCCGCGACCAGCTGCCGCCCGAGATCTTCACCGAGCCCGCCTGGACCCCGGCGGTGGAAAAGCCCGAGCGCACCGACCGCAGCGCCATCCGCCAGGCCTCCAGGCTCCTCGACGACGCCGGCTGGAAGGTCGGCCCCGACGGGCTGCGCCGGAACGACAAGGGCGAGACGCTCAAGATCGAGATCGTCGACGACAACTCGGTCTTCGAGCGCATCATCAACCCCTACGTCGCCAACCTGCGCCAGATCGGCGTCGACGCCAGCTACCGCATCATCGACGCGGCGCAGATGCAGGAGCGCACCAAGCGCTTCGACTACGACATGCTGCCGGCGCGGCTGTCGATGTCGCTCAGCCCCTCGGTCGAGCTGCGCGAGATCTTCGGCTCCGAGAGCGCCGACACCCCGAACACCGTCAACTTCTCCGGCGTGGACGATCCGGTGGTCGACGGGCTGATCGAGAAGATCGTGGCCGCCACGACCCGCGACGAGATGGAGACCGGCGTCCGCGCGCTCGACCGCGTGCTGCGCCAGAAGCAGATCTGGGTGCCGAACTGGTACAAGCCGACCTACTGGGTCGCCTACTGGGACGTCTTCGGCCAGCCGGACCAGCCGCCGCCCTTCTCGCGCGGCGACGCCTTCTGGTGGTTCGACCAGGCCAAGTACGACAAGCTCAAGGCCGAAGGCGCGCTTCGCTAAACGCATGGGAGCCTACGTTCTCCGCCGCCTGCTGCTGATGATCCCGACGCTCTTCGGCATCATGCTGGTCAACTTCGTGCTGGTGCAGTTCATGCCCGGCGGCCCGATCGAGCAGATCATCGCCGACCTGCAGCAGGAGACCTCCGCCACCGACCGCATCTCGGGCGGCGGCTCGGAGATCGGCAGCGGCGGCGGCAGCAGCGAGTACCGCGGCGCCGAGGGCCTGCCGCCGGAGTTCATCGCCGACCTCGAAAAGCAGTTCGGCTTCGACAAGCCGCCGCTGACCCGGTTCCTGCTGATGCTGAAGAACTACCTGACCTTCAACTTCGGCGAGAGCTACTTCCGCTCGATCAGCGTCGTCGACCTGGTGCTGGAAAAGATGCCGGTCTCGATCAGCCTCGGCCTCTGGTCGACGCTGCTCGCCTATCTCATCTCGATCCCCCTCGGCATCCGCAAGGCGACCCGCGACGGCTCGCGCTTCGACACTGCGACCAGTGCTGCGATCATCGTCGCCTACGCGATCCCGAGCTTTCTCTTCGCGATCATGCTGCTCGTGGTCTTCGCCGGCGGCTCCTACTGGCGCATCTTCCCGCTGCGCGGCCTCACCTCCGACAACTGGGCCGACCTGTCGCTGGTCGGCAAGGTCCTCGACTACTTCTGGCACATCGCGCTTCCGGTGACCGCCTCGACCATCGGCGCCTTCGCGACGATGACGCTCCTGACCAAGAATTCCTTCCTCGACGAGATCAAGAAGCAGTACGTCGTCACCGCCCGCGCCAAGGGCCTCGCCGAAAGCCGGGTGCTCTACGGCCACATCTTCCGCAACGCCATGCTGATCGTCATCGCCGGCTTCCCGGCGATCTTCATCAGCGTCTTCTTCGGCAGCTCGCTGATCATCGAGACGATCTTCTCGCTCGACGGCCTCGGCCGGCTCGCCTACGAGAGCGCGATCCAGCGCGACTACCCGGTGGTCTTCGGCTCGCTCTACGTCTTCGGCCTGCTCGGCCTCGTCGTCGGCCTCCTTTCCGACCTCACCTACGTCTGGGTCGATCCGCGCATCGACTTCGAGACCCGCGAGACCTGATGCCGAAGAGTCGATCTGGGAATAGGCGCACAGTTGCTGAGCGACCGACCGATTTGGCCGTCGCCAAATCGGTCCGCGCCTGCCTGCCCCCGGCAGGCGCGACAGACGCGCCCGCCAGGCAGGCGCGGACCGATTGCCAGCGCCGGCTCAAGCTGCACCCCCCTCGCCCTCCGCAAGCTTGCTCCGGGCGACGGCCCGGGCGAGGCTCCGCAGGAGCCTCGCCTCTCCGGGCCGGCCGGACCACGCCATGCCGCTGAACCCGCTGCAGCGCCGCCGCCTCGCCAACTTCAAGGCCAACCGCCGCGCCTTCTGGTCGCTCTGGATCTTCCTCGCGCTCTTTCTCGTCACCCTCTGTGCCGAGTTCGTCGCCAACGACAAGCCGCTCCTGATCCGCTTCCAGGGCCACTTCTACATGCCGGTGCTGCGCTTCTACTCCGAGGCCGACTTCGGCGGCGAGTTCCAGACCGAGGCCGAGTACCACTCGCCCGAAGTGCGCTGCCTGATCGCCACCGGCGGCGTCGACGCCTGCCTCGACGATCCCGACGCCCTCTACGAGGAGGCCACCACCAAGGGCACCGTGAACGGCGAGCCCGTCACCCAGCCCGGCTGGGTAATCTGGCCGCTCGTGCCCTACAGCTTCAACACCATCAACTACGGCGTCGCCACGGCCCCCTCGCCGCCCGACCGCGACCACTGGCTCGGCACCGACGACCAGACCCGCGACGTGGTGGCGCGGGTGATCTACGGCTTCCGCATCTCGGTGCTCTTCGCGCTGGTGGTCGCCGTCGTCTCCAGCGTCATCGGCGTCGTCGCCGGTGCCTGCCAGGGCTTTTTCGGCGGCTGGGTCGACCTTTTCTTCCAGCGCATCGTCGAAATCTGGCAGAACATGCCGAGCCTCTACATCATCATCATTCTCTCGGCGATCTTCACGATGAACTTCTGGCTCCTGACGCTCTTGATCGCGTTCTTCTCCTGGACCTCGCTCGTCGGCGTCGTCCGTGCCGAGTTCCTGCGCGCCCGCAACTTCGAATACGTCCGCGCCGCCCGCGCCCTCGGCCTCGGCAACGCAAAGATCATGGCCCGCCACATGCTGCCGAACGCCATGGTGGCGACGCTCACGCTGCTCCCCTTCATCATCACCGGCGCCATCGGCGGTCTCGCCGCGCTCGACTTCCTCGGCCTCGGCCTGCCGCCGTCCTACCCCTCGCTGGGCGAGCTGGCGCTGCAGGGCAAGAACCGGCTCGACGCGCCGTGGCTCGGCTTCACCGCGTTCTTCACCTTCGCGATCATGCTGTCGCTCCTGGTCTTCATCTTCGAAGGCATCCGCGACGCCTTCGACCCGCGAAAGACCTTCCGATGACAGGGGCAGGCGGGCCGGCAAAGGTTTCCAGAACCTTACCTCTGAAAAAAATCTCCAGCCAAGTCATCGGCTTACCCATAATTTCGCGTGCGAAATCACGAGGTGCGCGGCCGTGAAGGACACCGGCGCCATCCCGCTGCCCGAACCGGTCCTCGCAGTCCGCGACCTCGCGGTCGGCTTCGTGCAGGGCGGCAAGACCACCGAGGCGGTCCGCGGCGTCAGCTTCGACCTGCAGCCCGGCGAGACCCTGGCACTCGTCGGCGAGAGCGGCTCGGGCAAGTCGGTCACCGCGCTCTCCACCGTGCGCCTCCTGCCCGAGAACGCCGACATCACCGGCTCGGTCCGCTACCTCGGCGCCGAGATGCTGACCGCCGACGCCCGCACCCTGCGCCGGGTCCGCGGCAACGACATCAGCTTCATCTTCCAGGAGCCGATGACCTCGCTCAACCCGCTCCACACCATCGAGCGCCAGGTCGGCGAGAGCTTGGCACTCCACCAGGGCCTGACCGGCGCCGCCGCCCGCGCCCGCATCCTGGAGCTCCTCAACCAGGTCGGCATCCGCGACGCCGAGGCCCGCCTCGGCGCCTACCCCCACCAGCTCTCCGGCGGCCAGCGGCAGCGGGTGATGATCGCGATGGCGCTCGCCAACGGCCCCTCGGTCCTGATCGCCGACGAGCCCACCACCGCCCTCGACGTCACCATCCAGGCGCAGATCCTGACGCTCCTCGCCGACATCCAGAAGGCCGAGGGCATGGGGATGCTCTTCATCACCCACAACCTCGGCATCGTGCGCCGCATCGCCGACCGGGTCGCGGTGATGCAGAACGGCCTGATCGTCGAGACCGGCCCGACCAGCACGATCTTCGCCGCGCCCCAGCACCCCTACACCCGCATGCTTCTCGCCGCCGAGCCCACCGGCCGCCCCGACCCGGTGCCCGCCGGCGCCGACACCATCGTCGAGACCGACGCGCTCCGCGTCTGGTTCCCGATCAAGCGCGGGCTCCTCCGCCGCACCGTCGGCCACGTCAAGGCGGTGAACCACGCGAACGTCGCGATCCGCGCCGGCGAGACCCTCGGCGTCGTCGGCGAGAGCGGCTCGGGCAAGACCACGCTCGCCCTCGCGATCATGCGTCTCGTCTCCTCCGAAGGCCGCATCGTCTTTCTCGGCCGCGACATCCAGGGCTGGAAGAGCCGCGACCTCCGCCCGCTGCGCCGGGACATGCAGATGGTGTTCCAGGACCCCTACGGCTCGCTCTCCCCGCGCATGTCGGTCGAGCAGATCGTCGCCGAGGGCCTCGCCGTCCACGGCCTCGAGGCACGGCGAGAAGGACCGCGTCGCCTCGATCCTGCGCGAAGTCGGCCTCGACCCCGCGACGATGGACCGCTACCCGCACGAGTTCTCCGGCGGCCAGCGCCAGCGCATCGCCATCGCCCGCGCGATGATCCTGCAGCCCAAGCTCGTCGTCCTCGACGAGCCGACCAGCGCCCTCGACATGACCGTGCAGGTCCAGATCGTCGATCTCCTCCGGCGCCTCCAGGCCAAGTACGGCCTCGCCTACCTCTTCGTCAGCCACGACCTCCGCGTCGTCCGCGCCCTCGCCCACCGCATCGTGGTGATGCAGAACGGCGACGTGGTGGAAACCGGCGACAGCGGGTCGATTTTCAACGCGCCGCGCACCGAGTACACCCGCACGCTGCTCGCAGCGGCCTTCGATCTGGAAATCGCCGCCGAATGAACCGCCGGTCTACGGCGGTCCCTCTTCACCTCAAGGAACAACCGGGAGCCTATCTGATGCCGCAGACCCTCCGCTCGCTCGCTCTCCTGACCCTGCTCGCCGCAGCCGCGCCGGCCTTCGCGGAGGACGCCGCCTGCAAGGCAATCCGCCTCTCCGACCCGGGCTGGACCGACATCACCTCGACCAACTCGATCGCGAGCACGCTCCTGACCGGCCTCGGCTACGAGCCCGAGGTCAAGACGCTCTCGGTGCCGATCGGCTACGAGGCGATGAAGAGCGGCGACATCGACGTCTTCCTCGGCAACTGGATGCCCGCCCAGCAGCACTTCCGCGACGACCTCGACGCGGCCAAGGCCGCCGAGGTGGTCACCCAGAACCTCGAAGGCGCCAAGTTCACCCTGGCGGTGCCCACCTACGTCTCGGACCAGGGCGTCAAGGACTTCGCCGACCTCGCCGCCCACGCCGACGAGTTCGACGGCAAGATCTACGGCATCGAGACCGGCGCGCCGGCCAACCAGAACATCCAGAAGATGATCGACGCCGACGACTTCGGCCTCGGCAAGTGGAAGATCGTCGAGTCCGGCGAGCAGGCGATGCTGGCCCAGGTCGCCCGCTCGGAGAAGTCCAAGAAGTGGATCGTCTTCCTCGCCTGGGCGCCGCACCCGATGAACACCAAGTTCGACCTCGCCTATCTTTCCGGCGGCGACGCCTACTTCGGCCCCGACTACGGCGGCGCGCAGGTCTACACGCTCGCCCGCACCGGCTGGATGGAGGCCTGCCCCAACGCGGCGCAGTTCTTCAAGAACCTGGTCTTCACCGTCGACATGGAGAACGAAATGATGGGCCTCATCCTCGACGGCGCCACCGGCCCAGACGCCGCCAAGACCTGGCTCAAGGCGCACCCCGACGTGCTTGGCCCCTGGCTCGACGGCGTCACCACCTTCGACGGCCAGCCCGGCCTGCCCGCGGTCAAGGCGTCGCTCGGCCTCTGAGCCCCAGTGCGGATGACGTCGGGCGTGGCGGTGCCGCAACGACTTCGCGGATTTGTCCGTCGACAAATCCGCGCGCGCCTGCCTGCCCCCGGCAGGCGCGTCTCCGACGCACCCGCCAGGCAGGCGCGCGCGGATTGCCAGCCGACTCTGATGTCCGACCCCCCTCGGCCTGCGCACTCGCGCGCTCCGGCCGACGAACCGGCGCGACGCGATGCGTCGCTCCTGCCGGTTCGAGGCGGGCGTAACCCGAGCGGTTCAACCCCCATCGAGGCCGTTGACCCGAGGTGACGCGCCCGAACATCCTGATCCTGATGGTCGACCAGCTCGCCGGGACGCTCTTTCCCGACGGGCCGGCGGCCTTCCTGCACGCGCCGAACCTCCGGGCGCTGGCGGAGCGCTCGCGCCGCTTCGCCAACGCCTACACCGCGAGCCCGCTCTGCGCCCCGGCGCGCGCCTCGTTCATGACCGGCCAGCTCCCCAGCCGCACCCGCGTCTACGACAACGCCGCCGAGTTCGCCTCCGACATCCCCACCTTCGCGCACCACCTGCGGCTTGCCGGCTACCGCACCTGCCTCGCCGGCAAGATGCACTTCGTCGGCCCCGACCAACTCCACGGCTTCGAGGAGCGGCTGACCACCGACATCTACCCCGCCGACTTCGGCTGGACCCCCGACTACACCCGTCCCGGCGAGCGCATCGCCTGGTGGTACCACAACCTCGGTTCCGTCACCGGCGCGGGGGTCGCCGAGATCACCAACCAGCTCGAATACGACGACGAGGTCGCCCACCACGCCACCGCCCGGCTCTACGACCTCGCCCGCGGCCGCGACCCGCGCCCCTGGTGCCTGACCGTCAGCTTCACCCACCCGCACGACCCCTACGTCGCGCGCCGCCGCTTCTGGGACCTCTACGCCGACTGCCCCGCACTCGACCCCGAGGTTCCGCCAATCCCCTTTGCCGACCAGGACCCGCATTCGCAGCGCCTGCTCGAAGCCAGCGACTTCCGCGCCTTCGACATCACCCCTGACCACGTCCGCCGCGCCCGCCGTGGCTACTTCGCCAACGTCTCCTATGTCGACGACCGGATCGGCGACATCCTCGGCGTCCTCGACCGCCTCGGCATGACGGACGACACCCTCGTGGTCTTCGCGTCCGACCACGGCGACATGCTCGGCGAGCGCGGCCTCTGGTTCAAGATGAGCTTCTTCGAAGGCTCTGCCCGCGTGCCGCTGATGATCGCGGCGCCCGGCCTCACACCGGGCCTCGAGACCACGCCGGTCTCCACCCTCGATGTGCTGCCCACCCTCGCCGACCTCGCCGGGATCAACCTCGCCGGCATCGCGCCCTGGACCGACGGCGAGAGCCTCGCCGGCGGCGGCGCCGTCCGCGGCCCGGTGCCGATGGAATACGCCGCCGAAGGCTCCGCCGCGCCGATGGTCGCCCTGCGCGCCGGCCGCTTCAAGCTCTGCCTCTGCGCCCTCGACCCGCCGCTCCTCTTCGACCTCGAGGCCGACCCGCACGAGCGCCGCAACCTCGCCACCGATCCGGCCTACGCTGCCGATCTCGATCGCCTGACCGCGATGGCCCGGGACCGCTGGGACCTCGCCGCCTTCGACGCCGAGGTCCGCCAGAGCCAGGCCCGGCGCCGCATCACCTACGCCGCGCTGCGGAACGGCGTCTACTTTCCCTGGGACTACCAGCCGCTGCAGCGCGCCTCCGAACGCTACATGCGCAACCACATGGATCTCGACACCCTCGAGTCCGACCAGCGCTTCCCACGGACGGCTGGCGACTGAGGCATGGCGAAACCAAAACCGATACCACATTGATTTCAAGTGGTTTTCTGACCTGAACGAGCCCTCTTGACACCTTCCGGCCTACATCGGAACATAGCGCGAACATCCCGCAAGGCCGCCGCATGCTCCAGACCCGCCACGCCCCTGCCGCCGACGCGCTCGTCCTCGCGCCCGGCGTCACGCTGGCCCGTGCCCGCGCGCACGAGGCGACGGGTCCCGGCCGCTCGGTCCTCGCCCTCGCCGCCGCCGGCTGCGCCACCGGGCCGGTGCTCTGGCTGCAGCCCGGCTGGACCGCCGAGCGGCTGATGGGCGACGGCATCCGCAGCTTCCTCGATCCCGGCCGGCTGGTCATCGGCCGGGCGCGCACCGCTCCCGAGCTGCTCTGGGCCGCCGAGGAGGCGCTGCGCACCGGCCTCGTGCCGCTGGTGGTGGTCGACCTGCCGGGCCCGCCTGGCCTCACCGCGGTACGCCGGCTGCATCTCGCCGCCGAGGCCGGGGCCGAGCAGGCCGCCGCCCCGATCGCGCTCCTGCTCACCCCCGGCAGCGGCGGCGCCCCGGGCATCGAGACCCGCTGGCACATGGCCCCCGCGCCCGGCTGGGCCCGCGACGGCATCCCCCGCTGGCGGCTGACCCGAGCCCGCGCCCGCATGGCACCGGAAGAGACCTGGGAGGTGCGGCTCGAGCGCGGCCGAATGCGGCTCGCCCTGCCCCCCGCGCCGTGACCTTCGCGCTGGTCCGCCCCGGCCGCGAGCACCTCGCGTCCTACGCGGACGCGCTCCGCCGCGGCTGGTCGCCCGACACCGTCCGCGGCAAGGCGACGGCCGACGAACACCTCGCCCGCATCGCCGCCGACCCCGACGGCTTTCTCGCCTCGCTCGACCAGCGCGACCCCGGCGGTGCCACTATCGAGCGCCCGGACGGCAGCCGTGTCCCGCGCCTGCCCGGCTTCGTGCGCTGGATGTGGGACGGCGCGCTGGCAGGCTCGATCAACCTGCGCTGGCAGCCCGGCACCAGCGCGCTGCCGCCGCACGTGCTCGGCCACATCGGCTACGCCGTCGTGCCGTGGCGGCAGCGCCGCGGCTACGCCACCCGCTCGCTCGGCCTCCTGCTGCCGCAAGCCCGCGCCATCGGCCTCGACCGGGTCGAACTCACCACCGACCCCGAGAACACCGCCTCCCGCCACGTCATCGAAGCCAACGGCGGCATCCTGATCGAAACCTTCGAGAAAGCCCCGCCCTACGGCGGCGGCCCCTCGTTGCTCTATGCGATCCCGCTCGCCTGACGCCGCTTCGCACAAAGCCGGAACGGATGCGCGAGCACGTCGACCTGCCCTACCTGAGGCTGAAGGAGGCTTGCCGGCGGCCCGGGCTTTGATCAGCCCGTCCTTGACTCCCTGCTCCTGTCGAGTTTCGTTCACCCCAACGAGCCTCGCACGGCCTCGAGGCGATCGCAGCGCGGCTCGGCGTGGACGGCCTCGAGCCGCAATGTGGTGCTCGGTGACCGCCGAAGTTTTCCTCAAGCTTGTTCCCCTCCTCGTCACCGTGGCATGCTAACGTTCTCGCACGCTTGCGAAGCGGCGCGGACCTCCTGCTCGCCGAGGCTTCGATATTGATGCCGCGTCCGGCGCGTCGCCCGGAAAGACCGGCCGTCCATGTGCGGCTGCCCCGCCCCGCAACCCCGCGGCAAATCCGAGAAGGTTCGGCCCGATCATGAAACCCGTCGCCCTTCGAAGCAGCCCGCAACCGGGCTTCGCCGAACTCTACACCCCGAAGCTGCTGACGGTGCTTCGCGAGGGCTACGGTGCGGCAAATCTTCGGGCCGACGCGGTCGCCGGGCTGACAGTCGCGATCGTCGCCCTGCCGTTGTCGATGGCCATCGCGATCGCTTCCGGCGCGACACCCGCCCAAGGCCTCTACACCGCGATCGTCGGCGGATTTCTCGTCTCCACCTTCGGCGGCTCCCGCTTCCAGATCGGCGGGCCGGCCGGGGCGTTCATCGTACTCGTCGCGGCGACCGTGGCGCAGCACGGAATCGACGGGCTGATCCTCGCGACCTTCCTTTCCGGTCTCATGCTGATCGCGGCGGGCCTCCTTCGCTTCGGGACCTTCATCAAGTTCATCCCCTTCCCGGTGACCGTCGGCTTCACCGCCGGCATCGCCGTGATCATCTTCGCCAGCCAGATCAAAGACCTGCTCGGCCTCTCGCTCGACCACGAGCCGGGCGAGCTCCTCGACAAGCTTCCGGCCCTCTGGACGGCGCGCACCAGCCTCACCCCTGCCGCGGTCGGCCTCTCGGTCGCGACAATTGCCGTCATCCTGTGCCTCAAGGCGCTTCGCCCGCGCTGGCCGGGGATGCTGATCGCTGTCGGCGGCGCGGCCGTGGCTACGGTCCTCCTCGGCGTGCCCGTCGAGACGATCGGCACCAGGTTCGGCGGCATCCCATCGTCGCTGCCGGTCCCAAGGCTGCCCGACCTCTCGATGGCTTCGGTCATCGCCGTCCTTCCCGCAGCGCTGTCGTTCACGCTGCTCGGATCGATCGAGTCGCTGCTCTCCGCCGTCGTCGCCGATGGCATGACCGGACGCCGGCACCGGTCGAACTGCGAACTCGTGGGACAAGGCATCGCCAACATCGGCTCGTCGCTCTTCGGCGGGTTCTGCGTCACGGGAACCATCGCGCGCACGGCGACCAACGTGCGCTCCGGCGCGCACGGGCCGGTCGCGGGGATGCTCCACGCCGTCTTCCTGCTGCTTTTCGTGCTGATCGCCGCGCCGCTGGCCGGCTACATTCCGCTCGCAGCACTCGCGGGCGTCCTCGCCGTCGTGGCCTGGAACATGATCGAGCGGCCTGCCATCGCGGTTCTGCTGCGCTCGGGATGGGGTGAGGCGGTCGTGTTCGCGGCGACTTTCTTCCTGACGATCTTCCGCACGCTCACTGAAGCGATTGTGGTGGGCTTCGCGCTCGGCTCGGTGCTCTTCATCCAGCGCATGAGCCGCGCCACGGCCGTCGAGAGCCATGCTCCCTTCGTCGGCGGCGACATGCCGGACGGGGTCGCGCCGCGCGGCGACTACGACGAAGCGCTGGCCTCGGATCCCGAAGTGGTGATCTACCGCATCACCGGCGCGCTCTTCTTCGGGGCGACCGCCTCGATCGGCTCGGTGCTCGACCGCATCGCCGATAGACAGAAGGCGCTCATCGTCGACTTCTCGGCCGTGCCGTTCCTCAATTCCACCGGCGCCAACATGATCGAGGGCCTCGCCCGCAAGGCGCACAAACGTGGAGTCGACCTCTGGATCACCGGCGCCGGTCGCGAGATCCGCCGGACGCTCCTGACCCACGGCCTGCGCCCGCCGCTCTGCCGCTACTCCCCGGACGTTCGAGCCGCACTTGAAACCCGTCGCACGGCAGAAGGTCGAGCGGCAAACTCCCCTTGATCGATGTGGCCGCCCGCCACTCTTGCTCGCAGCGCAACACCGCCAGCTTATGGACTACGGGGTTAGCGCGACCTTCAGCACGCCGTCGCGCTGGTTGCCGAAGAGCTCGCAAGGCGCGGCCTCGAAGGTCTGTTGCCGGCCGAGCGCTTCGATCGCCGCGTCTACGCCGCGGCCGTCGGTGAGCCGCAGGATCTCCTCGACCGGGTCGAGCTTGCTGAAGTCGACGACGTGGTCGGCGCCCATCCTGCGGGCGACCTCCTGGCGCGCCGGCACCGCCTCGACGGCGATGATCGTCGTTGCGCCCATCAGCCGGGCGCCGGCGGTGGCGCAGAGGCCGATCGGACCCTGGGCGAACACCGCGACGGTGTCGCCGATCCTGACCGCGCCGCTCTCGGCGCCGGAGAAGCCGGTCGACATGATATCGGGGGCGCGGGCCGTCGCCGGGCGATGCTCGGCTCGGTCAGTGTGACATCATCAGGCATTGGGTGCTCCCGCGCGTGAGAAAGTCGTGCGTGACGCCGCCGAGGATCCACTCTCGCGTGCGGCTGTGGCCGTAGGCTCCGGTGACGATCAGGTCGGCATCCTCGTCGAGCGCCAGCGACCGGAGCTGGCTGGCGGGATCGGAGACGAGCGGTTCGCTGCGCTTCTCGGCCGTGACACCGTGGCGCCGGAACCACTCGACGACATCGGCGAGGCCGGCTTGCGAGCTGTCGTCGATCTCGGTCACCGAGGCCACCAGCACCCGGTCGGCGAGCCGCGCCAGGGGCAGCGCATCCACGACCGCGCGGCGGGATTCGCGGTTGTCCTTCCATCCCACGACGATCGTCTTGGCCGCAAGATGGGCCGCGTAGTCCTGAGGCACCATCAGCACCGGCCGCCCGGCCTGCATGATGAGATCGCCCGGATCGAGACGCCAGTTTGGACTGCTCAAGAGATCGGGCGGGGCGAGGGCGGTCAGAACCAGATCGGCGGCGCGGCAGAGCTTGGCCAGATACGGCCCCGGGGCAGCGAAAGCGCTCCGCCATTCGATCCGGTTTTCCCGGCCGGCGAACGAGGCGCGGAACTCGCCTTCCGCGCCCAAGAGGCGCTCGGTCCCGTAGCTGCGGTTGATTTCCACGACATCCACGCCGTAGATCGCCTCGAACGAAGCAGGCTGCATCGGATCGCAGGCCGCCGCACCGATG
The DNA here is from genome assembly GCA_963819995.1 of uncultured Alphaproteobacteria bacterium. Taxonomy (GTDB): domain Bacteria; phylum Pseudomonadota; class Alphaproteobacteria; order Rhodobacterales; family Rhodobacteraceae; genus Amaricoccus. The sequence goes on along the minus strand of CAWFYR010000008.1, from coordinate 3,518 downwards.
ACGTCCGCGTCGAACCGGTCGGCGAGTTTGCGGGCCACTCCGAGAGGGCCGTTGTTGGCCCCTTGCGGGCCGACGTGCACGAGCAGGGTCGTGTAGGACATCGCCGTTTCCTCCTGAAAATGCTGCCCGACATTCGTCCCGGGCGGGCCGCGGCGCATTGATCCGCGTCAAGTCCCGGGCTACACTGGGCCACGTCGCCTCCACCGATCGTGTCGACGAGGCAAGGGATCGCCGCCTGACGCGCCGTTGTCGCTGAGCAGCCTGGGGCGGTGGGGCATCTTGGCGGTGCGCATCCCGACGCGGCCAAGGCGAGATCCAGCGTGTCGGTGACGAAGGGCGCGCATGGTGGTGCTGTCTAAGACAAATCTGGAGCACGGGGATGGTGAATAGTCTTCAGACAATTAAGGTTGGCGGAGGAGGTGTCCCCCGTCCCGTGGTTCAAGGCGATCCAAGGGGGTCCATTTTTGTATTCGGTTGAGAGGCCTAGGCCAAGCAGACCTCTTGCTACGTCCACGGACGCCCGATAACATCCATTCTAGAATGTTGGTCGCAATGATGGTTGCTACAGATGGACACAATGGGCCCAGCGCCACATGTTGGCGGGAAACGTACAGGAAGACACCCGGAGAAGGCCCTTTCAGCCGCAGCGGTTCGCACCGTTGGCTTGGGCTTTCATGCAGACGGCCAAGGGTTGTATCTCAGAGTTGAGGCGAGCGGGGCACGACGCTGGATCCAAAGGATTGTCATCCAGGGGAAGCGCCGAGACCTTGGGCTTGGCGCCCCTCCCTTGGTGACGCTGGCAGAAGCCCGCGAAAGGGCTCTGGCAAACCGCAAGCTCGCGAGGTCCGGAGGAGATCCGGTCGCACGAGCGAAGAGCGAACAGGCTATCCTGACCTTCGAGGCAGCTGCTCGCAAGGTCTACGAACTACACAAACCGAGCTGGCGGAATCCCAAGCACGCTGATCAATGGATTAACACGCTCCAGCAGTACGTCTTTCCGAGGTTTGGTTCCAAGTCTGTGTCCGAAGTCACGGGTGCTGATCTGCTTGCCGTCCTGATGCCGATCTGGACCGTCAAACCGGAAACCGCTCGGCGGGTCCGTCAGCGGATTGGCTCTGTCCTTGAGTGGACCGTGGCCCAAGGATGGCGTCAGGACAATCCGGCTGCCTCTATCTCAAGAGTTCTTGCCGAGGCACGACGCGTCCGCCGTACAGCACCGTAGGGCTCTGCCCTATCGCGAGGTCAGCGCGGCAGTCGATATCGTGCGGAGCAGCCAAGCAAGCGCGTCGGTCAAGCTTGCCTTCGAGTTTCTCGTCCTAACCGCCTGTCGCTCAGGGGAAGTTCGAATGGCGCGGTGGGACGAGATCAATCTCGCTCGAGCAGAGTGGATCATTCCGGCATCGCGGATGAAGGCGAAGAAAGCACATAGGGTGCCGCTGTCGGACCGGGCGGTTTCCATCCTCCGGGAAGCGGAAACTCTTGGGGACGGCGGGTCACTTGTCTTTCCCGGGAACATCCCGGGAAAGCCGATGTCCGACGCGACCATCTCGAAACTTCTTCGAGAGAACAATGTTTCGGCCGTGCCCCACGGATTTCGATCGAGCTTCTGCGATTGGGCCGGGGAAGCGACCAACTTCCCAAGAGAGGTCGCAGAGTTTGCCTTGGCGCACGTTACAAAGGACAAGGCCGAAGCAGCGTATGCGCGCTCCGACCTGTTCGAAAAGCGGCGGAGCCTGATGTCAGCATGGGCAGATTTCCTGGCGGGAACGGCCCCCAAGGCTCAACTGATCGAGGCGCAATGACTGCGAACGCCGATCCGGAGCACTGGACGCACTTTGCAGCCCGTGGCCAATGGTCCCGCATTGACTGTGAGGATCCACGGTCAGTGCCAGCCGCAGACTATCACGCCCTGCGGGTGAAGCTTGAACCGGTCGTTCCACAAAAAATCCTCCGCGATGGCCTCGAGGAGTGGCAGGTGTTCTACACCTACCACGAAATCGACGACTCCATCGAACCGGATCCGACCGCACTGAAAGAGCTCAAGTGGGCAGCACGGAATCTCGAAAATCTTCTGGCGATGATTGAGCATCGAGCAGACGAAGACCGCTTGCCGGACTTCAGCTTCTTAGGAGCCGGCAGTCTCCACGGCTACCAGCATCCTCAGAGAAGGCGGGATCATATACGCCGGCTGGTCAGGAACTTTCCTCTGGTCTCCAGGCCCGGGTCAATGGCGCAGCCTGTCGGAGCGTCGCGCGAAGGTGATACTCGCTGCATATGACGCGCTTCCGTTGACGGCTAGAAAGGCTTGGCGAGCGAAATACATGTGGCGCGGGTGCAAGCACCTGTCGCAACTGTGGCCGGATCACGCGTTTAGACCTAGTCCGGATCAAAACGCTGGCACGCCATTCGCATCCTTGAAATGGAGGATGAGTTGAGGGGTCAGATCGCTGCCGCGCGCCTTGCTGATGCCTCGCCACTTTCGGGTCGTCTGGCTTTGGAATTATTGCACTCTTGCACTTCACTAGGCATGCAGATGGGCCTTTCACATCAATCCATTAACAAGAAAGCGGCAGAGTATGCCGCCATCCGCGCGCGGACGAGGAACTTCAGCAGGAGACTAGGGGGGGCGAAAAAGGTGGTGCAGCGAATATTGAGAAGGCTCATGAACGGTACGAGTATTTGGATCGAAAGGCGCGCAAGGATCCGAACTTCGCTCGTCTGTCCGACAGTGAAAGAGTAGCAATCGCTAGGAAATGGGCGGCCGATCACAACCGCAACAAGTGGTCCAAGAGACTTTTCCAGATTGGGGGAAAACTCCTTGCGACTGATTGGTTCGAGGAATGGAACGTGCACAACAAGGCGCTTGCTAGCCGCAAAAATAGCAATTAGGTCAGTCACTTACGCCGGTTTAACCCGGGTTTCCCAGTAATATTTTTCCACTGAGCATCTGACCGATCATCTTGGGCTGCATCTAGCAAGCCAAGGATGTTTCCGGATGACCTGACCTTTCCCCCGGTATCCGGGCCATTGCGAGCTCGGTCTTCCGCTCTTACATCGACAAGGAGGAAGACCCAATGAAGCACAAGCGTTTCAGTGACGAGCAGGTGATCGGGGTGCTGAAGGAGCACGAGGCCGGCGCCAAGGTGGACGACGTCTGCCGGCGGTACGCGATCAGCAGCGCGACCTTCTACACCTGGCGGAAGAAGTACGGCGGAATGGAAGCGAGCGATGCGAAGCGGCTGCGCGAGCTCGAGGCGGAGAACGGCAAGCTGAAGCGGATCGTCGCGGACCAGGTGCTGGACATGTCGGCGATGAAGGAACTGCTCGGAAAACATTGGTGAGCCCATGGCCAGGAGACGAGCCGTGGGCTTCCTGATGGACGAGCTGGGTCTCAGCGAACGGCGCAGTTGCCGGATTGTCGGCCTGTCGCGGTCGGTGCAGCAGTATTGTCCGGCGCCGAACACTGACGTGGCCGTGGTCGGCCGGCTGAAGGAGTTGGCCTCGGAGAACTGCCGCTA
>CAWFYR010000007.1:22500-229499 GCA_963819995.1 uncultured Alphaproteobacteria bacterium | reverse complement strand
CCAGGCCTCCGGCCTCAGCTTTTCGGCGTTGCCGAGGACGAGGTCGACCTCCGGCATCGCGGCGAAGGTCGCGGGCTCGGTCTGCGCGGCGCAGCCGGTGACGATCAGGCGGGCGTCGGGATGGTCGCGTCGCAGCCGGCGGATCTGCTGGCGCGCCTGGCGGACCGCCTCGGCGGTCACGGCGCAGCTGTTGACAACCACCGCGCCGGCGAGGCCCGCGTCCGCCGCAAGGCCCTTCATCGCTTCGGTCTCGTAGGCGTTGAGCCGGCAACCGAAGGTGGCGAAGACCGGGGCGGTCACGCCAAGGCCCCTGACGCCAGCCCCTCGAGGAATTCCGCCGACAGGCGTCCCTCGAAGACCAGCGTCGTCGGGCCGGTCATCCAGACGCCGTCCTCGCGCCAGTCGATCAGGAGCGGCCCGCCGTCGAGGCGCACCGTCACCCGGCGTTCGGTGAGCCCGCGCCGCGCCGTCACCACCGCGGCGGCGCAGGCGCCGGAGCCGCAGGCGAGCGTCACCATGCCGCCGCGCTCCCAGACCCGCATCCGGATCGTCTCGCGGTCGATGACCTCGACCACCTCGACGTTGGTCCGCTCGGGGAAAAGCGGATCGTGCTCGGTCCGCGGGCCGAGCGCCGCGAGGTCGACCGCTTCGGCGTCGGGCACCACGAAGACGCAATGCGGGTTGCCCATGCCGACGGCGGCGGGGGCGCCTTCAAGCGGCAGCGCGTCGAGGTCGACGGCGCGGGCCAGCGGCACCGTCTCCCAGGTGAGCTGCGGCGGTCCCATGTTGACGCGCGTCAGCCCGCCGCCCGCTTCCTCGGCGCGCAGGATGCCGCGGCCGGTGCGGAGCTCGAGTGCGGTGGCACCGCTTTCGGCCATCAGGACCCGCGCGACGCAGCGGCTGGCGTTGCCGCAGGCATCGGCCGGCGTACCGTCGGAATTCCAGAAATCGACCTCGGCCGCGACGCCGGCGCCGTCGCGGATCACCGCGAGCTGGTCGAAGCCGATGCCGCGGTTGCGATCGCCGAGCGCGCGGGCCAGTGCCGGCGTCACCGGACCCCCGCCCGCACGGGCGTCGATGAGCACGAAGTCGTTGCCGAGCCCGTGCATCTTCAGGAACCTGAAATCGCGGGCTTGACGATGCGGGAGAGATTCGCCATCCATGCGGCGCTATATAGGCGAAGGCTGCGGGCGCGGCTACACGCGGCATTTGGCGGGCAAAACCGGTTGACCACGGGGACGCTGGCGCATAGGTGTCCCGCAGCTTTGGGCCCGTAGCTCAGTCGGTAGAGCAACTGACTTTTAATCAGTGGGTCACAGGTTCGAATCCTGTCGGGCTCACCAAGGCACTAGACTTGTTGGAGTGACGGGCCCGTAGCTCAGTGGTAGAGCAGTTGACTCTTAATCAATTGGTCGAAGGTTCGAATCCTTCCGGGCTCACCAGCAAGACAGGCAGACTTTTCCTCTAGATTGTCGCTGCGCGAGCGGCTCGCTGCTTCGGTCCGGGCGATCTGTACTCGCGCCCGGAGTGCTGAGGCCCTTGGCGAGGCGCCGGCTCCCATGGCCGCCCCGGAAGACGGGGTCGCCGGCGGTCGGCGAAACGCGGCTCCGGCATTGACTTTATCGCCTTGAACGCAAAGTGATTGGCGCGATTTGCGCGGGCCGTGCACGGTTGGCTGTGGGGAAAACCGAATGATCTGGCGACTGATCCTGGCCGTCGTCCTCCTGGTGGTCGTCGTCGGCGGCATCGTCGGCTTCAACATGTTTCGCGACAAGATGATCGCGGGCTACTTCGCGGGCCGGCAGCCGCCGCCCGTGACGGTGTCGGTGATCGAGGCGGAGCCGACGGTCTGGAAGCCCGGCATCGAGGCGATCGGCACCGCGCACGCGGCGAACGGCGTCGATCTCGGCGTCGAGGCCGGCGGCGTGGTCAAGGAGATCGCCTTCAACGCCAACGACCATGTCACCAAGGGCCAGCTGCTGGTTCAGATCGACAACCGGATCGAGCTGGCCGACGTCGCCGCGGCGCAGGCCTCGCTCGACCTCAGCCAGGAGACGCTCGCGCGGACCGAGACCCTGCGCACCCGCGGGATCGCGCCGGTCTCCGACCTCGACGTCGCCCGCGCCGACGCGACCAACGCCCGCGCCGAGCTCAACAAGCTGTCGGCCGTCCTGCAGCAGAAGGCGCTCGAGGCGCCGTTCGACGGGGTGATCGGCATCCCCAAGGTCGATGTCGGCGAGTACGTGGTTCCGGGCACGGTCTATGCCACGCTGCAGGACCTCGACACGATGCGGGTGGACTTCTCGGTCCCGGAGCAGGAGATCCGCCGCGTCTCGATCGGCCAGCCGGTGACCGTGACCTCCGAGACCGACCAGGTGTCGCTCGGCGGCACCATCGTCGCCATCGAGCCCAAGATCGACCCGAGCTCGCGCCTCGTGCTGATCCGCGCCGAGGTCGACAATCCCAAGACCGAGATCAACCCGGGCCAGTTCCTGCGGGTGCGCATCGAGCTGCCGCCCGAGGACGGCGTCATCGCGCTGCCGCAGACGGCGCTCAGCTCCAACCTCTACGGCGACTCGGTCTACGTCGTGCGCGAGACCGGCGAGGGCGACGCCAAGACCGAGAAGGTCGAGCAGGTGTTCGTCAAGGTCGGGCGCCGGGCCCAGGGCATGGTGGAGATCGTCGACGGCGTGGCCGCCGGCGACGAGGTCGTCACCGCGGGGCAGAACCGCCTGTCGGGCGGCGCGCCGGTCACCATCGACAATTCGGTCAACCCGCTGCCCCAGGCAGCGGACGCGACCAACTGAGAGGCCCGCGGGGATGATCAGCGAGATCTTCATCCGCAGGCCCGTGCTCGCCACGGTGCTGGCGGCGTTCATCCTGCTCCTTGGCGCGCAGGGCATCGTCAACCTGCCGGTGCGCCAGTACCCGGAGGTCGAGGAGACGGTGGTGACGATCACCACCACCTACCGCGGCGCCCAGCCCGACCTGATCCAGGGCTTCATCACCGCGCCGATCGCCGCCGCGGTCGCGACGACCGAGAACATCGACTACGTGACCTCGCAGAGCACGCCGGCCGCGAGCGTCGTCAGCGTCCACATGAAGCTCGGGTCCGACCCCGACGTGGCGCTGACCGAGGTGCTGAGCAAGGTGCAGGGCGTGCGCGGGCAGCTGCCCGCGGAATCCGACGACCCGGTCATCGTCAAGGGAACCGGCCAGCAGTTTGCGTTGATGTATCTCGCGGCGCTCAACCCGAACATGACCGCCGAGCAGATGACGGAATACCTCGAGCGGGTGATCCGGCCGCGCATGTCGACGATCCCGGGCGTCGCCGAGATCCAGATCATCGGCGCTTCGGACTACGCGATGCGGGTCTGGATCGACCCGCTCCGCCTCGCCGCGCGCGAGGTGACCGCATCTGACGTGCTGGCGGCGATCAGCGCCTCGAACTTTCTCGCCGCACCGGGCAAGACCCAGAACGAGTATGTCGCCTACAACATCACGATGCAGACGACGCTGCAGACGCCCGAGGCGTTCGGCGAGCTGCCGCTCAAGGGCGAGGGCGACGCCGTCGTGCGGCTGCGGGATGTGGCGCGGATCGAGCTTGCGGCGGACGAGGCCCAGGAGGTGGTCACGTTCAACGGCCGGCCCGGCACGTTCATCGGCGTCTTCCCGACCCCGGCCGCGAACCCGCTCGACACCGCCGCGGCGGTGGTCAAGGAACTGCCGCTGATCAACGAAACCCTGCCGCAAGGCATGAAGATCGAGCTGGTCTACGATTCGACCGAGACGATCAGCGCCTCGATCCGCGAGGTCTTCAAGACGATCGGCGAGGCCGTCGCCATCGTCGTGGTGGTCATCCTGCTCTTCCTCGGCTCGTTCCGCTCGGTGCTGATGCCGGTCGCCACCATTCCGCTGTCGCTGATCGGGGTCTGCGGGGTGCTGCTGGCGCTCGGCTACTCGATCAACCTGCTGTCGCTCCTGGCAATGGTGCTGGCGATCGGGCTCGTGGTCGACGACGCCATCGTCGTGGTCGAGAACATCCACCGCCATATCGAGGAAGGACTGACGCCGTTCGACGCGTCGATCCTCGGCATGAAGGAGATCACCGGTCCGGTGGTCGCGATGACGCTGACGCTCTCCGCGGTGCTGGCGCCGCTGGGGTTCACCGGCGGGCTGACCGGCGCGCTCTTTCGCGAGTTCGCCTTCACGCTGGCGGGCGCGGTGATCATCTCGGGCATCGTCGCGCTGACCATCACGCCCACGATGGCGGCGCGGCTCCTGAAATCGGGGGAGGTCAGCCGCTTCCAGCGGATCGTCGACAACACCTTCGAACGCGTGGCCAACTGGTACGAGCGGCGGGTGTCGAGTTCGCTCGACTACCGGCCGGTCACCTTGCTGGTGGTCCTGGCGCTTCTCGGCGCGACCGGTTTCATGTTCCTCAATACCACCTCGGAACTGGCGCCCGAGGAGGACCAGGGTGCGCTCTTCTCCGTCCTGAACGGGCCGCGCTACGCGACGCTCGACTACACCAAGCTCTACACCGACGAAATGTCGCGCCTGACCTCCGACATCCCCGAGGTCCGCACCGAGTTCTCGATCGTCGGCTTCGGAAGCCAGGCCAACTCCGGCTTCTACATCTGGGCGCTCAAGGACTGGGCCGAGCGCACCCGGTCGCAGAAGGAGATCCAGCAGGACATCCAGGCCCGCATCAGCAAGGTGCAAGGCGTCGAAGCCTTCGTCTTCTCACCGCCGTCGCTGCCGGGTTCGGGAGGCGGTCTTCCGATCTCGGTGATCATCCAGTCGATCCACGACGCGTCGCGGGTCTTCGAAGTCGCCGAGGAGGTCAAGAACAAGGCGCAGGCCTCCGGACGCTTCATCGTCGTGCAGAACTCGCTGGCCTTCGACTCGCCGCAGGTCAACGTGACCATCGACCGCGACCGGGCCGCCAGCCTCAACGTGCCGATCAGCGAGATCGGCAACACGCTCGGCCTCCTGGTCGGCGGCGCGTCCGTCGGCAAGTTCGACCGCGACTTCAACAGCTACGACATCATCACCCAGGTCCCGCAGGAGTACCGGGCCAATCCCGAGCGGCTCGGCCAGTTCTTCGTGCGCGCGGCAACCGGCGAGATGGTTCCGCTGAGCTCGGTCGTCAGCGTCAGCACCGGGGTCGCGGCCTCGGCGATCGAGCAGTTCAACCAGCTCAACTCCGCGACGATCTCGGCGCTGCCGCTGCCCGGCGTCACCACCGGCGAGGGCCTCGCGGAGCTGCAGCGGATCATGCAGGAGGCGCTGCCCGAGGGCTTCTTCATCGACTATTCCGGGCAGTCGCGCCTGGAGGTGCAGCAGGGCAACACCATCCTGATCGCCTTCGGGCTGGCGCTCCTCGTGATCTATCTGGTGCTCGCCGCCCAGTTCGAGAGCTTTCGCGACCCGTTCATCATCCTGATGGCGGTGCCGCTGTCGATCTTCGGCGCGATCCTGCCGCTGAACGTCGGGCTCGGCACGCTCAACATCTACACCCAGGTCGGGCTGATCACGCTGATCGGCCTGATCACCAAGCACGGCATCCTGCTCGTGGAGTTCGCCAACCAGCAGCGCGAGCTGCACGGCCTCAGCCGCCGCGACGCCATCGTCGCCGCCGCCAAGATCCGGCTCCGCCCGATCCTGATGACCACCGCGGCAATGTCGCTCGCCGTGGTGCCGCTGATCATCGCCGAAGGCGCCGGTGCTGCGGCCCGCTACTCGATGGGCCTCGTCATCTTCAGCGGGCTGCTCGTCGGTACCCTGTTCACGCTCTTCGTGGTGCCGATGTTCTACACGCTGATCTCCCACCCCGACCGCGCCGAAGCCAACGCCTGGCCGGAGCTCACCTGAGCCTCCGGGGCTCAGGCGTCGGGGTCGAACACGTAGCCTTCGCCGTGGACGGTGCGCAGGGTGCGCGGACTGCGCGCGTCCTCGCCGATCTTGGCGCGCAGCCGGGTGATGCGGATGTCGATCGACCGGTCGCCCGGCTCGAGCGGGCGGCCGTGGGCGAGTTCTGCCAGCCGCGAGCGGCTGAGCGTCTGGCGCGGGTGTCGGGCGAAGACGTCGAGCAGGTCGAACTCCATCGCGGTCAGGCCGATCTCGACGCCGTCGGGGTCGCGCAGGCAGCGGCCTTCGGTGTCGAAGGTGCAACGGCCCATGCGCAGCGCCGGCCTCGGGGCGGCGGCCGGGGACGCCGCCGGCGTCTCCGCCTCCAGCCGGCGCAGCACCGCCCTGATGCGCGCGAGAAGCTCGCGCGGCTCGAAGGGCTTCACGACGTAGTCGTCGGCACCGTCGGCGAGGCCGGTCAGCCGGTCGCTCAGCGTCACCGCCGCCGTCAGCATGATGATGCCGGCCCTGCATCCGGCGGCGCGCAGGCGAGCCAGCGCCTGCAGGCCGTTTTCACCCGGCATGTTGACATCGAGCACGATCAGGTCGGCCGGCGCCTCGGCGAGGCGCCGGTCGAGATCGGCGGCATCGCTCGCGGTGCCGACGGCAAAGCCCTGCATGCCGAGGTAGTCCGAGAGCAGTTCGCGCAGGTCCGGCTCGTCGTCGACCACGATGACCCGCGTGGCGCCGGTCATTGCACGCTCACGGCGGCGCCGGCCATGCGGCGATGCACCTCGGCGGTCATCGAGGCGAGATCGAGCGGCTTCTCGAAGATCGGCAGCCCGAGGTGGCCGAGCCGGCCGTTGGGATCGGCCCCGAGCGCGTCGCCGGTGATCAGCAGGATGCGCTCGGCCAGCGCCGGCCAGCGCCGGACGATCTCTTCGGCCAGCGACGCGCCGTCCATGTCGGGCATCCTGAGGTCGCTGATCACGAGGTCGACGTCGGTCGTCTCGAGCGCCGCCAGGGCTCGCCGCCCGCTCGACGCGGTGGCGACGGTGAACCCCTCGGTGGCGAGGCGCTCGGCGAGGAGCGCCGCGATCTCCTGCTCGTCGTCCACCACGAGGACCCGGCCGCCGGCGGCCGGCTGCACCGCGGCGGCGGGCCGCGCGGCAGCCGCGTCGTGCGACAGGGGCAGCCGCACCCGGAAGCGGGCGCCGTTGCCGCGCGAGGTCTCGAGATCGATCCGGCCGCCGTGCGCCGCGGCGATGCCATGGCAGACCGAGAGCCCGACGCCGGTGCCCACCCCCTGCGGCTTGGTGGTGAAGAACGGCTCGAAGGCGCGCTTGGCGACCGCGGGCTCCATCCCCGGTCCGTTGTCGGCGATCTCGAGCACCGCCTCGGCGCCTTCGGTCCAGGCCCGCACCGAAAGCCGCCGCGGCGGCGGGTTCCCGAGCAGGGCCTGCTGGGCGTTGACGACGAGGTTCACCACGACCTGGTGCAGCTGGTCGGCGTCGCCGTGCACCGGCGCGAGGTCGGCGGGGACGTCGAGCGCCACCTCGATGTCGGCGCTGCGCAGGCCGTAGCCCGCGAGATCCAGCGCTCCGATCACCACTTCGCCCAGGTTCACCGGCTCGCGCCGCGGCGGCCGCGCGCGGGCCATGGCGAGGAAGGTGCGCACGATCCGGGCGCAGCGCTCCGCGGCGGCGTGGATCTTTTCCACGCGCGCCGCGGTGGCCGGGTCGCAGCCCATCTCCCGCAGCATCGAGGAGTAGCCGACGACCACCGACAGCGGGTTGTTGAGCTCGTGGGCGACGCCGGCGAGGAGCGCGCCGAGCGCCGTGAGCTTCTCGCTCTGATGCAGCGCCTCGCGCGACCGCGCCACCTCGGCCTCGGCGGCGCGGAGCGCGGTCAGATCGACCGACGTCGTCACGATGGCGGGCTCGCCGTCGAAGACGATCTGGCGCGAGGTCAGCGACACCGGGACCTCGGTGCCATCGTGCCGGCGCAGCGTGACCTCGTGGTCGGAAACCTCGCGCCCGGCGGCCAGCTCTGCGTAGAGCCAGTCACGCTCGGCGGGATCGGGATAGAGGCTGGAGCGGTCGAAGGTCTCCATGTCGACGCCGCCGAGCCGGTAGAGCTGAAGATAAGGCTGGTTGTAGAACAGGAGCTTGCGGTCCGAAAGCCGGGCGATGTTCATCGGCACCGGGTTCGCGGCATTGATGGCGTTGAGCCGCGCCTCGGACGCCTGCAGCGCCGCCTCCGACGCCTTGCGCTCGGTGATGTCGACGGCGAAGGTGCCGACCGCATCGACCTTGCCGTCGGCGTCGAGCACGGGAAACCGGATCGCCATCGCCCAGCGCGGATCGTCGGGGTTGTAGGTCAGGTACTGCTCGCTGACGTGCAGCTTGCCGGTCGCGACCACGTCGTGGTGGTGCTTGTCGCTGTTGCCGACGATCTCCGCTGGGCGGATCTCGCTCGGCAGCCGGCCGAGCGCCTCGGAGGCGGGGACGCCGATCAGCTCTTCCATGCGCCGGTTGAACATCAGGTACCGCCCCTCGGGGTCGCGCAGGTGCGCCGCCACCGGCGCGAAGTCCATGAAGGCGTGAAACCGCGCCTGGCTCTCGCGGAGGGCGGCCTCGGTCTCGCGCAGGTCGGTGATGTCGACGGTCGCCGCCAGCATCGCCTCGCGGCCGCCGTAGGCGGTGCGGGTCGCCGAGACCAGCGCCTTCATCCGCCGGCCGGTCGGCATGACCAGGTCGGCCTCGACCGCCTTGGTCGAGCCGCGCTCCGCAAGCTCGCGCAGCAGCGCCAGCCGCTGCTCGGGCTTTTCCCAGACCTCGATCATCGTGCCGAAGCTCTCCTCGGGCCCGACACCGAGGTTCCGCCGCGAGCGGGGGTTGATGTAGAGCGGCATCCCGGTCTCGATGTCGCTGATCACCAGCCCGACCGGGACGCTCTCGGCGATGGTGCGGAACTGCGCCTCCCGCTCGGCCAGGCGCCGCTCGGCAGCGCGGCGCTCGGTCAGGTCGCGCAGGTAGGCAAGAAAGATCGTCCGGCCGCCGCGCTCGCCGCGCACCACGACGACCTCGATGGGGAAGATCGAGCCGTCCGCCCGCACCGCGTCGACCTCGATCCGGCGCCCCGAGGTGCCCGCCGGGTCACCGGCGAGGTTGCGCATCATCTCCTCGAGGTGCCCGCCGCGCAGCTGCGGCGGCACGATCAGCGCCTCCATCTGCCGCCCGATCGCCTCGGAGCGCGACAGGCCGAAGGTGCGCTCGGCCGCGAGGTTGAACTCGACGATCGTGCCGTCGGCGTCGAGCGCGATGTAGCAGTCGAGCGCCGCCTCGAGGGCGGCGAGGCGCAGCCGCTCGGCCTCCTCGCGCGCCGCCTCGGCGAGCTTGCGGTCGGTGATCTCGCGGCCGACGCACTGGATCTCGAGCAGCCGGCCGTCGGCGTCGAAGATGCCGGTGTCGGTCCAGTGCTCCCAGTGCCGCGAGCCGTCGGGATGCTCGGTGCGGAACTCGACCGAGTGGCTCGGCGTCTCGGGCGTGATCTGCGCCAGGTGGTCGGCGAAGAGCTCGAGATCTTCCGGCACGATGAAGTCGGGATCCTTGTGGCCGCTGGCGTTCACCTCCTCGAGCGTCATGCCGGTGTAGCGCTCGGCGGCCTCGTTCATGAAGGTCCAGGTGCCGGCGGGGTCCATCCGCAGGATGAACTCGGTCTGCGCCTCGACCACCGCGCGGTAGCGCGCTTCGCTCGCGGCGAGCGCCCGTGCCTGGGCGCGCGCCTCGGTGACGTCACGTTTGACCGCGACGTAGTGGGTCATCGTCCCGTTCTCGTCGCGGACGGGGGCGATCGTCGTCTCCTGCTCGATCAGGTGGCCGTCGCGATGGCGATTGACGATGGTGCCGTGCCAGGTCCGCCCGGCGTCGAGCTCGCGGCGCATCGCCAGGAAGAACTCCGGCGGGTGGAGGCCGCTCGACAGCACGTCCTGCGGCGGGCGGCCGAGCACCTCCTCCTGGCTGTAGCCGGTGGTGACCTCGAAGGCGTGGTTGACGAAGGTGAAGCCGTGGTCGTCGCCGGTGATCTCGACCGGGTCGCCCGCCTGCTCGACCGCGAGCGCCAGCAGCCGCAGTTCGGCGGCCCGGCGGCGCTCTTCGGAGATGTCGGTGGTGAGCAGCACCCGGCCGCCGTCGGGCGTGCGGTTCTCGCGGATGCGCACCCAGCGGCCGTCGGCAAGCCGGTGCACGTGCTCGCTGCGCGATGAGGCGCGCAACGCCAGCCGGCGCTCGAAGAAATCGGGGCCCATTTCGGGATGGTAGACCGGGCCGCGGGCCATGGCTTCGCGCATCCAGTCCTCGAAGCGCCGCCCGACGGCCACGCCCTCGCGCAGCGCATCGGTCATGTGCTCGGGATAGCGCGAGTTGTAAAAGACGATGCGGTCGTCGCGGTCGAAGACGACGAGCCCGTCAGGCAGCGCCTCGGCCGCCGTGCGCAGCCGCGCCTCGGCGCTGCGCAGCCGCAGCGTCGCCCGCGCCGTCGCGCGCGCGGCGATGCCGGCCGCAATCGCGGTGGCGACGAGGATCAGCCAGTAGGGCAGCGCGGCCATCGGGTCGATGTGCGCCGCCCAGAGGCCGCAGGCGGCGATCAGCCCGACCAGCGTCGCCGCGGCGATCAGGATGGTGCGGCCTTCGAGTTCGGTGGGCGCGCTCGCCGTATCGTTCGCCATGGCCGCGGCTCTCTCCCGTGCCGGCCCGTGCCCGGTGCCCTGAGGCGGCATTGTGCGGACCGGCCGGGGCGTCGGTCAAGCGCGGTGGCACCAGCGATGCAGTCGCCGGGCGCCGTTTCAGCCGATTGCCAAAGAGCGACCGATTTGTTTCAATCGTCTCATGCCAGGAGGGGGAACGTGGCACGCATCGTGGTGGTGGACGACGAGCGCGACATCCGCGAGATGCTCGTCGACTATCTCGGGCTAGCAGGGCATGAGGTGTCCGCCGCCGCCGACGGCGCCGGCCTCGAGGCCCTGCTTTCCGGCGGCTCGGGGTTCGACCTCTTCGTGCTCGACCTCGGCCTGCCGGGGCAGGACGGCTTCGCCCTCGCACGGACCCTGCGGGCCCGCTTCGACCCCGGCATCGTGATCCTGACTGGCGCCCATGACCTGGTCGACCGGGTGGTGGGCCTCGAGATCGGCGCCGACGACTACCTGCGCAAGCCGGTCGAGCTGCCGGAGCTCGCGGCGCGCATCGCGGCGGTGCTGCGCCGCCGGCGGCCGAGCGGCGGGACCGCGGCGGGCGGGCCGACGTTCGGGCCCTACGTGCTCGACCTGCGCAGCTTTTCACTCCGCGACAGCGCCGGCCGGGCGGTCGACCTCAGCCCGATGGAGGTCGACCTCGTGGCGGCGTTCGCCACCAACCGCGGCAAGGTGCTGACCCGCGACGACCTGATGCGTCTCGCGCCCCCGCGCGACGACGACAGCAACGACCGCAGCATCGACCACCGGGTGACCCGGCTGCGCCGCAAGCTCGAGGCCGACCCCGAGCACCCGCAGCTCATCAAGACGGTGCGCAGCGTCGGCTACGTGCACACCGGCTGACGGTCTCGGTCGGATCACATCGGCGGGGCCGAGCCGTCCTCCATCACCCCTGCGCGGCCGGCAACCATCTTGCCGTCGGTCTCGGTGGCAAAGAAGATCGCCTTGTCCCCCACCGCGAGCGTGCGGTCCGGGTCGGGCGCGAAGGCGGTGATCGGCGTTCCCTCCGGGACCTCGATCGTCTCCTGCGTGCCCTTCCAGGTCACGACGATGGTGTGATCGGCGCCCTGCGACTGCATCGCCCCGAACGAAGCGTTGGTCATCGCACTGTCGGGGCCGAGATCCCAATCGGAGACGCCTTCGCCGACCCCGTGCATCTCCGCAGGGAAGACGCCGATCGCCACGGCCTTCTTGGTGCCGTCGGCCGCCTTGATCGAGGGGATCGACAGCCAGTCGTCCGGCTTGAGGTCGTCGAGCGAGATCGAATGATAGACGATCATGCCGAAATCCGGCTTCAGGGTGACCTCGACCGTGTCGCCGTCGGTCGTCTGCACCGTGGCCGTGTCGCCGTCGATCGCGGTGACTTCGCCGCGGACGTGGGTCGCGGCGGCGGCGAGGCCGGTTCCGGCGCCGAGAGCGAGGCCGGCGAGGACCAGGCGCGCGGCGTGCAGCAGCATTCGGCTCATGGGTATTCCTCCAAGGACGCGACGGCGGGAGGCCGCGCGTTCCGCTGCTCAAGGTCGCGCGGAGGGCCCGGCTGTCCACGCACGGCCCCGTGATCCGGTGTGGGGCAGTCCGGTGGACGCCGGTCGACGGCATGAGCTTTCGCGAGACGCGTTTTCCCTGCCGGATTTGACCGTCGGCAAATCCGGCCGCGGCCGCCCCTGCGGGGGGCGGACGCGTTTCACGCGCCCGCCGGGGCGGCCGCGGCCGGATGCAACCGTCCGGTGAGGGCTGCACCCCCCTTCGCCTCCGCGCTCGCGCGCTCTGGCGAACGGCCCGGGAAACGCGGTGCGTTTCCTTTCGGGCCGGGGGCTGGCGGATCGCCGGTGCGCTTCGTCTGAACGGAGGTCAGGGGGCGGAGGTCAGTCCTCGCGCCAGGCGTCGGCGACCCAGGGCGCCGGCAGGATGAAGTGGCGGAGGTAGGTCAGCGGCGGATCGGGACGGTCGGTCGCGAACAGACCACGGATATGGTCGGCCGCCGGCCCCGGCCGGTAGCGCCGGCCCCACTGCCCGGCGATGGCGTGCGGCGGCAGCAGCCCGCCGGGGAAGATCACGACGCGGGTGTCGGGCGGCAGCCGGGGCGGCAGGAAATAGTTGACCGGAAACGGCCGGGTCAGATGAAACCGGAAATGCCGCACCCAAGGGTCCGGCCACAGCCCGATGCCGCCGGGCGCGGTGCGCGTGACGTAGCGCTGCTCGAACTGGAAGGTGTCGGCGACGGCCTGCGGATCGGCGACGAAGCGCTCCTGCAACGGCAGGAGCTTGCCGACCGGAAACCGGAAGAGCGAGGTCTGCCCGAGCCGCTCCAAGGGCGTGTTGGGATTGCGCGCGAGGATCACCGTCGTCGGGGTTGCCGTAGGTGAAGAAGTCGTCGAGCGAGCCCACCACCACGAGGTCGAGGTCCATGAAGAGCACCGGCCCGGTCAGGTCGGCCAGCGTCGCGCTCCAGAGCCGCGCCTTGGGCCAGATGCCCTTGGTGCCGGTCGGCATCGCCACGTCGAGCGGCGGCAGCGGCTCGGCGCGGACTTCCGGGCGGAACCCGGCGGCGTTGTCGGTGAAGCAGGTGAAGCTGAACGGCGGCGTGATGTTGCGCGCCACCATCGCATAGAGCCGATTGACGTAAGGCGCGCCGTACTTGGTGCCCCAGCTGATGCAGATCACCTGCTTCGTCATCGCATCATCGCGTCCCCGGGCACCGGCGCCGCGCCCGGCGTGCTTCAAAAGTCGACCGCGATTCCGCGTCGCTCCCAGTCGCCGTAGCGGACCGGCTCGGGGCCGTCGCGGCCGCCGAGCTCCGGAGGCAGCGCCGGCTCTGCGCCGGCGGCGCGGCGGGCCTCGGCCTCGGCCAGCGCGCGCCGCGCGGCGGCAGCGCAGCGGGCCTCTTTTTCGCTCGTCTCCGGTGACATATATTACCCCCTCGGTCGCAGCGAGCGATCATAAGGCGGGCCGCAGGGGCGCCGCAAGGGTCGGAGCGAGCATGAATTTCGTCAGGACGATGCTGCTTCTCGCAGCCATGACGGCGCTCTTCATGGGCGTCGGCTATCTGATCGGCGGGACCGGCGGGATGCTGATCGCGCTGGTCTTCGCGATCGGCACCAACGCCTTTGCCTGGTGGAACTCCGACAAGGTCGCGCTCCGGATGCACAACGCCGAGCCGGTGACCCGGGCGAGCGCCCCCGAGCTCCACGACATGGTCGGGCGGCTGGCAGAGCGCGCCGGCATCCCCACGCCCGCGGGTCTATCTCGTCCGCAGCGATCAGCCGAACGCGTTCGCGACCGGCCGCAACCCCGAGAACGCCGCCGTCGCCGCGACCACCGGCATCCTCAAGGTCCTCGACCGGCAGGAGCTGGAAGGCGTGATCGCCCACGAGCTCGCGCACGTGAAGAACCGCGACACGCTGACGATGACCGTCGCCGCGACAGTGGCGGGCGCCATCTCGATGCTGGCGCAGTTCGGCTTCTTCTTCGGCGGCAGCCGCGACCGCGACAACCCGATGGGCCCGCTCGGCGTGCTCCTCGCGGTGATCCTCGCGCCGCTGGCGGCGATGCTCATCCAGATGACGATCAGCCGGACGCGGGAATATTCCGCGGACCGCGATGGGGCTGCGATCAGCGGCAACCCGCTGGGCCTCGCCAGCGCGCTCCGCAAGATTTCCGGCCACTGCCAGCCGGATCGAGATGCCGAGTGCCGAGCGCAACCCGACCTCGGCGCCGCTCTTCATCGTCAACCCGCTGTCGGGGCAGCGGATGGACAACCTCTTCTCCACCCACCCCAACGTGGAAAACCGCATCCGGGCGCTGGAGGCGATGGCCGGCAGCACGCCGCGCCGCGAGGTGCCGATGCGGCCGAGCCCGATCCCGACCGTGCGGCGTCACGGCAACGAGCTTTGAGCGCGCCAGGCTTCGCGGCGCGCCGGTCGGCGGCGGCCCTGGTTGCGGGGGTTCTGGAAGACGGCCGCAGCCTCGCCGATCAGGCCGGCGCCGACGGGCCGCTCGCGGCGCTGGCGCCGTCCGAACGCGCCCGGGCGCAGGCGCTCGCCTCGCGGAACGCTGCGCCATCTCGGACGGATCGACGAGGTCCTTAGCGGTTTCTCGCGCGCCGGCCGCCGCCCCACGCCTTGAACGCGCTGCGCCTCGCCGTTGCCGAGATGCACCTCGACGGCATTCCGGCGCACGCCGCCGTCGATGGCGCCGTGCGGCTCGCCCAGGCCGGACCCGCGCGGCAAGCACGTCTCGGGCATGGTCAACGCGGTGGCGCGCCGCGTCGCGGGAGCAGCCCCGGAGCTCTGGAGCGCCGCTGGCGAGGCCGCCCTGCCGGACTGGATCGCGGGTCCGATCGCCGCCGCCTGGGGACCGGCCGTGACGGCCCGCATCGCGGCACGCGCACCTGGCGCCCGGCTCCGGTCGACCTGACGCCGAAGTCGCCGGCCGACGCCGCGACCTGGGCCGGAGGCGCTCGGGGCCGAGCTGCTGCCGACCGGCAGCCTGCGCCTGCCGGGCGCGGCCGCAGGTCTCGGCGCTGCCCGGCTACGCCGAAGGCGCCTGGTGGGTGCAGGACGCCGCCGCGGCGCTGCCCGCGCGGCTGCTTGGCGACGTATCCGGTCGGCGCGTGCTCGACGTCTGCGCCGCGCCGGGCGGCAAGACCCTGCAGCTCGCGGCCGCGGGCGGCGCGGGTGACGGCGCTCGACGCCTCCGAGCCGCGGCTTGCGCGACTGCGCGACAACCTCGCCCGCACCGGCCTCGCCGCCGAGGTCGTCGTGGCGGACGCGCTCGCCTGGACGCCGGCGGAGCCACTACGACGCGGTGCTGGTCGATGCGCCGTGCACGGCCAGCGGCACCATCCGGCGGCACCCGGACCTGCCGCACCTGCGAGA
Organism: uncultured Alphaproteobacteria bacterium; assembly: GCA_963819995.1. Classification (GTDB taxonomy): domain Bacteria; phylum Pseudomonadota; class Alphaproteobacteria; order Rhodobacterales; family Rhodobacteraceae; genus Amaricoccus. The sequence goes on along the minus strand of CAWFYR010000007.1, from coordinate 214,019 downwards.
CGGCCGCGAGCTGCCGGCGCTGGTGTCGCTCCAGGCCGCGCTGCTCGAGCGCGCAGTGGGCTGGCTGAAGCCGGGCGGGCGGATCGTCTACTGCGTCTGCTCGCTGCTGCCGGCCGAAGGCGAGGACCAGATCGCGCGGTTTCTCGCCGCAGTGCCCGAGGCCCGCGTCGTGCCGCCGGACCCGACGGCGCTCGGGATCGACCCCGCCTGGATCGATGCCGCCGGCGGGCTGCGGCTGCGGCCGGACTTCTGGCCGGAGCGCGGCGGGATGGACGGGTTCTATGCCATCTGCTTGACCATGCCGCCCATTGCCGCGTGACAGCCCGACGCAGGCAGGGATAAGCTCCGCCGATCATTACCTTAGTGGTCGCCTGCTCGATGCCATGTCCCGGTCCGCGATGACGCTGAAGGCTCATCGGCGAGCGTCTCGCCCGGCCGCCGCGCGCCTGGCGCAACCGGCTCTGGGCGCACCGGGCGCGGCTCGGCGGCCGCCCGGAGGTCGCGGCGTCGCTGCCCGAGCCGGTGCTGCTCGGCGACGCCGGGCGCGGGCACGCACTGGTCGACGGCGATGGCGGGCGCTCGGACAACGAGGTGACGGTCGGCAAGCGCTCGATCTGGATGGTGCCGCTGCCCGACCCCCGGCTCGAAGCCGAGCGGCAGTCCTGCCTCTGGCTCGACGATCTCGCGGCCCTCGGCAATCGGCCGGCGCGGCTGATGGCGCAGGGCTGGGTGCAGGACTGGATCCGCCGGTTCGGCGGCGGCAGCGGCCCCGGCTGGGAGCCCGAGATCGCCGGCCGCCGCGCCAAGCGCTGGACGGTCCACGCCGGGCTCCTCACCGAAGGCCTCGACCGGGGCGGCGCCGACCGGCTCTGGCGCTGCCTCGCCGCGCACCAGCGCTACCTGAGCCGCGCCTGGCCGCTGTCGCCTCAGGGGCTGCCGCGGCTGCGCGCGCTGACCGGGCTCGTCTGGAGCGGCGTGCTGCTGCCGCATCCCGGCCATGCCGCCGCGCTGGCCGAGCTTGCGGCACTCTCCGAGGAGTTGATCGACCCCGATGGCGGCACGCCGTCGCGCGTCCCGGAGGACCTCGCGGAAATCCTCATCCTGCTGATCTGGACGGCGCGGCTGCTCGAGGACGCCGACCAGCACGCGATGGCGCCGCACCTGCAGGCGATCGTCGCGCGCCGTCCCGGTGCTACGACCGCTCCGCCTCGGCGACGGCGGCGTGGCGCGGTTCCACGGCGGCGGCGCCGGGACCGCCGACCGGCTCGACCAGGCGCTGGCGGAGCTCCGCCTCGTCGCGCAGCCGAAGCCCAGGCTGCCCATGGGCTATGCGCGGCTCTCGGGCGGGCGGGTCGTGCTCGTCATGGACGGTGCGGCGCCGCCCGCGGGCACGCTTCGCGCTGCGCGCCCATGCCGCGACGCTCGCCTTCGAGATGAGCGTCGGACGGCAACCACTGGTGGTGAACGCCGGTCCCGGGCAGGCTTTCGGCGGCGCCTGGACGAACCTCTCGCGCCAGACCGCGGCGCAGTCGGCGGTCGAGGTCGACGGCCGGTCCTCCGCCCGGATCGAGGCGACGGGGCTGGCCGCGCGCACCTTCGGCGCGGCGCTGATCGACGGGCCGTCGCTGGTCTCGGTGCGCCAGGCGCAGGACGCGACCGGCCAGTGGCTGCTCGCGACCCAGGACGGCTACGTGGCGAGCCACGGGTTGCTGCAGGAACGGCGGCTCTTCGTCGGCGCCCGCGGCCAGGAGGTGCGCGGCGAGGACATCCTGACCGTCGCCGACGCCCGCTCCCGCAGCCAGTTCGACCGCGCGGCCCGCGACGGCCGCGTCGGCTTCGTGGCGCGGTTCCACCTGCATCCGGCGATCGGCATCGAGTTCGACCCCGGCCGCCAGCTGGTGACGCTGACGCTGCCGACCGGCGAGGCGTGGGTGTTCCGTGCCGGCGGCGGCACGGTCGCACTGGAGGATTCGGTCTATTTCGACGCGAGCGCGGCGGCGCCGCTGCCGGCGACACAGGTGGTTGTTCGCGCCGATGTGGTCGAGTATCTCGGCCAGGTCACCTGGTCCTTCGGGCGCATCGCCGAGGCGCCGTCGGCGCCCTGAGGAACCCCGCTCGGCCCCCCAAGGAGCGCCCGTCGATGCCCAGAGACCTCGTTCCCGTCCGGCGCGCGCTGATCTCGGTTTCCGACAAGGCCGGCCTCGCCGAGCTCGCCACGGCGCTGGTCGAGCGCGGGATCGAGCTCGTCTCCACCGGCGGCACCGCCGGGGCCCTGCGGGCTTCGGGCCTGCCGGTGCGCGATGTCTCGGCACTGACCGAGTTCCCCGAAATGCTCGACGGCCGCGTCAAGACGCTGCACCCGATGGTGCACGCGGGCCTTCTCGCCGTGCGCGACGACTCCGCGCATCAGGCGGCGCTGTCGCAACACGGCATCGGCGAGATCGACCTTCTCGTCGTCAACCTCTACCCGTTCGAGGCGACGGTGGCCGCCGGCTCGGACGCTGCCGCCTGCATCGAGAACATCGACATCGGCGGCCCCGCGATGCTGCGCTCGGCCGCCAAGAACCACGCCTTCGTCGCCGTCGTCACCGATGTCGAGGACTATGCCGCCCTCCTCGACGAGCTCGAACGCCACGACGGCGCGACCAGCCTGGCGTTCCGCCGCCGCCTCGCGCTCACCGCGTTCGGCCGCACGGCCGCCTACGATGCCGCCGTCTCGGGCTGGATGGCCGGGGCCTTCGCCGAAGCCGCGCCGCGCCGCCGCAGCTTCGCCGGCACGCTGGCGCAGCCGCTGCGCTACGGCGAGAACCCGCACCAGGCGGCGGCCTTCTACCGCGACGGCAGCGGCCGCCCCGGCGTCGCCACCGCGCGCCAGCTTCAGGGAAAGGCCCTGAGCTACAACAACATCAACGACACCGACGCAGCCTTCGAGCTGGTGGCCGAGTTCGCGCCCGGCGACGGCCCGGCCTGCGCCATCATCAAGCACGCCAATCCCTGCGGTGTCGCGCGGGGCGCGACGTTGCTCGAGGCCTATCGCGCCGCCTACGACTGCGACCGCACCTCGGCGTTCGGCGGCATCGTCGCGCTCAACGGGCGGCTCGACGGCGAGACGGCGTCGGCGATCGCCGGGGTCTTCACCGAGGTCGTCATCGCGCCGGAGGCCTCCGCCGAGGCGTCGGCGGTCTTCGCCGCCAAGCGGAACCTGCGCCTGCTCGTCACCGGCGGCCTGCCCGACCCGGCCTCGCCCGCCCTCGCCTGGCGGCAGGTCTCGGGCGGCTTTCTGGTTCAGGATCGCGACGGCGGCCGGATCGATCTGCAGGACCTGCGCATCGTCACCCGCCGTGCCCCGAACCGACGCGGAGCTCTCCGATCTCCGCTTCGCATGGACCGTGGCCAAGCACGTCAAGTCGAACGCCATCGTCTATGCGCGCGACGGTGCGACGGTCGGCATCGGCGCCGGCCAGATGAGCCGGGTCGATTCGACCCGGATCGCCGCACGCAAGGCGCGCGACATGGCCGAGGCGCTCGGCCTCGGCGAACCACCGACGGTGGGGTCCGTGGTGGCGTCGGACGCCTTCTTCCCGTTTCCGGACGGCCTGCTCGCCGCGGCGGAAGCGGGCGCGACCGCGGTGATCCAGCCCGGCGGATCGGTCCGCGACGAAGAGGTGATCGCCGCCGCGGACGAGGCCGGCCTCGCGATGGTCTTCACCGGCATGCGGCATTTCCGCCACTGAGCGGACCGGCGCGCATCGGTCTGAATGACATCTTAATGACTCCCGCTGGTCGCAAAAGCGTCACACAGAGCCGTCATAGATCGCACCGAACAGCCGAGACATGTCCGGGAGACACTCATGCGATTTCCATTCATCGGAGTTGCGATCGCCGCCGCGATCGCCGTCGCTTCGCCGGCACTGGCCGACACGCGCATCACCGGTTCGGGGGCGAGCTTCCCCTTTCCGCTCTATTCCGCCTGGTTCAAGGACTTCAGCGGCAAGACCGACGGCGTGACCGTGGACTACCAGTCCAAGGGCAGCGGCGCGGGCATCCAGGATTTCATCAACGGTGTCGTGGACTTCGCGGCCAGTGATGCCGCGATGACCGACGACCAGATCGCCCAGGTCAAGCAGGGCGTCGTGCTGCTGCCGATGACCGCCGGGGAAATCGTTCTCGCCTACAACCTGCCGGGCGTCGACGAACTGAAGCTGCCGCGCGACGTCTATCCGGACATCTTCCTCGGCAAGATCACCAACTGGAACGACGAGCGAATCGCCGCCGCCAACCCGGACGCCAAGCTGCCCGACATGCCGATCACCGTCGTGGTCCGCTCCGACAGCTCCGGCACCACCTACAACTTCACGGGCCACCTCGCCGCGATCAGCGAGGCGTTCAAGGGTGGCCCGGGCTCGGGCACCTCGGTGCAGTGGCCGGCCTCCGACAAGATCGTCAAGGCGCCCAAGAACGACGGCGTGACCGCGACGATCCTGCAGACCCCGGGTGCGATCGGTTACATCGAATACGGCTACGCCCTGCTTACCAAGACGCCGATGGCCACCCTCGAGAACCAGTCCGGCAACTTCATCGCGCCGGGCGGCGAAGGCGGCGCGGCCGCACTTGCGAGCGCGGAGTTCGACGACAACATGCGCGCCTTCATCACCGACCCGCAGGGCGACCAGAGCTATCCGATCGCCACCTTCACCTGGATGCTGTTCTACAAGGACGGCCAGGACCCGGCGAAGGTCGATGCGATCAAGCAGATGGTCGACTACGGGCTGACCGACGGCCAGGCGATGGCCGATCAGCTGGGCTACATCCCGATGCCCCAGGAGGTCATCGAAAAGGTCCGCGCTGCTGCCGACAAGATCGGCGCCGGCGCCTGACGCGAACGCCGTTCGCAGAACGAGCCTCAAGACCGGCGCCGCAACTGCGGCGTCGGTTTCTGATTGGAGAGCCAGGCCAGAAATGATCATCAGCGATCCCACGGACGTCCGGCGGCAGTCGATTTCCCAGGCGCCGACGCGGGGCGAGATCGTGACCGACCGCATCTTTCGCGGGTGCGCCTATGCCGCGGGCGCGGTCGTCGTGGTCCTGCTCGCCTACATCCTCTGGAAGATCGGCGTGCAGGCGGCGCCCGCCATGCAGCGCTACGGCCTCGGCTTCCTGACCTCGGACGTCTGGGATCCGGGCCGGGAGCAGCTCGGCGTCCTCGCCGAGATCTGGGGCACGCTCTACAGCTCGGTCCTCGCGCTGGTGCTGGCGGGCTTCTTCGGGGTCAGCGTCGCGATCTTCCTGACCCAGGATTTCCTCGAGCCGCGCCTCGCGCGGGTGTTCCGCACGCTGATCGAGATGCTCGCGGCGATCCCCTCGGTGGTCTACGGCCTCTGGGGCATCTATGTCGTCATCCCCAATCTTCGCCCGGTCGCCGACTGGCTGCACACCAACCTGGGCTGGATTCCGCTGTTCTCGACCTCGCTGGCCGGCCCCGGGCTCGCCCCCGCGGTCATCGTGCTCGCGATCATGGTGCTGCCGACCGTGGCCGCGATCAGCCAGGACAGCTTCACCCTCATTCCCTTCAAGACCAAGGAAGCGGCCTACGGCATGGGCACGACCAAGTGGGAGGCGATCCTCAAGGTGATGCTGCCCACGGCGTCGAGCGGCATCTTCGCCTCGCTGGTGCTGGGCTTCGGCCGCGCCCTCGGCGAGACGATGGCGCTCGCCATGCTGATCGGCAACTCCAACCAGATCAGCTGGTCGCTGTTCTCGCCGGCCAACACCCTCGCGTCGCTGCTCGCATCGCAGTTTCCCGAGGCGCACGGCATCGAGGTGCAGGCGCTGATGTACGCCGCGATCGTGCTTCTGGTGATCTCGCTCATCGTCAACGTGGTCGGCACGCTGATCATGGCGTTCTCCTCCAACCAGAAGGTGGCCTGAGCCATGGTCACGGCCAACGAAGTCTCCATCGAGGCGATCGTTTCCACCCCGCCCAGCCTGCTGCGCTCGTTCAGCGATCGCCGGTCGGTAAGCAACACCGTGCTGACGGGCCTGCTCTGGGTCGTGGCGCTGCTGGCCGCGGTGCCGCTGCTTTCGGTTCTCTACATGCTCATCGCCCGGGGCGGGTCCCGCCTGAGCCTCGCGCTCTTCACCGAGCTGCCGCCCGCGGGGCTGGAGCAGGGCGGCGGCTTCGGCAACGCGATCGTCGGCACCCTCGTCATGGTTGCGATCGCGACGGTGATCTCGGTGCCGCTCGGCGTCCTCGGCGGTCTGTTGCTCGGCGCCATCGAGCCGCATGGCCGGCTCTCCGACGCGACCCGCTTCATCGCCAAGGTGCTGACCGGCTTTCCCTCGATCCTGGCCGGCGTCTTCGTCTATGCCTGGCTCGTGCTCGTGATGGGCACCTACTCGGCGCTCGCCGGCGGCGTGGCGCTCGCGGTGCTGATGCTGCCCACCGTCATGCTGACTGCCGAGCAGGCGGTCCGCATGGTGCCGCAGCGCATGAAGGACGCCGCCTACGGCATGGGGTGCACCCCGACCCAGTCGATCTGGAAGGTCACCCTGCCGACGGCGATGCCGGGCATCCTCACCGGCGTGATGCTGGCCGTGGCGGGCGCGGCCGGCAACTCGGCGCCGCTCCTTTTCACCGCGCTGTTCTCGAACTACTGGATCGGCAGCCTGCGCGAGCCGACTGCCTCGCTCGCGATCCTGATCTACAACTTTTCGGGCATGCCGTTCCAGAACCAGATCGAGCTCGCCTGGGCGGCGTCGCTGGTTCTCGTGCTGATCGTGCTCATCTTCAACATCCTGAGCCGGCTCATCAGCTCGCGCAGGGTCTGACGGACCTCAGGAGGGGACAACCAATGGCCATCATGCAAACCACCCAGCTCGCCGCGAGCAGGCCCATGCCGGGCACCGCGCCGGCCGAACCGGCGATCGACGCCAAGATCGACAAGATTTACTACGGCGACTTTCTCGCAGTGCGCGACAGCTACATCGCGGTTGAAAAGAACAAGATCACCGGCTTCATCGGGCCGTCCGGGTGTGGCAAGTCGACGGTGCTGCGCTCGCTGAACCGGATGAACGACCTCATCCCGTCTTTCCGGCTGGAAGGCCACGTGCAGTTCCTCGGGCAGGACATCTATGCCCGCGGGATCGACCCGGTCGTGGTCCGCCGGCACATCGGCATGGTCTTCCAGCAGCCCAATCCGTTCTCGATGTCGATCTTCGAGAACGTGGCCTTCGGCCTGCGCCTCAACCGCTACAAGGGCGACTATGCCCAGCGGGTGGAATACTCGCTGCGCCGCGCCGGCCTCTGGGACGAGGTCAAGGACAAGCTCAAGCAGAACGGCCTCGCGCTCTCCGGCGGCCAGCAGCAGCGGCTCTGCATCGCCCGCGCCATCGCTACGGAACCGCGGGTGCTGCTGATGGACGAGCCGTGCTCGGCGCTCGATCCGATCGCGACCCGCATCATCGAAGAGCTGATGCTCGACCTCAAGAAGGACTACTCGGTCGCCATCGTCACTCACAACATGCAACAGGCGATGCGCGTCGCCGACAAGACGGCGTTCTATTCGGTCGACATCTCGCAGCACGGCCGAACCGGGTTCCTCTGCGAGCTCGGTGACACCGAGCAGATCTTCCACGACCCCAAGAAGGATCTGACCAAGCGCTATATCTCCGGGGAATTCAGCTAAACCCAAACGACGCGAATCGGACGGCCGCCGCGGACGGTCCGCGTTGGCCGGAGGGCGGGATGAAGTGGGGCAGGCTGGACCTGACGCAGATTGAACGGGCGCTGCACGCGCTCGGCGACGCGGCGTCGTCCGGGCGGATCGACCCGGATCATGCCGACGAGCCGATCAACGACGAGGTCCTGCGCCGGATGTTCGGCGGCTATCGATACGTCGATGAGCTGCTCGCCGGACAGACCGACATCTTCGCCTACGGCCGGACCAGCCATATCGTCGAGCTCAACCACCAGGTGCTGTGCGGCGCCAGCCCCGAGCGGCGCCGGCAGTTCTCCGACCACATCGCCGAGACCGAGCGCTGGTTCTACGACCGTCCCGAAGGCATTGGCGCGTTCTTCGACTGGTATCGCCGCAGCGTCACGCAGGCGCCCGTCACGCTGGCGGCGGGCGTCTTCGTGCACACCGTCAGCCTGCCGCAGCTGTTCATCGAAGGCAATGGCCGCACCGCGACGCTGCTGGCGAGCTACGTCCTCGCCCGCGCCGGCCTGCCGCCGCTCGTGGTCACGCCCGGGCACTACCCGTGCTACCGCGAGGCGGTCAGCCGCTGCGTGGCGCTCGACCGCCACGGCTTTGCCAGCGGCTTCGCCATCGCGCGAACGACCCGCAGGGTGAGCGCCTTCCTGCACGACGCGGCCGACCCCGGTTTTTCCCGAGCGCCCGCGGCGCCTGCACCTCCCGCCGAGCGCGCCGCAGGCATCGGCCAGCCGCCGGAGTGACAGGAAACCCGCGAACGCCCGGGGGGTTGGGGCCGGATGATGGGACGCCCGAGCCGGCCCCGGCGCCCGACACTAGCCGTCGCAGGGCCAGGCTGCGCCCTCGATCGCCGGGTTGCGCATTTCGGCGCCGAGATCGATCCCCAGCGACTGCGCCAGTCCGCCGTTGATCTCCAGCACGTAGCGGATGGCGTTGCCGCCGACCACCGGGGTCTCGTCGAGCGGCTGCGCCTGGCTCTTGATCCGCGTCAGCTTGCCGGTGCCGTCGAAGAACAGCATGTCGAGCGGGATGAGCGTGTTCTTCATCCAGAACGCCACGGGCTGCGGCGTCTCGTAGACAAAGAGCATCCCCGAGAACTTGGGCAGGCTCTTGCGGAACATCAGCCCCTGCTCGCGCTCGGCGGGCGTGTCCATCACCTCGACATGAAACCGCAGCGTGGTGTCGCTGTCGCGGAGATCGACCTGGTCCGGGGCGCAGTCCGCCGCCACTGCCGCAAGCGGTGCGGCGCAGGTGGCGAGGACCGCAAGCAGCGCCCGGAGCGTGTCAGACGGTCGCATCGCCCGCCATCCGCATGCGGACGACGTAGTCCCAGCTGCGCACCTCGTAGACCATCGGGCCGCGCGGTCCGGCCGTCACCCGCACTGCGAGCACATCGCCGGCGACGACCTCGCCGTAGCCGTACTGGCGCAGCGTCTCCATGTGCAGGAAGACATCCTCGGGCTTGCCGTAGATGTTGACGAAGCCGAAGCCCTTCACCCGGTCGAACCATTTGACCCGCGCCGGCTCGAGCGGACCTGCGGCCTCGGTCGCCGGCATCTCGATCGGCGGCGGACCGGCCAGCGGCGCGCTTGGGACGATGTCGATGACCTCTGTCGCCTGGCGCCCGCGCTCGGTCACCTGCACTCGCAGTACGATCTCCGCGCCCTCGGCTACGGAAGTAAAGCCGAAGACCCGCAATACGTTGCTGTGCAGAAGGATGTCACCTTCTCCGTCGGTGGTGACGACGAACCCATATCCCTTCGTCGTATCGAACCACTTGACGTGACCACGGACATCCATGCTGAGGAACTTTCCGACCAACGGGCGCGTCTCGGCGCCTGATACATCCAAAATACTTACCAACGCCGCTCGACACCTTCGCACTGCCTGAGGCTCAAAGGGTAGCGCTTTCGAAAACCAACGCAACCGTGAAATTCAGATTGGCGCAGGCCACGGGTCGCGCCGGCAGCCGGATTTGTGCAGACAGGTCCAATCCTTAGCCCCGAAGCGCCGGGGCGACGTTCCATCAAAGCCTGGCGAGGAGTTCGGCCTTCTTGGCCTGGAACTCCGCCTCGTCGAGAATACCGCGGGCGCGCAGATCCGCAAGCCGTTCGATCGTGCCGAGGGCATCACCGTCAGTCTTGGCCACCGGCTGTTCTTCGGGCCGTGGCGTGGGCTCCGCGCGGTCCGGCTCGGCCCCGACCACGGCAAGATCGGAGGTGCGGACCGGCCCGTGCTGACTGGTCATGGACATCGACCCGTCGCCCGACTGCTGCTGGCCGAACCCGGTTATCGCGTGGTCGCCGGTGTCGTAGACGGTGACCTCGCCGCCGAGATCGATGGCCAGACGCCGCTTGTCGGGGAAGAACGCGTAGCGCATGGCGTTCTGCGCCCCAGCCGACGCCGGATTGCCGAGCTCTTCCGGCCACCAGTTTTCGCGGCCCGATGCGGCGAACAGGCCGGCCCCAGGCTTTTGCGCCGGATCGGCCGCTACGGCAGAGCGGTCGCCCGCCAGATCCGCCAGCTCGGTGCACAGGGCATCGACCCGCGCCTTGAGGCCTTGGTTGAACATGTCGCCGACCATGACCATGCCGCCGCGCGACCACTGGCCCATTCCGCCGAGTTCCTCGATCGAGAACTGCGCCTGGTTGCCGCCACCCGCCGCGAGCGCCGCCAGCAGCGCTTCGGCGGTAGTCGCGCTGACGCCGTGGCGCGCCGCAATCTCGCCGGCCTTCCGTTTTCCCTCGGCAGTCAGCTGCATGGTCTTGTTCCCCACTCCGGCCCGCAGCGCCGTACCACGTCCGCGGCGACTTTTACAGGGCAACGGACCCGCTTCTGTTAAGAAACGAGTCACACATCCTTTGCTAGCGAATTCAAAGGCTTGACTGCTCCCCAGACTCGGGCGGTGCTTGAATCGTCGTACGTGCCGTGCCCGGGCTTCCGTCGAACCGGCCGTGCGGCGCCGGTTCTCAGCGTCGTCCGCGTACCGCACCGACGATGGCGAGCAGAACGACCGATCCGATGATGGCCACGATGAGCGCGCCCCAGAATCCGGTCGTCGTCAGACCGAGCAGGCTGAACAGAAACGCCCCGAGGTACGCGCCAATTACACCGACTACCAGGTTCAGGAGCAAACCCTGATCGCGCTTCATGATCTTCTCGGCGATCCAGCCGGCAATCAGACCGACGATCAGAAAACTCAGCCATCCCAATCCACTCATAAGCTTTCGCTCCTTTGGCCCGAGTTCTTGAACACACGCCGGACCTCGGGCAAGGCCCGGCGCATCGAGAACCTGCAGTCAGGGGCTCAGACGCATGACGCGCCAGTCGGCCGAGGGTTCCGCGCGGCTCCAGCGGAAACGGTCGTGCAGCCGGTGCGCCCCGTCGGCCCAGAACTCGATTTCGAGCGGCACCAGCCGGTATCCGCCCCAGAACGGCGGCCGCTCGGGATCGAGACCCTTGGCGGCCGTGACTTTCGCCACCTCCAGCATCAGCGCCTTGCGGCTGCCGAGCGGCCTCGACTGCGCCGATGCCCAGGCGCCGAGCCGGCTCGCGAGGCTGCGCGAGCGGTAATAGGCGTCCGCCTGGGCGCCGTTCTCCCGCGTCACCGTGCCGCGTGCCCGCACCTGCCGCCTGAGGCTCTTCCAGTGCATCACGAAGGCCGCCTTGCCCGCGGCGTCGATCTCTTGTGCCTTCGCGCTCTCGTAGTTGGTGTAGAAGACGAAGGCCGCGGCCTCGATCTCCTTCAGCAGCACCATCCGCGCGTTGGGTAGCCCGGAGGCGTCCACCGTCGCCAGCGCGATGGCATTGGCGTCGTTCGGCTCGACCGCCTCGGCCTCGCGCAGCCAGGCGCGCGCGATCGCAAACGGATCGTCGCCGGCAAAAATTCCCTCCCGATCAGCGTCCTCGATCACCGCCCACTCCCACCTCTGCGCCCCGTGCTATACGGCACCAGCCGCCCGGGCGCAAAATCCGATTGTGCCGCCACCGGCGGCAGGTAGTCTCGCCGGAAACCGGAGGCCGGACCAATGCCAATCCCCACCGATCGCGGCTGATGCTCCGCCGCATCGATCCCACGCGGCCGAAGCGGCCCGACGGCTCGCCCGACGACAACGACCGCGTCGAGATCGGCCCGACGGCGCTCGCCTTCGCCGAGTGGCAGGCCGCCGGACTGGTGCCGCCCGACCTCGAGGCGATGCGCCGCTGGCGCCTTGACCGGCTGGTCGCCGCGGTGAACGCGCACGATCTGGCCGGGCTGCTGCTCTTCGACCCGCTCAACATCCGCTACGCGACTGATTCCACCAACATGCAGGTCTGGAACGCCCACAACCCGTTCCGCGCGGCATTGGTCCTGCCGGACGGGCACCTGGTGCTCTGGGACTACAAGCATGCGCCGTTCCTCGCCGAACACAACCCGCTGGTCGCCGAGCTGCGCTCGGGCGCGTCGTTCTTCTATTCGGTCACCGGCGAGGCCACCGCCGCCAGCGCAGCGGCGTTCGCGGCCGAGGTCGCCGACCTGCTGCGGACGCACGCCGGCGGCGGCCGCCGACTCGGCATCGACAAGATCATGCTGGCCGGCTTCCGCGCGCTCGAGGCCGCCGGCCTCACGGTCGAGGACGGCGAGCCGCTCGCCGAGCGCGTTCGGGCCGTCAAGGGGCCGGAGGACATCCGCGCCATGCGCTGCGCGGTCCATGCCTGCGAGACCGCGATGGGAGCGATGCGGGACGCCGCGCGGCCGGGGCTGTCGGAAGACGACATCTGGGCGGTGCTCCACGCCGAGAACATCCGCCGGGGCGGCGAGTGGATCGAGACGCGGCTCCTGACCTCCGGCCCGCGGACCAACCCGTGGTTCCAGGAATGCGGACCGCGGATCGTGCAGGAGGGCGAGATCGTCGCCTTCGACACCGACCTGATCGGCCCCTACGGCTTCTGCGCCGACATCTCGCGCACCTGGTGGATCGGCAACCGGGCGCCGCGGCCCGACATGATCGCCGACTTTGCGTTGGCGCGCGAGCAGATCGAGGCCAACACCGCGCTGCTCCTGCCGGGCACGCGCTTCGCCGAGCTGCACGACCGGGCGTTCGTGCTGCCCGAGGCCTATCGCCGCCAGCGCTATTCCTGCATGTTCCACGGCGTCGGGCTCTGCGATGAGTGGCCCTACATCACCTATCCCGAAGACCGCCTGCCCGGGGCGTTCGAAGGCAATCTGGAGCCCGGCATGACGCTCTGCGTCGAGAGCCTGATCAGCCGCGAGGGTGGCGACTTCTCGATCAAGCTTGAGGAGCAGGTGCTCATCACCGAGACCGGTTTCGAGGTCCTGTCACGCTTCCCGCACGACCCCCTGCTTGGCGGCGCCTGACCCCCGATCCATGGCTGAGACTGACGAGGCACAAGGAGAACGAAATGACGAACGCCGCAAAAATCCGCTGGGGCATTCTCGGCCCGGGCACGATCGCCCGTGCGTTCGCCGGCGGCGTGGCGCATTCGGAGACCGGCACCCTCGTCGCGCTGGGCGCGCGGGATCCCGGCAGGGCGAGCTATGCCGAGCACTTCCCCAGGGCGCGGGTCCACGATGGCTACGAGGCGCTGCTCGCCGATCCCGAGGTCGACGCCGTCTATATCTCGACGCCGCATCCCTATCACGCCGAGTGGGCGATCAAGGCCGCCGAGGCCGGCAAGCATGCGCTCGTGGAGAAGCCGCTCGGGCTCAGCGCCTTCGAGGCCGACGCGATGTTCCACGCCGCGCGCAAGGCGGGCACGTTCATGGCCGAGGCGTTCATGTACCGCCTGCACCCCCAGACCGCCAAGCTGATCGCGCTGATCGCCGGCGGCGAGATCGGCACCGTCCGGATGATCAAGTCGAGCTTCGGCTTCGCGATGCCGGCGTTCGATCCCGCGCACCGGCTCTACGCCAACGAGCTGGCGGGCGGCGGCATTCTGGACGTCGGCTGCTACCCGGTGTCGATGGCGCGGCTGATCGCCGGCGCGGCGGGCGGGATGCCGTTCCTCGACCCGGTCAAGGTCGCAGGCACGGCGTACCTCGGCAGCTCGGGCGTCGACGAATGGGCCGCGGCACTGCTGACGTTCCCGAACGACATCATCGCCGAGGTGTCCTGCTCGGTCTCGCTGGCGCAGGACAACATGCTTCGGGTGCTGGGCACCGAAGGCAGGATCGAGGTCGCCGACTTCTGGTTCGCCTCGGGCCGGCAGGGCGGAACCGGCGAGATCGTCGTCATCGGGCGCGACGGCACCCGGCGCACGATCGCGGTGCCCGAGGACCGCTGGCTCTACGCCTTCGAGGCGGATGCCGCCGGCGAGGCGATCCGCGCCGGCCGCCAGGAGCTGGCATCGCCGGGCATGAGCTGGGACGACACGCTCGGCAACATGCGCGTCCTCGACAAGTGGCGCGCGGATGCAGGGCTGGAGTACCGCATCGAGCGCCCGGAGGCGCGCCCGCGCACGCTCGGCAACGCGACGCTGGCGCGGGTCAGCGAAACCATCCCGCGCTTTGCAATCCCCGGCCTCGACAAGCCCGCCTCGCGGCTCGCGCTGGGGTTCGAGGATTTTCCGACGTTCGCGAGCGCGTCGATCCTGCTCGACGCCTTCTTCGAGAAAGGCGGCACGATCTACGACACCGCCTATGTCTACGGCCGCGGCCGCACCGAGGCCGTCTTCGGCGAGTGGCTGCGCGCCCGCGGCGTCCGCGACGAGGTGGTGGTCATCGGCAAGGGCGCGCATTCGCCGCTGACCTACCCGGACGTGATCGCCAGCCAGCTGACCGAGAGCCTCGACCGGATGGGCACCGACTACGTCGACATCTACTTCATGCACCGCGACAACCCCGACGTGCCGGTGGGCGAGTTCGTCGACGCGATGGCGGCCGAGGTGGCGGCAGGTCGCATCCGCGGCCCGTTCGGCGGCTCGAACTGGACGCGGGAGCGGTTCGACGAGGCGATCGCCTATGCCGATCGCACCGGCAAGCCGCGCCCGTCGGTGTTGTCGAACAACTTCGCGCTGGCCGAGATGAACGATCCGATCTGGCCGGGCTGCATCGCGTCGTCGAACAAGGAATGGCGCGACTGGCTGACCGAGCGGCAGGTGGTCGACTTCGCCTGGTCGAGCCAGGCGCGCGGGTTCTTCACCGCCGCGGCCGGCCGCGACAAGCACGGCAACGCCGAGCTGGAGCGGGTCTGGTATTCGGAGGAGAACTTCGCCCGCCGCGACCGGGCGATCGAGCTGGCGGAGAGGCTCGGGCGGAGCCCGATCCATGTGGCGCTGGCCTACGGCCTGGCGCAGCCCTTCCCGGTGGTGCCGCTGATCGGGCCCCGCCGGCTCGTCGAACTCGACGACAGCCTCAAGGCGCTCGACATCGAGCTTTCGCCCGAGGACGTCCGCTGGCTGAGGACCGGAGAGCGTCAGGAGAAGACGGTGTAGTCACTTTCCGTTGGAGAAGCGCGCAGCCCGCTGAAATTCCGAGACCTTCTGCGTATGGCTTCCGTATGGAAAGCGTATGGAATCCGTATGGCCGTTTTCGGCCTTGCGGCGCGCGTCAGCCAGCGAGGCCGCCGGTATCAGGGGGTCGGTGCGTCGTCGCGGAGGAGTCCGTCCCGCTTGAGGTCGGCCCAGAGCGCGTCCGGGATCGGATGCTGCATGGCGGCGACGTTCTGCTCGACGTGAGCGGGAAGGAAGCCGCCCGGGATCACCGAGGCCACGACCGGATGGTGCAGGGGAAACTGCAGCGCGGCGGATGCCAGGGGCACGTCGTGGCGGCGGCAGACCGCCTCGATCCGGCGGACGCGCTCGGCCTCCTCCGGCGTCGGCTCGCGGTAGTTGTAGCGGGCGCCCGGCACCACGCCGGTCGCGAGGATGCCCGAGGCAAAGACGCCGCCGATGACCACGCCCACGCCGCGTTCCTCGCAGAGCGGGAACTCGGCGTCGAGCACCGGCTGATCGACGAGCGTGTAGGGCAGGGCGACGAGGAAGAAGTCGAGGTCGACCAGATCGAGGAACCGCGGGATCGTGCCGACCGCGTTGACGCCCGCGCCAATCGCGCCGATCAGCCCGGCCGCCTTGAGTTCTTCCAGCGCGCGGATGCCGCCGGTCGCGAGCCGGGTCAGGTGCGCGGTGACGAGCGCCTCGCGGCCCAGGTTCGCGAGGTCGAGGTCGTGGATCAGCAGCATGTCGATGCGGTTCATGCCCGAGCCGCTGCAGGCTGTCCTCGTAGGACCGCATCACCCCGTCGTAGCTGTAGTCGTGGTGGTGCTGGAACTTCAGCCCTTCGGCCCACATGCGCTCGCTGCGCTCGAAGGCGGCGGGATCGGCCGGCGCGGTGAAGAGGCGGCCGACCTTGGTCGAGAGCAGCACCTCGCCGCGCGGCTTCTGGCCGAGCACGTCGCCGAGGCGGCGCTCGCTCAGGCCGCGGCCGTACCAGGGCGAGGTGTCGAAGTAGCGGATGCCCTCGTCCCAGGCGGCGGCAACCGTCGCCTCGGCGTCGGCGGTGCCGACCGCGGTGAAGAGATTACCGATGCCAACGCCGCCGAAGCCGAGGTGCGGCAGGTGGATGTCGGTACGGCCGAGGCGGCGGCGGGCGAAGGGATCCATGGCGTTTCCTCGTTCAGGCGGCGGCGACGCGCTCGATCAGTTCGTCGATCTCGCGCTGGGTGATCGGATCGACGCGGATCGTCGGGCTGCGGACGTGGGCGGTGGCGATGACGCCGCAGCCGGACGAGGAGCTGCTTGTGCAGGTGATAGAAGAGATCGCCGCCCTGCGCGCCGAGGCGGTTCACCGCCATGATGTGGTCGTCGAACACGCGGCGGGCGCCGGCCTCGTCACCGGCGCGGAAGCGGTTCCAGGTCTCGACGAAGGCGGCGGGCTGGCTGCAGAACGGCATGGTGCCCCTGGCGCCGCGACGCATCTCCTCGATGAAGTAGGTGCCGCCGGCGCCGCCGAAGATGGTGAGGACGTCGCCGGCCGCGGTTGCCATCTCGGCGACCTTGGTGGTGATCGGCAGCGTCTCGACCTTGATGTAGGTGACGTTCGGGCAGTCGCGGGCGATCCGGAGTGCGAGGCCGGGCGGCACCGGCGCCTGGGGGATATCCTGCAGGATCAGCGGGAGGCCGACCGCCCGGTCGATCGTGCGGTAATAATCGGCGATCTCCTCTGGTCCCGCGGGCATGAAGTGCGGCGGGATCACCATCAGCGCGTCGGCGCCCGCGGCCTCGGCGGCGCGGCTGTAAAGGACCGCGAGGTCGGTGCCGGGCGCGCCGGTGTTGACGACGACCGGCACCCGGCCGGCGACGCGGTCGACGACGGTGCGGGTAACGAGGTCGCGCTCGGCCTCGCTGAACTTGAAGATCTCCGAGCCGAGCGCGATGCCGAGGCCGTTGACGCCGGCGTCGATGTTGAAGTCGATCAGCTGCTGCAGGCTGGCCGTGTCGATGCGGCCCGCTTCGTCGAACGGCGTGACGAGGATCGGGATCACGCCTTGCAGGGTCTCGTTGCTCATCGCGGTCCCTCAATCCACATGGAACATTTCCTCGACGGGCTCCTGCACGGGCGAGAAATCGGGGTTGGTCTCCATGTAGGGCGCCATCATCTCCCACCAGCGCCAGACCACGGGATCGATCGGGGCGTCCGGGTCGGGCGGCGCGTCGCGCTCGAGGCAGGCGAAGAGCAGGAGGCCGTGGCGGTAGATCGAGTAGTTGCGGATGCCGTCTCGCCGCATCAGCTCCAGCATCTCGGGCCAGATCTCGTCGTGCTTCTGCTTGTAGATCGCCTCGTTGCCGGGCTTCAGCCGCATCACCCACGCTTGCCGGATGGTCATGCCGGTACATCCTCCCGTTCGTTGGACGGGCGCGTCGCCAGCGGGTCCGTGCCGGGCGGCCAGGCGCCGTCATAGCCGAGCCGGCGGCTGACCGAGGCGCAGGCTTCGTTGAGCATGGCGACCAGCGGCTCGACCGCGGGGCCGGGCCGCTTCACCGAGGGGCCGGTGATGCTGAGCGCACCGACCGGCAGTCCGTGACGATCGAAGATCGGCACGGCGACGCAATAGATGCCGGCGACGACTTCCTGGTCGTCGATCGAATATCCGCGCGCGCGGATGCGGGCGAGTTCCGCCCGCAGCATGTCGGGATCGGTGATGGTGTTCGGCGTATGTGCGACGATCGGCGTCGCGAAGACCCGGGCGGCTTGCTCCGCCGGCAGGTAGGCGAGGACCGCCTTGCCGGCGCCGCCGCCGGAGATCGCGCCGCGGGTGCCGAGCGGCATGTCGAGCTGCATGCCTTCGTTGCCGCGCACCTTGTCGATGCTGACGCAGGCCAGATCGTGCAGCGCATAGAGGTTGACCGTCTCCCCGGTGGCCTCGGCGATCCGGTCGGCGAACGGCCGGGCGAGGCGCGGCAGCTGCAGGCGCTCGAGCAGCAGGCCGGTGATCGCCACCAGTCGGAACGACAGGTCCCAATCGCCATCGGGGGTTCGCTCGACCATGTCCTCGGCGGCGAGGTCGACCAGCAGCCGATGCACCGAGCCGAGCGGCAGCTGCAGCTGCTGGGCGACGGCGCGAACGCCTTGCGGGCCCTTGCGCGCGAGGAGGTCCAGCACCTGGACCGATCTGCGGATGCTCGACATCGCCTATGCACCGCCCGTCTTCACCAGAACTTCTTTTCCCAGTCCATCGGCGACATCAGGTTGTCGTCGATGTAGTCCCACTCGATCTCGTAGCCCATGCCCGGGCCTTGCGGCAGGTGGACGTAGCCCTCGGCGTCGATCCTGTCGCAGGTGTTCTTCAGGTACGGGTGCGGCGCGTCGTAGTCGACGCCGGGCGCGAGCAGGCCCTTCTCGTAGTATTCCGAGGTGTCCTCGGGGGTGGCGCCGCAGACCTGCAGGTTGCCCCAGCCGGCCATGTGCATCTCGCAGCGGATACCGTAGGCCTCGCTGACGATGGCAGTCTTGCGGGCGCCGGTGATGCCGCCGCGGACCACGTCGATGCGGCTCATGTCGCCGGCCCCGCGCAGGATCCACTCGGCGCGGCTGAAGACGCCGCCCGCGACGATCTCGGGCGAGAGGATCGGGATGGTCAGCTCGCGGCAGAGCCGGACGTAGCTCTCGACGCGGTACTCGGGCATCGGGTGCTCGTACCAGTAGTAGTCGAGCCTTCTCGAGTTCGCGGCCGACCTTGATGGCCTCCTCGATCGACATGTAGGTGCCCCAGGGGTCGTACATCAGCACGTAGTCGGGCCCGACCGCCTCGCGGACGAGGTGGATGGTCTCGATGTCGGCCTTGATGTTGGAAGGGCGGCCCGGGGTGGGCTGCTGCGTCTCGGGGTTCCAGAAGTAGTGGGGGTGGATCTTGTAGGCGAGGTAGCCCTCTTCCTTGCAGGCGAGCGCGTGCTCGGCGTAGACGCGCGGCACGCCGATGTTGGGATAGGTCGAGGCGTAGGCCTTGAGCTTGTCGCGGGCGCCGCCCATCAGCTTGTAGACCGGCACGTTGAAGGCACGGCCGGCGAGGTCCCAGAGCGCGTTGTCGATGACGCTCGCCACGTTCTCGGGAAAGTTCGCAACCCAGAGCCACTTCCAGATCATCTCGCGGTCGAGCGGGTCCTGGCCCGACGAGCAGCGACTTGATGCGGCCGGAGATCAGCTGCTGGTCGACGACGTTGAGGCCTTCGGCGTCGCCGTGCGAACCGCCGCCGAAATAGTAGCCGCTGACGCCGTCGTCGGTCTCGATGGCGAGGACCGTCTGCATCAGCTCGGCCTTCGGGATCGGCTGGGCATGGCCCACGTCCCAGCGGTCGGCGTAGGTGCGGAAGGTCTTGATGCGGATGTCGGTGATCTTCACGGGCGTATTCCTATTCGTAGCTGTCGCCGCCGCGGAGCCGGTCGAGGAGGACCGCCGCGAGGAGCAGGAGGCCGACGATGATGTTGACGAAGTACGGGCTGGTCGAGGTGAGATCGAGGATGTTGCTGACGCCCGCCACGGCGAGGAGGCCGAGCGCGCCGCCGACCGGGTTGCCGACGCCGCCGCGCAGGATCGAATAGCCGCCGATCATCAGCGCCGCATAGACCTGGAACTCGAGGCCGAAGCCGGTGGCGCGGGCGGCGCTGCCGAGCTGGCCGACGAAGATGATGCCGGCGATGCCGGCGCCGAGCGCCGAGAGAAGGAGGGCGAAGGTGCGGATGGCGCGGACCGGGATGCCGGCGCGCGCGGCGGCGCGCTCGTCGCCGCCCACCGCTTGCACGTGGCGGCCGAGGCGGGTCTTGGTGACGATGCCGGTGGCGACAAGCGTCAGGCCGATCGCGAGCAGGAAGAAGAGCGGCACGCCGAAGACCATCTGGTTGACGATGCCGAAGAGCGTCGGGTGGAACGCGAAGATCGAGCCGGAGCTGCCGACGATCACCCAGGTGAGGCCGCGGAGCGCGGTCAGCATGCCGAGCGTCGCGGCGATCGCGTCGGCGCCGAAGCCGACGATGGCGGTCGCGGTGACGGCGCCGAAGGCCAGGCAGGCGGCCAGCGTCATGCCGCCGGCGAGCCAGATGTTCCAGCCCGCCCCGAGGAGGAGCGCGAAGAGCGCCGAGGAAAAGCCGACCATCGAGCCGACCGAAAGGTCGACGACGCCGGCGAGCAGCGCGAAGCCCGAGCAGGCGCCGACGATCAGCGGCACGACGAGAAAGGAGCCGATGATGCTGACGTTGCCGAAGGAGACGAACTTCGGACCGATGAGGTAGAGCCCGGCCACCACCACCGCGAGGAAGGTGAAGGTGATCGAGGCGACCGACCCGGTGAGCAGTCTCGCGGAGCGGGTGGTGCGGCACGACGTAGGGGTCAGGCGCTGCGACGGTCACGCTGTCGTCCTCCGGGCGCGGTAGCCGTCGAAGGCGACGGCAACGACGAGGATCAGGCCCTGGAAGATCGACTGGGTGTCGGACGAGAGCCCGAAGAAGACCAGCGAGGTCGGGATCGTCGAGAGGAACCCCACGCTGAGGAGCAGCATCCAGAGGTTGCCGCGCCCGCCCGCGAGGGAGACGCCGGCGAGGATCACCGAGGCGATGACGTTGAGCTGCACGGAGTTGGCCGAGCCTGCGTTGAACGGGCCAGCGGAGGAGGCAAAGAGGATCGCGGCGAAGCCGACGAACCCGCTTGCGGCGATGAAGGTCGCGAAGCGCGTCGCGCGGAGAGAGATGCCGCGGGCCTTGGCGGCGAAGCGGTTGCCGCCGACGGCGATGGCGCGGCGGCCATAGCGGGTGCGCGGGATCAGGAAGCCGGTGATCAGGATCAGGATCGCCATCGGCCACCAGATCGTCGGCAGGCCGAAGTGCGACGAGCGGCCGAGGGCGTGGATGTCGCTGGCGTTCGGCACCTGGGCAAGCTGGAAGATGAGGAAGAGCGGCGGCGAGACCGATGAAGTTGGTGGCGAGCGTGACGATGACCGGGTTGAGCTTGGCAACGACGATGATCGTGGCGTTGAGCAGGCCCCAGGCCATGCCGGTCAGCACCGCCGCGGGGACGAGGACGGCGAGCGGCAAGCCGTGCTCGGCGAGGCGCACGGTGACGAGGCTCGCGAGGATCAGGCAACTCGGCTGGCTGAGGTCGAGAAAGCCGCCCGAGATCGCGATGATCGCCTGGCCGATGGCGAGGACGCCGACGATCGACATGGTGAAGGCGACGGCGAGGACGGTCTGGTGCGACAGGAAGTCGGGACGCCAGGCGCCGGTCGCGGCGATGAGCAGCAACCAGACGCCGAGAAGCGCCGCGGCGGTCCCCCAACCCGCAAAGGAGAGGCGGCGCGCGTGACGCGCGGGAGCCAGCTCCAGTGTGCGGTCGGAGGACGCCATCGTCATTTGTTGGGGCAGAAGAGAGCGTACTCGGTGGTGCCCGCGGGCGCGGCGAGGAGCTGCTTCACGCGCTCGGGCATGTCCGGCACCGCCTTGGCCTGCTCGGCGCTGACCGGGCAGGGCTCGACGCGCGAGGCGGGATCACCGGCGTCGGCCTTGAGCGGCGGCGCCTTGCCCGCGGCGATCGGCTCGATGACGTCGCGCAGCGCATAGACCGCGTAGCCTTCGAGGAAGTAGAAGACTGACCCGGCGAGGTGCGGGTTGACGTTGTCGCCGGTGATGAAGGCGCCGTCCTGGCCCCAGCCGATGACGTCGTCGGCGCGGCCGAGCTGTTCGGCGGCCTGGATCAGCGACAGGACGCCGCCGTCGTTGAGGCCGACCACCGCCATCTTGACGGCCTCGGGGTGGGCGGCGAGGAGGTCGCGCGCCATCGGCAGGCCGAGCGCCGCGTCGCCGTTGCTCTCGAAGGAGACCCACTTCTCGGCGGGGATGTCGGGGCAGATGTTCTTCAGCCCGGTGCGCATGCCGCCGGTGCGCCACTCGTTGACGATGCCGGCGGCGGCGCCTTCGGCCGAGATCACGAGGTCGGGCTCGCAGTTCCACTTTTCCTTGATGATCTTGCCGAGGCCTTCGCCGCCGGCGACGCCGGCCGCGAGGTTGTCGATGCCGACGAAGTACATGCCCGGATCGGCGATGTCGTAGGTGACGATCGGGATGCCGGCGGACTTCATCACCTGCGAGATCGCCGGGTTCGACGACGGCTGGCCGTTGAACTGGATGACCGCGTCGACGCCGTCCTGGACGAAGAGCTGGGCGTTCTTGACCGCCGTGGCCGGGTCGTTGTTGTTGCTGAGCTCGGTATAGTCCCAGCCGTTCTTCTCGGCGAGCGCCCGGGCGACGTCGCCCTGGGCCTTCATCCATTCACAGCAGGTGTTGCCGCCGACGGCCATGCCGAGCTTGAACTTCTCCTGGGCCGAGGCCGGTCCCATCGTCAGCATCGACACCGCCGCGATCGCGGCGAGGCATAGTGTCCTTTTCACGGTTGTCTCCCTTACGCCCTTGTTGGTGGTTCGTGGTGGCTACTTGCTTGGGCAAAACATGTCGTAGAGCTTCGATCCCTTGGGCGCCGCGATCAGCTGCTTGACGCGTTCGGGCAAATCCGGGACGGCTGCGGCCTGGGCCGCGGTGACCGGGCAGGGCGGCACGCGCTCGGCGGGGTCTTTGGCGGTGTCCTTCATCGGCGGCGGGTTGCCCGCGGCGATCTGGTCGAGGAGGTCGAAGGCGTAAGCGGCGTAGCCTTCGAGGAAATAGAAGACCGAGCCCAAGAGCTTGGGATTGACGTTCGGGCCGGTGATCAGGCCGCCATCCTGGCCCCAGCCGATGATCTCGTCGGCGCGGCCGAGCTGCTCGGCGCCCTGGATGGCCTTGACCACCGGATCGTCCGAGATGCCCATCACCACGATCTTGACCGCCTCGGGATGCGCCGCGAGCGTGTCGCGGGCGGCTTGGGCCGACGTGGTGGTCTGGCCGGCCTCGAACGAGACGAAGCGGTCGGCCGGGATGTCCGGGCAGATGTTCTTCAGCCCGGTGCGCATGCCGCCGGTGCGCCACTCGTTGACGATGCCGACGGCGCTGAACTCGGCGGAGACGACGAGGTCGGGGTTGCAGTCCCACTTGTCCTTGACGATCCGGCCCATCGCCTCGCCGCCCTGGATGCCGGCGGCGAGATTGTCGACGCCGACGAAGTAGAAGCCGGGGCTCGCGATGTCGTAGGTGATCACCGGGATGCCGGCCTTCGCGTACATCTGCGCGATCACCGGATTGACCTGCGGTTGCCCGTTGAACTGGATGACCGCGTCGACGCCGTCCTGGATGAAGATGCTGGCATTCTTCAGGACGGCGGCGGGGTCGTCGTTGTTGCTGAGCTCGACGTAGTCCCAGCCGCGCTGTTCGGCGAGCGCCCGGGCGACGTCGCCCTGCGCCTTCATCCACTCGCAGCAGGTGTTGCCGCCGACGGCCATGCCGAGCTTGAAGGTGTCCTGCGCCGAGCCGGCACCTGGCAGGAGGAGCGACAGCGCAACGGCCGCGATGGCGAGTGGCTCAAAGCAACGCATGGTCGGTCTCCCCTCGGTGTGTGCCGGCTTCAGGCCGGCATCGGGCTCTTGGCCTCTTCCGCGACAGTATCGCCGGGGATGGCGCCGGTGATCAGGCCGACGATCTCGGAGACCTCGGTGTCCCGCACGGAACGCGTGGCGATGGTGCGGCCGAGCCGCATGACGGTGATGCGGTCGGCGACGGTCATCAGCTGCTGCATGTTGTGGCTGACGACGATCACCGAGACGTCGTGCCGGCGCAGGTCGCGGATGACCTCGAGCACCTGTTCGGTCTCGCGCACCCCGAGCGCCGCGGTCGGCTCGTCGAGAATGACGATGCGCCGTCCCCAGAGCAGCGCGCGGGCGATCGAAAGGCACTGGCGCTGGCCGCCGGACATGCCTCTGACCGTCACGTTGATCGACGGGACCTTGACCGACAGCGAGTCCAGGACCTCTCGGGCGCGAGCGCGCATCGCCCGGTCGTCGACGAGATTGAAGAACCGCGCGACCGGGTTGGAGGAGAGCTCCTCGCGGCCGAGATAGACGTTCTGGTAGGCGGTCATGGTGTCGACCAGCGCGAGGTCCTGGTAGACCGTCTCTATCCCGGCATCCATCGCGTCCTGCGCCCGCCGGAGCTGGATCGGCTTGCCGTCGATCCGGATCTCGCCAGTGGAGGCCTGCAGGACCCCCGAGAGGATCTTGAGCAGCGTCGACTTGCCGGCGCCGTTGTCGCCGACGAGGCCGAGCACCTCCATCGGGCGCAGCGCCAGCGAGGCGCCGGAGAGGGCGATTACCGCTCCGAAGTTCTTGGTGATGTTCTCGGCCTCGAGCACCGCTCGAGCCGGGTCGGGTGTCCCAGCAGCCAAGTTCTCGTTCCTCCCGGTACGAACGGCGGACTCTTCGGTCCCTTGTGTTCCATTTCTGGAACGAGCGTACCACAGTCAGAACGTTAATTTGGCGTCCGGCCCCTGTCAACCGCGCAAGCGGCGAGGATGCTGCGAGGGCGAGCTGAAGGCTGGACGCCATGATGACCAACCCGAGCACCAGGCGCAGCGTGCCGAGAGAGGTCGAGGCGAGCGCTTGCCAGCAGCCATTAGCCGAGCGGCAGCGCCAGGAAACTCGCGACCAGCACCCGGGGGAATTCCGGCCAGGCGATGTTGTGCCAGCCGCGCGCGAGAACCCGGGATGCGTTGACCGGCCCCAGCACGCTGACGAGCACCGCCGCGTCGGGCAACGGCACCAGTCCCGTCAGCCCGATCCCGCCCATCACGATCAGGCCGAGCGCGAAGCCGGTCATCGTCTGCATCCATGCGCCGGGCCCGGCCAGAGCCGGCAGCGCAACGATCGCGCTCGGAGCCATCTCAGATCGACCGGCGGCCGGCGAAGAGAGCCTTGTGCTTGCAGCCGCGCCGATAGAACACCGGCGGCTGGAGACCACACGTGCACCCAGCACTCGCCGGACGGGAGATAGACCGGCCGGGTGTTCTCGCCCTTTTTCCAGACCGGAGCCACCAGCAGGTCCGGTCCGTAGAAGTACTGGTCCTGGATCGCATACGTGGCGAGGTCGTGCTCGGCGTGCAGGAAGAGCGGACGCTGAACCGGGGTGCCGCGCTCGACGCGCGCTGCACCGGCGTTGCCGTCAGCCCGCCGTCTTGATCACCGGCGGCCACCAGCTGCCGTCGAGCACCGACGGCGGGGTCTCTTCCGGCCAGTAGAGGCGGAACATCGGGATGAAGCCGCCGTCCGGGGCCGGCAGCCAGTTCGCTTCCTTCTCCGGCCCGGGGTTGTCCTTCTGGAGGTAGAGGTCGATCGAGCCGTCGGCGTTGGCCTTGAGGTCGTTCCGCTCGCTGAGGGTGTAGCGGTTCAGCGCGTTCGGCACGAAGAAATAGCCGGTGTCGTACATGGTGAGCGACCAGAAGCCGTGCGCCGGCGGCAGGTCGTCCCTGGAGGCGAAGTGGATGACGTAGTCGTGCTTCGCGGCATCGAGCGGCTGGCCCTCGGCGTCGGTCAGGCCGACCGGATAGACCGCGTCCTTGGGGGCGTTGGCCGGGATGCCAAAGGCCGAGAGCCAGGCGCGCGCCATGTAGTCGGTGCCGTAGTGGCCGACCTTGAGATTGACCAGCCAGCCTTGCTTCACCGTCCCGGACTGCGCGGTGTAGGCCGCGATCTTCTCCCATGCCGCCTTCGGCGCCGCCTCGATCGCCGCGGCCACGTCGGGCTCGAACTTCGAGAGGTCGAAGTCGGCGCCGGGTGCGATGCCGATCTCGGCCATCTTTGCCACCATCGGCGCGTCCTCGGGCGCTGGCGGGTTGTCCACCATGAGGTCGTTCATCCACTGGAAGTAGGCCTCGGCGTCGAGTGCATTGACGTTGTCGCGGACCGATCGCTTCATGTCGACGCCGGGATCGACCTTGCCCGCCGGCGGGGTGTAGTCCTTGCCCCAGGCGCTGAGCGGATAGAGCTTGTACTGGTCCTGCAGCGCCCAGACTTCCTTGTAGTCCTCGGGCGTGCCGGTCGAATAGGTCCGCGCCAGGATCCAGATGGTCGAGGTCGGCACCTTCACTTCCTTGACGCCCTCGGGCAGCGTGCCGCTCCAGCCCGGCCCGGTGATCGCGTAGGTCTGCGCGCCCTGGCCGGTGGTGCGCGAGCCCGGATCGAACACCACCGGCACCCAGGCGTCGTAGAACTCCCAGACGTAGTAGCGATCGCCCATGTCGGGCCAGCTCACGATCCAGGGCTCCTTGGAGACGTCGACGAACGCGTTGGAGTAGAGCGTGTCGGCGTTCGGCGCGGTCACATCGCGGTATGCCGCGGTCGGGTACTCCCGCAGGTTCGCGAACTGCCCCATCGGCGCCCGCGTCGTCGTCGGGGTTTCCACGTTGGTGATGACCTTTCGCGACATCTCCACCGAGATCAGCGAATAGCCGTAGACGTAGGCATCCTCGGCGATCGCCTTCGCCTCGTCAGCGGTCAGCGCCTGGGCGGCGCTGGCGCTGGCAAAGAGGCACGCCGCGAGCAGGAGGCTTGAAAGACCTCAACTCATAAGCTTCTCTCCCGTTGTTCAGTGGTCCGTCCAGGGCTGCAATCGTAGAGCTCCGGCTCCGCCGGTCCCCATCTGGCGCTTTCGGACTCGCCTGTGGCCGAAAGAGTGCCGAAGCGTGTACCAGCCCGCTACTCATTTTGCGCCAGAGCCGAAAAGGCTGCCGCAGGGCGCCCGGGGCGATGCGCCGCCGGTCTTGTCGATCACGGCGCTCGCCGGTGTACCTGGCCTGGTGCGGCAGGCGTTCGGTGAAAAGGCGCTGCGGTCTGCGAACCGGGCGGCGATGCTCGACATCGAGCTGATCGAGGACCGCGACTGCTTCATCCCACACGCGACGATGACGAGCTTTCTTGTCGAACTCGAGCGGCGGACCGGCGAGCGCGATCTCGGGCTGCTGCTGGCGCCGCAGCTTTCGCTCGCGAACTACGGCTGCTGGGGGAGCTATCTGCTTGGCGGCGCGACGCTGGGCGCAGCCCTCGATCGCAGCATGGAGGCGATGGGCTATCACAGCCGCGGTGACCTGGCCGCGCTCTCGATCGAAGGCACGACCGCGGTATTCCGCTATTCCAGCGCGGCACGCGGCCGCGACGGCTATGTCCATGTCGCGATGGGCGTCATCGGTGTGATGCTCAGCCTTTTCAGGTCCTATCTTCCGCCGGCTTGGCGGCCACTCCGGATCGAGCTCGACAGTCCCCGGCCAAGAGGACGCGCGACCGTGTTCGAGGATACCTTCCTCTGCCCGGTGATCTTCGATGCGCCCGTCGCGGCGATCTGCTTTGACGCGCACTTGCTCGAGACGCCGCGCCGGCCCGGAGCGGCAGGACCCGTCCTGACGATCGAGGACGTGGCCCGCGCACGGCTGGAGCCTGCCAGCCGCGAGGACCTCGTGGGGGTCGTCTCCACCCAGCTTTGGGCGCAGGTGCTGTCGGGAACGGTCTCCATCGACAGCACGGCGCGGGCGCTCGACACCAGCATCCGCTCCCTGCAGCGCGCGCTCGATCGGAGCGGCACCGACTTCCGCACGCTTGCCACGGCGATCCGCATCAGGCGAGCCAAGGAGCTGCTGTCCGGGACCGATCTGCCGGTCACCGAGATCGCGTTCGAACTCGGCTACTCGGCGCCGGCGAATTTCGCGCGCGCCTTCCGCAAGGCGACCGGCTCGGCGCCGCAGGCGTTCCGGCGCATCCCCAGATAGTCGCCTGGTCGTGAGGCACCGTGTTCCTCCGGCCTGCGCGGGGAGGCCTACGGTTCCAGCGTCACCTTGATCGAGGTGGCGCCGGAGGCGACGAGGTCGATGCCTTTCTGGAAGTCGGCGAGCGGCATACGCTGGGTGACGATCTCCTCGATGGGCAGGAGGCCCTGCTCGAGCATGCGGATCGCCACGGGGTAGGTGTGCGGGCTGAGATGCGCGCCGTGGATGTCGAGCTCCTTGGAATCGCCGATGATGGTCCAGTCGACGGTGACCGGCTCGCGCATCACCGAGAACTCGACGAAGGTGCCGAGCTTGCGGATCATGGCGAGGCCGTCGACGACCGCCTGCGGGTGCCCGGTGGCCTCGATGTAGACGTCGCAGCCGTAGCCGTCGGTGAGCTTGCGCACCTCGTCCACAACGTCGACCTTGGTGGGGTTGAGCCCGATGTCGGCGCCGCAGCGCAGCGCCATCTCGAGGCGGGCGTCGTTGAGATCGACCGCGATCAGCAGCCTCGGGCCTTTCATCTTCGCCGCGGCGATCATGCCGAGGCCGAGCGGGCCGGCGCCGGCGATCACCACGGTGTCCTGGAACTCGATGTTGCCGCGCTGGACCGCGTGGATCGAGCAGGCGAGCGGCTCGATGAAGACCGCGTGGTGCGCCGGCATCGAGGCCGGCACCTTGTGGTTGAGCGCCCCGGCGGGGAACTTGACGTAGTCGGCCATGGCACCCGGAGTGCGCTTGCGGAAGCCGTAGATGTCGTGGACGGCGCACATCCAGTACTTGCCGGTCATGCAGAAGCGGCACTTCCAGCACGGCACGATCTGCTCGGAGACCGCCATGTCGCCGATCTCCAGGCCGTATTTCTCGCCGGCGCCTTCGCCGAGCGCCACGACCTCGCCGACGAACTCGTGGCCGGGGGTGATCGGCGGCTGGCAGTAGCCGATCCGGGTGGCGTCGCCCCAGAAGAGCGGCGCGCCGAGGTAGCACTTGAGGTCGCTGGCGCAGATGCCGGCGGACTTGACGCGGACCAGCACCTCGCCGGGGCCGGCCTCGGGCGTCGGCAGCTCCTCGAGGCGGTAGTCCTCGGGCGCGTGGCAGATCACCGCCGCCATGGTCTTGGGAATTTCGAGCGCGTTGCGGAGCATGGTGGTTCCCCCTGTGGAGTTCTTCAGATGTCCTGGTTCTGCGGCAGGATGACGAGGTCGCGGATGGTGACGCGCGGCGGGCGGGTCAGCATGAAGAGGACGGCGTCGGCGATGTCCTCGGAGAGCAGGCCCTCGTGGGCGGCGGCCTTGGCCTCGATCGCCTGCGCGTCGCGGTAGCCCCAGAGCTCGTTCAGCACGATGCCGGGCGAGACCTCGCCGACGCGGATGCCGTGCGGCGCCGCCTGGCGGCGGAGGCCGTGGACGAAGCTCTGGATCGCGTGCTTGGTGGCGGAGTAGACCGGCTCCCAGTGCAGCGCGGCGTGGCCCGAGATCGAGCTCGTCACGACGATGTGGCCGTCGCGGCGCTCGATCATGCCGGGCAGGACCGCGCGGATGGCGCGAAAGACGCTGGAGACGTTGACGGCGATCATCTCCTCCCAGGCGTCGGGATCGCCCTGGGCGACCTCGCCCGGGACGTAGAGGCCGGCGTTGGCGAGCAGGATGTCGATGCGGCCGAACCGGGAGGTGACGTCGGCGACCAAGCGCTCGACCTCGGCCGGGCGCGAGAGATCGACGGGCACGGTCATCGCCTCGCCGGGCGCGAGCGAGGCGCGCGTCGCCTCGAGCCGCTCGGCCGAGCGGCCGGCGAGCGCGAGGGTGACGCCCTCGGCGGCGAGCGCGCGGGCGAGCGCCCGGCCGATGCCGGAGCTCGCGCCGGTGACGAGCGCCACCTTGCCGGCCAGGGGTGAAGGCATGGGTTTGATCTCCGGCTGTCCGCGCGCGACGATTGCGCCGGCGGGCGCCGGTGTCCAGCCCGAACGCTCAGCCGCCGGGCGCCTCGTACCAGATGCGGTAGAGCGCGCCCGCCCTGTCGTCGGAGACGAGGATCGAGCCGTCGGGAAGCTCGGCCACGTCGACCGGCCGGCCTAGATAGGAGCCGTCGCTGCCGATCCAGCCTTCGGCGAAGGGCCTCGAGTCTGGCGTGCCGTCGGGGCCGAAGGTGGTCACGATGACGCGGGCGCCGACCGGCTCGGTGCGGTTCCACGAGCCGTGCTGGGCCGAGAAGATCGCGCCCCGGTACTCGGCCGGGAACATGTCGCCGGTGTAGAACATCATGCCGAGGTCTGCGGCATGGGCCACTGTCTCGACCACGGGGAAGGCCGCGTCGGCAGGCGGCTCGCTGCCCTCGTACTGCTTGGTGCGGACGTGGCCGCCGCCGTACCACGGGAAGCCAAAGTTTTGACCCGGTACGGTCTGGTGGTTGATCTCGCCGGGCGGGATGGCGTCTCCCATGCGGTCGACCTGGTTGTCGGTGAACCAGAGATCGCCGGTCGCGGGATCGAAGGCGTGACCGACGGAGTTGCGCAGGCCGCGGGTATAGACCTCGCGGTCGCTGCCGTCACGGTCCATCCGGATGATGCCGCCCATGCCGTACTTGGCATAGAGATCGAGCTTGTCGGAAGGCGGGACGTTGTGAGGCTGGCCGAGCGAGACGTAGAGCTTGCCGTCCGGGCCGATCGTGCAGACGCGGGCGTTGTGGCTGCCGGCCTCGTCGGCCGGCACGAGGTCGCCCCGCGGGACGACGTCGGTCGGCGCAGCGGGCGCGTCCGGCGCGGCGGCGGCGCCGGCGTAGGCGGTGACGCGGTTCTCCTCGGCGATAAAGAGCGTGCCGTCGGGCGCAAGGCAGGGGCCGTTCGGGACGAATTTCTCCACGTCGGGCGCGAAGGCACGGACGGCTGTCCGCGGTACCGTCGCCGTCGCTGTCGGTGACGGCGTAGACGTCGCCCTTGCGGGTGCCGACGAACGTCACCTCCGGCGCCACCGCCATGTGGCGGGCGCCGGGAACGGTGGCGTAGAGCGAGACGTGGAAGCCGTCCGGCAGGACGATGCGATCGAGGGTGCGGCGCACGGCCTCGGGTCCGGCGCCAGTCTGCGGTACATCCTGGGCGTTGGCGGCGGTCGCCGCCAGGACGGCGGCGAGGGCAAGTGCGGTGCGCATGGCGTCTCCTGCGGGTGTGCAGGAAACGACGTGTGGCCTCGGCGCGGGTTTGCAAGAACCCCGCGCGACGCTGTTACCGGCCGCCGGCGCGGCGGTCGCGGCGGGCCGACATCGGCTGGAACGCCACGGCGACGTGGGTCTCGCAGTAGGGCTTGCCGGGCACGGCGGAGAGGCCGCAGAACCAGAAGTCGTCGGTCGCGGGGTCGCCGACCGGCCACTTGCAGGTGCGCTCGGTCAGCTGCATCAGGCTGAGGCGGCGCGCCTTCTTGGCGACCTCGGCGAGGTTTGCCAGCGCCTCGGCGCTGATCTCGGAGGCCGAGGGCTGCGGCGGCAGCGGGCCGTTCGGCTTCGGTCGCGTCACCGCCGGGACCGGGTCCTTGGCGACCGGGCGCAGCGGCGCTGCCGCGGCGGGCTGAAGCGGGGCGGGTTCGGGCAGAGGCTCGGGAATTTCCTCCTCCAGGATCGGTTCGTTCGCTTGTGTCATGCCATCCTCGGGCTGGTCGGGTCCGCCGACACGGTTGGAGAGCCCGAGGCGGTGGACCTTGCCGATCACCGCGTTGCGGGTGACGCCGCCGAGTTCCTTGGCGATCTGGCTCGCGCTCTTGCCTTCGGACCACATGGTCTTGAGCGTCTCAACTCGTTCGTCGGTCCAGGACATGTCGGACTTCGCTCCGTTTCGGGCGGATGTGTCGGGTGGTTTCACGCAGCCGGGCCGCGTCGTCGGGTTCGCCTCCATTTTAATCACCCGGCTGGCGGATACAAGCGTGCGGCTCGGAAAAGCCGGTTTGGTCCAGGTTTTCCTCGGTGGCCGCAGAATTGACT
Organism: uncultured Alphaproteobacteria bacterium; assembly: GCA_963819995.1. Lineage (GTDB taxonomy): Bacteria > Pseudomonadota > Alphaproteobacteria > Rhodobacterales > Rhodobacteraceae > Amaricoccus. The sequence continues at coordinate 182,185 of CAWFYR010000007.1, read as the reverse complement.
TCGCGGCGGGCGTTGCGGCAAAAGCGGCGCTCGCTTCGCCCCACGATCGCGGCCGGATCGTGGGGTTTTGCCTTTCGGCCGCCGATCGAGGAGTACCGTTTCGTGATACCGCCCGTCCTGCCGACCTATGTCCGGGCGCCGCTGGCCTTCGTCGAGGGCGAGGGGCCGTGGCTGACGGAAGCGGGCGGGGAGCGATACCTCGACCTCGGGGCGGGCATCGCGGTGACGCTGCTCGGGCACGCGCATCCGGCGCTGGTGGCGGCGCTCGAGGCGCAGGCGAGAAAGCTCTGGCACACCTCGAACCTCTACCAGATCCCGAACCAGGAGGCGCTGGCGGAGCGGCTGGTGGCCGCGACGTTCGCCGACACGGTCTTCGTGACCAACTCGGGCACCGAGGCGATCGAGTGCGCGATCAAGATGGCGCGGAAGCACTTCGACCACAACGGCCAGCCGGAGCGCAACCGGATCATCGCCTTCGAGGGGTCGTTTCACGGCCGCAGCTACGGCGCGATCTCCGCGGCGGGGTCGGAGAAGATGGTCAAGGGCTTCGGGCCGGTGGTGCCCGGGTTCGACCACCTGCCGTTCGGCGACATCGAGGCGATCCGCGCGACGATCGGGCCGGAGACGGCCGGCGTGCTGATCGAGCCGATCCAGGGCGAAGGCGGCATCAGGGTGCTGTCGCGTGACGACCTGCGCGCGCTCAGGGCGCTCTGCGACGAGACCGGGGTGCTGCTGATCCTCGACGAGATCCAGTGCGGCATGGGACGGACCGGGCGGCTGTTCTACCACGAGTGGGCCGGGATCACCCCGGACATCATGACGGTAGCCAAGGGGATCGGCGGCGGCTTCCCGCTCGGGGCGTGCCTCGCCACCGAGGCCGCGGCCTCGGGCATGACGGCGGGGACGCACGGGACGACCTACGGCGGCAACCCCCTGGCCTGCGCCGTGGGGGTGGCGGTGATGGACATCGTGACCGCCCCGGGGTTTCTCGACGACGTGAGCCGGCTCTCGGGGCGGCTGCGCCAGGGGCTCGAGGGGCTGGTGGCGGCGCACCCGGAGGTCTTCGAGGCGGTGCGCGGCGAGGGGCTGATGCTGGGCCTGAAGTGCCGCGCGCCGAACGCCGCGGTGGTGAAGGCCGGCTACGACGCGCGGGTGCTGGTGGTGCCGGCGGCGGAGAACGTGGTGCGGCTGCTGCCGCCGTTGAACCTGACCGAGGCGGAGGCCGACGAAGGCCTGCGGCGGCTCGATGCGGCCGCGGCGGCGGTCGAGGCCGCGGCGGCCGCCGCGTGAGGCACTTCCTCGACCTCGACACCACGCCCGCGGCCGAGCTTCGGGCGATCCTCGACGCGGCGCGGGCGATGAAGGCGGCCCGCGACGGGCTGCCCAAGGGGACGCCCGACGCGGCGCAGCCGCTGGCCGGGCGGATCGTGGCACTGGTCTTCGAAAAGCCCTCGACGCGCACCCGGGTCAGCTTCGACGTCGGGGTGCGGCAGATGGGCGGCGGCACGATCGTGCTCTCGGGCGGCGAGATGCAGCTCGGCCAGGGCGAGACCATCGCCGACACCGCCCGGGTGCTGTCGCGGTTCGTCGACCTGATCATGATCCGGACCTTCGAGGAGGCGACGCTGATCGAGCTGGCCGAGAACGCAAGCGTTCCGGTGATCAACGGGCTGACCGACGCGAGCCACCCCTGCCAGATCATGGCCGACGTGATGACGTACGAGGAGCACCGCGGGCCGATCAAGGGAGCCCGGGTGGTCTGGTCGGGCGACGGCAACAACGTTTGCACCTCGTACCTGCATGCGGCCGGGCAGTTCGGCTTCGACATGGTCTTCACCGGGCCGGCGGCGCTCGACCCCGCGCCTGGGGCCGTCGCGTTCGCCCGGTCGCGCGGCGTGACCGTCGCGATCGAGCGCGACCCGAAGAAGGCGGTGGCCGGGGCGGACCTCGTGGTCACCGACAGCTGGCTCTCGATGCACGACCCGCAAAGCGCGCGCGAGCGGCGCTATGCGCTGCTGAGGCCCTACCAGGTCGACGGCGCGCTGATGGGCGCGGCCCGGCCCGGGGCGCTCTTCATGCACTGCCTGCCGGCCCACCGCTCCGAGGAGGTGACGAGCGAGGTCATGGACGGGCCGCACTCGGTGGTGTTCGACGAGGCGGAAAACCGGCTGCACGTGCAGAAGGCGATCCTGCGCTGGTGCCTCGAAGTGTGAAGCGCGGTCCGGCGAAACATGACGGTTAGTCCCGTTAAACCATGAGTTCGGCTTTCCTGACCTCCAGGCACGAGCTTTCGCCCGCGAGACGCCCTTTCCCCCGTGCCTCTGCGCTCCGACCCGGGGCGAGCCGGGCTACATTCCCGCCGGAGCGCCCCTATTGGGCCCCGTCACGGCAGCGTGGCACAGTTACGCGAGGTTCGCCAACAGGTGCTTGTCCGTCGGGGCGAGCTGCGTGGCGACAGCTTCTTCCCGCTACAATAGTGCGCAACTCGCACAGACCTGCTGCCTCCGACTATATCTTTCCCGCATGGCAGCTTTGTCTCGGCGCTGCGGGTTGCTGTCGCAAAGCTGTAGTATTTGGTCATAAAGCTTGATTTGTGCCAGTTCCATCAAACCCCTACATTCCAGGCCGTAGGCGAGGAGCGCCCGGAGCATCCGGGCCTGCCACACGGGACCGGGACTATGCAGACCACCTTGAAGCGCGAGACGACACTGGTCGGGATGGGTCTCCATTCCGGACGGCCGGCGCGCATGGTGCTGCGGCCGGCGACCGAGGGAGGCATCCGCTTTCGCCGGACCGACGTGCGCGACCGGGACAACGTGATCCCGGCCCGGTTCGATATGGTGACCGACACCCGGCTTTGCACGCTGCTCACCAACGGGGACGGCGTCTCGATCGCCACCGTCGAGCACGTGATGGCGGCGCTGGCCGGAACCGGCGTGACCCACGCGCTCATCGACATCGACGGGCCGGAAGTGCCGATCATGGACGGCAGCGCGCGGCGCTTCGTCCAGGCGATCCTGCGGGCGGGGCTTACCCTGCTGCCGGGCGAGCTCATGGCGATCCGTGTCCTGAAGCCGGTCAGCGACGTTCAGGGCGACGTGGTCGCCGAACTGCTGCCGGCCGAAACGCTGAGCATCGACTTCGAGATCGACTTCCCCGATGCGGCCATCGGCCATCAGGCCAAGTCGCTGTCGATGGTCAACGGCACCTTCGTGCACGAGCTGGCGGACTGCCGCACCTTCTGCCGGCGGTCCGACGTCGAGGCGATGCAGGCAAACGGCCTGGCGCTCGGCGGATCGCTGGACAACGCGATCGTGGTCGACGGCGACGCGGTGCTGAACCCCGGCGGGCTTCGCCGGGCGGACGAGTGCGTGCGGCACAAGATGCTCGATGCGCTGGGCGACCTGGCGCTTGCCGGCGCGCCGATCCTCGGCAGATATCGCGGTGTCCGGGCCGGGCATGGCGCGACGAACCGGCTGCTCCGCCGGCTTTTCGAGACGCCCGACGCCTGGGAGGTGGTCACGCTTGACGCCGAAACCGCGGCGCTCCTGCCCGGTGCCGGCGTTGGAATCATGGACCTTCGCCGCGCCGGTTGAGGCAGAGCCAAAGGCCGCAAGCGCAGCCCGTGCAGGGCTGCGCTTTTCGTTTTCACCCCCTCGTAACCTGTGCTAACCCCGTCCGGCCGGCGGGACCGGGACGGCCCCGCCGGGCCTGAATTTCTGAGGGAAGGCATGGGAGTGGCGCGGGTGGCAAGTCGTGGTTTGGCACTTGCCGCCGTCCTTGGGCTTGCCGTTCCGCTGGCGGCGTGCAGCAACGGCTCGGGCTCCAGCGCCATTCCGGGATCGTTCCCGAGCTGGCTCGGCGGCGCTCCTCCTCCCCCGCCGATCGAGGACCGCACCGCGCAGCAGATCTATCTCTCGGCCGAAGCGCTGCTCAACGATGGCCAGCCCAAGGAGGCAGGCAAGCAGTTCTCCGAGGTCGAGCGGCTCTATCCCTATTCGGAGTGGGCCAAGCGCGCGATGCTGATGTCGGCCTTCGCCTACCACGAGGCGTCCCAGTTCGAAGACAGCCGCTCCGCCGCGGAGCGCTATCTGGAATTCTTCCCCGCCGACGTCGACGCGCCCTATGCGCAGTTCCTGATCGCGCTCAGCTATTACGACCAGATCGTCGACATCGGCCGCGACCAGTCCGACGCCTTCAAGGCGCTGCAGGAGATGCGCGACATCATCGAGCGCTATCCCGACAGCGAATATGCCAAGTCGGCGCAGCTCAAGTTCGAGCTGGCGCTCGACCATCTCGCCGGCAAGGAGATGGAGATCGGGCGCTACTACCTGAGCCGCGGCTTCTACACCTCGGCGATCAACCGCTTCCGGGTCGTGGTCGAGGACTACCAGACCACGACGCAGACGCCCGAGGCGCTGCACCGGCTGGTGGAGGCGTACCTGTCGCTCGGCCTCACCCAGGAGGCGCAGACGGCGGCGGCGATCCTCGGCTACAACTTCCAGGGTTCGGTCTGGTACAAGGACAGCTACGCGCTTCTCAACAGCCGCGGGCTGCAGCCGGCCAACACCGGCGACAGCTGGCTGAACCGGACCTACCGCCAGGTCGTGCAGGGGAAATGGCGCTGAGCCTCGGAGGGTCGGCCTGAGCCATGCTGCAGGCGCTGGCGATCCGCGACATGGTGCTGATCGAGGCGGCGGAGCTGCGGTTCCGGCCCGGGCTGAACGTCCTGACCGGCGAGACCGGCGCCGGCAAGTCGATCCTGCTCGACTGTCTCGGGTTCGTCCTGGGGTGGCGCGGCCGGGGCGGCGAGGTGCGCGCAGGGGCGGCACAGGGAGAGGTGGTGGCCGAGTTCCGCGTCGGTCCCGACCATGCGGCGCAGGCCCTGCTCGAAGAGGCGGGGCTCACCGGCGGCGAGGAGCTGATCCTGCGTCGGACGGCGACCGCCGATGGCCGCCGGCAGGCCTACGTCAACGACCGGCGGGTGGCGGCGGAGACGCTTCGGGCGCTGTCCGACACGCTCGTCGAGCTGCACGGCCAGCAGGACGACCGCGGACTGCTCGATGCGCGCGGCCACCGGGCGTTGCTCGACGCCTTCGCCGGCGCCCAGGCGGATGTCGCGGCTACCCGGGCAACCTGGGAGAAACGCGCGGCGGCCGCGCGGGCACTGGGCGCCGCGCGGGACCGCCTCGAAGCGGTGGAGCGCGACCGGGAGTTCGTGGAACACGCCGCGGCCGAGCTCGACGCGCTCGATCCGCAGCCGGATGAAGAACCGGCGCTCGACGCCCGCCGGCAGGCGCTGCGCGCCGCCGAACGCATCGCCGAGGACATCGTGCGGGGGGCGGAAGCGCTCGGCCCCGACGGAGCCGAGGCGCCGTTGCTGCAGGCGCTGCGCTGGCTGGAGGCGGCGGCGCCGCATGCCGACGGCCGGCTCGATCCCGCGCTCGATAGCATTGGACGTGCCTTGGCGGAACTCGGCGAGGCCGCCCGGACGGTTGAGGTCCTGCGCGCCGATCTCGGCGGCGAGGAGGGCGAACTCGACCGGGTCGAGGAGCGGCTCTTTGCGCTGCGAGGGCTCGCGCGCAAGCATCGGGTGACGCCGGAGGCGCTGCCCGAGTTCGCCGCCGCCTTGCGCGGCCGGCTTGCAGCGCTCGACGCCGGCGTGGCGTCGATCGCGCCGCTCGAGGCGGCGGTGCACACGGCCGAGGCGGAGTACAAGACGGCCGCCGACCGGCTTTCGCAGGCAAGGCGCGCGGCGGCGAAGCGGCTCGACGGCCGAATGGTGCGGGAGCTGAAGCCGCTGAAGCTCGAGCGCGCGGTCTTCGTCACCGAAGTCGGTCCCGCCGAGCCAGGCCCCGAGGGCGTCGACCGGGTGCGATTTACCGTCTCGACCAACCCCGGCGCGCCTCCGGGACCGATCGACCGCATCGCTTCGGGCGGCGAACTGTCGCGGTTCCTGCTGGCGCTCAAGGTCTGCCTCAGCGACAGGCGCCCCGGCCTGACGCTGATCTTCGACGAGATCGACCGCGGCGTCGGGGGTGCGACGGCTGACGCCGTGGGCCGGCGGCTGCAGGCGCTTGGCGAGGCGGCGCAGGTGCTGGTGGTGACCCATTCGCCGCAGGTGGCGGCGCGCGGCGCGCATCACTGGCAGGTCGGCAAGACCACGGGGCGCGGCTCCACCCGCACCGAGATCGCCGGGCTCGGCAGCGACGCCCGGGTCGAGGAGATCGCCCGGATGCTGGCCGGCGACGTCATCACCGAGGAAGCGCGTGCCGCGGCCCGCGCTCTGCTCGACAGCTGACGCGGACGCGCGTCAGACCTCTTCGAGCGTCACCCGGCGCGGGTCGAAGCTGACGAAGCCGGCAAGGCGTTCGGCGCCGGGCTCGGGGCTCTCGTAGGACCAGGCGGCGGCGGGGATCACCTCGCTTCTCGTCACGACGTCGTAGAAGCTCGCCTGGCCGAGGCCGGCCTGGTGCACGCTCTTGTCCGACGGCTCGAGGAAGGCCATGCCGAGATCCTCCCGGGGAAAGAAGACGACCGACGGGGCGTCACCTTCGAAGAGCTCCAGCGCATTGTCGCTGTCGGCGATCACCGCACCGCCGGCGCGGACGACCCAGGTGCCATCGGCGGCGACGATCGTCAGGTTGGACAGAGGCATGGTTCTCTCCAGAGGTGTGTTCCCGGTTCAGAGCGGCTGGCAGGCGGTGCGCAGCCAGCGGGCGGTCTCCGCCTCGACCAGCGGCGCGATGCTGTCCGCGACGCGGGCATGATAGGCGTCGAGCCAGGCGCGCTCGGCCGGCTCCAGCAGCGCGGGATCGATCAGCCTGCGGTCGAACGGCGCCAGCGTGAGCGTCTCGAAGCCCAGCATCTCGCGATCGCCGCCCTCCGGCACAACGGGGGGGCTTACGACGGCGAGGTTCTCGCAGCGGATGCCGAAGGCGCCCTCGCGGTAGTATCCGGGCTCGATCGACAGGATCATGCCGGGCAGCAGCGGCTCAAGGCTACGGCGCGACAGACCCTGCGGCCCTTCGTGGACACCGAGGTAGGCGCCGATGCCGTGCCCGGTGCCGTGGTCGTAGTCCATGCCGGCGCGCCAGAGCGCGGCGCGCGCCACCGCGTCAAGGTCCCGGCCGGCGAGACCCTGCGGCCAGCGCAGGCGGCTCATCGCGATCAGGCCCTTGAGCACCAGCGTGAACGGCCTGACCGCCTCGGCGGGAACCGGACCGATCGCTACGGTGCGGGTGATGTCGGTGGTGCCGTCCTCGTACTGCGCGCCGCTGTCCACGAGCAGCAGCTCGCCGGCACGGACCGGCCGGTTCGTCGCGTCAGTGACGCGGTAGTGCACGATCGCGCCGTCCGGACCGGCGCCCGAGATCGTCTCGAACGAGATGTCGCGCAGGCAGCCCGTCGCGGCGCGAAACTCTTCGAGCCGGGCGACCACGTCGATCTCGGTCAGGCCGTCCTCCGGCGCCGTCTGGTCGAGCCAGGCGAGAAATTCGACCATCGCCGCGCCGTCGCGGAGGTGCGCGGCGCGCGCGCCGGCGATTTCGGCGGCGGTCTTGGTGGCCTTGGGCAGGATGCAGGGGTCGCGCTCCGCGACCGTCTCGATGCCGGCAGCGGCGAGCCGGTCGGAAACCCAGGCCGGTGCGCTCGCCTGGTCGACGCCGACCCGGCCGCTCAGCGCTTCGAGGCGAGGACCGAAGTCGTCGGGCTGCAGGACGCTCACGTCGGGGCCGAGATGAGCGCGCAGCGCCTCGTCGATCTTGGTCGGCTCGGTGAAGAGGGCCACGCGCCCGTCCGCATCGAGGATCGCGAAGGCGAGCGCGACGGGCGTCCTGGCGATGTCCGAACCGCGGATGTTCAGGAGCCACGCGATCGAGTCGGGCAAGGTCAGGACGGACGCGGCGAGCCCGCGTTGCCGCAGGGCGGTCGCGATCTCCTGGCGCTTGTCGGAGGATGACCGTCCGGCAAGCTCCGTCGGATAGGCGACGATCGGACGCGCCGGCGGCGCCGGCTGGTCGGGCCAGACCTCGTCGACGAGGTTCGCCACCGGCACGAGGCCGATCTGCCGCGGGCCGAGCGCTTCTTCCAGTGTCGCGACGTCCTTGGCGGTATGGAGCCACGGATCGAAGCCGACGCGGCCGCCGCGCGGCAGCGCGTCGACGAGCCAGTCCGCTGGCTTGTCCTCGGGGACGCGCAGCACCTCGACCAGATCGGTGTCGACCTGGCCGCGGACCTGGAGGCGGTAGCGCCCGTCGACGAAGATCGCCGCACGGTCGCGGGCGACCACGGCGAGGCCGGCCGATCCGGTGAAGCCGGTGAGCCAGGCCAGACGCTCGTCGCGCGGGGCCACGTTCTCGCCCTGGTGGGCATCGGCCCGCGGCACGAGGAAGGCGTCCACCCCGGCCCGGTCCATCGCCGCGCGCAGCGCCGCGAGCCGCGCAGCGCTGGTATCCGGCGTGGTCCGGCGGTGGAAGTCCTGCAGCATCGGGCCGGTCCCTTGAGGGTTTCTTAAGCTTTGGTGTTAACGGTGGTTACCGCCCCGGGTCAATCAAGCTCAAAGGCGCGGGGTCGGCTCGACCACGCGGGAGGCAGGGACGATGCGCGCCATTCTCAGCCTGATGCTCCTCGGCGCGGCGTTCTGGCGTGCCGGCGTCGACTGGCAGGCCACGATCGGCCGCGGCTATGCCTATCGTCCGGGCACGATCGGCGGCATGATCTCGGGACGCTGGCCGGAGCAGTACGCCCACCTGGTGGACAGCCTGGTGAGAAGCGGCGTCCCCTTTGCCTGGAAGCCGGTCGGCGCCTTCGTGATGTCGCTCCCGGTGGCGCTGGTCCTCGCGGCGTTGGCCGGATGCCTCTGGCTGGCGCGGGAACCCGCGCGCAGCCGCTGACGCGTCAGGCCGTGCCACGCACCAGGTGGTGGATGAAGCGCAGCTTCTCGATCGTCACCGGGCTGAGAGCGAACGGGTAGAGATCGGGCTGGCCCATGCTGCGGTTGAGGCTGTTGACGGCGATGGTCAGCGGCAGCCAAGCCTCGACGAGACGGTCGAAGTGGTTCGTCCGGTAGGGATTGAACGCGATCTCGGTATTGAGCGTCGGATCGCCGACCCCGGGGTCGACGGCCAGACCGAAGCTTGCCGCGGTGTCGAGGGTGTCGACCATGTGCAGGTAGTGGGTCCAGGTCTCGGCAAAGTCCTCCCAGGGGTGCATCGTCGCGTAGGAGCTGACGTAGTTCTCCTGCCAGTTCGCCGGTGCGCCCTGCTGGTAGTGCCGGACGAGCGCCTCCTGGTAGTCGAGGGTGTCGTCTCCGAAGACCGCGCGCGCGGCGTCGAGCTTGCCGCCATCGCGAACCAGGATGTCCCAGTAGTAGTGTCCAACCTCGTGGCGCAGGTGCCCCAGAAGCGTCCGGTAGGGCTCGCCGAGCTCGACCCGCCGCCGCTCGCGCTCCGCGGAATCTGCCTCGGCGATGTTGATGGTGATCAGGCCGTCGTCATGTCCGGTCATCACCGGCTGCTTGGAGCCGACGTCGGAGAGAAAGTCGAAGGCGAGCCCGTGCTGCTTGTCCTCCTGCCGGCTCTTGATCGGCAGGTCGAGCCGGAAGAGCGCATAGATCAGCCGCCGCTTTGCCGCCTCGAGCGCCTGCCAGCGCCCGACGTTGCCGGGCTGGCTGAGGTCGGGGATGGTGTGGTTGAGCTCGCAGGCCGGGCAGAAGGTCTCGTTGTGCGCGGCCGGCACCAGCCAGTTGCAGAGCGCCTGCCCGGCGTTGTGGCAGAGCCGCCAGCTGCCGCCGTCCGCCATCGCGATCACCTCGGTGTCCTGCGCCTGCAGCGCTGACAGGATGAGGTCGTTCGGCAGAAAGCCCAAGGGAAGCCCGCAGCGCATGCAGGCGGTGTTCTCGAAATGCAGAAGCTGCCCGCAATTCTGGCAGGTGAAAATTCGCATCGGGGAATCCCTTTAGGTCCGCGAGGCGCGCGGTCCGAAGATCAGCCAGGCGATGAACCCGACCAGCGGCAGGAAGAGGATGACGAGCGTCCAGATGACCTTGGTCCCGGTTCCCTCTCGCGAGCCCAGCACCGAGACCAGCGCCCAGATATCGAGCGCGAGCAGGATCAGGCCGCCAATTCCGGTGACGTTCAGGTGCATGTCTCGATCTCCCGCGGTTGAACGCACTCCGGTGCGTCGCGTTCCCAGCCTCAGGCCCGGGCGCGCTCGCGCGCACTGCGCGCTTGCCGCACGGGGTCGTTGTCGAAGAGGGCGGCAAGCTGCTCGGTCATCGCACCCGCCAGTTGCTCGACGTCGGTGATGGTGACCGCGCGACCGTAGTAGCGGGTGACGTCGTGGCCGATGCCGATCGCGATCAGCTCGACCAGCCGGCGCCGCTCGATCATCGCGATGACGTCGCGCAGGTGCTTCTCGAGGTAGTTGGCCGGGTTGACCGACAGGGTCGAGTCGTCGACAGGGGCGCCGTCGGAGATCACCATCAGGATGCGGCGGGCCTCCGGCCGGCCGATCAGCCGGCGGTGCGCCCATTCCAGCGCCTCGCCGTCGATGTTCTCCTTGAGGAGCCCTTCCTTCATCATCAGCCCGAGATTGGGCCGTGCCCGGCGCCACGGGGCGTCGGCGGACTTGTAGACGATGTGGCGCAGGTCGTTGAGCCGGCCCGGCAGCACCGGGCGGCCCTGGGCGAGCCAGGTTTCGCGGCTCTGCCCGCCTTTCCAGGCGCGGGTGGTGAAGCCGAGGATCTCCACCTTGACCTGGCAGCGCTCGAGCGTCCGCGCCAGCACGTCGGCCGAGATCGCGGCGATCGAGATCGGGCGGCCGCGCATCGAGCCGGAGTTGTCGAGGAGCAGCGTGACGATGGTGTCGCGGAATTCGGTGTCGCGCTCCATCTTGAAGCTGAGCGGGGTCATCGGGTTTGCGACCACCCGCGCCAGTCGGCCGGCGTCGAGCGTGCCTTCCTCGAGGTCGAAGTCCCAGGCGCGGTTCTGCTGCGCCTGCAGCCGGCGCTGCAGCCGGTTGGCAAGGCGCGCCACGGCGCCCTTCAGCGGCTCGAGCTGCTGGTCGAGATAGGCGCGCAGCCGCTCGAGTTCGGCGGGGTCGGCGAGGTCCTCGGCGGCGATCTCCTCGTCGAACCGGGTGATGAAGACCTTGTAGGTTGGATCGGCATCGGAATGCGGCGGGGGCGGCCGGCGCTCGGGCGCCTCGCCTTCTTCGGCGTCGAGCTGTTCGGCGGTCTCCGCATCCTCGCCGGCGTCGAGCGCAGCCTGCATGTCCTGCGGGTCGGCCCGCTGGTCGGACGGGGCGTCCTCGGAGCTCGACTCCTGGTCGCTGTCCTCGTCGGCGTCGCCGCCGGCGTCCTGCGGTTCCTCGGCAGCGTCGCCCGCCTCCTCTTCCTCGCCTTCCTGGTCGTCGGCGTCCGGGTCCTCGCCGAGCTGGTCGCCGTAGCCGAGGTCCTGGATCACCCGGCGGGCGAAGCGCGCGAAGGCCTGCTGGTCGTCGAGCACGCCATCGAGCCCCTCCAGCGTGCCGCCCGCGTGCGAATTGAGAAAGCCGCGCCAGAGCTCCATGACGTTCTGGGCACCCCTGGGCAGGCTCCGGCCCGTGGCAAGGTGACGCACCAGATAGCCCGCAGCCTGGGCGAGCGGCGCCTGCGCCGGATCGGTCACCTCGGCATACCCGAAGCGGCGCGCCTCGTCGGCGATCTTGGCATCGATGTTGCCAGCGGTGCCCGGCATGGCGCGGGCGCCCATCGCCTCGCAGCGGGCGGTCTCCATCGCATCGAAGAGCGCCACGGCCGTGTCGCCTTCGGGGACGTACCGGCGATGCGTGGCGTCGTCGTGATAGCGCAGGCGCAGCGCATAGGCGTCCGCCGTGCCGCGCGCCAGCATCACCTCGTCGCGCGTCAGCCGCCGCGTCACCTGCGGCAGCCGGACGGCGCCGGCCGAGCAGCCGGGCGGATCGACCGAAAAGGCGACGGTCAGTTCGGCTTCGCCCGCCATGGCGCGCGTCGCCTCGGCAAGCGCCTTCTTGAACGGGTCGGCCGGATTGTCGACAGGCTTGGTCATCTGCCGGAGAAAACACGCTCGACGGCCGCACGCAAGGGCGTCGCGGCGCCGGTCCGCTCGGCATAGGCCCGCCGTGCAGCCTCGATGCGGTCGGCATTGGCAACCGTCCATTCCGCCAGCGCCTGGACCGGTCTCAGCAGGTCGCTTCCCAGGTCGGTCAGCGCATATTCAACTTGGGGCGGGTTCACCGGCGTGACCGTGCGGGTGACGAAACCGTCCCGCTCGAGGTTGCGCACGGTGGTCGCGAGCATCTTTTGCGAGATGTCGCCGATCTCGCGGCGCAGGGCGTTGAACCGCATCGGACCGTTACCGAGAACGCGGACGACGAGGACCGTCCACTTGTCACCCACGCGCGAAAGCAGCGCGCTGATCTGCTCGCATTGCGCGGTATCCCGCGGCTCACCTGGACACATCTGGGTGCCTCCTTGTCATCGGCACTGGGAACGATAGGTCACATGGTATCGACGCGATACCAGTTTCAAGAGGATACCAACATGGCCACCAAACCCCGCATTGCCGTCATCATCGGCTCGACCCGCGATACCCGATTCGCCGACAAGCCGGCGGAGTGGATTTTCGAGCTTGCCAAGCAACGCTCGGATTGGGACGTCGAACTGGTCGACGTCCGCGACTTCGACCTGCCGTTCTTCAACGAGCGCGCCTCGAACCTGTGGGCGCCGAGCGCGGACCCGCACGCTATCGCGTGGCAGAAAAAGCTCGCCACCTTCGATGGCTTCATCTTCGTGACGGCGGAATACAACCGTTCGATCCCGGGGTCGCTGAAGAACGCCCTCGACCAGGCCTACAAGGAATGGATCCACAAGCCCGCCGCGGTCATGGCCTATGGCTCGACCGGCGGGGCGCGCGCGGCCGAGCACCTGCGCAGCATCGCGATCGAGCTTCAGATGGTCCCGGTTCGCTCGGGCGTGCACATCATGGGCGCCGACCTCTTGAAGGTGCACCCGATGGGCGAAAACGGTCCGATCTCGGGGATCGAGGACCACATCATGCCAAGCGCCAAGGCGATGCTCGACGATCTCGACTGGTGGACCCGCGCCACGATGGCGGCCCGCGCCGGCAACGCCGAGCGCGCCGCCGCCTGAGCCCACGCCCGGGGGCGCCGTCAGCCCAGGCTGACGCTGACGGCGCTCTCGGGCAGTTCCTTGTCGAAGCAGCGCTGGTAGAACTCGGCGACGGTCTGGCGCTCGAGCTCGTCGCACTTGTTGAGGAACGTCAAGCGGAAGGCGAAGCCGACGTCGCCGAAGATGCGGGCGTTCTCCGCCCAGGCGAGCACGGTCCGCGGCGACATCACCGTCGAGAGATCGCCGTTCATGAACGCCGCCCGCGTCAGGTCGGCGACAGTCACCATTCGGCTCACCGTCTTGCGGCCCTCGGGCGTGTCGTAGCTGGGATATTTCGCCAGGACGATGTTCTGCTCGGCGTCGTGCGCGAGGTAGTTCAGCGTGACCACGATCGACCAGCGGTCCATCTGGCCCTGGTTGATCTGCTGGGTACCGTGATAGAGGCCCGTCGTGTCGCCGAGACCCACGGTGTTCGCGGTCGAGAACAGCCGGAAGTAAGGATGCGGCCGGATCACCTTGTTCTGGTCCAAGAGCGTCAGCTTGCCGTCGACCTCGAGCACACGCTGGATCACGAACATCACGTCCGGACGGCCGGCATCGTACTCGTCGAAGCAGATCGCCACCGGATTGCGCAGGCACCACGGCAGGATGCCCTCCTGGAACTCGGTCACCTGCAGGCCGTCGCGGATCTTGATCGCGTCCTTGCCGATCAGGTCGATGCGGCTGATGTGGCTGTCGAGGTTGACCCGGACGCACGGCCAGTTCAGCCGCGCCGCCACCTGCTCGATGTGCGTCGACTTGCCGGTGCCGTGATAGCCCTGGATCATCACCCGACGGTTGTGGGCGAACCCGGCGAGGATGGCGAGCGTGGTGTCCCGGTCGAATCGGTAGGTCGGGTCGATGTCCGGCACCCGGTCGGTCGGTTCCGCGAAGCCCTTGATGGTCAGGTTGCTGTCGATCCCGAAGAGATCGCGCACGCTCATGTCCACCGTCGGTTCCGCCGTCATTTCCATTCCGCCGTCCGCCATCTTCATCCCCTCCGGATCGGCCGATCCGCCGTCCGTCTCGCGCGACATGTGTCGCAAATGCCGTCCAGATGCAAGGCGCAGACCCCCTCCGCTGTTCCCCGGGCTTGACAGCGGCGCAACCGGCATGACCCTGTTCCGAAGCCCTGAAGGAGGTCATCCATGCGACGCGCGATCGGCGCCATCCTCGCCCTGACCCTGCTCGTCCTGGTCGGCGCCTGCAGCCAGTCGGCTCCGGCTCCCGCCGACGACGCGATACCGCCGTTCGGGCAGGACGCCATCGAGGGCGACATCTGACGCCGGGCGAGGTCAGTCGCGAAAGCTGCGGCTCGCCTTGATCTGTTCCCAGGCCCAGACCACTTCCGCGAGCCGCGCCTCGTCATCGCGGCGGCCGCCGTTCATGTCCGGGTGGAGATCCTTGACCAGCGCCTTGTACTGCCGGCGAATCTCGGCCTTGGACTGGCTGTCCTGGGCGTCGAGGATCTCCAGCGCGCGCCTTTCGGTATGAGGCAGCCGTCGCTGCGACCGGATGCCGTTGCGCTCGGCGCCGGGATTGAGCGTCGCCTTGTCGCCGAGCAGCTCCATCGGGTCGTCGAAGCCGAAGCGCTGCCAGGCCCGCCCTTCGGCATGTGGCTGCGTGCTGCCCCGGTGTGCCGCCTCGCCGAACGGGCGCGTCGGACGGCCCCAGACCCGGTCGGCGGCAAAGTGCCGCTCCAGGTCATCGTCGGAGTAGGACTCGAAGAAGTTCCACTTGAGGTTGTACTCGCGAATGTGGTCGAGGCAGAACCAGTGGAAATCGTCGAGATTGTCCGGCGACTTCGGCGCGCGGAACTTGCCGACGTTGGTGCAGCCGGGTCGTTCGCAGGGTCGGGCGGAGGTTTCGACGGCGCCGGAGAAACCTCGCCCCCGCGCACGCCGCTTCTTGTCGGCGGTGACCGAAATGTCGAAATCGAAGGGGGGGCGGCGACTCATGGACAGGCCGTTCCTTGGGCTACTAAGCGACTCGGGCGCTTGAGTTTAGACTTTTGTCGAGGCGGGCCAAGGCCCGACCGGGAATGGAGACCGAAATGACCGAAACCGCCCATCCGATGGCCGAGACGCTGCGGGCCAAGCTGGCCGAGGCGTTCCAGCCCGAGCGTCTGGAGGTGGTCGACGAAAGCGACCAGCACCGCGGCCATGGCGGCTGGCGCGAAGGTGGCGGCACCCACTTCAGGGTGGTGATGCGGGCAGCGAGTCTCAACGGCATGAGTCGGGTGGCGCGCAGCCGCGCGGTCCACAAGGCGCTCGACGCGGAGCTTGCCGGCGAGGTCCATGCGCTGGCGCTGGACCTCGACGGGACCGCCGGCTGAACTCAGGTGTTGTCGGCCGGACCGAGCCGCGGCGTCGGCCGAAGCGGCGTCGCCGCGGTCGGCTCGCCTTCGTCGCGTGGCTCCCGCCGGATAGGCGGCTCGCGGTGCCGGAGCGTTTTCTGCAACCGGTCGACGACCGACCGCTCCGCCGAGGGCACGGGAACGACCGCGGGCACGACCGGATCGCCCTCGCCCGGGTCGGTTCGAACGGCGGCGAGCCGAGGGCCCATCTGCTCGCGGGCGCGGCGGAAGACCAGCACGGTCTGTTCGCCCGAAGCCGCGTTGCGGAACCAGCCCTTGGGTCCCTCGGCGGGAAGATGCTCGGCCCGGACGTATTCCCAGCCCTGACGCGCGACCTCGTTGATCGCCTCGGTCAGGGTCAGCGCGAAGAGCTCCTCGGGGCCGCGCACGCCCTTGACGCGCTTCGCTCTTTTCGGTGCAGGCACGACCTTGTAATCGTAGTGGGTCATTCTCTCTCCCCCAAAACCCGGACGCTACTCGATGCCGAGTTTCGCCCGCACCATTGCATTCACCGCCTGCGGATTGGCCTTGCCGCCGGTCGCCTTCATCACCTGGCCCACGAACCAGCCGGCGAGCGACGGCTTTTCGACCGCCTGCGCCGCCTTGTCCGGGTTCGCCGCCAGGACCGCGGCCACCGCGTCTTCGATGGACGCCGGTGTCCGTGACCTGGCGCAGGCCACGATCGGCGACGATTGTGGCCGGATCGCCGCCTTCGGTCCAGAGAATCTCGAACACGTCCTTGGCAATCTTGCCGGAAATCTCGCCCGACCCGACCAGATCGATCAGACCGCCGAGCTGATCGGGCGAAACCGGACTGTCCTCGACGGCACGGCCCTGCTTGTTCAACCTGCCGAAGAGCTCGTTGATGACCCAGTTCGCGGCCTGCTTGCCGTCGCGGCCGCGGGCCACGGCCTCGAAGTAGGTGGCGCTGGCCACCTCGGCGGTCAAGACCCCGGCATCGTACTCGGTCATGCCGTACTCGGTGACGAAACGCGCCTTCTTCGCATCGGGCAGCTCGGGCAGGCCGGCCTCGATGCCGTCGATCCAGGCCTGGTCGAGCTCCAGCGGCAGCAGGTCGGGGTCGGGGAAATAGCGGTAGTCGTGCGCCTCTTCCTTGGACCGCATCGAGCGGGTCTCGCCCTTGCCGGGATCGTAGAGCCGGGTCTCCTGCTCGATCCTGCCGCCGTCCTCGAGGATGGCGATCTGGCGGCGTGCCTCGAACTCGATGGCCTGGGTGATGAAGCGCATCGAGTTCATGTTCTTGATCTCGCAGCGGGTCCCGAGCGCGTCGGAGCCGGCGCGGCGCACCGAGACGTTGACGTCGGCGCGCAGGCTGCCCTCCTGCATGTTGCCGTCGCAGGTGCCGAGGTAGCGCAGGATCTGCCGCAGCTTGCGCACGTACTCGGCCGCCTCCTCCGGTCCGCGGATATCGGGACGCGAGACGATCTCCATCAGCGCGACCCCGGTGCGGTTGAGATCGACATAGGAGAGATCCGGGTCGAGGTCGTGCACCGACTTGCCGGCGTCCTGCTCGAGATGGATGCGCTCGACGCGCACCCGGCGCGCCACCCCGGGACCGAGGTCGACCAGCACCTCGCCTTCGCCGACGACCGGCTGGTAGAGCTGGCTGATCTGGTAGCCCTGCGGCAGGTCGGGGTAGAAGTAGTTCTTGCGGTCGAAGCGCGAGACCAGGTTGATCCGCGCCTTGAGCCCGAGCCCGGTGCGCACCGCCTGCTCGACGCAGAAGCCGTTGATCACCGGCAGCATCCCCGGCATCGCCGCATCGACCAGGCTGACGTTGCTGTTCGGCGCCGCGCCGAACGCGGTCGAGGCGCCTGAGAAGAGCTTGGCGTTGGAGCTGACCTGCGCATGCACCTCGAGGCCGATCACCATCTCCCAGTCGCCGGTGGCGCCGGCAATGGTCCTGGGTTCCGGTTCGCGGTAGGCAAGCTCGGCCATGACAGTGTCCAAGGGTGAAATCCGGCTGCCGTCTTAGCGGCCGCGAGCCTTAGCGGCAAGACCGGGCCGCCCGGCGCCCGTCAGACCGGCAGGCGCGCGGGCTTGAGGCGGCCGCCGTAGACCGGGGCGGTCAGCACGGTCTGCGGCTTCAGCCCGCCGAGCTCCAGCGTCCGGGCGCGCAGGACCTCGATCGCCTCGGCCGAGCTGGCCGGCAGGTGGTCGGGATCGATCGGCGCGCCGATGTTCAGCCGGTAGCGCTGGCGGGGCTTGTTCAGCACTTCGTGGAACAGGGTGATGTCGCGCAGCGTCGGGTGGATGCGGTCGAAGAGGTAGAAGAGCGCCGAGTTGCGGGCAGTGATGTGCAGCGGCACGACCGGCAGGTTGAACTTGCGCGCGATCATCGCGCCCGAGGCCATCCATGGCCGCTCGTTCAGCCACCACCAGCGGCGCTTGGCCAGGCGCCCGGAGGGGAAGAGCACCGCCATGCGGCCGGCCTCGAAGGCGCGGCGGGCATAGTCCATCGTCTCGCGGTTCTGCTTGTGGGTGCGCTTTTCCGGACGCCATTCGACGGGCGCGATCACCGCTTCGAGCTGGGGCAGCACCCGCAGCGCGTCGGCATTGGCGAAGATGAAGAGGTCGGGGCGAACCTGCGACAGCGCCCCGAACAGCACGACGCCGTCCGCAATGCCGGTGGGATGGTTGCAGACCACCATCGCCGGGCCGTGGCGCGGAATGTTGTCGAGCCCGCTGATCTCCACGTGGTGCGCGATCAGATCGTAGAGCGACTTCAGCACGGTCGGTCCCGGCAGCGGCTCCAGCACCTCACCGATCTTGATCGTCCGCTCGTACTTCAGCAGCGCGTGAAGCAGGGGCCGCAGGCACGTCACGAGCGGGCCCCGGCGACGCAGCCAAGGCGCCCGTTCCTCGATCAACTGGTCGATGACCTCGCGCATGGTGCAGCCCTATCGTGACATCTTGACTTGGTCGTGACAAGCGGACGGCGTTCAGTCCGCGTTCTTACGCAACAAGCGGCCGACGATCTCGCCGGTATCTCGCGACAGTCCCGGCAAGGCGGCGAGGCGCTCGAGCTCGCTCCGCATCAGCGCCTGCCGGCCGGCGTCGAACATCCGCCAGCTCCCGAGCGTCGCCGTCAGCCGGGCCGTGGTCTGCGGATTGACCGGATCGAGTCGGATCAGCCAATCGACGACGAAGCGGTAGCCCGCGCCGTCCGGCTGATGGAACCCCGCCGGGTTTCCGGAGGCGAACGCTCCGACCAGCGACCGCAGGCGGTTGGGGTTCTTCCAGTCGAAGTCGGGATGGCGGGTCAGCCGCTCGACGGTCGCCACCGCCGCGTCGGGCGGCGTCAGTGCCGCCTGGACGGCGAACCACTTATCGATCACCAGCCCGTCGCCGTTCCACTGCTCGTGGAACGCGGCGAGCGGCGCCTCGGCCTTGCCGGCGGCGACGAGGAGGCCGAGCGCGGTCATCCGCTCGGTCATGTTCCCCGCGGAGTCGAACTGGGCACGGGCCTGCCGCGCCTCCGGATCGAGCGCGGTGAGGAGCGCCAGCGCCCGGCCGCGCAGCGCCCGGTGGCCGGCGGCGGCCGCATCCGGGCTGTAGGGGCCGGGCACCGCGTGCTGGGCGTAGAGACGCCCGAGCCGGTCGCCGAGCGACCCGGCAACCGCTGCCTCCAGCTTCCGCCGCGCTTCCCAGATCGCCAGCGGGTAGGGCACGAGGCCCTGCGAGGCAACGTGCGCGATGACCTCGTCCTCGGAAGGCAGGCCGAGCGCCAGGGCGGTGAACGCGGGATCGAGGGTCGTGTCGTCGGCGACCGCGGCGAGCGCGTCGAGATAGCCGGGATCGATCGCCGCGTCGGGGTCTTCGGCAAGGCGGGACAACAGCTCGAGAGCCGTGGCCCGGCCCGCCTCCCACTTGTTGAACGGGTCCGCATCGTGGGCGACCAGGAAGGCCCGCTCGGCGGCCCCGGTCTCCCGCTCGAGGATGACCGGCGCGGAGAAATCCCGAAGCAGCGACGGCACCGGCCGCTCCGCCAGGTCCCAGCTGAAGCTCTGCTCGGCTTCGGTCATCTCCAGGACGCCCTCCGCCACCACCTCGCCGTCGGGATCGAGCAGCCCGAAGGCGATCGGCAGCACCAGCGGCGCCTTGTCGGGCTGGCCCGGCGTCGGCGGGGTCCGCTGGGTGAAATCGAGCGTGTACCGGCCGTCGTTCCAGCGCTCGGTGACCTTGAGCCGCGGCGTGCCCGCCTGCGAGTACCAGAGCTTGAACTGCGAGAGATCGCGGCCGGAGGCGTCCTCGAAGACCCTGATCCAGTCCTCGACGGTGCAAGCCTGCCCGTCATGCCGCTCGAAGTAGAGATCGAGCGCCCGGGCGTAGGTCTCCGGTCCGACGAGGCGGCGCAGCATGCCGATCAGCTCGGCGCCCTTCTCGTAGACGGTCGCCGTGTAGAAGTTGTTGATCTCGATGTATTCCTCCGGCCTGACCGGGTGGGCCAGCGGTCCCGCATCCTCGCGGAACTGCGCGCCGCGCAGCCGCATCACGTCCTCGATGCGCTTGACCCCCGCCGAGCGCTGGTCGCCGGAGAACTGCTGGTCGCGGAAGACCGTCAGGCCCTCCTTCAGGCAGAGCTGGAACCAGTCGCGGCAGGTGATCCGGTTGCCGGTCCAGTTGTGGAAGTATTCGTGGGCGATCACCGCCTCGATGCCTTTGTAGTCGCCGTCGGTCGCCGTCTCGGGGCTCGCCAGCACGTACTTGGAGTTGAAGACGTTGAGCCCCTTGTTCTCCATCGCGCCCATGTTGAAGTCGTCGACCGCGACGATCATGAAGCGGTCGAGGTCGTACTCGCGGCCGTAGACCGCCTCGTCCCAGGCCATCGCCCGCTTCAGCGCGTCCATCGCGTAGGCGCAGCGCGCCTCGTCGCCCGGACGGACCCAGATCTGCAGCAGCACGTCGCGGCCCGATCGCGTCGTGAAGCGGTCCTCGTGGGCGACCAGCGCGCCCGCGACCAGCGCGAACAGATAGGACGGCTTGGGGTGCGGATCCTCCCACTCGGCCCAGCCCGGCCCGGAGCCGACCAGGTTGCCATTCGACAACAGCACCGGCGCGTCGCCCTCGACGCGGACCCGGAAGGTCGCCATCACGTCGGGGCGGTCGGGATAGAAGGTGATCTTGCGAAAGCCCTGCGCCTCGCACTGGGTGCAGTACATGCCGCGAGACATGTAGAGCCCTTCGAGGGCGGTGTTCGCCTGCGGCGCGATCTCGGTCTCGGCCTCCCAGACGAAGCTTTCCGGCACGTGCTCGGCGGCGACGGTGAGGCCCTCGTCGTCGACCGAGAGCGCGTTCTGCGGCACGGCCTCGCCGTCGATCGTGGCGGAGACCAGCGTCAGCAGTCGGCCGTCGAGGCGCAGGTCGAGCGGGCCGTCGGCCTCGCGCGCCGGGTTGCGGCGAAACGCGACGCGTGCCCGCACGCGCGTCGCCGACGGTGCGAGTGCGAAGGTAAGCTCGACCGTGTCGGCGAGGAACGCGGGCGGGCGGTAGTCGGCGAGCCGGATCGTCTGGGCCTCGGCATCGGCGCGCATGACTGACTAACCCCTCGAGCCCCAATCGCCGGGACGCTGTCACGCGCCCGCTCGCCGCGCAAGATCGATTGCAGCGACCGCGTGACCCGCGCTTCGGGTTGACGCGCGAGCGCCCCGAGCGTTCCCGCCGCCCGGCCTGCGCCGCTCGATACAACGCGCATGGCGCGCTGGCGCGCGGTCGTTACAGCCGAAAGGCACAACCAGTGCAAGCCGCCGGGTTGCCCGGCGCGCGACCGTAGTGGTCCCGGAGGGTATCGTCATGCTGCGTCTCGCTGTCGTCTCGCTCGCTCTCGCCTTCGGTTCGACGCCGGTTCGGGCAGACGAGGCGATCACCCGCGGGCTTGCTGCGGCGAGCCTGCACGAGGGCCCGCTCGAGATGCAGGCCGCCTGCGAGCCGCTGGCGAGCGGCCGCATCGAGGTCAGCGCGAGCTTCTCGCCTCGGCAGGTGACGATGATGGCGGCGCCGCCGCTGCACCGGACCCTGGCGCTCGAGGACGGTGACGCGGTCTACCTCACGCTGCCCGGATACCCGCAGGTTCTCTACCGGTTCAGCCGCAGCGGCGCTTTGGTGACGATGTCGGCCCACGCGGTGTCGGCGCTCCGGCCAGTGGCGGCCGGCAGTTGACCTCTTCGGCAAGACGGGCCTCGACGGAGGCCCGCGCGCATCCTATCTTTTGCTGCACAGCATCATCAGTCGACTGACCGGAACATGGCCAAGCCCGTAATCGGCATCATCGCGAACGCCCACCTTCTGAACAACGAGTATCCGGTACAGGCGGTCGGGCTCTCGAATATCTCGGCGGTGGCGGAGCTGACCGGGGCAATCCCGCTGATCGTGCCGGCTCTGCCCTTGGTCGGCTCGGTGGGCGAGCTGGTCGAGGCTTGCGACGGCTTCGTGCTGACCGGCGGCCGGCCGAACGTCCATCCGACGCTCTACGGCCACGAGCCGACCGAGAAGCACGGAACCTTCGATCTCGACCGCGACTCGGTGGCGCTGCCGCTGATCCGCGAGTGCGTGGCGCGCGGGGTGCCGGTCTTCGGCATCTGCCGCGGCTTTCAGGAGTTCAACGTCGCCTTCGGCGGCACCCTGCATCCGGAGATCCGCGAGATTCCCGGCCGGATGAACCACCGCATGCCGCCCGACGGCACGCTGGAGGAAAAGTTCGAGCACCGCCACATCGTCAGCCTCACCGATGGCGGGGCATTCCACCGCATGCTCGGCGCGCGCGAGGTCCTGGTGAACTCGCTGCACGGCCAGGGCATCCTCGACAAGGGCGGCCGCATCGTGATCGAGGGCTACGCCCCCGACGCAACGCCCGAGGCCATCGTGGTCGAGGCAGCGCCCGGCTTCGCCATGGCGGTGCAATGGCACCCGGAATGGAACGCCGCCAACGACCCGGTGTCGCGCCCGCTCTTCCAGGCCTTCGGCGCCGCCGTCGCGAACCACGCGGCGCATTGATCCCTTCAGGAGGGCGCGCGAGCGCCGACGGGGCCGCAAGCCTGCCGCTTCAGTGGCAGACGATCGGCACCACTGCAGCGTCGAAGCCGTCGGGCGCGCCGTCGTCCATGTCGAAGGCGCCGAGGCCGCCGGTTGCGGCGCCGATGCCGTTGCTGCTGAGGAATGCCTCGAGCTCGTCCTCGCCCAGTGCGTAGTTGACGTTCTGCGGCAGGCTGCCGGTCGTCTCCTCGATGTAGTCCTCCGAGAGCCGCGCCACCACGAGGCCGATGACGTCGCCGCGCGCGTCGATCAGCGGCCCACCGCTGTTGCCGGGCTGCACTGGCGCGGAGAAGGTGAAGAAGCGGCGGTCGTCGTCGACCCCGGCCAGCGCGCTGACGTTGCCGCTGGTCAGGTTGAGCGAGGTCCCGGCGATGCTGTAGTAGGGAAAGCCCGCCGCGTGCACCCGCTGCCCGAGCCTCAGGCCCGCGGGCGCGAGGCTCAGCCAGGTGCGGGACGGCCCGGGGGCCGCGAGGATCGCGACGTCGAGCTCGGGGTCCGCCGCGACGAGGCCGAGCTCGCGGCCGTCGGCGAGCGTCACCCGGGTGCAACCGGCCACGACGTGCTGCGCTGTCACTACGGTCCGCGCCGCGAGGTAGAAGCCGGTGCCGGTGCTGCTGATCCCCTCGGCCGTCGTGGGCAGCGCGGTGGTGCGCGGCGCCGGCGCAGCGGTCGGGATCGCGGCCTCGCCCGCGCCGCCGTTCTCGAGGAGCGCCGAGGTCCGGGAGACCAGCGCGCTCAGGAGCCCGCCCTCGGGCAGGTCCCAGGGCTGCGGCGGGCCGCGGCGGATGCTGCTGGCGATGAGGTTCATCTCCCCTCTCGCCTCACTGTCGGCGGCGAGAAAGACGGTCGCCCACTCGGTGCCGGTGCGCTCGGACCGGGTGTAGAACGGCCGGCCGTCGCGCAAAACGCCGCCGGTCGCCAGAAGATCGGGCCGGGTCACGGCATAGAGCCTGTCGGGGTCGGCGTTGGCGTGGCGCGAGGCCGCGTGCCAGGCCCGCACCTCGGCGGCGGTGCCGAACCGGTGGGTCAGCACGGTCAGCGTCCCGTCGCTGGCCCAGCGCCGCTGGCCGCCTTCCTCCGCTTCGGGCGGGCCGAGCTTGCGAAGCGGCAGCGCCAGCGAGACGCCGAGCTCTGGCAGATAGCGAAAGTCCCAGCCGTCGCGGCCGACCTCGTCGACGAAGCCGAGAATCAGCGCCGCCGCGTGGGCGTTCAGCGCCGGGCCGCCGAACTCCCGCTCGGCGTACGCCTCGATCGCGGTCCGGCTGAGCGGTCCCCACGCGCCGTCGAGCGGCCCGCGATAGTCGCCGGTCGCCGCGAGAGCGGTCTGGAGCAGGCGTTTTTCCGACGAAGTCAGCGGACCGGCGTCAAACGATCCGAAGACCAGGTCGTCCGCCCGGGTGGGGCGCGTCTGCGGCAGCAGGAACACGAACACGATCACGCACAACCACAACACCCGCCGCATACCAGACCCCCCTGCACGCAATGAGAGCGTAGCACGGTCCCGGCGATCGCCCAACGGAAGCGTTCAATTTTCCTAAACGGCGCTCGACCTCGCGCCCTTCGGCCTCAGAGCAGGAAGTCGCCCGGCCCGAGCACGATGCCGCCGGATAAGGCGATCTGAAAGTCCGCTCGCGCCGTCGCCGTCGAGATCGCCCGAGACGACGCCGGCCGCAGCCGTCAGCGAACCGGGCTCACCGGGCAGCGCGCCGCCCCCGAAGAAGCCGAAGGCCTGGTTCCCGGGCGTTGTAGGATCGGCGTCGATGGCAGAGAGGTCGATGTGATCGACCCCTTTGGCGAAATCAAGGATGACGTCGGCAGCAGCTCCCGATCCAGCGCTGGCCGAAGACGTGAATGCGAAAACGTCGGCGCCCGGTCCGCCGATCAGCACGTCATGCGCCAAACCGCCCTCGAGGCGGTCCGCTCCGGAGTTTCCCGCAAGCCGATCCGGGCCGGGCCCGGCGACCAGCAGGTCGTTTCCCGATCCGCCGCTGAGCCGGTCGGCGCCGGCTCCGCCCGAGAGAATGTCGTTGCCGGCGCTACCCAAGAGGAGATCGGCCCCCAGGTTCCCGACGAGTTGGTCGGGACCGGGACCGCCGATCAGCAGATCGTTGCCGATCCCGCCGCTGAGGCGGTCGGCGCCGGATCGGCCCAGGAGAACGTCATTGCCTGCAGCGCCCGCGAGCAGGTCCGCGCCCGCATCGCCGCTGAGGCGGTCATTGCCCGGGCCGCCGAGAAGCTGATCGTTGCCAGTGTTTCCGGTGAGCATGTCGGCGCCTACGCCGCCGTAGATGCGGTCCGCTCCGGCACCGCCGCTGATCAGGTCCGCGCCACCGGCGCCTTGCAGAATATCCGCGCCCGCCCCCCCGAACATGCGGTCGGCGAAGGCGGTGCCGACGGCGGCGTCGGCAAAGCGCGTCCCCAGGATGTCGGGCGGCCCGGTCGGATCGGCGACCTCGCCGAACCAGACGAAGTAGACGTGACCGTTGTAAGGACCGGCACCCGCCGCGGTCTCGAGCCCGACGCCGATGGCGGCAAAGCCGGGGGACGACCACGTGCCGGTCTCGGTCAGGAGGGCGTTGTGTCCCGGCGAGCCTTTCCAGCCTTCGAGCGCCGCCGCAGCGTTGGACTGGCCCGCCGCGGCGATCTCGTAGCCCGAGGAGGGATAGCCGGTGCCGAGGCGCTGCGGCGCTTCCCACATCGCCTGGGGCGCGCGGCCGTCCTCGTAATAGGGCGCATCGCTCCAGCTGTGCAGGTTGGTTCCCGGCGGCAGCGTCAGGCCCGCCCCCCAGATGTTCTCGCGGGCATCAACGACGTGCCGTCCGGCGGTCGTCGTCAACGCCTTCGACAACGGCACAGGGGCGAGCCCGACGCTCGCGCGGTAGTCCATGATCCGGTGATAGAGGTCGAGCTCGGGCAGGCTGAGCGTGTCCTGCGCGGTCGGGGCGTAGATGTTGACGGCCATCGGCCTACAACATCGCCGGGACGACCTGGTCCGGCGGCCTGTGGCCGTCGACGAAGGTCTGGATGTTGATGATCACCTTCTCTCCCATCTCGAGCCGGCCCTCCACCGTTGCCGAACCCATATGGGGCAGCAGCAGCACGTTGGGCAAATCACGGAGCCGCGGGTTGATGGCGTGGCCGCGCTCGTAGACGTCGAGCCCGGCGCCGCCGAGCTCGCCCGCGCGCAGCTGCCGGGTCAGCGCGTTCTCGTCGATCACCTCGCCCCGGGCGGTATTGACGATGTAGGCGGAGGGCTTCATCAGCTTCAGCCGGCGGGCGTTCAGGATATGGAAGGTCGACGGGGTGTGCGGCACGTTGACCGAGAGGATGTCGATGCGCGCCAGCATCTGGTCGAGGCTCTCCCACCAGGTGGCGCCGAGCTCCGCCTCGACGTCGGCATGCAGCCGGCGGCGGTTGTGGTAGTGGATGACGAGACCGAAAGCGCGGGCCCGCCGCGCGACGGCGCGCCCGATCCGGCCGAGCCCGAGGATGCCGAGGCTCTTGCCGGCGATGCGATGGCCCATCAGCGCCGTCGGACTCCAGCCTTCCCAGTCGCCGCGCTGCATCATCAGGGCGCCTTCGGGAAGCCGCCGTGGCACCGCGAGGATCATCGCCATCGCCATGTCGGCGGTGTCCTCGGCGAGCACGCCCGGCGTGTTGGTCACCATGATGCCGCGCTCCAACGCGGCCTCCACGTCGATGTGGTCGAAGCCCGCCCCGTAGTTGGCGATCAGCCGCAGCTGCGGTCCGGCCTGCGACAGCAGCGCGGCGTCGATCCGGTCGGTGATCGTCGGCACCAGCACGTCGGCCTCGCTCATCGCCCTGGCCAGCGCCTCGGGGGTGAGCGGGCGGTCGTCCTCGTTCAGAGTGACGTCGAAGAGCTCCTGCATCCGGGCCTCAACCGGGAGCGGCAGTCGCCGCGTCACGAAGACGCGCGTTCGGGCACCCGGCATCGCGATTTCCTGTATCTCGCCCCATCGTTTTTGGTTATGGTCAGCCGATAATGCATGGGAAGGGTGGAGAAATCCAGATACTTCCCGGCGACCGGCGCGAGCAGAACCAATGAGAAACCTCCTTCCCGGAGTTCCGCCTCGCGCGGGTCGCGGCAACGCTGCTGGCTCTGGCGGCGCCGCTTCCGACGGCCGCGGCCGGTGCCGAGCCGGCGCGCGGCCCGGTTACCAACCTGCCGCTGCCGCGCTTCGTCTCGATGCGGGCCGAGAGCGCTAACGCCCGGCGCGGTCCGAGCCTCGACCAGCGGGTCGACTGGGAGTTCGTGCGGCCCGGCCTGCCGCTCGAGATCACCGCCGAATACGGTCAGTGGCGGCGCGTGCGCGACGCCGACGGCGTCGGCGGCTGGGTGCATCACGCGCTGCTGTCGGGGGTGCGCACCGCGCTGGTGCAGGGCGACGCGCCGGTGGCGCTGCGGGCCGGCCCGACCGACACCGCCGTGGTGCGGGCGATGGCGGATCCCGGGGTGATCGGCCGGCTCAGGGCCTGCACCGACACCTGGTGCGAGATCGATGCGGGCGGCGTCCAGGGATGGCTGCCGCGCGGCGACATCTGGGGCGTGGAGCCGGACGAGAAGCTCGACGACTGACCCGGGGTTGTCGCACGGGGGCCGCAAGACTCCCGGGCCGCTGTCTTCAAGGAATGGTCCAACCGTCTCCGCAGCCGACGATGACCGCAAGCGCCGGCGCCCGGCGATTTCCGGTACGCTTTGCGGGGCCTCGATAGCTTCTTGTCAAGCCGATCCGCGAAATGCTTAGAATCCGTTTCGGGCAGAGAGGCAATTCGGAGAACCAGTGTGTCGAACACCATGGCTGGCAAGGCATTGGATTCGCTGACGTCCCGTCTCGGTGACAGGTCCCTGCCGTTCTCGATCGAGATGCCGGACGGTCAGCTTCGCACAATCGGGGACGGTGACCCGGTGTTTCGCGCGGTCATTCGCAACGAACGCGGGGTCAAGGCAGTGCAGAGCCTCGACGAAGCCAATTTGGCTGAGGCCCACATGCGCGGCGACATCGATTTCGACGGTGATCTGCTGCAGCTCTTCGCCCTGCGCTCCGCGTTCGACGACAGGCATCTCGGCGTCAGCGCCTGGCGGTTCCTCCAGCCCTTGCTGTTCGGGCAGGTCTACACCAACAGTCAGGCCATCAAGTCGCACTACGATGCCGACCAGCGCCTGTTCCTGAGCTTTCTCGACGAAGCCCATCCTGCCTACAGTCAAGGCGTCTATCTGAGCGACGACGAGCCCTTGGCGACAGCGCTGGAGCGAAAGTTCCGCTACGCCGTCGAGAGCTGCGAACTCGGGCCGGGCAAGCGCGTGCTTGAGATCGGCCCGGGCTGGGGCGCCTTCGCCGATTTCGCGTTGCGGTCAGACGCCGACTTCACCGGGATCACGATTTCCACTGAATCGCAGGCCTACCTGACCAACAAGCTCGCCTCCCGCGCCGAACGCTTCCGGATTCACCTGGCCGACTTCCTGAGCTACGAGCCCAAGGAAAAGTTCGACGCCATCGTCATCATGGGCGTCATCGAGCATCTGCCCGACTACGCCCGGGTGTTGCGCAAGTTCGATTACCTCCTGAAGCCGGGAGGACTCGTCTTTCTTGATGGGAGTGCCGCCCGCAAAAAGTACGAGCTGTCGACCTTCATGGTGCGGCACATCTATCCCGGCAACCACTCCTTCCTGGTGCTCGACGACTTCCTGAACAAGCTTGCGAAAGTGCCGCTCGAACTGGTCGAGCTCTTCAGTGATCGCTGGAGCTATTTTCTCACCTTCCGCCAGTGGGCGCAGAACCTGGAGCGGTCGAGCGACTTCCTGCGCGGCGAGTTCGGCGAGTTCGAGTACCGCAAGTTTCGGCTCTACCTCTGGGGCGCGGCCTACGAATTCCTGTCCCGCAATCTCGATTGCTACCGAATGGTCCTCTACAAGACCAAAGCGGCGATCTGAGGATCGGTGGCGAAATACCGCGGGCCAAGCCACCTGGGAGTTTAGCGAACGTCCGTCCTGACGCGGGTGCGGCGCAGGCGGATGACGACGTCGATGCGGTCGAGTTCGGCGCCCTCGGGGATCAGCGGCGCGCCGGCCAGGCGGACGGCATCGTTCGGCGCGTCGGTCAGGCTGCCGTCATCCTCCCAGTAGTAGTGCGGGTGATCGTCGGTGCGCGTGTCGAAGTAGGACCGGGTGCCGTCGACGGTCACCTCGTGCATCAGCCCGGCCTCGCAGAAGGCGCGCAGCGTGTTGTAGACCGTGGCGAGAGAGACCGGGGCATCCTTGCGGCGGGCCGCATCGTGCAGGCTCTCGGCGGTGACATGGCGGTTCAGGCCGTCGCCGACGAGAAGCTCGGCCAGCGCCAGCCGCTGCCGCGTCGGTCGCAGTCCCGCTCCGGCCAGCCAGGCGACCGCCCTCACACGGGCCGGGCGCCGATCCAGGATCCTCAGCGACTTCATCT
The DNA here is from genome assembly GCA_963819995.1 of uncultured Alphaproteobacteria bacterium. Classification (GTDB taxonomy): domain Bacteria; phylum Pseudomonadota; class Alphaproteobacteria; order Rhodobacterales; family Rhodobacteraceae; genus Amaricoccus. The sequence goes on along the minus strand of CAWFYR010000007.1, from coordinate 153,132 downwards.
TCCTTGTTCCCCGGCCCCGCTGGTGCGAATAAATCAGATCGCGCGGCAAACTTCCAGCCTCGCAGCGGTCCCGCCGCCGCAACGGCCCGGCGTCCCCCGACCCTTGCGCCTTCGCGGGCCCCGATGCTAGAGAGCCGTCGGATACGCGGGAGGGAGCGCTTGCGCCCGAAATGACCGGACGGCCGACACACTTCGACTACGATGGGCTGATGACCTGCGCCCGCGGCGAACTGTTCGGCCCCGGCAATCCGCAGCTTCCCGCGCCGCCGATGCTGATGATGGACCGGGTCACCGACATCTCGGCCAATCGCGGCAGCGAAGGCAAGGGCCACGTGGTGGCCGAGTTCGACATCCGGCCGGACTTGTGGTTCTTTGCCTGCCACTTCATCGGCGATCCGGTGATGCCGGGATGCCTCGGGCTCGACGCGCTCTGGCAGCTGACCGGGTTCAACCTCGGCTGGCGCGGCATGCTGGGCCGGGGGCGGGCGCTGGGCGTCGGCGAGGTGAAGTTCACCGGCATGGTCACGCCGGCCGTGAAGCTGGTGGAGTACACCGTGGATTTTACCCGGGTCATCGATCGCAAGCTCAAGCTCGGCATCGCCAACGGGACGATGCGGGCGGACGGCGAGGTGATCTACACCGCAACCGACATGAAGGTCGGGCTGTTTTCCGACTGAGCGTGGCGGTCGTTCAGGGTCCGCTCGAGTGTATCCGATCAGAGTTCCAGGGATCTCGATCTAGGGAGGAACGTCGCGCATGCGCCGTGTCGTCATCACCGGCCTCGGCATCGTGTCATCGATCGGCAACGACGCCGAGGCGGTTACCCGGTCGCTGAAGGAAGGCCGTTCGGGGATCAGCTTCGCACCGTCCTACGCCGAGCACGGCTTTCGCAGCCAGGTGCACGGGCGTCCGGACATCGACGTGACCGAGCACATCGACAAGCGGCAGCTCCGCTTCATGGGCGAGGGCGCCGCCTATGCCTTTCTGTCGATGAGCCAGGCGATCGCCGACGCCGGCCTCGATGAGGCCGACATTTCGAACGAGCGGACCGGGCTGATCGCCGGGTCCGGCGGGCCGTCGACGCGCAACCTCTTCGAGGCGCACCGCACGGTGATCGAGAAGGGCAGCCCCAAGCGGATGGGGCCGTTCATGGTGACGCGCTGCATGTCCTCGACGGTCTCGGCATGCCTTGCGACCCCGTTCAAGATCAAGGGGCTCAACTATTCGATCACCTCGGCCTGCTCGACCAGCGCGCACTGCATCGGCAGCGGCGTCGAGCAGATCCAGTGGGGCAAGCAGGACATCGTCTTCGCCGGCGGCGGCGAGGAGCTCGACTGGACGCTCTCCTGCCTCTTCGACGCGATGGGGGCGATGAGCAGCAAGTTCAACAACCGGCCCGAGAAGGCCTCGCGTGCCTTCGACGCCGACCGCGACGGGTTCGTCATCTCGGGCGGCGGCGGCATGGTGGTGCTCGAGGAGCTCGAGCACGCCAAGGCGCGCGGCGCCAAGATCTACGCCGAGGTCACCGGCTACGGCGCCACCTCGGACGGCCACGACATGGTGGCGCCCTCGGGGGTCGGCGGCGAGCGGGCGATGCGGCTCGCGCTCTCGACGCTGCCCGCGGAGCGGCGGGTCGGCTACATCAACGCCCACGGCACCTCGACCCCGGTCGGCGACGTCAGCGAGGTCGAGGCGGTCCGGCGGGTATTCGGCGAAGGCCAGACTCCGCCGATCAGCTCGACCAAGTCGATGACCGGCCACAGCCAGGGCGCCACCGGCGCGCAGGAGGTCATCTACTGCCTCCTGATGCTGAAGGACGACTTCATCGCGCCGTCGATCAACGTCGAGACCCTCGATCCCGAGCTCCGGCCGGGCGAGATCGCGACCGAGCGGGTCGACGCGGCCGGGCTCGAACTCGGTGATGACCAACAGCTTCGGCTTCGGCGGCACCAACGCTTCGATCATCCTGAGCCGACATGGCGGGTGATCCGGTGCGGGGCACGCTGCTGGCGGGCAAGCGGGCCCTGATCCTCGGGGTCGCCAACGACCATTCCATCGCCTGGGGCATCGCCCGGGCCTTCGCCGCGCAGGAGGCCGAACTCGCCGTCACCTACCAGGGCAACGGCTTCGAGCGCCGGGTCGTGCCGCTGGCCGAGAGCGTCGGCGCGCGGATCGTCGTGCCGGCGGACGTGCAGGACCCCGCCTCGCTCGACGCGCTCTTCGCGCGGATCGGCGAGGACTGGGGCCGGCTCGACGTGCTGGTGCACGCCATCGCCTATTCCGACAAGGCCGAGCTCGACGGGCGCTTCCTCGACACCAGCCGAACCAACTTCCTGCGCTCGCTCGACATCTCCTGCTACAGCCTCGTCGATCTGACGCGCCGCGCCGCGCCGCTGATGACCGAGGGCGGCTCCGTCCTGACGCTGACCTACCTCGGGGCGCAGCGGGTGATGCCGCACTACAACGTCATGGGCGTGGCAAAAGCGGCTTTGGAGAGCGCGGTGCGCTATCTCGCCAACGACCTCGGGCCTGACCGCATCCGGGTGAACGCGATCTCGCCGGGCCCGATGCGCACGCTGGCCGGGGCGGCGATCGCCGGGTCGCGCAAGGTCTACCGCGAGACCGAGCTCAACGCGCCGCTCCGGGCCAACGCGACCCTCGAAGCCATCGGCGGCACGGCGGTCTATCTCGCGTCCGATCTCGGCGCCTGCACCACCGGCGAGGTGATCTTCGTCGACGGCGGGTTCCACGCCATCGGCATGGCCCAGCCGGAGAACCTGTGACCGCCGTCCGCGCCGTCGTCTTCGATGCCTACGGCACGCTCTTCGACGTGACCGCCGCCGCGCGCCAGGTGGCGGAAGAGCCCGGGCAGGCGGCGTTCGCCGCGGTCTGGGCGCAGGTGGCGCGCGACTGGCGGCTGAAGCAGCTCCAGTATTCCTGGCTGCGCACGATCGCCGGGGCGCACGCCGACTTCTGGAGCCTGACCCAGGACGGCCTCGACTGGGCGCTCGAGGCGGCGGGGCTGGCCGAGCCGGGCCTGCGGGCGCGGCTCCTCGCGCTCTACGAGACGCTTGACGCCTTCCCCGAAGTGCCCGGCACCCTCGCGCGCCTGCGAGAGGCCGGGTTGCGCACGGCGATCCTCTCCAACGGCACGCCGGCGATGCTCGAGGCCGCGGTGGCCCACGCCGGGATCGGCGGGCTCCTCGACGCGGTGCTGTCGGTCGAGGCCGTCGGGGCGTTCAAGCCGGCGCGCGCGGTCTACGACCTTGTCGGCGGCGCGCTCGGCACCGCGCCGGGCGAGGTGCTCTTCGTGTCGTCGAACGGCTGGGACGTCGCGGCGGGGTCCGGCTACGGCTTTCGGACGGCGTGGGTGAACCGCGCCGGCGAGCCGGTCGACCGGCTGCCGTGGACGCCGCGCCACGTCGTCGCCGACCTTTCCGCCATCCCCCAACTCGCAGGCGAGCCATGAACCGCTTCACCACATCCGACGGCCTGTCGCTCGCCTGGGAGGAGGAAGGCGCCGGCGTGCCGATCCTCTGCCTGCCCGGCCTGACCCGCAACGCCGCCGACTTCGACGATCTCGCCACGGCGCTCGGCGGGCGGCACCGGCTGATCCGGCTGACCCTGCGCGGGCGCGGCGCCTCGGACCGGGACCCGGACTTTCGCAACTATGCCGTCGGGGTGGAGGCGCGCGACGTGGTCGAGTTCCTCGATCATCTCGGCCTGCCGCGTGTGGTGATCGTCGGCACCTCGCGCGGCGGGCTGATCGCGATGGTCCTTGCCGCGACCGCGAAGGACCGGCTGGCCGGGGTGCTCCTCAACGACATCGGCCCGGAGCTGGCGCCGGAGGGGCTCGCCAACATCATGGGCTACCTCGGCGTCGCGCCCCGGGTGAAGACCTATCCCGAGGCCGCCGCGGCGCTGCGGGCGCGGATGGGCGAGCGCTTTCCCGGACTGTCCGACGCCAGGTGGCGCGTGCTCGCCGAACGCTGGTTCGATCAGGGGCCGGACGGCCTCGTGCTGAACTACGATCCGAAAATTCGCGACGCGCTGGAGGCGACGGCGGATCAGCCGCCGGCCGACCTCTGGCCGCTCTTCGACGCGCTGGCGGGCGTGCCGGTCGCCGTGGTGCGCGGCGCGAACTCCGATCTTCTGACCGCCGACACCGTGGCGCGGATGCAGGCGCGGCGGCCCGACCTGATCGTGGCCGAGGTCCCCGACCGGGGGCATGTGCCGTTTCTCGACGAGCCCGAGGCACAGGCGGCGTTCGCGGCGCTCCTGGCGCGGGTCGCGGCGTGACCGGCATCGCGGCGATCCGCGCGGCGGCGGCGCGGGCGCGCGGCATCCGGCGGACGCCGATGCTGTCGGCCGCGGCGCTCGACCGCGTTGCCGGCCGGCGGGTGCTGGTCAAGGCCGAGTGCCTGCAGGTCACCGGGTCCTTCAAGGCGCGCGGCGCCTGGGCCGCGATCTCGGCGCTGTCGCCGGCCGAGCGGGCGCGCGGCGTGCTGGCGTTTTCCTCGGGCAACCACGCGCAGGGCATCGGCTGGGCCGCGGCGGCGCACGCAGGTGCCCGCCGTGATCCTGATGCCCGCGGACGCGCCGGCGGTGAAGATCGACGGCACCCGGGCCTAGGGCGCCGAGGTGGTGCTCTACGACCGCGGGTCGCAGGACCGCGACGCGCTCGGCGCGGCGCTGGCGGCGGAGCGGGGGCTGACGCTGATCCCGCCGTTCGACCATCCCGAGGTCATCGCCGGGCAGGGGACCGTCGGGCTCGAGATCGCCGCGCAGGCGGCCGAGGCCGGTGTCGCGACCGCCGACGTGCTGGTCTGCTGCGGCGGCGGCGGCCTGAGCGCGGGCATCGCGCTGGCGCTCGAGGCCGAGGCGCCCGGCCTGCGGGTCCGGAGCGTCGAGCCCGCGGGCTTCGACGACGTGGCGCGCTCGCTCGCGGCCGGCGAGCGGCTGGGCAACGCCGCCGCCACCGGGTCGATCTGCGACGCGATCCTGACGCCGAAGCCCGGCGCGCTGACCTTCCCGATGCTGCAGCGGCTCGCCGGACCCGGGCTGACGGTGACCGACGCCGAGGCGCTCAGGGCGATGGCGCTGGCCTTCGCGCACCTCAAGATCGTGCTCGAGCCGGGCGGCGCGGTGGCGCTGGCGGCGGCGCTCTTTCACGGCGACGAGGTCGAGGGCGAGGCGGTGATCTGCGTCGCTTCCGGCGGCAACGTCGATCCGGGCGTCTTCGCCGCGGCGATCACCGCCTGAGGCGCCCTCGCGCAGGGGTAGTCGTCTCGGACGTGCACCTTAACGAACGAGTCATAAATGCTTTGTGATTAGAATCAACCACTTGACCCATGCCCAGACTCGGGCAGCACTCACCGGCTTCGGAGTTCACCATCCCGTCGGCCCCGCGCTTGCGCTGGTCCGGCGCTTCAGAGACCGGCGGCGAGGGTGCGGAGCGGGCCTTTCTGGACCTTGCCGGTCGAGGTCTTGGGGACCTCGGCGAAGACGACGCGGCGCGGGCACTTGAAGTGGGCGAGGCGGCCGCGGCAGAAGGCGATGAGCTCGGCTTCCGAGACCTCGGTGTCAGGCTTCAGCTCGACGAAGGCGCAGGGCGTCTCGCCCCAGGTCTCGTCCGGCTTGGCCACCACGGCGGCCAGCGACACGGCCGGATGGGCGTGCAGCGCGTCCTCGATCTCGATCGAGGAGATGTTCTCGCCGCCCGAGATGATGATGTCCTTGGAGCGGTCCTTGAGCTGGAGGTAGCCGTCCGGGTGCAGCACGCCCAGATCGCCCGAATGGAACCAGCCGCCGGCGAACGCCCGGTCCGTCGCCGCCGGATCCTTGAGGTAGCCTTTCATCACGATGTTGCCGCGCATCATCACCTCGCCGAGCGTCTCGCCGTCCGCGGGCACCGGCTCGAGGGTGGCGGGATCGGCGACCATCATCGCTTCCTCGACCACGTAAGGCACGCCTTGCCGCGACTTCAGGCTCGCCTGCTCGTCGGCGGAGCGCTGGTTCCATTCCGCGTGCCAGGCGCAGGCGATCGCCGGGCCGTAGACCTCGGTCAGGCCGTAGACGTGGGTGACCTCGAATCCGCGATCCTGCATGGCGCGGAGCACCGCGGCGGGCGGCGGTGCCGCGGCGGTCATCACCCGGCAGGTGTGGCTGAAGCTCCGCACGTCGGACGCCGCGGCGTTGATCATGAAGCCGAGCACGATCGGCGCGCCGCAGAGATGGTCGACGCCCTCGTCGGCGATGGCGTCGTAGATGGCCTTGGGCGTGACCTTGCGCAGGCAGACGTTGGTGCCGGCCTTGGCGGCGATGGTCCAGGGAAAGCACCAGCCGTTGCAGTGGAACATCGGCAGCGTCCAGAGATAGGTCGGGTGCCGGCCCATGTCCCACTCGAGCGTGTTGCCGATCGCGTTCAGGTAGGCGCCGCGATGGTGGTAGACGACGCCCTTGGGATCGCCGGTGGTGCCGGAGGTGTAGTTGATCGCGATGGCATCCCACTCGTCGTCGATGCCGTGCGGCTCGAAGCCGGGATCGCCGGTGGCGAGGAACGCCTCGTAGTCCATCTCGCCGAGAAGCGCGCCGGACGCCGCGGCGGGATCGTCGATGTCGATGACCCGGGGCTCGGAGCGTGCCAGCGCCAGCGCCTCGGCCGCGGTGCGGGAGAACTCGCGGTCGGTGATCAGCACCTTCGCCTCGGCATGGTCGAGAATGTAGCCGACGGTCCGCGCGTCGAGCCGGCAGTTGATGGCGTTGAGGACGCCGCCGGCCATCGGCACGCCGAAATGCGCCTCGTAGAGCTCCGGCGTGTTGGTGGCGAGGACGGCCACGGTCTCGCCGGGGCGGAGCCCGGCGCGGCTGAGCGCCGAGGCGAGCCGACGGCAGCGCACGTCCGTCTCGGCCCAGGTCCGGCGGATGGTGCCATAGACGACCGCCGGCAGGTTTGGATAGATCGCCGCCGCCTTGGTCAGGAACACCGTCGGATTCAGCGGCACGTAGTTCGCGGCGGTCTTCGGCAGCTCGGCATGGGCATGCGGCATGACGGTTCTCCTCAGGGCATGTCCGGGCCAAGCAGGAACAGCGCCTTCAGCGCAACCCCGGGCGTGGCACCGGGGAAGGCCGTCTTGAAGAACTCGATCATCCGCCCCGAGCTGTAGAGCCCGCTGATCGCCCGGTCGACGGCGAGGCGGAAGGCGCTGTCGCCGCGGGGCAGGGCGAGGCCCTGCTTCTCGACCGTCAGGATATTGTCGGACACCGCCAGCTGATCCGAGAGATCGCTGGAGAAGAACAGGCCGAAGAGGATCGACTGGTCGCCGAAATAGGCATCGATCTTCTCGTCTTCGAGCGCCGCCAGCCCGGCGTCGTGGCTGTCGAAGGTCACGACGTCGGCCTGCATGCCCTTCTCCTTGAGCGTGTTGCGCAGCGTGTCCTCGGTGCTGGTGCCCGCATGGACGCCGATCTTCTTGCCGGCCAGAGCATCGAAGTTCGGGTCGGCGTCGCGATGCAGCAGCACCGCCGCGCCGTCCACGTAGGTCGGCAGCGAGAAGTCGACCTTCTCGCGGCGGGTCAGGGTGATGCTTGCCGCGCCGCAGAGCAGGTCGATCGTACCGTCCGCCACCGCGTCGAAGCGGTCGGTCGCAGTCACCGGCTTCCAGTCGACCTTGAGCTCGGGCAGGGCGAGCTGCGTCGCGAGGTCGGCTGCGACCGCGTTGCAGATCAGGATCGAGTAGCCCGCGGGCTTGCCGTCGGCGCCACGGTAGGAGAGCGGTGCTGCGTCCTCGCGGAACCCGAAGTTGAGCGTGCCGGTCTCCTTGACGCGGTCGAGCACGCCCGCCGCGGCAGGCAACGCGCTCGCGGCCAGCGCGACGGCAAAAGCAAGACTCCTGAGCGCACGCATCGGCAGACCTTCCCCCGTGGTTCCCCGTCGTTGAGGCACGCTATCCCAGCGAAAGCCGTCTGACTATGCCCCTGCCGCGTCAGGCGAGCTGCGGCGAGAGCTCGGGAACATCGGCGCGGATGCGGCGGTTTTCCGGGTCGTAGGGGCTGTCCACGGTGATCTCGGCGTCCCAGAGCGCACCTTGCATCCGGACCTGCACTCGTGTCCCCGGCACCGCCAGGTCCGGCCGGACGTAGCCCATGCCGATCGACCGGCCGAACGCCACCGAATAGCCGCCGGACGTCAGGCGCCCGACCTTCGCGCCATCGGCATAGAGCGCCTCGCGGCCCCAGGGGTCGGCGTCCGCCGGTCCGTCGATCAGCAGCGTCACGCATTTGGAGCGGATGCCTTTCGCCTGCATCGCCGCCTTGCCGTGGAAGTCTTTGCCGAGGTCGACGAACCGCGGCAGGTCCGCCTCGAGCGGCGTGGCGTCTCGGCCGAGCTCGGTGCCGAAGGCGCGGTAGCTCTTCTCCTGCCGGAGCCAGTTCTGCGCGCGCGCGCCGACGAGCTTCAGCCCCATCGGCTCGCCCGCCTCCATCAGCCGGTCGAAGAGGTAGTTCTGCATCTCGATCGGGTGGTGCAGCTCCCAGCCGAGCTCGCCGGTGTAGGCGACGCGCAGCGCCGTGACCGGGCACATCATCAGCTCGAGCGGGCGCGCGGCCAGCCACGGGAAGCGCTTGTTGCCGAGCGCCGTCGCCGGATCGGGATCGCGGACCAGGCCTTGCAGCAGCGCGCGCGACGCGGGGCCGGCTACGGCGAAGACGCCGAACTGGGTGGTGACGTCCTGGATTTCCACGGTGCCGAATTCCGCTGCACGGTCTTCCGCGGCCTTGCGCAGGTAGTCCGCGTCGTAGGCCGTCCAGGCGCCGGCCGAGACCAGGTAGTACTCGGTCTCGGCGCGCCGACAGATCGTGTACTCGGTCCGGGTCGTGCCCGCCCCGGTGAGCGCATAGCTGAGGTTCAGCCGCCCGACCCTGGGCAGGCGGTTGGTGGTGAACCAGTCGAGGAAGGCCGTGGCGCCCGGCCCTTTGACCACATGCTTGGTGAAGGCGCTGGCGTCGATTAGCCCGACGTTCTCACGGATCGCTTTAGCTTCCGCGACGGCGTATTGCCACCAGCCGCCTCTTCGGAAGCTGCGCGAGGCGTGATCGTCAAACCCCTGGGGCGCAAAGTAGTTCGGCCGCTCGAAGCCGTTGACCTGTCCGAACTGCGCGCCATGCGCCTTCATGCGGTCATAGCAGGGCGCGGTGCGAAGCGGCCGGCAGGCCTCGCGCTCCTCGTCGGGGTGGTGCAGCACGAAGACGTGCGCGTAGCACTCCTCGTTCTTGCGCGCGGCGTACTCGGTCGTCATCCAGCCGCCGAAGCGGCGCGGATCGAGCGAGGCCATGTCGATCTCCGCCTCGCCTTCGGTGATCATCTGCGCGAGGTAGTGCCCGGTGCCGCCGGCAGCGGTGATCCCGAACGAGAAGCCCTCGGCAAGCCAGAGGTTGCGCAGGCCCGGCGCCGGGCCGACCAGCGGGTTGCCGTCCGGCGTGTAGCAGATCGGGCCGTTGAAGTCGTCCTTGAGCCCGGCGCTCTCCGACGAGGGGATGCGGTGGATCATCGAGAGGTACTCGGTCTCGATCCGGTCGAGATCGAGCGGGAAGAGGTCGGCGCGGAAGCTGTCGGGGACGGCGTACTCGAACCGCGCCGGCGCGCCGTGTCTCGTAAGGTCCCAGGATCCAGCCGCCGCGTTCCTCGCGGACGTACCAGCGCGCATCGGCGTCGCGCAGCACCGGATGCTCGGGGTTGCTGCCTGCGAAACGCGACGAGCGCGGGATCGGGCTCGGTGACGATGTACTGGTGCTCGACCGGGATCGCCGGCGACTTGATGCCGAGCAGCCGCGCGGTGCGCTGGGCGTGGTTGCCGGTGGCGGTCACCACGTGTTCGGCGCGGATCTCGAAGGTCTCGTCGGTTGGCACGAGGTTGCCGCCGCGGTCGGCCATCATCCGACCGGTGACGATCCACTCGGACCCGGTCCAGGCGTAGGCGTCGACCTGCGCCTTGCGGACGATCTCGACTCCCCGCTGCCGGGCGCCCTTGGCGAGCGCCTGGGTGACGTCGGCCGGGTTGATGTAGCCGTCGGTGGGATGGAACAGCGCACCCTTGAGGTCGTCGGTCCTGACCAGCGGCCAGCGCGCGGCGATCTCGGCCGGCGTCAGCCATTCGTAAGGGATGCCGACCGTCTCGGCGGTCGAGGCATAGAGCCGGAACTCGTCCATCCGCGCCTCGGTCTGGGCCATGCGCAGGTTGCCGACCACCGAGAAGCCGGCGTCGAGGCCGGTCTCGGCCCCGAGCGTCTTGTAGAGCTTCACCGAGTGGTCGTGGATGTGGCTGGTGGCATAGCCCATGTTGAAGAGCGGCAGGAGCCCCGCCGCGTGCCAGGTCGACCCGGAGGTCAGCTCGTCCCGCTCCAGCAGCACGGTGTCGGTCCAGCCGGCCTTGGCCAGGCTGTAGGCGATCCCGGTCCCCACGGCGCCGCCGCCGACCACCACCGCGCGCACATGGGTCCTCATCGCCGTCTCCCGCTCTCTGCCCGACGCAACTCTCTAGCGGAGCGGACCCGCGCGCAAGCCGGCCGGCCCGACGCTCGGCGGGCCGAATCCGACGAAGGCGGTTGCCGAAAGCGGGCCAACCGGAACCCTCCCCGTAAAAAACCGTTGGATTGCGGCGATTCATGCGCTTACGTGCAGCTTCTGGGGAAAAGGGAGACATGCGAATGAAACTGTTGGGACTGGTCGTAGGCGCGGCGCTGGCGCTTGCTGCCTGCAGCGCGAAGCCGCCTGAGCCGCTCACCATCTCCGAGGTCACCGTCAATGCCGACCTGGCCGCCGTCGGCAGCCGCAACGCCATAGCCTACTGGCAGAACCTGAGCTCCGATCTCGAGACGGCGATCGCCTCGCAGTTTGCCGGCCGCATCGATCCGACCGGCAAGAAGATCACCGTCGACGTGGACCAGCTGTCGCTTCGGAGCCCGTTCGAGGCCGGCGCAACGGCAGAGACGGCGAAGCTGGCCGGGCGGGTGACGCTGATCAATCCCGACGGCACCAACGCCGCAGCATACGATGTCACCGCGACCTCGCAGGACATCGCGCCTTACCTGCCGCCGGGCACCACGCTCGCCAGCGTGCCCCCGACCAGCGCCGAATACTACCGAGCGATCGTGCAGGCTTTCGCGCGCGGCACCGCGACCACCCTGAGCGCGCCGCCGGCCGCCGGGTCTTGACCCCCACCCTCGTCCGCGCCAAGTGTCCGCTCTGACGCTTGGCCGGACGAGGTTTTTCCGTGAATCCTTTGCTCGAAGACTGGACGACGGCTTTCGGACTGCCGCCTTTTGCCGCGATCGGGACCGAGGACTTCGGGCCGGCCTTCGAGGCTGGGCTCAAGGCGGCGCGCCGGAACATCGAGGCCATCGCTGCCGATCCCGCGTCCCCGACGTTCTCCAACACGATCGAGGCGATGGAGCGCGCCGAGCGCGACCTCGACCGGGTCGCGTCAGTCTTCTTCAATCTGGCAGGCGCCAACACCAACGATGCCATCGAGGCGCTGCAGCGCGAATTGAGCCCGCGGCTGTCGGCGCATCACTCCGAGACGATGATGAACGCCGCGCTCTTCGCGCGGGTGGAAGACCTGGCCGAGCGGATGGCGGAGCTCGGCCTTACGCGCGAGCAGGAGCGGGTGCTGACGCTCTACCATCGCATGTTCGTTCGCGCCGGCGCCCGGCTGCAGGGCGCGGACCGCGACCGGCTCAAGGCTATTATGCAGCGGCTCGCGACGCTCGGCACCGCGTTCGGGCAGAACCTGCTGGCCGACGAGAAGTCCTGGTCGATGCCGCTAGCGCCCGATGATCTCGAAGGCCTGCCCGATGACCTGGTCGCGGCCGCCGCGCAGGCCGCGGCGGATCGCGGGCAGGAGGGGCACGCCGTGACGCTGTCCCGCAGCCTGATCGTGCCGTTCCTGCAGTCCTCGCCGCGCCGGGACCTGCGCGAGCGGGCCTTTCGTGCTTGGGTTGCGCGCGGCGAGAACGGCGGCGCGTCCGACAACCGGGCGATCGTCGCCGAAATGCTGGCGCTCCGCGAGGAACGCGCGCGGCTGCTGGGATACCCGAATTTCGCTGCCTACAAGCTCGAGCCCGAGATGGCCAAGACGCCCGAGGCGGTGCGCGACCTGCTGATGGCGGTCTGGAAGCCGGCGCGCGCTCAGGCCGAGGCCGACGCGGCGGTGCTCGGCGACCTGATGCGCGCCGATGGCGTGAACGGTGCGCTCGAGCCGTGGGACTGGCGCTACTACGCGGCGAAACGGCAGGCGCGCGAGCACGACTTCGACGACGCGGTGCTGAAGCCGTACCTCCGGCTCGAGAACATCCGCGAGGCGGCCTTCGACGTCGCCGGCCGGCTCTTCGGGCTGAGCTTCCATCCGATCGAGGCCGAGCTCTACCATTCCGACGCGCTGGCCTGGGAGGTGCGCCGCGGCGATCGCCACATGGGCGTCTTCATCGGCGACTACTTCGCGCGGTCCTCCAAGCGCTCGGGCGCCTGGTGCTCGTCCTTCCGCAGCCAGCGCAAGCTCGACGGCGAGGTGCGGCCGATCGTGGTGAACGTCTGCAACTTTGCCAAGGCGCCCGCGGGCGAGCCGAACCTGCTGACCTTCGACGATGCGCACACGCTCTTTCACGAGCTCGGGCATGCGCTTCACGGGCTGCTTTCGGACGTCACCTACGAGTTCATTTCCGGCACCAGCGTGGCGCGAGACTTCGTCGAGCTGCCGAGCCAGCTCTACGAGCACTGGCTGGAGGCGCCGGAGGTGCTGCAGGCCCACGCCCGCCATGCCGGGACCGGTGCGCCGATGCCGCGCGAGCTGATGGACCGGCTGATCGAGGCGCGCAACTTCAACCAGGGCTTCGCCACGGTCGAGTACCTCGCCTCGGCGCTGGTCGATCTCGATTTCCATGCCGGGCCGGCGCCTGCCGACCCGATGGCGGCGCAGGCGGCGACCCTCGAGCGGATCGGTCTGCCGCACGCGATCGTCATGCGGCACGCGACGCCGCACTTCCAGCACGTCTTCGCCGGAGACGGCTACTCGTCCGGCTACTATTCCTACATGTGGTCGGAAGTGATGGACGCCGACGCCTTCGCCGCGTTCCGCGAGACCGGCGACGTCTTCGATCCTTCGACCGCGGAGCGCCTTGCGGACTGCATCCTGAGCACCGGCGGCTTGCGCGAGGCGGCCGATCTCTACATGGACTTCCGCGGCCGGATGCCGGGGGTTGCGGCACTCCTCGCCCAGCGGGGGCTCAAGGCCGCCTGAGAGACGGCGGCCGACAGACCTTCAGACCGGGTCCTGGTGAATGATCACGTCGGCGTTCGGCAAGGCGTCAAGAAGCGCATGGCGAACACCGGCCGAGACCCCGTGCGCCGAGCTGAGCGTCTGGGCTCCGTCGAGTTCCAGGTGCACCTGGATGAAGACCTTGTTGCCTGCGGTCCGCGTCCGGAGATCGTGGAAGCCCACCACGCCGGGGTGGCAGCTGACGATCTGCTGCACCAGCGCAAGAAGGTTGGGGTCCGCCGCGCGGTCCATCAGCGCGTCCCAGGCGCCCGTGCCGATCCGCCAGGCGCCGAGCACCAGCACGGCGCACGTGACGAGGGCCACGGCCGGGTCCACCCAATGGATGCCCCACCGCCCCGAAGCATAGAGCGCCACCATTGCGCCGAGCGTCGGCAGCATGTCGGATAAATAGTGCAGCCGGTCGGCCGCCACGATCTTGGACCTGCTCCGCCGCGCGACGTGGCCCTGCCAGATCACCAGCGCCGCCGTGACCCCCAGCGACAAGGCCAGCGCCGCGATCCCGAGGGCCTCCGAGCTCAGCTGTTGCGGCTCCGACAAGCGTCCGACGGCGCTGCGGCCGATCAGGATAGCCGATCCCGCCACCAGCGCCGACTGCGCCAGCGCGACGAGGTCCTCAGCCGAGCTGTGCCCGAACGAGTGGTCGTCGTCCGGCGGCTTTGCGGCGTAGAGAATGCCCGCCAGACCGACCGATGACGCCACGAGATCGAGCACGGAATCGGCCAGCGATGCGGCGACCGACAGGGCGCCGGTCGCTGCCAGCGCCCAGATCTTCAGGCCGACGAGGAAGATCGCCGTGCCGACCGACGCGATCCCTGCCGATATGTTGAGTCGCTGAGCAGCGTCCATGGGCTCCTGCGGGGCTCGGGTGATCAGCGGATTGAACAGTCTGGCCGGCGCGCGGGCAAGGGCGCATTCACCGCGGAAACGCGCCGTTCGCATCCAAAGCTGGGCGGATATCCGCGCAATGTCCGCGGTTCAGCAGACGAATGGATCGACCGTTTGAGATAAAACATTGAGAGCGGTGTCTCCTCGCAAGTGCTTGGTACTTGCAATGGACGCTTCGGACTAATGTTTCACGGGCGGGTGATGAAAATTTTTCCGAAAACTTCGCGAGCAACTCTTGTCAAAGTTCAAAGTTGTAATACAGTGTAAATCAGCATCTCAAGTCGTCGCTGTACGGGAGGGTGCTCGCTACACTGCGGGCTGGACGCGGTTGCAGCCGCTTCGCTCCGCCGAGATCAGGAAAACCATACATGACTGAAGACCAAACAATCGGACGCGGCGAGGTCCTCGCCTTGACCACCGAAATTGTGTCAGCTCATCTGGCGAACAATGCCGTCGTCCAGAACGACGTCCCCGAGTTGATCCAGTCCGTCTTCAACAAGCTCACCGAGCTGGCCACCGGCGAGGAAGCCGCCTCTGTCGAGCTCACCCCGGCGGTGCCCATCAAGAAGTCGGTGACGGACGACTACATCATCTGTCTTGAGGACGGCAAGAAGCTCAAGATGCTCAAGCGGCACCTGATGACCGCTTACAACATGACGCCCGAGGAATATCGGGCGAAGTGGGGGCTGAAGCCCGACTACCCAATGGTCGCGCCGAACTATGCGGCCAAGCGCCAGGAGCTCGCCAAGAAGATCGGGCTCGGGCGCAAGCCCCGCGCGAGGTAAGCCCCGCCGCTTGTGCGGCAGGAATCCGGCCGGTAGAGAGGCGCGGGCGGCAGAGATGCCGCTCGTGCCTTTTGTGTTCGAGGAACGGCGATGCCGAAGCCCAAGAAGCTGTTCGTGAAGACCTACGGCTGCCAGATGAACGTCTACGACAGCGAGCGGATGACCGCCGCTCTCGGCACGCACGGCTACCAGCCGACCGGAACGGCGGAGGACGCCGACCTGATCCTGCTCAACACCTGCCATATCCGGGAAAAGGCGGCGGAAAAGGTCTATTCCGAGCTCGGCCGCCTGCGTGCACTCAAGCTGGAGAACCCGGCACTCTTGATCGGCGTCGTCGGGTGCGTGGCCCAGGCGGAAGGCGCCGAGATCCTGGCGCGGGCGCCGATCGTGGATCTGGTTGTCGGCCCGCAGGCGTATCATCGTCTGCCGGACCTGCTGGCGCGGCGCGCATCGGGCGAACGGCCCGTCGAGACCGACTTCCCGGCCGAGGACAAGTTCGACCACCTGCCGCAGGATCGGATTGCCCGCCGGGCGCCGGCCGCCTTCCTGACCGTGCAGGAAGGCTGCGACAA
Source organism: uncultured Alphaproteobacteria bacterium (assembly GCA_963819995.1). Lineage (GTDB taxonomy): Bacteria > Pseudomonadota > Alphaproteobacteria > Rhodobacterales > Rhodobacteraceae > Amaricoccus. The sequence goes on along the minus strand of CAWFYR010000007.1, from coordinate 137,559 downwards.
GTTCTGCGCGTTCTGCGTGGTGCCCTACACCCGCGGCGCCGAGATTTCCCGCCCAGGCGGCCGGGTCGAGGCGGAGGCGCGGGAGCTGGTGCGGCGCGGTGTCGTCGAGATCACGCTCCTCGGTCAGAACGTCAACGCGTACCGCGATGGCGACGGGGTGACGTTGGCGGCGCTGATCGGGCGCCTCGCGCAGATCGAAGGCCTGGAGCGCATCCGGTACACGACCTCGCACCCGAACGACATGAGCGACGAGCTGATCGCCGCGCACGGCGAGCAGGCCAAGCTGATGCCCTTCCTGCACCTGCCGGTGCAGTCGGGAAGCGACCGGGTGCTGAAGGCGATGAACCGCAAGCATACCGCCGAGAGCTATCTGACCCTGATCGACCGAATCAGGGCGTCGCGGCCGGACATGGCGCTGTCGGGTGACTTCATCGTCGGCTTTCCGGGAGAGACCGAGGCGGATTTCCAGGCGACGCTCGAGCTGGTCGAGGCGGTCGGCTACGCCCAGGCCTTTTCCTTTGCGTACTCGCCCCGGCCGGGCACGCCTGCCGCGGGGCGGCCGGAGGTGTTGGCGGAGCAGCGGGCCGAGCGGCTGCAGCGCCTGCAGGCGCTGCTCGCGCGGCAGCAGGCGGCCTTCCAGTCGGCGCAGGTCGGGCGGGTGCTGCCGGTTCTCGTCGAGAAGCCGGGTCGGGAGCCGGGGCAGGTCGCGGGCAAGTCGCCGCATCTGAACGCCGTCCATTTCGACGCCTCGGCCACCGCGGTCGGATCGGTCCTGCCGGTGCGGATCGTCCGGGCCGATCGAAATTCGCTGGCGGGCGAACGCGCCGCCTGAACAGGCGGCGGATCGCCGATCGCAATCCGTCCATTCCGGTCGCCTAACCTCTGAGCCGCCAAGCCGCTTGCACGGGCATCGTGGGTGGGGCAGTCTGACGGCGGTCTAAGTCACAGAACTTGCCGGAGGCCCATTGGCGATCACCGCCCCGAACCCCGCCTCGCACCCGGACGCTCCGTCCGACACACTCCTGGAATTTCCCGACAACCGGCTGCTGATCGACCTGTGCGGCGAACTCGACCGCAACATCGTTCAGATCGAGTCGCGGCTCGGCGTGGCGATCCACCGCCGCGGAAACCATCTGGCGCTTCATGGCGCAGCACCCGAGCGGGAGGCGGCCGAGCAGGTGCTGCGCACACTCTACGCCCGGCTCGAGCAGGGGCGGCCCGTGACGCCCGGCGACATCGAGGCCGCGATCCGTCTGGCGCCAGGCCCCGCACCGGCACCTGCCGAAGCGCGGGTGAGCCAGCTCGACATGTTCTCGAACGAGCCGCTGGAAATCCGCACCCGGCGCAAGGTGGTGGAGCCGCGCACCTCGGCGCAGAAGGCCTACGTCCGCAATCTCTTCCGGAACGAACTTGTGTTCGGGCTGGGGCCGGCGGGCACAGGCAAGACTTACCTCGCGGTGGCGGCGGCGGCGTCGATGTACATCGAGGGCCAGGTCGATCGCATCATCCTGAGCCGGCCGGCGGTCGAGGCCGGCGAGCGACTGGGGTTTCTGCCGGGCGACATGAAGGAGAAGGTCGATCCCTACATGCAGCCGCTCTACGACGCGCTCAACGACTTCTTCCCGCCGAAGCAGGTGCAGAAGCTGATCGAGGAGAAGCAGATCGAGATCGCACCCCTCGCCTTCATGCGCGGGCGGACGCTGGCCAACGCGTATGTCGTGCTCGACGAGGCGCAGAACGCCACGACGATGCAGATGAAGATGTTCCTGACCCGCCTCGGCGAAGGCAGCCGGATGGCGGTGACCGGCGACACCACCCAGATCGACCTGCCGCGCGGGGTGCCGTCGGGGCTGGTCGAGGCCGAGCGCATCCTGAAGGATGTGCCGGGAGTAGGGTTCACCCGGTTCACCGCCGAGGACGTGGTGCGGCATCCGCTGGTCGCGCGGATCATCCGCGCCTACGAGGCTTCCAGCCCGTCGCATGGATGAGACCTCGCCCCTCGTCGAGGCGCTGGTCGAGGATTCGCGCTGGGAAGCTGCAGGAATTGCGGGGGTTGCCGAGCAGGCTGCGCGGGCCGCGCTCGTTGCGGTCGGTCGCGACCCGGACCTGCATGAACTGGGGCTTCTGCTCTGCGACGACGCGAAGATGACGGAACTGAACGGGCAGTTCCGCGGCAAGCCGCAGCCCACCAATGTCCTGAGCTGGCCCTCGTTTTACGGCGACATGCCCGAGCCTCCGGGCAACCCCGGCGAGGGGCCGCTCTTCGTCGGCGACCTCGCGCTCGGCTACGAGACCTGCGCGAAGGAGGCGGAGGCGGCAGGGATATCGCTTGCCGATCACGCGGCGCACCTCGTGGTGCACGGGGTGCTGCACCTGGTGGGATACGACCACACGGACGACCCGGAGGCCGAGGCCATGGAAAGTCTCGAAACGAAAATACTTGCCAGCATGGGTGTGGCGAACCCATATTCCGCCGAGGAGCGCCCCTAGGGCGACGCAGCCGGACAGGAGATATGGCCGAGACATCAGACGGACAGGCGCCATCCGCGCCGGGCATGTCCGAAGACGACGACCCTGACAGTCCTGCCAAGTCTTCCTTCTTCTCGCGCCTGTTCCGCCGAGAGTCCGGCGAGGATGACGAGCCTTCGGACCATCCGGGGTCGGATCAGGCCGGAGCCGCGAGCGGCGCGCGCGAGATGCTGGTCAATCTGCACAACATGCGCCTGATGCGCGTCGACGACGTCAGCGTGCCGCGCGCAGAGATCGTTGCGGTCTCCGAGCACGCGAGCCTCGACGAGGTGGTGCGCGTCTTCCAGTCGAGCACGGTCTCGCGCTTGCCAGTCTATTCCGAGACGCTGGACCAGCCCGTGGGCCTCGTCCATCTGAAGGATCTCGCGCTGAAGTACGGCTTCGGCGCCGCTCAGCCGGAGTTCGACCTGACCGGGCTGCTCAGGCCGCTCCTCTACGCGCCGCCGTCGATGCCGATCGGCGTGCTGCTGCAGAAGATGCAGGCCGCACGCATTCACATGGCCCTGGTGATCGACGAATACGGTGGTGTCGACGGCCTCGTGACCATCGAGGACCTCCTGGAGCAGATCGTCGGCGATATCGCCGACGAGCACGACGAGGACGAGAGCCAGCTCTGGTCCCGCGAGGCCCCTGGCGTCTTTCTCGCCCAGGCACGGATGGATCTCGACGAGTTCGAGGAGGCGGCAGGCGTGCGGCTGGTCGATGCCGAACTCGCCGAGGAGGTGGACACGCTCGGCGGCCTCGTGATCCGTCTCGCAGGCCGCCTGCCTGTGCGCGGCGAGGTGGTCTCGCACCCGGGCGGCCACGAGTTCGAGGTGGTGGACGCCGATGCCCGTCGCATCAAGCGGCTTCGCATCCGGCTCGCCGCCGGAGCACCGGCCGAAGCGGCCGAATAGACTGGCACCCGGCGCAATCCTGCTGGAGCGGCGGGTCGCCGCGCTCTCTGGCCTGCGCCGGTACGCGGCCGCGGCGGCGGCCGGCGCGGCCATGGCGCTGGCGCAGTCGCCGGTATCTTTGCCGTGGGTCATGTTCCTGTCGCTGCCGGTGCTGCTCTGGCTGATGGACGGCGCCCGCGGCTGGCGGGCCGGCTTTGCGATCGGCTGGTTCGCCGGAGCGGGCTTCTTCGCGGCGGCGCTGTTCTGGATCGTCGATCCCTTCCTCGTCGATGCCGAGACCTTCGGCTGGCTGGCGCCGTTCGCGCTGGTCGGGACGGCGGCAGGGCTTGCACTCTTCTGGGCGGCGCCTTTCGCGGCGGCGCGGGCCGTCTGGGCCCCGGGCGTCGGGCGCGTGCTGCTGCTCGCGGCGCTCTGGGCGCTTTCGGACTATGCGCGTGGCCACGTGCTGACCGGCTTCCCGTGGGCTCTGCCGGCGTATGTCTGGGTGGAGACGCCGGTCAGCCAGACCGCGGCGCTCTTCGGACCGCACCTGCTCGGGCTGCTGACGCTGGTCGCAGGACTGCTGCCGGGTCTTGGAACCTGGCGGGCGACGGGAGCGGCGGCGGCGCTGGTGGCTGCCGGCTGGGGGTTCGGGACCTGGCGCCTGGCACAGCCGGTGCCGGTGCGGCCCGAACCGGTGGTGGTCCGGCTGGTCCAGCCCGATGCCATCCAGTCCCAAAAGTGGCTGCCCGAGAAGGCGCAGCTCTTCTATGACCGGCACATCGGGATGACCCGCGCCGCGGCCGATCCCCGCCCTGACGTGACGATCTGGTCGGAAACCTCGGTGCCGTTCGCGCTTGGTGCGGCGCCCGAGCTGCAGGCCGAAAGTGCGGAGGCGGCGGGGCCTAACGGACGGCTGATCCTCGGAATTAACCGCGTGGCGGCGACCCCCGAAGGCGACCGCTGGTTCAACGCGCTGGCCGTCCTCGGCCCCGAGGGGACGCCCGAGGCGATCTACGACAAGTACCATCTGGTGCCGTTCGGCGAGTACATCCCGCTCGGCGGACTGATCGCGCGGTTGGGCTTGCCGGCACTTCAAGGCCTCGCCGGCGGCGGGTTCACCGCGGGATCCGGGCCGCACCTCGTGAGCGTGCCGGAACTGCCGCCTTTCCTGCCGCTCATCTGCTACGAGGCGATCTTCCCCGAGGCGATGCGCCCCCCGGAGGGCCGGCCCGAGTGGCTGGTGCAGATCACCAACGACGCCTGGTTCGGCACGGCTTCGGGACCGTACCAGCACTTTGCGCAGGCGCGGATGCGGGCGATCGAGCAGGGGCTTCCGCTCGCACGTGCAGCGAATACCGGGATCTCCGCGATGGTCGATCCGTACGGTCGGGTAGTCGCACGGATCGGTCTGGGAGAAGTGGGCTATGTCGACGCCCTGCTTCCGGGCGCTTTGCCGCCTACTCTCTACGCGAGTTATGGCGATATACCTGCCTTGACTGCACTGGTGCTACTTTTAGGATTAACCCCACTCATCTTTTCTAGTGGCATTTTAAGAAACTTGCGCGGATAGATTGGGCGGTGACGACGGGGTGGGCTTCGTCGTGAGGCGGAGGCAAAGACAGGACCGTGTGAACGGACCGTCGGCCCTCGTCTTGTCTGGTCGGGTGAGTAAAAGCAGTGGCTATTTCAGCGAACGAGATCGACGTTCACGTCGGAATGAGGATGCGGCGTCGTCGCGAGGTCCTCGGCATCAGCCAGGGGCGGCTCGGACGCCACCTCGGGCTCACCTTCTCGCAAATCCAGAAGTACGAGAAGGGCACAAACCGAATCGGCGCCGGACGGCTCTTTCAGATCGCGAGCTACCTCGGCGTTCCGCCCAGCCACTTCTTCGAGGGCCTCGACAGCGGCGCCGGGCTCGCGCCGCTGACGACACCCCACAGCGCCGCTCGCCGCGACGAGGTCCTGATGCTCACCGAGGCGTTCGGCTTGATCCATGACGACGACACCCGCGCCTCGGTGCTCGCGCTGGTGCGCTCGCTCGCTTCCGATGCTGGTCATCGTGCCCACAGGGCAGATTGAAGCTTGACCGTTGACCGGGCGCGCGGTCCTGCGTAGGGAGGCGGGCGAAATCTTCTGTGGAGTTTAGATGACCAGTCGCAGCGACTACTTCTTCACGTCCGAGTCGGTCTCCGAGGGACATCCCGACAAGGTCTGCGACCGCATCTCGGACGCGGTGCTCGACGCCTTCCTGACCGAGCATCCCGAGGCGCGGGTCGCGTGCGAGACCTTTGCCACCACCGACCGGGTGATCGTCGGCGGCGAGGTGCGCGGTCCCGAAGGCGTGCTGGGACGGATCGAGGAGATCGTCCGCACCTGCGTCCGCGACATCGGCTACGCCCAGAAGGGCTTCAACTGGGAGACGCTGCGCGTCCACAACTACATCCACGGCCAGTCCGAGCACATCGCCCAGGGCGTAGATGCCGCCGACGGCAAGGACGAAGGCGCGGGCGACCAGGGGATCATGTTCGGCTATGCGGTCGACGAGACCCCCGAGCTGATGCCAGCGCCGATCCACTACGCCCATGCGGTGCTCCACCGGCTGGCAGATGTGCGCAAGAGCGGCGCCGAGCCGCGGCTCGGGCCGGACGCCAAGGCGCAGCTGTCGCTGCGCTATGCCGACGGCAAGCCGGTCGAGGTGTCCTGCCTCGTGCTCTCGACCCAGCACCTCGACGAGGAGATGGATTCGGCCGCGGTACGCGAGATGGTCGAGCCGCACATTCGCGACGTCATCCCCGAGGGCTGGCTGACCGAGAACACCGTCTGGCACGTGAACCCCACCGGCAAGTTCGTGATCGGCGGGCCGGACGGCGACGCCGGGCTGACCGGCCGCAAGATCATCGTCGACACCTACGGCGGCGCCGCGCCGCACGGCGGCGGCGCGTTCTCCGGCAAGGACCCGACCAAGGTCGACCGCTCCGCGGCCTATGCGGCCCGCTATCTCGCCAAGAACGTGGTGGCGGCGGGGCTCGCGACGCGCTGCGTGCTGCAGCTCTCTTATGCCATCGGCGTGGCGCGGCCGCTCTCGATCTACTGCGACACCTTCGGCACCGGCCAGGTATCGGAGGAGGAGATCGAGCGGGCGGTCGCCGAGGTGATGGACCTGACGCCGCGCGGCATTCGCACCCATCTGAACCTCAACCGCCCAATCTACCAGCGGACGTCGGCATACGGGCATTTCGGCCGGTCACCCGACAACGAAGGCGGGTTCTCCTGGGAGCGCACCGATCTCGTCGACGCGCTCGCCAAGGCGGTCTGACGGGCGACATGCCGGAGGACGCCTCGTCGGAGCCGGGGGGCGAACCCGGCGCGGCCCGGCCGTGGCGCAATCTCTACGGGCGCAAACACGGCAAGCGGCTGCGCCCGGCGCAGCGGCGGTTGCTCGACGAGCTGCTGCCGGCGCTGGCGATCACCGGCGTCGTCCCGGGCGGGCCGATGCTGGAGCCTGAGGCGCTCTTTCCCGACAGCCGGCCGGTCTGGCTTGAGATCGGCTTCGGCGGCGGCGAGCACCTGGTGCACCAGGCGCAGGCGCATTCCGAGGTCGGGCTGATCGGCTGCGAGCCGTTCGTGAATGGCGTCGCCATGACGCTCGGCCGCATCGCGAATGCGGTGCCGGCCAACCTGCGACTGCATCCGGGGGACGCGCGCGACCTGATCGAGCTCCTGCCGGCGGCGGCGCTGGCCCGGGTCTTCCTGCTCTATCCCGATCCCTGGCCCAAGGCGCGGCATCACCGCCGCCGCTTCGCGAGCCCGGCAAACCTGGCGCTGCTCGCGCGGGTCATGGCGCCGGGGGCGGAGCTGCGCATCGCCACCGACATCCCAGACTACGCCGAGCACGCGCTGGCGGCGGCGGAGGCAGCGACGGGCTTCGAGGTTCTGCCGACCGCTGCGGAGCCCTGGCCCGGCTGGCCGGGCACCCGCTACGAGGCGAAGGCGCTCGCAGCCGGGCGGCTGCCGCACTACCTGACCCTGGTCCGGCTCTGAGCGACGGACTTCGCGGCCGTTCACCAGTGTCCGAGAATGTCCGAGAGTGGACCTGGATCAAGCCGTGAAGGAACGACCTTCGCCCGTGAGGCAAGACTTTCTCCCCGGCTGTTGCCTGGGCCCTGATCCTGCCCGATAGGTTCATGCCGGTATGAAATCCTTGAGGGGGGCACTTGGAGCGGGGTGCTTCAGGGGGACGGAGGGCGGGCGTTGCGAGGCGGCAGCGGGCATGGACCGGCTGGCGGCAATGCCGTATGACGGCGCCGGATCGAGGCTGCGGGAGCGCACGGATGGCGGGGCACGGCGAGGCGAAACCGATGAGCGCCGCGGCGGGCGGACCGCTGACCGGGCGGGTCGATATCCCGGGGGACAAGTCGGTGTCGCACCGGGCGCTGATCCTCGGCGCGCTGGCGGTGGGCGAGACGCGGATCACCGGCCTCCTTGAAGGCCAGGACGTGCTCGACACCGGCCGGGCCATGCAGGCGTTCGGCGCCACGGTGGAGCGGCTCGGACCGGGGGAGTGGCGGGTCGAAGGCGTGGGCGTCGGCGGGTTCCAGGAGCCCGACGGCGTCATCGACCACGGCAATTCCGGTACCGGCGTGCGGCTGGTTATGGGCGCGATGGCGACGACCGACATCACCGCGACCTTTACCGGCGACGCCAGCCTGCGCGGCCGGCCGATGGGGCGGATCACCGACCCGCTGGAGCTCTTCGGCGCCGAGGCGCGGGGGCGGCGCGGCGGCCGGCTGCCGATCACCCTGACCGGCGCGGCGAACCCGGGTCCGGTGCACTACGCGACGCCGGTGCCCTCGGCGCAGGTGAAATCGGCGGTGCTCCTCGCCGGGCTCAACGCACCGGGCGAGACCGTGGTGATCGAGAAGGAGCCGACGCGCGACCACACCGAGCGCATGCTCGGCGGGTTCGGCGCGGTGGTGCGCACCGAGGACGGCCCCGATGGCCGGGTGATCACGCTGCGCGGGCAGCCCGAGTTGATCGCGCAGGCGATTGCCGTGCCGCGCGACCCGAGCTCGGCCGCCTTTCCGGTCGCGGCTGCGCTGCTCGCCGAAGACTCGGAGATCATCCTGCCGGGGATCGGCCTCAACCCGACCCGCGCAGGCATCTACACCACGCTCGTCGAGATGGGCGCGGCGATCGGCTTCGAGAACCGCCGCGAGGAAGGCGGCGAGCCGGTGGCCGACCTGCGCGTGCGGTTCTCGCCGCTTCGGGGCATCGAGGTGCCGCCCGAGCGGGCGCCGACGATGATCGACGAATACCCGATCCTGGCGGCATTGGCGGCGACCGCGGAGGGCAAGACCGTGATGCGCGGCATCCGGGAGCTGCGCGTCAAGGAGAGTGACCGGATCGACGCGATGGCGCGCGGGCTCGAGGCCTGCGGCGTCACGATCGAGGAGGGCCCCGACTTCCTGATCGTGCACGGCCGCGGGTCGGGCGGCGTGCCGGGCGGCGCCACCGTCGAGAGCCGGCTGGACCACCGGATCGCGATGTCGTTCCTCTGCCTCGGGCTGGCCGCCAAGGCGCCGATCACGATCGACGACGCGGCGACGATCGGGACGAGCTTTCCGGGGTTCATCGCGCTGATGCGCGGTCTGGGCGCGCGGCTGACCGAGGGGACCGTGTGAGCGCCTTCACCGTCGCGATCGACGGGCCCGCGGCGGCGGGCAAGGGGACAATCGGCCGCGCGGTGGCGGCGGAGTTCGGCTTCGGCCATCTCGACACCGGGCTTCTCTACCGCGCGGTGGGCGTGCAGGCGCTGACCGACGGGCGGGGGGTGATCGACCCGCACTGGGCGACGGAGCTGGCGCGGCGGCTGGTGCCCGCTGATCTCGCGCGGGAAGACCTGCGCACGGCCCGGGCCGGGCAGGCGGCCTCGAAGGTGGCGGCGCTGCCCGAGGTGCGCAAGGCGCTGCTGGCGTTCCAGAGACGCTTCGCCCGGCGCGAAGGCGGCGCGGTGCTCGACGGGCGCGACATCGGCACGGTGATCTGCCCCGAGGCCGAGGTGAAGCTCTACGTCACCGCCGCCGACGAGGTCCGCGCCGAGCGGCGCCGGTCCGAGCTCGGCGCCCCGGCGCTCGAGCCGGTGCTGGCGGAACTCAGGGCGCGCGACGCCCGCGACGCCGGGCGCGACACCGCGCCGATGGCGGCTGCGGCGGATGCGCTCTTGCTCGACACCACGGATCTGTCTATAGACGCGGCCGTCGCCGAGGCCATTGCCTACGTGGGAAGCCGATTCCGCCCGGACCGGGCGTAAGCGGCTGTTCGGGCTTTCCGGCGGGACCCTCTGAAGACCGGCGGAGCCAACCGCCCGGCCCGAAACATTGAAATGGAGAACTGGATGCCAGCAACGGCAACTTTGGATGATTTCGAAGCGCTGCTCAACGAGAGCTTCGAGCTGGAAACCCCCGAGGAGGGGTCGGTCGTCAAGGGCACTGTGCTCGCGATCGAGGCCGGACAGGCCATTATCGACATCGGCTACAAGATGGAAGGCCGGGTCGACATCAAGGAATTCACGCCTCCGGGCAAGGCCCCCGAGATCGCCGTCGGCGACATCGTCGAGGTCTACCTCGACCGGGTCGAGAACGCCCGCGGCGAGGCGGTGCTGAGCCGTGAGAAGGCGCGCCGCGAGGAGGCCTGGGATCGCCTGGAGAAGGCCTACGAGAAGGAAGAGCGGGTCGAGGGTGCGATCTTCGGCCGGGTCAAGGGCGGCTTTACCGTCGATCTCGGCGGTGCCGTGGCGTTCCTGCCGGGCAGCCAGGTCGACGTCCGGCCGGTGCGCGACGCCGGTCCGCTGATGCACATGCCGCAGCCGTTCCAGATCCTGAAGATGGATCGCCGGCGGGGCAACATCGTGGTGTCGCGGCGGGCGGTGCTGGAAGAGTCCCGCGCGGAGCAGCGCGCCGAGATCGTCGCGCGCCTGACCGAGGGCGACGTGATCGACGGCATGGTCAAGAACATTACCGAGTACGGCGCCTTCGTCGACCTCGGCGGCGTCGACGGCCTGCTGCACGTCACCGACATGGCCTGGCGGCGGGTGAACCATCCCAGCGAAATCCTGGCGATCGGCGAGACCGTCAAGGTCCAGGTCATCAAGATCAACAAGGACACCCAGCGCATCAGCCTCGGCATGAAGCAGCTGCAGGCCGATCCCTGGGACACCGTCGAGGAAAAGTTCCCGATCGGGTCGCGCCACACTGGCCGTGTCACCAACATCACCGACTACGGCGCCTTCGTGGAGCTGGAGCCGGGGATCGAGGGGCTGGTCCACGTCAGCGAGATGTCCTGGACCAAGAAGAACGTCCATCCGGGCAAGATCGTCTCGACGTCCCAGGAGGTCGAGGTGGTGGTGCTGGAGATCGACGGCCAGAAGCGGCGCGTGTCGCTGGGCCTGAAGCAGACCCAGGGCAATCCGTGGGAAACCTTCGCGGCCACCCATCCGAACGGCACCGAGGTCGAGGGCGAGATCAAGAACATCACCGAGTTCGGTCTCTTCGTCGGTCTCGACGGCGACATCGACGGCATGGTGCACCTGAGCGATCTCGACTGGAACCGCTCGGGCGAGGACGCGATCGGCGACTACCACAAGGGCGATCTCGTCAAGGCGGTGGTCACCGACGTCGACGTGGAGAAGGAGCGCATCTCGCTGTCGATCAAGGCGGTGGGCGGTGATCCGTTCACCGGGGCGGTCGCGGGCGTCAAGCGCGGCGACATCGTCACGGTCACGGTCTCATCGATCGAGGATGGTGGGATCGAGGTGGAGTACGATGGGATGAAGTCCTTCATCCGCCGGTCGGACCTCAGCCGCGATCGCTCGGAGCAGCGGCCGGAGCGCTTCACCAAGGGCGACAAGGTCGACGCGCGGGTGACGCAGATCGATGCCAAGACCCGCAAGCTGGGCCTGTCGATCAAGGCGCGCGAGATCGCCGAGGAGAAGGAGGCGGTCGAGCAGTACGGGTCTTCGGACAGCGGTGCCTCGCTCGGCGACATCCTCGGGGCGGCGCTGAAGCGCAAGGACAACGTCTGAGCGTGGACGCGCTCGAACGCGACTTCTACGAGGAGCGGCGCCGCAAGTGGCGCCGCTCTGCTTTCTGGCGCGGGTTTCTGGTGGCGGCCGTGCTGGCGGCGATCCTGGGCTTCTGGCTGGGGTCGGACGCGCTGATGGCGGAGCGCCGGCAGATCGCGCGCTTCGAGGTCACGGGCGTCATCACCGACGATCCCGAGCGCGACCGGCTCCTGAACGAGCTGGCCGACGACGGTCGCGTCGAGGCGGTGGTGCTCCGGATCAACTCGCCGGGCGGCACCACGGCGGGATCGGAAGCGCTCTTCGCGTCGCTGAGGCGGATCGCAGAGAAAAAACCGCTGGTGGCGGAGCTCGGCGAGCTCGCGGCGTCGGGCGGGTATGTCGCGGCGATCGCGGCTGACCATATTGTCGGTCGCGGCAACACACTGACCGGGTCAATCGGCGTGATCATGGAATATCCCGACCTGACGCAGGTGATGGCGAAGCTCGGCATCGGGCTTGAGACGGTGCGCTCGTCCGAGCTCAAGGCTGAGCCTTCGCCGTTCCGGCCGACCAACCCCGCGGCCAGGGCGCGCGACGAGGCTCTGGTGGCCGAGAGCTACGAGTGGTTTCGCGGGCTGGTGAGCGAGCGGCGGCATCTGGACGGCGAGCGTCTGGACGCGGTGGCGAACGGCGCCGTTTTCACCGGGCGGCTGGCCGTGGAGAACGGTTTGATCGACGAAATCGGCGGCGAACCCGAGGCGCTCGCGTGGCTCGAATCGCACGACGGCGCGCTGGCCGGGCTGCCCGTGGTCGAGCGGCAGGTCCGGCGCGACGAGACGCTGGCTGGGCGCTTCCTAGGCAAGATCGGGTCAAGCGGCGGGATTCTCGGGGAAATATCGCTCCAGACGGCTCCCAAGCTCTATTCCATCGGCCCCTGATTCCTGCCAGTATGGCCCTGCAAGGAATTGTCTCGAAACGATGTGTGTCGTCCAGTGCAAGGCGCACGGCATTGCAGGGTGTCGCGATGATAAAGTCCGAACTCATTCAGAAGATCGCCGAAGAGAATCCCCATCTCTTTCAGAGGGACGTCGAGCGGATCGTCGGAACGGTGTTCGATGAGATCATCGAGGCGATGGCTGCCGGCCACAGGGTCGAGTTGCGAGGCTTCGGGGCGTTCTCGGTGAAGAAGCGCGAGGCACGGCAGGGCCGCAACCCGCGCACCGGCGACGCGGTGACCGTCGAGGAGAAGCATGTGCCGTTCTTCAAGACCGGCAAGCTGCTCAGGGACCGGCTGAACGGCGAGTAAGGCTGGTTCGGCAAGGCGGAGACGTAAATGCGAACGATCAGGTTGATCCTGTTGGGTTTGATCCTTCTGGTGCTGGTGGTCCTCGCTCTGGCGAACCGCGAGGTCGTCACGCTGAACCTGCTGCCCGAGGGGATGACGCGGCTGCTGCCGATCTCGGTGCAGCTGCCGCTCTTCGTGGTCTGCCTGCTCTCGGTGGTGGTCGGAATGCTGATCGGCTACCTGTTCGAGTGGCTTCGCGAGCACAAGCATCGCCGCTATGCATCGCGCAAGAGCCGCGAGTCGGAACGGCTGAACGAAGAGGTGGAGCGGCTGCGAAAGCAGTCCGGCAAGCCGGACGACGACGTCCTGGCGCTGCTCGGCAGCTGAGGCACTCCGCGTGCGGGTGAAAATCTGCGGTCTGCGGTCGCGCGCCGAGGTTTCCGCGGCAGCGGCGGCCGGTGCAGCCTACGTCGGGATGGTCTTCTTCCCCCGCTCGCCGCGTCACCTGTCGCTGGCGGATGCGCGCTGGATATCGAACGGTGTCCCCGAAGGCGTGGTGCGGGTGGCGCTGACCGTCGACGCAGACGATGCGATGCTCGAGGAACTGCTCGAGGTCGTGGCGATCGACATGCTGCAACTCCACGGCCGCGAGACGCCCGAGCGGGTGCACGATGTGCGTGCGCGCTTCGGCTTGCCGGTGATGAAGGCCGTGGGCGTCTCGGGTGAGGCCGACCTGGCGCAGATCAAGGTCTATTCCGGCGTCGCCGACCAGATCCTCGTCGATGCGCGCCCGCCGGCCGGTGCCGAGCGACCGGGCGGCAACGGGATGAGCTTCGACTGGCGCATGCTCGGCGGGCGGCGCTGGACGCGTCCCTGGATGCTGGCCGGCGGGCTGACACCCGATAATGTCGGCGACGCGGTGCGCCTGACCGGCGCCGAGCAGGTCGACGTCTCGACCGGGGTGGAGCGCAGCCCCGGCTACAAAGACGGCGCGATGATCGCCGCGTTCGTGCGGGCCGCAATGGCCGGAGAGCGGCTCGAGGCCTGACAAGCCTCGACGCGCCCCGGGCACGGCTATATGTACGCCGCAGAGCCCGAGGGAAGCGCCCATGAACCAGCACCAGCCCAATTCCTTTCGCAGCGGTCCCGACGCGCGCGGCCGCTTCGGCGACTTCGGCGGACGTTTCGTCTCCGAGACGCTGATGCCGCTGATCCTGGAGCTGGAAGCGGAGTACGAGCGGGCCAAGACCGACACCGACTTCTGGGCGGAGATGGACGATCTCTGGAAGCACTACGTCGGTCGCCCATCGCCGCTCTACTTCGCCGAGCGGCTGACCGATCGGCTGGGCGGGGCGAAGGTCTATTTCAAGCGCGACGAGCTCAACCACACTGGCGCGCACAAGATCAACAACGTGCTCGGCCAAATCCTGCTGGCGCGGCGGATGGGCAAGACCCGGATCATCGCCGAGACCGGCGCCGGCCAGCACGGTGTCGCCACCGCCACGGTCTGCGCCCGCTTCGGGCTGAAGTGCGTGGTCTTCATGGGCAAGACCGACGTGGAGCGGCAGAAGCCCAACGTCTTCCGCATGCGGCTCCTCGGCGCCGAGGTGGTGCCGGTGACGAGCGGCCGCGGCACGCTGAAGGACGCGATGAACGAGGCGATGCGCGACTGGGTGACCAACGTCGGCGACACCTTCTACTGCATTGGCACCGTGGCGGGGCCGCATCCCTATCCGGCCATGGTGCGCGACTTCCAGTCGATCATCGGCAAGGAGGCGCGCGAGCAGATGCTGGAGCGCGAGGGCCGGCTGCCCGACAGCCTCGTCGCCTGCATTGGCGGCGGGTCGAACGCGATGGGGCTGTTCCATCCGTTCCTCGACGATCCCGAGGTGCGCATCATCGGGGTCGAGGCCGGCGGCCACGGCGTGGACGAGCGGATGGAGCATGCCGCGTCGCTGACCGGCGGCCGCCCGGGGGTGCTGCACGGCAACCGCACCTACCTGCTGCAGGATGCCGACGGGCAGATCATCGAGGGGCACTCGATCTCGGCCGGGCTCGATTATCCCGGGATCGGGCCGGAGCACGCCTGGCTGCACGACATGGGCCGGGTCGAGTACGTCAGCGTCACCGACGCCGAGGCGCTGGCCGCGTTCACGCTGTCCTGCGCCACCGAGGGGATCATCCCGGCACTGGAGCCGGCGCATGCCCTGGCGCACGTGGCCAAGATCGCGCCGGACCTGCCGAAGGACCACCTCATGGTGATGAACATGTGCGGTCGCGGCGACAAGGACATCTTCACCGTCGCCGAGGCGCTGGGCGTGGTGCTGTAGCGCCGGAGCCGGTGGCGCGCCCGCGCGCCCCGCTTGCCCGCATGGCCGCGAAGGCGTAAGGCACGCGCTTGGAGTCGGGGCGGAGTCCGCCCGCAGCGAGGGTACGTTACGGTATGGATAAGCTGGAAATCGGGGACCTCGTCGTCCTCACGTCGGGTTCGATGCGCATGGCGGTCGAGGGTGTCGACGGCGAGCAGGTGGCCTGCGTCTGGTGCCACGAAGGCGAGATCGGGCGCGATGCGTTCGACGCGAAGCTCCTGAAGAAGTGGGAGCACCGCGAGGAGGATCGGCCGGCGCGCGCCGAGGGCGGAGCGAAGCCCTATCGCGGCGACCGTGAAGGCGGCGGCAAGCCGTTCCGCCCGGCGGACCGCGAGGAGCGGCCGCGCGGCAAGCCCGGCTGGGACGGCAAGCCGCGCGAGCGCAAGTTCTTCCGCAAGGACACCTGACACTTAAAGCGCATGAGCCAAGGCCTCTTCGCTCGCACTGAGTGCAGGAAGTGACTGAATTTGCTTCAGTCAGCGTGGCGGAAGCCTGACGGCCTCCGCCACGCTGACGGCGCTCAGGCTCAGCCGCGGATCAGGCCCATGTTCTCAAGCTTCAGGATCACCTGCTGCGCGCAGTAGTCGACGTCGAGGTTCTCGGTGTCGAGCTTGAGCTCGGGGTTCTTCGGCGCCTCGTAGGGGTCGGAGATGCCGGTGAACTCCTTGATCTTGCCTTCCCGCGCCAGTTTGTAGAGGCCCTTGCGGTCGCGGCGCTCGCATTCGTCGAGGCTCGTGGCGACGTGCACCTCGACGAAGGCGCCGTGGGCCTCGATCATCTCGCGCACCGTCGCTCGGGTCTGGGTGTAAGGCGCGATCGGCGCGCAGATGGCGATGCCGCCGTTCTTGGTGATCTCCGACGCGACGTAGCCGATCCGCTGGATGTTGATGTCGCGGTGCTCCTTGGAGAAGCCGAGCTCGGAGGAGAGGTGCTTGCGCACGACGTCGCCGTCGAGGAGCGTCACCGGGCGGCCGCCCATCTCCATCAGCTTGGTCATCAGCGCGTTGGCGATCGTCGACTTGCCCGAGCCGGAGAGGCCGGTGAAGAAGACGGTGAAGCCCTGGGCGCCGCGCGGCGGCTTGGACTTGCGCAGCTCCTCGACGACGGCCGGGAACGAGAACCAGTCGGGGATGTCGAGCCCTTCCTGCAGGCGGCGGCGCAGCTCGGTGCCGGAGATGTCGAGGATGGTCTGGCCTTCCTCGACCTCGTCGCGCGGCTCGTACTGCGCCTTCTCCTGGACGAAGACCATCTGCTTGAAGTCGACCATCTCGACCCCGATCTCGTCCTGGTGCTTGGCGAAGAGCTCCTGCGCCTCGTAGGGGCCGTAGAAGTCCTTGCCTTCGCTGTTCTTGCCCGGGCCGGCGTGGTCGCGGCCGACGATCATATGGGTGCAGCCGTGGTTGCGGCGGATGATGCCGTGCCAGACCGCCTCGCGCGGACCGCCCATCCGCATCGCGAGGTTAAGGAGCGACAGCGTCGTCGTGGCGGCCGGATACTGGTCGAGCACCGCCTCGTAGCAGCGGACGCGGGTGAAGTGGTCGATGTCCCCGGGCTTGGTCATGCCGACGACCGGGTGAATCAGGAGGTTCGCCTGCGCCTCGCGGGCGGCACGAAACGTCAGCTCCTGATGCGCGCGGTGCAGCGGGTTGCGGGTCTGGAAGGCGACGATGCGCCGCCAGCCGAGCTTGCGGAAGAAGGCGCGGAGCTCGTTCGGGGTGTTGCGCCGGCCGCGGAAGTCGTAATGGACCGGCTGCTGGATGCCGGTGACGGGACCGCCGAGATAGACCGGCCCGGCGCGGTGATGCAGGTAGTTGACCGCCGGGTGCGCCACGTCGTCGGCGCCGAAGACCGCCTTCGCCTCGACCGACTTGTCCGGGGTCCACTTGTCGGAGACCGACATGATGGCGAGGATCACGCCTTCCTGGTCGCGCAGCGCGATGTCCTGGCCCGGCTCGACCTTGGCCGCGAACGCCTCGGAGACGTCGAGTGTGATCGGCATCGGCCAGAGCGCGCCGTCGGTCAGCCGCATCTCGGAGACGACGCGGTCGTAGTCGGCCTTGCGCAGGAAGCCCTTCAGCGGATTGAAGCCGCCGTTCATCAGCAGTTCGAGGTCGCAGATCTGGCGAGGTGTCAGGTCCCAGGAGGGGAGGTCGCCGGCCTCGACCTTGAGCTTCGCGGCGCTGTCGGCGCTTACGTAAAGCTCGGAGATCGGCACGAGATTGCTTTCAGTCATTTCCGGGAAAAACCTCACCACTGATTCGACACTCGGCTCAGTAGCAGCCGGTTACGATGCGGTCAAAGCCATGGCGAAGCGGTAAGATGAATTCTTCGCCGCAGTGCAGCAATGGCGCAGTCGCCGATGCGCCGACGGCAAACAGCGTGCCCCGGCCGGGGTCAGGACCACACGGTGTCACCGCCCGGAAGCCACGTCCGGACCTGCATTCGAAGCCATCGACATTGCCGGGGCGGGCGCGCCCGGCGCTTGCCGGATCGCTGCGGGTCGCGGTATGAGCGGAGCCATGTTCGACCAGGACGACATCCACCCGCTGTTTCAGGGCGCGCCCGACAGCACCGAGTTCCGCAAGCTGCGCAAGCGGATCGTGCGGCTAACCCGCGAGGCGATCGAGACCTACGGCATGGTGCGCGGCGGCGCGCGCTGGCTGGTGTGCCTGTCCGGCGGCAAGGACAGCTACACCCTGCTTGCGGTGCTGACCGAGCTGAAATGGCGCGGGCTCCTGCCGGTCGACCTGCTCGCCTGCAACCTCGACCAAGGGCAGCCGGGCTTCCCCGCCACGGTGCTGCCGGAGTTCCTGACCCGGATGGGCGTGCCGCACCGCATCGACTATCGCGACACCTATTCCGTCGTGGTCGACAAGGTGCCGGCGGCGAAGACCTACTGCGCGCTCTGCTCGCGGTTGCGCCGGGGACATCTCTACCGCATCGCCCGCGAGGAGGGCTGTTCGGCGATCGTGCTCGGTCACCACCAGGGCGACATCCTCGAGACATTCCTGCTCAACCTCTTCTTCGGCGGCAAGCTCGCGGCGATGCCGCCGAAGCTCCTGAACGACGAGGGCGACGTCCACGTGCTGCGGCCGCTGGCGCACGTCGCCGAGGCGGACTGCGAGCGTTTTGCGCGGGCGATGAACTATCCGATCATCCCGTGCGATCTCTGCGGCAGCCAGGACGGGCTGCAGCGCCAGGTGGTCAAGCGCATGCTCGACGAGTGGGAGGCGAAAAGCCCCGGACGCCGGCAGGTGATCTTCCGCGCGCTGACCCAGGTCAATCCGAGCCACCTGCTCGACACCACGCTCTTCGACTTCGCCGGGCTCTGAGGCCGCTAAACTTCGCGTCGAATGCCGAGGAGAACGCGGTTGCGCCCGGCAGCGATTTAACCATTGCTGAGGGGGGCGCCGCTAGCTTGCCGGCGCATGGCCAGCGAACTCATCCTGTCGAGCACGGCTCCGGACCGCCTGTTTGCGCGGACGGCTGCGCGCGTGCTGCTGGTGGGCCTCGCGAATCGTCCTGGTCGCCCATCTCGTCCTCGACCAGGCGCAGGACCGTCAGGGCCGCGCCGCGGAACTGGCGATGGCCGCGGCCAGCGAGGCTGCCGCGGCGCGCGCGCTGCTCGGCACGCTCGACCATCTCGCGACCCTGCCGGAGGATGCAACCGACCGGGCGGCCGCGACCCGCTTCGGCTGGGACATCGACCGGCTGGCCGCGCTCGAGGCCGAACGGCTGGCGCTGACGCCGGGCCTCGGCGGAACCGCCGGACCGCTCGCCGCCGCCGCGGCGGCGGCCAAGGCGGCCGGCGCGCCGCAAGGTGCGGCCGCTACGGCGCTGCAGACCCGGTTCGAGAGCGACATCCTGCCCCAGCTCGACCGGATCGCCGCGCGGAGCCGCGCCGAAGCCGCCGAGGCGCGGGCCCGGTCGCGCTGGCTGGTGGCGGGATCGCTGGCGCTGCAGCTTCTCGCCGGCTGGGCGCTTGTCGCCGGTGTCGTCCAGCCGGCGCGGCGGCGCATCGACGACTTCGTGTTGCGCACCGTCGAGGAGAACCGCGAGAACCGCTTCCGCCTGCTGCACGACCCGCTGACCGGGATGCCGAACGCGATCCATTTTCAGGCCCACCTCACCCGGCTTGCCGCCGCGAGCGCCCGGACGCACGCGCAGGTCGCGGTCTTCCGCATCGATCTCGACCGGTTCAAGATGCTGCGCGAGGCGCTCGGCCAGGCGACCTGCGACGAGGTGCTGCGCATCGCCGCGCGCCGCATCACCCGGGCACTGCGCGGCAGCGACTTCGCGGCGCACCTCGGCCAGGACGACTTCGTCGTGGTGGCAGCCGACCTCGACGACGGTAACAATGCGGCAATGATCGCCGCCCGGATGCAGGCAGCGCTCGGCAAGCCGTTCGCGATCCGCGGCGGCGCGCGGCGGATCACCTGCGGCATCGGCGTGGCGCTCCTCTCCGACGACCGGCCGGACAGCGAGCGGGCGCTCGCCAACGCAGAGATCGCGCTCGCCGCGGCGCAGGCCGCCGGACCGGGCAGCGTGCGCTACTTCCGCGAGGACCTGCGGCGCGCGGTCGAGCGGCGCGAGACGCTGTTCGCCGAGCTGGTGCAGGGGCTCGACGCGGGGCAGATCGTCCCGTTCTTCCAGCCGCAGATCGAGGTTGCGAGCGGCGCCCTCGCGGGTTTCGAGGCGCTGGTGCGCTGGCGCCACCCGACGGGCGGCCTACTGGAGCCCGATGCCTTCCTCGACTTCGCCGAGCAGACCGACCTCGGCGAGCGGATCGGCGAGCTGATGCTGACCCGCTCGCTCGAGGCGCTGGCGGCCTGGGACGCCGAGGGCCTTGTCGTGCCGCGGGTCGGGGTGAACTTCGCGCTGGCCCAGCTCCGCGATCCGCGGCTGATCGAGAAGATCAAGTGGGAGACCGAGCGGCTCGGCATCGAGCCCGACCGCATTGCCATCGAGGTGCTCGAGACGGTGCTGATCAAGAGCGACGCCGACATGGTGGTGCGCAACCTGCGCGGGCTCGCCTCGGCGGGGTACCACGTCGAGCTCGACGACTTCGGCACCGGGCACGCCTCGATCGCCAACCTGCGCCGCTTCATGGTCGACCGCATCAAGATCGACCGCAGCTTCATCGACGGCATCGAGGCGAGCGACGAGCAGGAGACCCTGACCGCCTCGATGATTGCCATGGCGCGGGCGCTCGGCATCGGCACGCTGGCCGAGGGGGTCGAGACCGAGGCCGCGCGCGCGACGCTCGCCCGGCTCGGCTGCGACCGTTTCCAAGGCTATCTGGCGGCGCGGCCGATGGCGCAGGCCGAGACGCTGTGCTGGCTCCGGTCGCGCGAGGGCGGTGCGGGCAGGGCCACGGGGGCCGACCCGAATACACCTTGACCTTTCGGGGCTGCGGCTGTTGAACCCCGTCAGATTTGTCCACAGTCTGACTGGAGTCGCGGAATGGACGACCAGAACCGGAATCTGATCCTCGCGACGGCCCTCAGCTTCCTGGTCATCCTCGGCTGGTTTCTCCTCTTCCCGCCGAAGCCGGCCCCGGTCACGCCGGCCAAGCCCGGCGCCGAGACCGCGCAGGACGCGGGTACCGCTGCGCCCGCGACGCCCGGCACGACCGCCACGACGCCGGACCTCGCGCCGACGACCGAGATGACGCGCGACGCGGCGCTGGCCAAGAGCCAGAGGCTGCCGATCGAGACGCCGCGGCTCGGCGGGTCGCTCTCGCTGCTGGGCGGGCGGATCGACGATCTGGCGCTCAAGGACTACACCGTCTCCGTCGACAAGGGATCGCCGATCGTCACGCTGCTGACGCCCGCCGGCACGGCGCACGCCTATTACGCGCTTTACGGCTGGACGCCGGCCGGGGCGCTGCCGCCGGACGCGGTGCCGGGGCCGAATACCGCGTGGACGATCGAGAGCGGCAGCGCGCTGAGCGAGACGTCCCCGGTCAAGCTCGCCTGGGACAACGGCGCGGGGCTGATCTTTCACCGCACCGTCGCCATCGACGCGAACTACATGTTCACCGTGACCCAGTCGGTCGAGAACCGCACCGGCGCCGAGGTCAGGCTGGCGCCGTACGGCATCGTCGCCCGCCACGGCAAGCCTTCCGACCTGCAGAACTTCTACATCCTGCACGAAGGTGCCATTGCCATGCACGATGGCACGCTGGAAGAGACCAAGTACGACAAGATTCGCGACTTCCCGGCCGACCCGGCGGAGAACGGCAACAACGTCGAGAGCTTCGACGTCACCAGCGATGGCTGGATCGGCTTCACCGACCATTACTGGATGACGACGCTGGCGCCGAAGCCCGGGCAGCCGTTCACCGCCGTCACCAAGTACAATGCCGGCAACGACACCTATCAGACCGACATGCGGCTGCCGGCGGTCACCGTCCCGGCCGGCGGCACCGCGGAATCGACGACCCACCTCTTCGCCGGCGCCAAGGAGTGGGCGACGATCCGCGCCTACCAGGACGATCTCGGCATCGACCGCTTCGTCGATTCCATTGACTGGGGCTGGTTCTTCTTCCTGACCAAGCCGATCTTCCGGGTGCTGCACGAGATGCACAAGCTGATCGGCAACATGGGCCTCGCGATCATCGGCCTGACGCTGATCATCAAGCTGCTGCTCTTCCCGCTCGCCTACAAGAGCTACGTCTCGATGTCGAAGATGAAGCTGCTGCAGCCCGAGATGGAGAAGATCAAGGAGCGGGTCGGCGACGACCGGGTCAAGCAGCAGCAGGAGATCATGGCGCTCTACAAGCGGGAGAAGGTGAACCCCGCCGCCGGCTGCCTGCCGATCTTCTTGCAAATCCCGATCTTCTTCTCGCTCTACAAGGTGATCTTCGTCACCATCGAGCTGCGCCAGGCGCCGTTCTTCGGCTGGATACGCGACCTGAGCGCGCCGGACCCCACCTCGATCCTCAACCTCTTCGGCCTGCTGCCCTGGGCGGCGCCGGCGGTGACGAGCCCGCTCCACATCCTTTCGATCGGCGTTTGGCCGATCCTGCTCGGTATCTCGATGTGGCTGCAGCAGAAGCTGAACCCGACGCCCACCGACAAGACCCAGGCGATGATCTTCGCCTGGATGCCGTGGTTCTTCATGTTCATGCTCGGCCGCTTCGCATCCGGCCTGGTGATCTACTGGGTGGCGAACAACACCATCACCTTCACCCAGCAGTACGCCATCATGCGCAGCCAGGGCGCCAAGCCCAACGTGCTCGGCAACATCCTCGGGCCGCTCAAGCGCTTTCGTAAGGCGGAGTAGCCGCGGTGCAGGCGCGGGTCACCCACCTCTGGCGCCATCCGATCAAGGGTCACGGGGTCGAGGCCGTCGCTGAGGTGACGCTCGAGGCAGGCGCGACAATGCCCTGGGACCGGGTCTGGGCGATCGCCCACGAGGCGGCGCGCGTCGAGCCCGGCACCTGCAGCTGGGCGCCCTGCGCCAACTTCAACCGCGGCGCCAAGTCGCCGGAGCTGATGGCGATCCGCGCCACGGTGGACGAGGTCCGGGGGCGGGTGCGCCTCAGCCATCCCCGCCGGGAGACGATCACCGTCGACCCCGACGACCAGGACGACGCCGCCCGGCTGATCGCCTGGGTTAGCCCGCTGGTGAATCCGGGCCGCGCCCGTCCCGCCTTCGTGCTGCGTGCCGATGTCGGGATGACCGACAGCGACTTTCCCTCGGTCTCGATCCTGAACCACGCGAGCCTGGCCGCGCTGGGCGAGCGTCTCGGCCGGCCGCTCGCGATGGAGCGCTTTCGCGGCAACGTTTGGCTGGATGGGCTCGAGCCCTTCGAGGAGTTCGGGCTGGTCGGCCGCGACGTGCGGCTCGGCGGCGCCGTCGTCACGGTGCGCGAGCCGATCACCCGTTGCGCCGCGACCACCGTCGATCCCGCCACCGGCATCAGCGACGCGGACACGCTCGGCGGCCTCAAGGCCGGCTGGGGGCACCAGGACTTCGGCGTCTGCGCCGAGGTGACGTGCGGCGGCCGCCTCGCGGTGGGCGACCCGGCGACGGTCGCGTGAAGCAGGTCTTCTCCCTCGCTCCCGAGCCCGACGCCGAGGCGCTCGAGATCGGCCGCAAGCTCTTCGCCGGGCCCTGCGATTTTCTCAAGGGCGTCACGGCGATGGACGGCCTGCCTCCCGCGGACCGCCTCGAGGTCTGCTTCGCCGGGCGCTCGAACGTCGGCAAGTCGAGCCTCATCAACGCCCTGACCGGCCGCAAGGCACTGGCGCGTGCGTCCAACACCCCCGGCCGCACCCAGGAGATCAACTTCTTCACCCTCGGGAGCGAGCGGTACCTGGTCGACCTGCCCGGCTACGGCTTCGCGGAGGCGCCCAAGGCGGTGGTCGAGCGCTGGCAGGCGCTGCTCCGCGACTATCTCGCCGGCCGCCCGACGCTCCGGCGGGTGTTCCTGCTGGTCGACGCCCGCCATGGCGTCAAGGCAGTCGACGACGGGATCATGGACCTGCTCGACCGCGCGGCCGTCAGCTTCCAGGTGGTGCTGACCAAGGCCGACAAGCCCGGCGCCGACGCGCTGGCGGCGACCGTCGAGGGCCTCGGCGCCAGCCTTGCGCGGCACCCAGCGGCTTTCCCCGAAAGCATCGTCACCTCGGCCGAAACCGGCCGTGGGCTCGAGACCCTGCGCGCGGTCATCTCCGCCATCGTCTGACGCCCACCTGTCTGACGTCGGTCAGAACTTCGTGTGGAGCGCCGGGTGCGGCGCGATGAACCCCGCCTCGCGCGCCACCTGCAGCGCCTGATCGAGCGCGCCCTGGGTGGTGAACGGACCGATGTAGAGACGCCGCCCCAGGGCCGGCGCACCGATGCCGCGCGAGCGATAGCCGAGCCCGCGGAAGAACTGCGTCGCGCGGCCTTCGTCGTAGATGCCGGTGACGATGCCGAGGTTGAGCGCGGTCGCCGGGATCGCCGGGCCGCTATCGACGATGCGGTAAGGCGCGAGCCGCTGCGCCAGCGCCGGCAGCCCGTCGAGATCGCCAGGCTGGGTGACGCAGCCGTAGTCGCGCAGCAGCCGCGTCGGCCGGTCCCAGGCCGACGGCATGATCGGCGCGACATTGTCGTTGTCGTATCCGTTCGGGCGTGAGGGGTAGGCCCAGACCACGGTGTCGTACCGGTCGAACAGCCGCAGGCACTCGGTCGGGTCGCGCGAGGCCTGCGGCAGGTCTGCGCTTACCCCGGCGCATCCGGCGAGCGCCGCAAGCGCCGCCAAGGTGAGGGCGCGTCGCGGCATCAGAAGTTCGCCGGGTAGGGCGAGGAGAAACCCGCCGCCAGCGCCAGATCGCGCGCCGAGCTCAACGCGCCCTCAGTCGCGAACGGCCCAACGTAGATACGCCGTCCCAGCCCCGGCGCCCCGACGGTGCGGACGCGAATGCCCCTGCCCTGGAAGAAGCCGACGGCGTTTGCCTCGTCCGCGCTGTTGGTGACGACGCCGACGTGCAGCGCCGACGGCGGCACCAGCGCTGGGCCGCCGTCGGCGACCGGCCGGCCGTCGGCGCTCGCCATGCCGGTGAGTTCGTTCGTCAGGGTCATGCAGCCGGCGCTTTGCAGCTGCGTCACCGGAAACTGCAGGCTGGGCGGGATCGGCATCCGGTCGGCGGCGCCATGCGGCGTCGACATGGTCGCCTGCACGGCATCGTATCGCTGGAAAAGCGCGACGCAGGCGTCGCCGCTCGCAGCGGTGCTGGCCGCCTGAACCGCCGAGCCGGCGCAGATCGCGCCGCCAGTCAGGCAGATCGACGCCAGAGTTCGCAAGGCAATCACGGCTCTCTCCTTGTATCGTTCGGTCGGCAATAGTATCCGGCGGGCGCGCCGCCGGCACAAGCACCGCGAGCAACGGGAATCGTCATGGACAAGCCCACCTCACAGACCCGCGACTGGATCGGCACCGCCCGGACGCTGAGCGAGGCACTGCCGTTCCTGCAGCGCTATGACGGCGCCACCATCGTGATCAAGCTCGGGGGCCACGCGATGGGCAGCACCGAGGCGATGGACGAGTTCGCCCGCGACGTCGTGCTGATGAAGCAGTGCAACGTGAACCCCGTGGTGGTCCACGGCGGCGGCCCGATGATCAACGACATGCTGAAGCGGCTCGACATCAAGTCGGACTTCGTCGACGGCAAGCGGGTCAGCGACGCCGCCACGGTCGAGGTGGTCGAGATGGTGCTCTCGGGGCGCATCAACAAGGCGATCGTGCAGGCGATCAATGCCCAGGGCGGCAAGGCGATCGGGCTCTCGGGCAAGGACGCGAACCTGATGATCTGCGAGAAGGACTTGGTCATCGTCGAGCGCGACGGCCAGCACGTCACGATCGACCTCGGCTTCGTCGGCAAGCCGGTCGAGGTGAACCCCGGCATCCTCGCGAGCTTTCTGGGGTCGGACTTCATCCCCGTGGTGGCGCCGGTCGGCGCCGGGCGGCACGGAGAGACCTACAACGTCAACGGCGACACCGCTGCGGGCGCGATCGCCGCGGCCATGAAGGCCGACCGGCTGCTGCTCCTCACCGACGTGTCGGGCGTGAAGGACTCCGAGGGCGCGATCATGACGGCGCTGAGCGGCGCCGATGTCCGCGAGCTGACCGCGGGAGGGGTGATCTCGGGCGGCATGATCCCCAAGACCCAAACCGCGCTCGATGCCATCGACGGTGGCGTGCGGGCGGTGGTGATCCTCGACGGCCGCCAGCCGCACGCGGTGCTGCTCGAGCTCTTCACCGCGCACGGGGCGGGGACGCTGATCCGCGCCTGAGGTCCCGGCGACGGTCGCGCCGCTGATCTCGCGATCCGGCGCCGCCGGCCGGAGCCGCAATCGGCCTTCCCGTTGGCCGGCTTTCATGTCAGGCAATAGGGCATGCGACGGCTGATCCTGATGCGACACGCGAAATCGAGCTGGGCCGAGGCCGGTCAGCGCGACCTCGATCGTCCGCTGAACAAGCGCGGGCGGCGCAGCGCGGCGCTGGTGGGCGGCTGGCTCAAGGGCAAGCGCTGCCTGCCCGACCACGCGCTGGTGTCCTCGGCCCGGCGCACGCAGGAGACCTGGGCGGGCGTGGTGTCGGCGGCGGGGGCGGCGCCGACGAGCTACCTGCCCGAGCTCTACCATGCGGGTCCCGATGCGCTGCTGGAGGCGCTGCACCGCGCGCCGGACGTCGCGGCGGTGCTGGTGCTCGGCCATCAGCCGGGGATCGGTGCGTTCGCCCGCCAGCTCCTGGTCGCATCGCCGGACAGTGCCGATTTCGCCAAGTTCCCGACCGCTGCGGTGGCGATCGTCGACTTCGATCTCGACGCCTGGAGGGATGTCGGGTGGGGGAGCGGGACGCTGGTGGATTTCGTCGTGCCGCGACGATTGGAGTAGAAGCCGCTGAAGTGGCGAGTTTTTTCCGGTATGGCACGCGTCTGGAACGCGTATGGAAATCGTATGGCTGATTTCAGCGCGGCGCGGCGTCGCGGGCCTGCAGGACGCGGGCGTAGCGGGTGAGCGGGTAGCAGAGCGCGAAGAAGATCACGGCGACGATCCCGTAGACGGTGAACGGCCGGAAGGTCGCGTTGTTGATCGCGTTCGAGGTGCGCAGGAGCTCGTCGAAGCCGATGATCGAGGTGAGCGCGGTGCTCTTGATCAGCTGGACGAGGAAGCCGACCATCGGCGCGCGGGTGATGACGTAAGCCTGCGGCAGGATGATCAGGCGAAGCTCCTGGATCGGCGTGAGGCCGAGGCTGGCGCCGGCGTCCCACTGGCCGACGGGGAGCGCGTCCACGCCCGAGCGCCAGATCTCGGCGAGATAGGCGCTGGCGAAGAAGGTGAGGCCGAGGAACGCGGCGGTCCAGGGCTCGATGCGGAAGCCGAGCATCGGCAGGCCGAAGAACATCAGGAAAAGCTGCATGAGGAGCGGCGTACCCTGGAAGAGGGTGATGTAGCCCTTGGCGAAGTCGCGCGGCCAGCGGCGTTTCGAGATGCGCAGGAAGAGGATGAGCAGGCCGACCGAGGCGCCGCCGGCGAAGGCGGCGAGCGACAGGACGATGGTCCAGCGGGTGGCGAGCAGCAGGTTGCGGACGATATCCCAGAGGGTGAACTCGATCATCGCCGGGCGTCCACCCCGAGGGTTCGGCGGCCGAGGAGGATCAGCGTGCGGCGGACGAGGATCGAGAGGCCGAGATAGATCAGCGTGACGACGAGGTAGGTTTCGAAGGCGCGGAAGGTGCGGGCCTGCAGCATGTCGGCTTCGAAGGTGAGGTCCGAGACGGCGATCTGCGAGACCACGGCGGATTCGAGCATCATGATGACGATCTGGCTGGTCAGCGCCGGGAAGATCACCTTGAGCGCCTGAGGCAGCACGATCTGCACGAAGACCTGCGCCGGGCGCAGGCCGAGCGCCATCGCGGCCTCGCGCTGGCCCGCGGGCACGGCGTCGAGGCCGGCGCCGACGATCTCGGTGGTGTAGGCGGCCATGTTGAGGGTCATGGCGAGAATGGCGGCGGCCATCGGATCGAGGCGGATTCCGACCGACGGCAGGCCGAAGAAGATGACGAAGAGCTGGACGAGAAACGGCGTGTTGCGGATCAGCTCGACGTAGGCGGTGATGGCGCGGGCGAGCCAGCCGACGCCGCTGCGCTGGCCGGCGGCGCAGAGAATGCTGACGAGCGTGCCGGCGACGGTGGTCACCGCGATCAGGAAGAGGGTGACCCCGGCCCCCTGGGCGAGGGCGCCGAGGGCTCCGCCCAGCCAGCCGAAATCGAGCAACGGCTCAGTCTTTGAGGTTGGCGGGGTCCAGCGGGACCTGGAGCCAGGCCTGCGAGCTCTTGTCGAGGCTGCCGTCGGCGATCATCTGCGCGACGGCGTCGTTGACGGCGTTCTTCAAGGCTTCCTCGCCCTGGTTGAGGGCGATGTGCGACGGCGAGGTCAGGAGCTGGAACTTCTGCTCGGGCTTGAGGTCGGTCTGGCGGGCGAGGACCTGGGCGCCGACGTCGTTGCCGACGACCATGAGGTCGGTCTGGCCGGAGATGAAGGCCTGGATCACCGCGTTGTAGTTGTCGAAGCGCTTGATGTCGGCGTCCTTCGGCGCCGCCTCGGTCAGCGAGGTGTCCTCGAGGGTGCCGCGGTTGACGGCGATCGACTTGCCGGCGAGATCGGCCGGGCCGGCGACGGCTGGCGGCTGCCGGGCCGATCACCGCGATGTAGTAGGGCGCGTAGGCGACGGCGTAGTCGATGACCTGGGCGCGCTCGTCGCTGAAGCCGACGCTCATCAGCAGGTCGACCCGGTGGTCCTTGAGGTAGGGGATGCGGTTCTGGCCGGTGACCGCGACGGTCTCGAGCTTGACGCCGAGGCTGTCGGCGATGGCCTGGGCGACGTCCATGTCGTAGCCCTTGAGGCTCATGTCGGCGCTGGCGGAGGAGAACGGCGGGAAATCGGCGAAGACGCCGACCTTGATTGTGCCGGCCGACTTGATGTCGGCAAGCTCGTCCGCGCTTGCGGCAGTGGTGCCGGCGGCGAGGAGGCAGAGGGCCGCGAGCGCGGTGCGCCTAGTTGTCGACAGGCTCATGGCGTTCTCCGTTGGGGTTCATGGGTGCCGAGCGCCCCCGGACCGGAGAAGCGAGGCCGCGGTGCGGCCGCGCCCGGTCCGGTTGCCTGGAGCAAGCTTGCGGAAGGCAAGGGGGGTTCCGCGTAGACCGGAGGCTCGTGATCGCGGCGCGCCTGCCTGGCGGGCGCGTCTATCGCGCCTGCCGGGGGCAGGCAGGCGCGGCGCGATTTGTCGACGGACAAATCGCGCGGGCTGCTTGATAGGGCGGGGCGTCATCCGAAGATGGCTTAGTGGCCGAGGATCTGGCTCAGGAAGAGCTTGGTGCGCTCGGACTTCGGGTTGTTGAAGAACTCCTTGGGCTCGTTCTGCTCGACGATCTGGCCCTGGTCCATGAAGATGACCCGGTTGGCCACGGCCTGGGCGAAGCCCATCTCGTGGGTGACGCAGAGCATCGTCATGCCTTCCTCGGCGAGCTCGATCATCGTGTCGAGCACCTCCTTGATCATCTCGGGGTCGAGCGCGCTGGTCGGCTCGTCGAAGAGCATGATCTTGGGCTTCATGCACAAGCTGCGCGCGATGGCGACGCGCTGCTGCTGGCCGCCGGAGAGCTGGCCGGGGTACTTCGCCGCCTGCTCGGGGATCTTCACCTTGCGCAGGAAGTGCATCGCCGTCGCCTCGGCTTCCTTCTTGGGCGTCTTGCGCACCCAGATCGGCGCCAGCGTGCAGTTCTCGAGGATCGTCAGGTGCGGGAAGAGGTTGAAGTGCTGGAACACCATGCCGACCTCGGAGCGCACCTTGTCGATGTTCTTGAGGTCGGAGGTCAGCTCGACGCCGTCGACGATGATCTTGCCCTTCTGGTGCTCCTCGAGCCGGTTGATGCAGCGGATCAGCGTCGACTTGCCCGAGCCCGAGGGGCCGGCGATGACGATGCGCTCGCCCTGGTAGACGGTCAGGTCGATGTCGCGCAGCACGTGGAACTGTCCGAACCACTTGTTCATGCCGATGATCTGGACGGCGGGCTCGTCGGAGACCTTGAGCTTGGTGGGATCGACGTGCTCGAGCTGGGAGGCGTCGACGGGATGGACTTCGGCCATGGTCTGGGCGTCCTTCTAGCGGTGATCGGTGCGCAGCTTGCGCTCGAGGTACTTGGAATACTGCGACATGCCGTAGCAGATCACGAAGAACACCACCGCCACGAAGCCGTAGAGCTCCCACACGATGCCGTTCCAGTTCGAGTTGGCGCGGACCGAGGTCACGAGCCCGATCGGGTCGAGGAGCCCGATGATCGCGACGAGTGTCGTGTCCTTGAAGAGCGAGATGAAGTTGCCGACGATCGACGGGATCGAGATCTTCAGGGCCTGCGGCATGATGATGAGCCGCATCGACTTCCAGTAGTCGAGCCCGAGCGCGTCGGCGCCTTCGTACTGGCCGCGCGGCAGCGCCGCGAGGCCGCCGCGGATCGTCTCGGCCATGTAGGCGGCCGAGAACAGCGTCACCATGATGATGACGCGCAGGATGATGTCGAAGTTCGTCCCCGGCGGCAGGAAGACGTTGAGCAGGAACGTCGCCACGAGCAGCAGCGTGATCAGCGGCACGCCGCGGATGAACTCGATGAAGCCGACGCAGATCGCCTTGACGATGAACATGTCCGATCGCCGCCCCAGCGCCAGCAGGATGCCGAGCGGCAGCGAGAAGGCGATGCCGGTCATGCCGATGGTGATCGACAGCATGAAGCCGCCGAAGAGCTTGGAGACGACAGGCGTCAGACGCAGCGGCAGGATGCTCGCGAGGATGCCGGAGACCGGTCCCGACGAGGTAGAGCCACCAGATCAGCGCGGCGACCACCCCGCCGATCAGCGCCAGCAGGTTGGAGCCGTAGGCCGAGATCACGCGATGCACCAGGTAGCCGACGAGAAAGCCGGCGTAGATCGTGACCGGCACCATGAACGAGCCGCCCCAGAGCAGCCAGTAGACGATCCCCGGGAAGACCGCCGAGAAGAGGATCATCCGGCGCGGCAGCTCCGAGACGAGGATCGGCGCCAGGGCGACGAGCAGGAGCACGAAGGCCAGCGTGGGCCGCCAGTACATCGTGTTGGGGTAGAAGCCGAACAGGAACTGCTGCCAGCGTTCGTGGATGACCGCGAGGCAGGCGCCGCTCGCGTCCGGGCCGAAGCTCGTCTTGATGATATCGCGGCATTCGGTGAGGGAGCTGGCATTCCAGACCGCATGGGTGAACCACGGCAGGATGTGGTCGACCAGCCACAGCACCGCGGCCAGCGACACGATGGTCAGGATGGCGTTGAGCCAGCTCGAGAACAGGTTCTCGCGCGCCCAGCGGATCGCGCCGATCGAGGAGTTCGGCGGCGCCGCCGCCGGCAGCATGTCGCCCCGGACGAAGCCCTGGTCCGCCATCTCAGCGCTCCTTCAGCATGACGCGGCCGTTGTACCAGTTGAGCACCGACGAGATCGCGAGGCTCACGACCAGGTAGAAGCCCATCAGCAGCAGCATGCATTCGAGCTCGCGCCCGGTCTGGTTCATGGTGATGCCGCCGAGCGTGGCGCGCACGTCCATGTAGCCGACCGCGATGGCGAGCGAGGAGTTCTTGGTGAGGTTGAGGTACTGCGAGATCAGCGGCGGGATGATCACCCGCATCGCCTGCGGCAGCACCACGAGGCTGGTCACCCGGCCCGGCCGCAGCCCGAGCGCGCTCGCCGCCTCGGTCTGGCCGCGCGACACCGCCAGGATGCCGGCGCGGACGCTCTCGGCGATGTAAGAGGCGGTGTAGAACGACAGCGCCAGCCAGAGCGCGATCAGCGACTTGTCGATGAAGCCGCCGCCCTCGAAGTTGAACCGCTGGAGCGTCGGAAAGGAAAAGCTGATCGGGTGGCCCATCAGCAGGTCGACGAGAAGCGTCGGGATGAAGAAGATGCCGAGCTTGATCCAGAGCGTCGGCAGGATCACGCCCGTCGCCTCCTGGCGCGCCTTGGCCCAGCGCCCGAAGAGCATGATCGCGATCAGCGACACGATGAAGGTGGCGACGACGAGATAGGAGCCCTGCTCGAAGACCGGCCAGGGGATGTAGAAGCCGCGGTTGGTGATGGCGACCGAACCGAAGATCAGGTGCGCCGTGGCGTTCTCCCCGCGGAACGCCGTGGGCGCCGGCGCCACGTCGGTCAGGACCGCCATCACGGCGAGGATCCAGAGCAGGACCGGCACGTTGCGGATGATGTCGACGTAGGCTGCGGCGAGCTTGTTGACGATCCAGTTCGGCGAGAGCCGCAGCACGCCGACGATCACGCCCACCACCGTCGCCAGCGCGCAGCCGAGGACCGCGACGAGGATGGTGTTGAGGATGCCGACCAGCGCCGCCCGCGCGTGGGTGTCGTCGTTGGTGTAGGAGATCAGATGCTGGTTGATGTCGTAGCCGGCGCGGCTGCCGAGGAACCCGAAGTCGAAGGTCTTGCCCACCGCCGCGAGGTTCTGCACCGTGTTGTTGACCAGCCAGGCGGCCGCCAGCATGAAGGCGAGAAGGGCGATGCACTGGATGGTGAGCGATCGGTATCGCGTATCATAGAGCAGCATGCTGAGCCGGAACTGCTCGGTCGGCATCTCTACTGTGGTCATTCGGACACCCCCTCGGCTGTGAGCCGTGCTGCGGGACGACAGCGCCGTCCCGGCCTCGGCTGGAGGGCGGACGCGGCCCGGCCGGGCCGCGTCCGCCGGCCGGCAATCAGCGGAACGGCGGCGTGTAGAGCAGTCCGCCGTTGGTCCACAACGCGTTCAGGCCGCGGGGAAGGTCGCTCGGGGTACCTTCGCCGATGTTCTCGGCGAAGATCTCGCCGTAGTTCCCGCGGGCTTCGATCGCGCGCTTGGCCCAGTCCTTGTCGAGGCCGAACATCGCGCCGAGATCACCCTCGGTGCCGAGGATGCGCTTGACCTCGGGATTTTCCGAGGTGGTCGCCATCTCCTCGGCGTTCGCCTTGGTGATGCCCAGTTCTTCGGCCTCGATCAGCGCGTTCAGCGTCCAGCGCACGATGTCGGCCCACTGGTCGTCGCCCTGGCGCACCAGGGGACCGAGCGGCTCCTTGGAGATGATCTCCGGCAGGATGACCCACTTGGTGGGGTCCTCGTAGGTGGCTCGGCTCGCCGCGAGGCCCGAGGCGTCGGTGGTATAGGCGTCGCAGGCGCCGGCCTGGAATTGCTGGTCGGCCTCGGCGTTGGTCTGGATCGGCACCGGCTGGTAGCTCATGCCGTTGGCCTTGAAGTAGTCGGCGAGGTTGAGCTCGGTCGTGGTGCCGGTCTGGATGCAGATCGTGGCGCCGTCGAGGTCCTTGGCCGAGGTCACGCCGAGGTCCTTGGAGACCATGAAGCCCTGGCCGTCGTAGTAGTTGATGCCGGTGAAGGTGAACTTCAGGTCGACGTCGCGGCTGAACGTCCACGTCGAGTTGCGCACCAGCACATCGATCTCGCCGGAGGCGAGCGCGGTGAAGCGGGTCTCGCCGGTCGTGGGCGTGAACTCGACCTTGGACGGATCGCCGAGAACCGCCGCGGCGAGCGCGTAGCACACCGCCACGTCGAAGCCCTGCCACTTGCCGTTCGCATCCGGAGCCGCGAAGCCGGCGAGGCCGGTGTTGGTGCCGCACTTGAGCGTGCCGCGGGCCTTGACGTCATCGAGCGTTGCCGCCGATGCGGCGCCGGCGGCAAGCGCCAGCACCAGGGCGCTTCCAAAAAGGGGTAGCTTTCTCATCTCCATCCTCTTCCTGTTGGCCACTCCGGTCGAAGCGGCTTGGGGGCAATTGCCACCCCGGTTTTATGGGAGGGCCGCCTGAGCGGCCCCCTACGCGCTACTTTTGTGGGCAGAACTCGAAAGGTCAAGCGGGCGTAGGTAGCCCGGACCAACATGAACAGGCGCGGCTGCCTCAAAAGTGATCACTCCGGCGGCCCTGCTGCCGTCGTAGGCGACTGGGAGGTGCCGGTTTCCGCGACGAGATCAAGAAAGTGCCTCGCCTGCAGGAATCGGGCGCGGGCATCGGCGGCCGCGGCCTCCGCTTGCGCGTCGAGCCCCCACTGCTCGGACTGCCAGGCCTCGTCGAGCCGGGAAAGCGCCCACGCCTCGGAGGCGTCCAGGGCGCCGCGGGCGACGGCGAGTCCCAGAACCAGCGACCCGGAGAGGGCCACGAGCTCGTGAAGGCCCGCGAGACCGAAGACGTCGGCCTCGTCGACGGCGGCGCGCAGGGCGGCGAGGCTCTTCGGCGGCTGGGGCTGGTGCATCACCCCGGCCACCGCGACCAGCGGCGCGCCGAGGTCGCGGGCGGCCCAGACCAGCCACGGGTCCCAGGCGGCGGCCTGGCGCGCGGCCAGCGCCTCGGGGGCGGCGGCGCGGTAGCAGAGCAGATCGTCGGCGCCGTACTCGGCGATGGCGTCGACCACGGCGGCGCGCTGGCGCTCGATGCGGTCGATCGCGGAATTGACCGCGCGGGTGAGCGGCAGGCGCTCGGGCACGATCTCGCCGGCCTGGGCGTCCCACTCGGCGGCGACCGCCGTGGCCAGCGCCTCGGTCGGCACGACCAGCCTGGCGCCGCCCGGCGTGTTCAGCGGGCGGGCGTCGAGCGAGATGGCGAAGCCGCCGGCCTCGGGGCGGACCTTGGCAGCCTCCCAGAACCGGCGGCGTTCCCAGCTCACGGCGCGCGCCCCAGGAGACGGTCGAGCGCCGCGTCGAGGTCGTCGAAGCTGGCGACGATCTCGTCGGCTCCGGCGGCCTGGAGCCGCTCGACGGGATGATAGCCCCAGGCGACGCCGACGGTGGCCATGCCGGCGGCGCGGCCCATCGCGATGTCGAACTCGGTATCGCCGACCATGGCGGCACGGCCGGCGGGGCAGCCGGTCTCGGCCAGCGCCGCCTGCAGCATCGCCGGGTGCGGCTTGGAGGGGTGACCGTCCGCGGTCTGCTCGGTCGCGAAGAACGCCGCGAGATCGTGCCGGGCGAGGACGTGGTCGAGCCCGCGCCGCGCCTTGCCGGTCGCGACGCCGAGGAGCGTGCCGGGACGGGCGGCGAGCCGCTCCAGCGCGGCGCGTGCGCCGGGATAGAGCGGCGCGTCGGCGGCGTCGCCGCCGGTGTCGCGCTGGCGCACGAAGCTGTCGCGGTAGTGATCGGCGAGAAGGAGCGTGTCGCTCTCGGGCAGGCCGGCGCCGAGTTCCGCCATCGCCTGCGGCAGGGACAGGCCGACCACCGCGAGCACGGTCTCGCGGCCCGGCAGCGGATGGCCGACCGCGGCGAAGGCGTAGGCCATCGCCTCGAGGATCAGGTGCTGGCTGTCGATCAGCGTGCCGTCGACGTCGAAGACGATCAGCCGGTCGGGGGGCGTCATGCGCCCTCGCGGGCGTGGATCGCGCGGAGCGCCTCGGCGACGTCGTCGCAGAGCTCGGCGAAGGGGCGCGTGGCGGTGACGACGGGGCGACCGATCAGCACGTAGTCCCAGCCGGGCCGGCCAGAGCGGGCGATCACGGCGCGGGCCGCCTCGCGCAGCCTGCGCTTGGCGCGGTTGCGCGCGACGGCGTTGCCGACCTTCTTGGAACAGGTGTAGCCGACCCGCACGCCGGGGCCGTCCTCGGCCGGGGCGCGCTTGCGTGCCTGCAGCGTCAGGCCGGGGCGGGAGTGCCGGCGCGCCTTGGCCGCGGCGAGAAAATCGGCGCGGCGGGCGAGCGTCGTGAGCGGGACCGCGTCCGCGGCCGGAGGCACGCGCGCGGAGCGATCAGGCCGACAGGCGCTTGCGGCCAAGCGCGCGCCGACGGTTGATGATGATCCGGCCGTTCTTGGTCGCCATGCGGGCGCGGAAGCCGTGGCGGCGCTTGCGCACGAGATTGCTCGGCTGGTAGGTGCGTTTCATCTCACATCTCCTGATCGCGCCCCGGCGCGGCGCCCGGGCGAGGGACATGGTCACGGGCCGCTGCCCGGATTCGACGCCCCCGAATTCGAAGGCCTGCTCTTAGGGGCACACCGGCCGGAAGTCAATTCGTCGCGGCGGCGGAGCGCCAGAAAGCGTACGGCGCGGGCTCCGGCCGGGGACTTTCATGCTTTCCGTTGTGGAAGCGAGCGCCGCTCCCTGAAACCAATGATGAAAATCGGTCCGAAGCAAGAGGCTCGTCATGGAGGTCACCGAGGAAACCAACGACCCGCCGGATGCCTGTGGGCGCCTCGTTGAAGCGTAGGCCCCCGCGGGAGGCGGATTTCCGAGGCCTGCCTTGTGAGGGGCTGGTGCAGCGCTTACTCTTTTGACGCTTCCGTGAACGGACGTGCATGTTCAACTCGCTTTCCGGCAGGTTCCTCGGGCTGACGATCGTCTTCGTGCTGGTGGCCGAGGTCCTGATCTTCGTGCCGTCGGTTTCGCGTTTTCGCGAGGACTACCTGCAGAACCGCCTGGAGATGGGCCAGCTCGCGGCCTTGGCGATGCTGTCCGTCCCGCCCGGCGACAGCGTGTCGCCGGATCTCAGCCAGCAGCTTCTGTCCTCGGCCGACGTGCTGAACGTCGTCCTGCGGCGCGAGGACGTTCGCGAGCTGGTCCTGCCTGGTGCGGTGCCGAGCTCGGTCGTCGCTTCCTTCGATCTGCAGCAGACGGGCCGGATGATGCTGATGCGGGACGCGTTGCGGGTTCTCTTCTCGGATCACGACCGCATCATCCAGGTGGTCGGCCGCGCCCAGCAGGGCGCGCGCAGCGTCGTCGAGGTCACGATGCATGAGTGGCCGCTGCACCAGGCGATCGTCGACCAGGGCCTGCGCATCCTCTACACGTCGCTCGCGATCTCGCTCGCGACGGCGGCGCTGCTGTTTCTCGCGGTGCAGCGGCTGATCGTGCGGCCGATCGGCCGGGTGGTCGAGCACATGACCGCCTACCGCGAGGACCCCGAGGATGCGAGCCGGATCATCGAGCCGCGGCGCGGCGCGCGCGAACTGCGGCAGGCCGAGACCGCGCTGCAGGACCTCGAGTTGCGCCTGACGGCGGCGCTGCGGCAGAAGGAGCGGCTCGCGGGGCTCGGCGGGGCGGTGGCCAAGATCAGCCACGACCTGCGCAACCTCCTGACGACGGCGCAGCTGCTCGCGGACCGGATGGAGGCCAGTGCCGATCCCGGCGTCGCGCGCACGGCGCCGAAGCTCGTGGAGTCACTGGCGCGTGCCATCAAGCTCTGCGAGCGCACGCTGACCTTCGGCAAGGCCGAGGAGCCGCCGCCCGAGCCCACGGTCTTCGCGCTGGCGCCGCTGGTTGCCGAGGTGACCGAGAACGAGCGGCAGGCGATCCCGCCGACCTGCGTGGCGTTCGCGGCCGAGGTGCCGGTCGCGCTCAAGGTGCGCGCCGACGCCGACCAGCTCTTCCGGGTGCTGTCGAACCTGGTGCGCAACGCCGGCCAGGCGATCGAGGCCGCGGGCGCCACCGGCACGGTGACGGTCCAGGCCTCCGAGGAGGAGGGGCGCAGCCTGATCCGGGTGGTCGACACCGGGCCGGGTTTGCCGCAGAAGGCGCGCGAGAACCTGTTCCAGCCGTTCCGCGGCAGCGTGCGCCAAGGCGGCTCGGGCCTCGGTCTCGCGATCGCGGCGGAGCTGATCAAGGGGCACGGCGGGTCGCTGGTGCTGGAGGAGACCGGCCCGCACGGCTCGACCTTCCGCATCTCGCTGCCGGGACCGGGCCGGAGCTGAACAGCTCCCCGAGTTTGGGGGGTGTCCAACTTGTTGAAATTGCAGCATATCGAGTTATGAAAGCTTCGTAAAGCGAGGCCGGAACGACCACCGCCTCACTCGATCAGGATGGCGCGGAAGTCGTTGACGTTGGTGCCGGTGGGGCCGCTGACGAAGAGGTCGCCCGCATGGTCGAGCGCGGTCCAGGCGTCGTTGGCGGCGAGAAGTGC
Organism: uncultured Alphaproteobacteria bacterium; assembly: GCA_963819995.1. GTDB lineage: Bacteria > Pseudomonadota > Alphaproteobacteria > Rhodobacterales > Rhodobacteraceae > Amaricoccus. The sequence continues at coordinate 99,990 of CAWFYR010000007.1, read as the reverse complement.
GCGCGGGTCGCCGCCCGCCGCGCGGATGCGCCCGGCGGTGCCGCCGTCGGCGAAGCCGCCAGCGTTGTCCTCTGAGCCGTCGATGCCGTCGGTGTCGGCGGCGAAGGCGTGCACGCCCGGCACGCCTTCGATGGCCATGGCGAAGGCGAGCAGGAACTCGCTGTTGCGGCCGCCCTTGCCGCCGCCTTTGACCGTCACCGTCGTCTCGCCGCCGGAGAGCAGCACCACCGGGCTGTAGAACGGCCGGTCGCGGAGCGAGATTTCGCGGGCGATGGCCGCGAGGACGCGTGCGACGTCGCGGGCCTCGCCCTCGATCGCGTCGGAGAGGATGACTGCGTCGATGTCCCGCCCCCGCGCCACCGCCTGCGCCGCTTCGAGCGAAACGGCGGCGGAGGCGAGGATGTGGACCTCGTTGCGCGCGAAGATCGGATCGAGCGGATCGGGGGCGGCGCTCTGAGGACTTTCGAGGTAGGCAATGACCGAAGGCGGCAGGTCGAGACCGTAGGTCCGGATGATGGCGAGGGCGTTCTCGGCGGTGCCGGCGTCGGGAACCGTCGGCCCCGAGGCGACCAGCGAGGGGATGTCGCCCGGGATGTCGGACACGATGAGCGACACCACCTGAGCCGGGGCGGCGGCCCTGGCGAGCCTGCCGCCCTTGATCGTCGAGATGTGCTTGCGGACCACGTTCATGTCGGCGATGGGCGCGCCCGAGGCGAGGAGCGCGCGGTTGACGGCGATCTCGTCCTCGAGCGTCAGGCCGGGCGGCGGCGCCGGCAACAGCGCCGACCCGCCGCCGGCGATCAGCGCGATCACCAAGTCGTCGGGGCCAAGCCCCTCGACGCTCGCCAGAAGCCGCCGGCTCGCCTCGAGGCCCGCGGCGTCGGGTTCCGGGTGAGCGGCCTCGAGCACCTCGATCGAGGTGCAGGGCGCCCCGTAGCCGTAGCGGGTGACGACGACGCCTTCGAGCGGACCGTCCCAGGCCTCCTCGAGCGCCTGGGCCAGCTGTGCCGCACCTTTGCCGGCGCCGACGACGATGGTGCGCCCCGCGGGCTTCGGCGGCAGGAAGGCAAGGATGCGCTGCGCAGGCATGGCCGCGGCGACGGCCGCCTCGAAGAGCGCGCGCAGCAGCGGTCGGGGTTCCGGCATGACGGCTGCTCCTCAGAGACCGGTGAATTGCGCCTTGGCGTCGCGCAGGTCGACGGGCTCGATCTTCGAGGTACAGACGGTGACGATCACGCAGCGCTCCGGCCCCAGCGGGCCGGACCATGAGCGACGCCGCTCCGGATCACAACCGGGAAATCAGGGGACCAGCCGGTAGCCGCCGGGTTCGGTGACGAGGATGCGGGCGTTGGCCGGGTCGGGCTCGATCTTCTGGCGCAGGCGATAGATGTGGGTCTCGAGCGTGTGGGTGGTGACGCCGGCGTTGTAGCCCCAGACCTCGTGCAGCAGCACGTCGCGCGGCACCACTTCCTCGCCCGCGCGGTAGAGGTATTTCAGGATGTTGGTCTCCTTCTCGGTCAGGCGGATCTTCTTGTCCGCCTCGTCGAGGAGGAGCTTGGAGGCCGGGCGGAAGCTGTAGGGGCCGACGCCGAAGACCGCGTCCTCGGACTGCTCGTGCTGGCGGAGCTGGGCGCGGATGCGGGCGAGAAGCACCGGCAGCTTGAAGGGCTTGGCGATGTAGTCGTTGGCGCCCGATTCCAGCCCGTGGATCTGGTCGCTGTCGGTGACGTGGCCGGTCAGCATCAGCACCGGGCACTTGACGCCTTGCTTGCGCATCAGCCGGCAGAGCTCGCGGCCGTCCATGTCGGGCAGGCCGACGTCGAGGATGACGAGGTCGTAGTGCTGCTCGCGGACGCGCTCCAGGCCGGCCGCACCGTCCGCGGCCTCGAAGACGTCGAACTCCTCGGTCAGGACGAGTTGGTCGGCCAGCGCCTCGCGCAGGTCCGGATCGTCGTCGACCATCAGGATTTTCTTCACCGTCGCCATCTGCGCTCTCCTTTTCGGCATCGAGCTGTTGGTTTTCTACGGGTTCCGCAATATTTCCCGTTCACGGCTCACGGCAGTGTGTCCGCGGGGCGGCGTATGTTTCATGGCCGGGCCGTGCCACGCCGGAGGCAAGGGGGAGGAACGGTCATGGGCCTTGGCCTGACACCGCTGGAGCGGATCGCCCGGGCGCGGTCCGACCTGCGCATGGGCGCGGTGATCGCGCTCAAGGACGATGGCGAGGCGGCGCTGGTGCTGGCGGCGGAGACGGCGACGGCGGAGCGGCTCGCGGCGCTCAGGGGGTACGGGGCCGTCGACGTGGCGCTGACCGACTGGCGGGCGGCGACGCTGAAGGCGCGGGCCTACGACGGCGACCTGGCGCGGGTGGTGCTGCCGGCGGACGCCGATCTCGGCTGGGTGCGGGCGACGGCGGACCCCTCGGCGGATTTCGCCTGGCCGATGAAGGGACCTTACGTCAGCCGGCGCGGCGGCAGCGCGGCGCTGCACCGGGCGGCGATTTCGCTCGCCAAGCAGGCGCACCTCCTGCCGACGGCGCTGGTCGTGCCGCTGCCGCTGGACGAGGTGGTGGCGCTGGCGGCGGCGAGCGGGCTGACGCTGGTCGACATCTGCGACGTGCCCGCGGACGCGGGGCCGCCGGTGATGGTGGAGGTTTCGGCGGCGCGGGTGCCGCTGGAGGTTTCGACGGCGGGAAAGGTCAGAGTTTTCAGGCCTTTGGACGGGGGTGAGGAGCATTATGCGGTCACGATCGGCGCGCCGGACCGGGCGAGGCCGGTGCTCTGCCGGCTGCATTCGGCGTGCTTCACCGGCGACCTGCTGGGCAGCCTGAAATGCGACTGCGGGCCGCAGCTGCATGCGGCGCTGGAGCAGATCGGCGCCGAGGGCGAGGGGGTGCTGCTCTACCTCAACCAGGAGGGCCGCGGCATCGGGCTCGCCAACAAGATGCGGGCCTATGCGCTGCAGGACCAGGGCTTCGACACCGTCGAGGCCAACCACCGGCTGGGCTTCGAGGACGACGAGCGGGACTTCCGCATCGGCGCCAACATCCTGAAATCGCTGGGCTTCCGGCAGGTGCGGCTGATGACCAACAACCCGGCCAAGGTGGCGCGGATGCAGAGCTGCGGGCTCGAGGTGGTCGAGCGGGTGCCGCTGAAGGTCGGGCGGACGCGGTTCAATGCGGGCTATCTCGACACCAAGGCGCGAAAGAGCGGGCACCTGCTTTGAGGCGCGACCTCGTGGTCGGGCGCTGGGGCGCGCGGTTCGGCGGGCGGCGGTTTCCGTGCGCGGTCGGGTGGGGTGGCATCGGCGAGAAGCGCGCCGAGGGCGACGGGATAACGCCGGTCGGCAAGCATCGGATCGAGGCGGTTTTCTGGCGGGCCGACCGGGTATGGACGGCATATGGAACGCGTATGGAAACCGTATGTAGACCGTTTTTGTCGGGAATGATCGGGCCGGGCGACGGCTGGTCGGACGATCCGGCCGATCCGGACTACAACCGGCCGGTCCGCCGGCCGCACCGCTGGCGCAGCGAGGCGCTGAGGCGGGCCGATCCGATGTACGACCTCGTCGCGGTCCTCGACTGGAACCGGCACCCGCCGGTCCCGGGCCGCGGCAGCGCCATCTTCCTCCACGTCTGGAAGGCGCCGCGCCGGCCGACCGCCGGCTGCATCGCCTTCCGCCGCGCCGACCTGCGGTGGGTGCTGGCGCACTGGACGAAGGCGAGCCGGGTGGTGGTGCGCTGAGAGGAAGATCGAGGAGTGTAGCTATTGACTACAGCGTAGCCCTGGGCTACACCACCCTTGATGAAGCCGGTCCGGTACTCGAAGGATGCGATCCGGACGCTGCGGCGGATGCCGCGCCCGACGGCGGAGCGGATTCGCGACAAGGTGGTGGCTTATGCCGCCGATCCGGCGAGCCAGGCGTCGAACGTCAAGGCGCTGAAGGGCGAAGCGGGGGTGCTGCGGCTGCGGGTAGGGGACTGGCGGGTGGTCTTCGAGGACGGTGCTGTGATCGCGGTGATCCGCATTGGGCCGCGCGGTGGCGTTTACGATTGAAGGAGCTGTGCCATGGGCGAGATGGTGACGATCCCGCGGGAGGAGTACGAGCGGTTGCTGGCGGTGGCGGAGGATGCCGAGGACGTGGACGCCGTGGCGCGGTTCCGGGCGCGGCTGGCGGCCGGCGAGGAGGAGTTGATTCCGGCGGCGGTGGTGGACCGGCTGCTGGCGGGGGAGAGCCCGGTGCGGGTGTGGCGCGAGCATCGGGGGCTGACGCAGTCGGGGCTGGCGCGGGCGTCCGGGGTGCAACCGGGTGGTGGTCGCGGACATCGAGGCCGGGCGGCGGGGCGGGTCGGTGCGGAGCCTGAAGGCGCTGGCGGAGGCGCTGGGGGTGGGGATGGAGGAGCTGGTTTAGGTTTGAGGGACCTTTTCGCTGTAGGAGACATATGCCACGAGGGCGGGCAAGGGCCTATAAGAAGCCATTACCTGCTCAAATTTCGTCACCATAAGTTTTCTCTTGATAGAGCTGCGCATCACCTGGGGAGTTGAGCACCTGAAACAGCTCCTCCAGGCAAATAGCCTCAAATTGAGAGTTTGCAGACCTCATCAAGTGCGTTAGCCCGTGATGCGGTCTATGGTGAGTGTAGCTAGAGTCCAAATAAGAAAGTGGAGTGTAATCTCTAACGTATTCGCTTCCCATTGACCAAAATACCGCGAAGACTAGGTCCTTCTCGTGCTTATAACCGGATTCCATTTCTCTAACGAGACCATCCAAGCTATACTTATATTCGAGGATTTTAGGTATCGTCACGTATGGTTTAGTTAGCTGTTCCTCAAAGACGCCCAAGGGGTTTTCGGTAGCATGGTAGTGATAGTCGGAGAGGGGCAGCTCTGCCGAGAATACTAAATATTCCATCATACTGTGAGTACTGCGATGTCGAAAGAAGTCTCACGCCCCTAATTACGCCACCAGCAAGAAGCTGGCTGAACAAAACAATTACGTCTTGCTCTGTCTGCGGAACCGATGACATTGATATCTTCCGCGTCGGAAGAAAAAACTTATCACTTTTTAGCCTCAGGGGGTTGGCCTCCTCGTAGGCCTCCTGCAGCTTTATCCAATCATAGACCTTAAGCTCCTTGTCGATGTCAGCTTGGGCACCGCTGTCGGACTTGAGAATATCCACGCGGCGCGCACTGAGTTGCCTAACAATTCCTATAGAGATTTGTTCTGCCAAATCTTTCAGTTCGGCTGAAATCCCTTTCGCCCCAGATCGGGTTCTCCGCCCTGAAAGTGGACGATTACGTGCGCTTGGTTCTGATGACCGATACTCCTAGTGAGAGGGATAGTAATCAATTCACCCTGCGGCATATTATTATTGGCCAACTGCAGACCGCCGCGAAGTACGCGAAGCCCCCTTCGCAGCTTCGCTTTTACGTCATTTAGTTGATCCCAAACCTCTGTCGAGTAGGCAAAGTAGCCGTAAGCCATCACGTGGTAGGTGTCGATCAAGTCCACCTGCTCATCAGAAAGCTTCACGAGTTCCTTGATTTGTTTCGGTTCATAGACCTCGTATATCCCGTTCGATTTTCTAAACTTATCAATCGCCTGTGAGGTCTTTTCCGCCATCGATTGCTTTACGCTGGGCGGAAACTATGTCGCTCAAGCGCGGGCTAGCCTTGATTTCAAAGTGCGGATACTTGTATCTCGCCTCCATTTCGGTCATCGTTCTCGATGAGCCATCAGAGTCGACTACAGTAATATCAAAGCGTATCTTTGATCCTCCGCAAGTCGGAAGCTCTATGAAACCGAGCGGAGTTCGGATCAAAAGTAGGTATAGCCATTGTTCTGGGGTGCGGGCCTGGTACCAAGTTAGGTTTCCCGGCCTTACATTCTTTCCCGAAAAGACGATCTTAAAGCTGCTACCCTGGTCCAGTCCGATGAATCCCGGGTTGCTAGATTTTGTTGGCCGTATAAGTGGCCGAGAGATTGTTCCAGATTCATCGTCAATCCACTCTCGCCCGCGCAAAAGCTCCCCTTCGTATGTAAATTTTGGGTCTTTGTTCGGATTGTTAGCTCATTGAAGCCATAAGCAATGTACGTTATCCCTACCCCCTTGTTTCCCCTGGTCTTGCCTCCTACTTTGTAAGAAATACTTGGAGCAATGAACGTTCGAAACTCAGACTCTTCAAATCCACACCCATTGTCTACGATCTCTATTGAATTTTCTTTTAAATCAATCAAGATATGTATCTTGGGATGAAATTTCGCACCGGAACTGGTTCTTTTATCAATCGCATCCATGGCATTTTGAATTAGTTCGGAGAAGGGATCGTAGTTACTTACGTAGGATTTCAGAATATTCTTTATTTCTCGTTTCTTGGCCGATGCGATGACGTTAGCGTCAACGGCGTCTCCAGCCGCCAGCGGATCCCAGCTTCCGTCCTGAAAAGTGGTCAAAGATGATACCTCCAGATGTTCTTGTTGCGGCGAGCGTTTCTGTCTTGGTTTTTGGGAGGTAATTACGTGGCCTACTTCACCCCCGCGAGCCGCTCAAATAAGGCGAATGCCGAGTAGCTTGCGTCGAGTGCTGCATTTATCCGCTCCGCGCACGCTTCGGGCGAGAGCCGGGAGGTGTCGACCTCCAGGTCGTAGATCCCCGGGTCGTGGACGGCTTCCCAGGCGAGGACCGGGGGCGGGATGGGCGTGTCGGGGGTGGCGGTGGCGTAGCGGGTCGGGCTGTCGGCGGGGGTGGCGGCGCGGCGGGCGAGGATTTCGGGGAGGGGGCAGCGGACGCCGACGAAGAGGACGGGGAGGCCGGTGAGGCGGCGGGCGCACATCGGCAGGATGTGGAGGGGGCGGGAGTAGCGGTCGTGGTGGCCGACGTCGACGACGACGTCGAGGCCGAGGCGGCTGTGGGCGGCGATGCTGTCGTAGAGGGCGGCGAAGAGGGTGACGACGAGGGGCTCGAGGTCGGGGCGCTCGCCGCCGGGGCGCAGGCCGATGCCGGGGAGGAGGTGCGGCGGCAGGCTCGCGTTCTGGGCGTCGACGCCGAGGTTGATCCAGGGGCGCCGGGGCGGGCCTGGAGGGCGCGGACGATCGAGGATTTGCCGGAGCGGGGGGCGCCGTTCAGGATGACGATCCGGCCGGGGGCGGGGCTCGGGCCGGGGTCGGGCGGCGGCACGGTCAGGCGGTGACGGTGCCGAGCGTGGCGAGGCGGGCGCCGAGGGTGGCGAGGCCGTCGCTGCCGACGTTGGCGAAGGCGATGCGGAGCTGGCGCTCGGGGGCGCCGGTGCCGCCCTGGGCCCGGGTGGGGGCGAACATGGTGCCGGGCAGCATCAGGAGCGACAGGTCGCGGACGAGGAGCGGGGCGAGCTGGTCGGAGGGGACGTCGAAGGGGTGCTCGACGTAGGCGAAGTAGGCGCCGCAGCCGAGGACGCGCCAGCCCGGGAGGGCGGAGAGCGCGGCGCGGGCGGCGTCGCGGCGGCGGAGGATCTCGGCGCGCTCGGCGGCGACCCAGTCGGCGAGGTTGCGCAGGCCCCAGAGCGCGGCCTTCTGGCCGAGCTGCGGCGGGCAGATGGTGACGGTGTCGAGCACCTTCTCGGCCTCGGCGAGGCGGGCGGCGGAGGCGATCATCGCCCCGGTGCGGTGGCCGGTCAGCCGGAACGACTTCGAGAACGAGTAGAGGTGGATCAGCGTGTCGCGCCAGCCGGGGTCGGCGAAGAGGTCGTGCGGGCGGCCGGTGGAGCTGTGGAAGTCGCGGTAGGTCTCGTCGAGGATCAGCGCGGCGCCGTGGTCGCGGGCGATGGCGGCGAACTCGGCGATGAGCGCGGGCGGGTACTCGGCGCCGGTGGGGTTGTTGGGGGTGACCAGCACGATGGCGCGGACGGAAGGCGTCATGCGGGCGCGGGCGGCTTGCGCGTCGGGCAGCATGTCGGGGCCGCAGGGCAGCGGCACGGTCTCGATGCCGGCCATGTCGAGCCACATGCGGTGGTTGAAGTACCACGGCACCGGCAGCATCACCGCGTCGCCGGGGGCGGCCAGCGTGGTGATCGCGGTGCAGAACGCCTGGTTGCAGCCGGCGGTGATCGCGACCTCCTCGGGGCGGATGTCGCCGCCGTAGGCCGCGGACCAGCGCCAGGCGATCTCGGAGCGCAGGGGGGGCAGGCCGAGGACCGGGCCGTAGAGGTGGGTGTCGGCCTCGGCGCGCACCATCTCGGCCATCGCCTCGCGCAGGCTGTCGGGCGGCGGCTCGACCGGGGCGGCCTGGCTGAGGTTGATCAGCGGGCGGTCGGGCGGGAAGTCGACGCCGGCGAGCCAGCGGCGGGCCTCCATCACCGGCGGCGGCGCGGTGCGGGTGATCAGCGGGCTCATCGGGGTCATGGCGCGGGTCCGATCGTCTGGGTGCCCGCAGAGGCTAGCCGCAAGCGCGGCCGGCGGACAAGGGCGATCGCGGGCGATCGGCTTGACGGGCCGGGCGGCGGGCCGTACCCGGTGCGGCGATGGCCGAGCCCCCGATCCTGACGCTTGCCGACGTGCGGCTGACCTTCGGCGGCGACCCGCTGCTCGCGGGGGCGTCGCTGGCGGTGCAGCCGGGCGAGCGGATCGCGCTCGTCGGGCGGAACGGGTCGGGCAAGTCGACGCTGATGCGGCTGATGGCGGGCGAGGTGCTGCCCGACGCCGGCGTGCGCTTCGTGCGGCCGGGGGTGCGCATCGGGCTGATGGCGCAGGACCCGGACTTTGCCGGGTTCGCGAGCCTCGGCGCGTTCGCGGGACAGGGGCTGCCGGCGGGCGAGGAGTGGCGGGTGGCGATGGCGATGGAGGGGGTCAAGCTCGACCCCGGGCTCGATCCGGCGCGCGCGTCGGGCGGCGAGCGGCGGCGGGCGGCGCTGGCGCGGATCCTCGCCGAGGCGCCGGACCTGATGCTGCTCGACGAGCCGACCAACCATCTCGACGTCGAGGCGATCGGCTGGCTCGAGGCGCACCTGCGCGAGACCCGGGCGGGGTTCGTCGCGGTCAGCCACGACCGGACGTTCCTGCGCCACCTGACCGACCGCACGCTCTGGGTCGACCGCGGCGAGGTGCGGCGGCTCGACCGGGGCTTTGCCGCCTTCGAGGAATGGCGCGACAAGGTCTTCGAGGAGGAGGACGCGGCGCGCCACAAGCTCGACCGGCTGATCAAGGCGGAAGGGCGCTGGGCGGTCGAGGGCATCTCGGCGCGGCGCAAGCGCAACATGGGCCGGGTGCGGCGGCTGGCCGACCTGCGCGCCGAGCGGCGGGACGCGATCGCGCGAACGGGGACGGCGCGGATGGCGTTCGACGGGGGGCCGGTCTCCGGCAAGCTGGTGGTCGAGGCCGAGCACGTCGCGAAGAGCTTCGGCGGGCGGGAGCTGGTGCGGGACTTCTCGATCCGGATCGGGCGCGGCGAGCGGGTGGCGCTGGTCGGGCCGAACGGCGTCGGCAAGACGACGCTGCTCAACATCCTGACCGGGACGCTGGCGCCCGACAGCGGGCGGGTGCGGCTCGGTGCCAACCTGGTGCCGGCGGTGTTCGATCAGAACCGCGTGGCGCTCGATCCCGGCCTGTCGCTCTGGGAGACGCTGACCGGCGACGGATCGAGCGGACGGAACGACCAGGTGATGGTGCGCGGCAAGCCGCGGCACGTGGTGGGGTATCTCAAGGAGTTCCTGTTCGCCGAGGCGCAGGCGCGCGGGCCGGTCTCCGCACTCTCGGGGGGCGAGAAGGCGCGGCTGCTCCTGGCGCGGCTGATGGCGCGGGAATCGAACCTCCTGGTGCTCGACGAGCCGACCAACGACCTCGACGTCGAGACGCTGGATTTGCTCGAGGAGCTGATCGGCGACTACGACGGGACGGTGCTGCTGGTCAGCCACGACCGGGACTTCATCGACCGGGTCGCCACCACGACCGTAGCGATGGAAGGGGACGGGCGCGCGGTGATCTATGCCGGCGGCTGGTCGGACTACCGGGCGCAGCGGGGCGAGGATGCGCCGGTGGCGTTGGCGGCGTCGCCTGCGCCGCGCAAGCCTGCGCCGTCCCGGGGGGCGCAGGTGCGGCGGACGGGGCTGAGCTTCACCCAGGCGCACCGGCTGGAGGCATTGCCGGGCGAGATCGACCGCCTCACGGCGGAGATCGGCAAGCTCGAGGCGCTGCTGCACGACCCGGCGCTCTTCGCCCGCGAGCCGGAGAAGTTCGCCAAGGCCAGCGCGGCGCTGGTGGCGCGGCAGGAGGCGCTGGCCGCTGCCGAGGAGGAATGGCTGACGCTCGAGGAGCTGCGCGAGGCGACGGCAGAGGGGTGATTTCGTCCCGAACCGGCAAAGGCGGCGCATTGCGCCGCGCCGGTTCGTCGGACGGAGCGCGCGAGCGCGGAGGCCGAGGGGGGTGCCGCTTCACCGTCGCTCTCCATCGGGACGCGACCGCCCCGCGGACGCGTCTTGCGCGTCCGCCCTGCGGGGGGCGGACGCGGCCCGATCAGTCACTCGCCTGATCGGGCAAAACGGCGAGGTTGGTGCGAGCCGGAAACGCTCAGAAGGCGGTGGTGATCTCGGTGAGCCAGTCGGGCGAGTGCTCGACGAGGGTGGCTTCGAGCGACTTGTCGAGGCCGGTCACGATCAGCAGGCCGACGGCGACGAGAGCGGCGCCGAGGAGCTGCTTGGCGCCGGAGCCGGCGGCGAGCATGCGGCCGCGCCAGCGGTGCAGCGCGGCGCGGGAGAGCGTGCCGATCAGGAGGAGGGGGACCGCGGCGCCGATGCCGAAGGCGGCCATGGTGAGCGCGACCTGGCCGAGGTTCTCGCCGCGCGCCGCCATGATCGAGGCGGCGCCGAGCGTCGGGCCCACGCACGGCGCCCAGACCACGCCGAGGAGGAGCCCGACGGCGAACTGGCCCCGGAGGCCGGTGGCGTTGAAGCCGCCGAGGCGCTGCTCGGTCCAGTTGGCGGCGGGGCCTGCGGCCAGCGCGACGCCGGCCTGCAGCCGCGGCACGAGGAGGACGAAGCCTGTGGCGAGCAGCAGCGCGCCGCCGACGGTGCGGAAGAGGCCGGCGTCGAGGCCGAGCGAGAAGCCGATCGTGGCGACGAAGAGGCCGACCAGCGTGAAGGAGAGCGCGAGGCCAATGGCGAGCGCCAGCGGACCGTAGCGGTGCTCGCTCGCGGCGGTGCCGAGCACGATCGGGATCAGCGGCAGCACGCATGGCGAGAGCGTGGAGAGCAGGCCCGCGAGCGTTGCGAAGAGGACCGCCGACAGCATGCGGGCCTCAGTAGGCGCTGTCGAGCAGGGCCTCGATCTTGGCGGGCTTGGTGGTGCCGACGCCGCGGGCGACCTCCTTGCCGTCGGAGTAGACGATGAGGGTCGACTGCATCCGGGCGCCGAACGCGCGGACCAGATCCTTCTGGCTGTCGAAGTCGATCTCGAGGATCGTGAGATCGGCGAAGCGCGGCTCGGTCAGGAGGGTCGCCATCACCTTCTTCTGCGCCGCGCAGGTCGGGCACCAGGGCGCGGTGATCTCGACGAGCATCGGTTTGCCGTCGGCGATGGCGGCGTCGTAGGCGGACTGGCTGAACGGCACCGCCGCCGGAACGTCGGCCTGGGAAGGGGAAGGCAGGAAGGCACCGAGAACGGCGACGAGGCAGAGAAGTCCCAGACAGCGGAAGACGAATTTCATCGGTCGGGTCCCGTTCGGTGGAATTGATCGAGAAGGATGCTAGAGCCAATTCGTTCGAGCGAGAGGACTATTACCGCTCTCAAGCAACCGTGAACGGTGAGCCGGCCGGGTGGTGCCCTTGCACGGCAGGACCGGGCGCGATAAAGCGCCGCTGATTGCCCGAGCCCGGAGACCGCTGCCCCGATGTCGATCGACAAGGAAACCGCGCGCCGGGTGGCGCACCTGGCGCGGATCGAGGTGGCCGAGGCCGACCTCGCGCCGCTGGCGGCCGAGCTGTCGGCGATCCTGGGCTTCATGGAGGAGCTGCGCGCGGTCGACGTCGAAGGCGTCGAGCCGATGACCTCGGTGACGCCGATGCGGCTGCCGTGGCGCGACGACGTGGTGACCGACGGCGGCTTTCCCGAGCGGGTGCTGGCCAACGCGCCGGACGCGCGGGCGGGGTTCTTCACCGTGCCGAAGGTCGTGGAGTAAATGGGCGACCTCGCGGCGCTGACGATCGGCGAGGCGCGGGCGCGGCTGCGCTCGGGCGCGATCGGCGCGGTCGAGCTGGCCGAGGCGTGCCTCGCGGCGGCCGAGGGCGCGGGGGCGCTCAACGCCGTTTCGGCGGCGACGCCGGAGCTGGCGCGGCGGCAGGCGAGCGACGCGGCGGCGCGGCTCGCGGCAGGCGACGCGCCCGATCTCTGCGGCATTCCGCTGGGGATCAAGGATCTCTTCTGCGTCGAGGACGTGCCGAGCCAGGCGGGATCGCGCATCCTCGAGGGGTTCCGGCCGCCTTACGAGAGCACGGTGACGCGGCGGCTCTGGGAGGCGGGGGCGGTCTGCATCGGCAAGCTCAACATGGACGAGTTCGCCATGGGGAGTTCCAACGAGACCTCGGTTTACGGGCCGGCGGTGAGCCCGTGGCGGCGCGCCGGCGACACCGCGGCGCTGACGCCGGGCGGCTCGTCCGGCGGGTCGGCGGCGGCGGTGGCGGCGGACCTCTGCCTGGGCGCGACGGGGACCGACACCGGCGGGTCGATCCGCCAGCCCGCGGCGTTCACCGGGATCGTCGGGGTGAAGCCGACCTACGGGCGCTGCTCGCGGTGGGGGATCGTGGCGTTCGCGTCGTCGCTCGACCAGGCCGGGCCGATGGCCAAGAGCGTGCAGGACGCGGCGATCCTGCTTCGGGCGATGGCCGGGCACGACCCGAAGGACTCGACCTCGGCGGACCGGCCGGTGCCGGACTTCGAGGCGGCGCTCAGGGGCGACATGCGCGGCAAGCGGATCGGGGTGCCGAAGGAGTACCGCGTCGACGGGATGCCGGCGGAGATCGAGGCGCTCTGGGCGCGGGGTGCGGAGATGCTGCGCGACGCGGGGGCGGAGATCGTCGACATCTCGCTGCCGCACACCCAGTACGCGCTGCCCGCCTATTACGTGATCGCGCCGGCGGAGGCGTCGTCGAACCTCGCGCGCTACGACGGGGTGCGCTACGGGCGGCGGGCGAAGATCGGCGCCAACGAGGGCATCACCGCGATGTACGAGCGGACCCGCGCCGAGGGCTTCGGCGCCGAGGTCAAGCGGCGGGTGATGATCGGCACCTACGTGCTGTCGGCGGGGTACTACGACGCCTATTACCTGCGGGCGCAGAAGGTGCGGACGCTGATCAAGCGGGACTTCGAGACGGTGTTCGAGGCGGGGATCGACGCGATCCTGACGCCGGCGACGCCTTCGGCGGCGTTCGGGATCGGCGAGATGGCCGATGCCGATCCGGTGCGGATGTATCTCAACGACGTCTTCACCGTGACGGTGAACCTGGCGGGCCTGCCCGGCGCGTCGGTGCCGGCGGGGCTCGACGCGCAGGGGTTGCCGCTGGGGCTGCAGGTGATCGGGCGGCCTTGGGATGAGGCCGGAATGCTCGATGTGGCCTTTGCTTTGGAGCGCGCGAGCGGATTTGTCGCAAAACCCGTAAAATGGTGGTAAACCCGGGCAATGCGGGCGGGGTCGTGGGCGAAAGGCGAAGTGTCCATGCGGTTTCTGGCGATCCTGATCCTCGGTGCCCTGGCTGGCTGCACCAGCTCCGTGACCGTTCCCGACGGTAACGTGGTGGAGGTGCCGGCGTCGGGCGGCGCCTCGACGTTCGGGGGCGGCGACTACGGCGGATCGACGCTCGCCAACGGCGATCCGGCCTCGAGCGGGGCGCTGCTCGCCAACGGCGACCCGGCGGCGAACGGGCCGGCGCTCGACGACGACAAGATCAACCTGATGCAATGGACGCTGGAGCAGCAGAAGATCGACGCGGCGATCGCCGAGCGCAACCTCGCGAACGCGCGGAGCCAGCTGGTGATCGTGCAGCCCGGGCCGCTGCCGAACCATCCCGAGGGCGTCAACATCGCGCTCTTCGCGCAGCAGACGACGAACCAGGTCGGCCAGTCGATCTACCCCCGGTCGGTCGGGGCGCGGATCGGCGGCGTCGGCAACTGCGGGCGCTTCCGGGACGCCGATGCGGCGCAGCGGGCATTCCTCGCCGGGGGCGGCCCGCAGAGCGATCGCTACGGGATCGATCCCGACGGCGACGGCTTCGCCTGCAAATGGGATCCCACGCCTTACCGCGAGCTGCGCTGAGCCGCGGCGCTCGGGTGCAGCCCGGGGTGGTAGCCGGCCGCGAGGACGGCGCGGATCGCGGCCGGCGTGACGGCGGCGACGATTTCCGGGGCGGCGAAGCTGCGGGCCGGCCGGTAGCCCTCGAAGCTCCAGAGCAGCGCGGCGTCCGGGGTGCGCAGGAAAAAGGCACCGCCGGCCGCGAAGATCGTGCCGGCCGGCAGCGCGGCGAAGGCGCAGGTGTCGGGGGGCGCGAGGCGCTGAGGGTGCAGGGCGCGGTCGATCTCGCCGGCGCGGGGCGGGGCGGCGAGACGGTGCGCGTTTGCCCAGGCTTCGGCGAAGGCGCGGGCCGCGGCCCGGCGGCATTCGTAGCAGGGGCGGTGGCCGGCGGCGAGCGCGGTCGCTTCGTCGAGGAAGAAGTATCTCGGTGTAGCTGTCGCCCATCACCGCGCGATGGCGGCCGCGGAACGCAGTCAGGCAGCAGATCCAGGCGCGGCTGCGCCAGCGGGCAGCGCCGAGCGTGCCGTCGGGCCGGTGCAGGCGGCCGCCGCGGTTGCCCATCATCAGCCCGCGCGCGGCGACGGCGCAGAGCGTGCCGTCGGGCGCGGAGCGGTTCTGCAGGGGCGACGGGCGGGCGGTCATCGCGTCCGTTCGGAGAGTGCCCGAGTTTGGGCACCACCTAAGTCCCTGACGTTCTTTGGATTCATCTGCGGTTAACCATGGGTGTCCGAGGCGAGCTTCCCCCGGTGATACCCGCTTTCGGCGACAGGCGCATCGAGATCGTCGAGGCGCCCAGCCCGAACTTCGGTCCGCGGCGCGACGGGCTGACGCCGTCGCTGGTGGTGCTGCACTATACCGGGATGGTGACGGCGGAAGCGGCGCTGGCGCGGCTGCGCGACCCGGCGGCCGAGGTGTCGTCGCACTACCTGATCGCCGAGGACGGGCGCGCCTGGCGGCTGGTGGCCGAGACCGGGCGCGCCTGGCACGCAGGGGCGGGGAGCTGGGGCGGGGCCGGCGACGTCAATTCGCGCTCGATCGGGATCGAGCTGGCCAACGCCGGCCCGCCGGCCGGGCTGCCGCCGTTTCCCGAGCCGCAGATGGCGGTGCTCGAGGCCCTGCTCGACGCGATCATGGCGCGGTGGGCAATCCCGGCCGCGGGGGTGATCGCGCATTCCGACATGGCGCCGGGGCGCAAGGCCGATCCGGGGCCGAAGTTCGACTGGCGGCGGCTGGCGATCGGCGGGCGGGCGGTCTGGGCCGAGCCGGGGCAGTGCGGGAACCCGGCCGGCTGGGCGGACTTCAGCGAAGCGGCGGCGGCGGCCGGCTACGCTGCGCCGGCCGGGGACTGGGAGGCGGTGCTGGCGGCGGTGCGCTTGCGGTTCCGGCCCTGGGCGCAAGGTCCGCTGGCGGCTGCGGACGTCGCGGTACTGCGCGCCGGCGGCCTGGAACCTCGGCGTCGGATCGGCGGTTGAGGCGGCGAGGGTTCGGCTTTGCCGGGCCGGTAGCGCCATGGTAGTCGTGGCGCCGAGGGGGATCGAAATGTCGAAACGCGTCTTTGCCGCACTTCTGATCGCATGCTGCGCCAGCACTGGCGGGGCCTGGGGCGCGGATCAGGACAGGACGGTGCTGTTCAAGGGTCCGCTGGCCGGGGTCGACGGGCGGCAGGTCACCATCCAGCGCATCACCTATCCGGCCGGCTGGGAAGGCGGCCGGCACACGCATTCCGGTCCGGTCTATGTCTATGTCGTGGAGGGCACCTTCGTCGTCGACGTCGAAGGCCGCGACACGGTGACCCTGGCGAAGGGCGAGCTGGTCGACGAGCCGTCCGGCCCGGCGATGGTGGCCAAGAACGGCAGCACGTCCGAGCCGGTGACGGTGCTCCTGATGCAGGTCAATCCCGACGGCGAGCCGCTGACAAGCCGGATCAACTAGGCACGGCGGCGGCGCTCGTTGACGCGCGGCGTGGCGCGACCTAGACAGGCGGCGCGCGGATGGCCGGATGGCCGCGGTCCGAGAGGGTCGAGGAAAGTCCGGACTCCAGGGAGAGATGGCGGCGGGTAACGCCCGCCCGGGGCAACCCGAGGGAAAGCGCCACAGAGATGAGACCGCCCGAGGACTTCGGTCCAAAGGCAAGGGTGAAACGGTGGGGTAAGAGCCCACCGCGCCGGCGGCAACGTCGGCGGCATGGCAAGCCCCGCCTGGAGCAAGGCCAAATAGGGATCGCGCGGGGGCCGGTCGCAAGAGCGGTCCCCAGGGTTCTCCCGCCCGAGCGATCCGGGTTGGCTGCCCGAGCCTGCCGGCGACGGCAGGCCCAGAGGAATGGCCATCGGCGGCTGCCAAGCCGTCACAGAATCCGGCTTACAGGCCATCCGCGCACTTCGATCCTGACGGCGGTACGATTCGTCGGCGGTTTGTGCCCGACGCGCGACGGGTCCGATGCCTATAACTTTAGCGATCACCTTGCGGCCCGCTCAACCTCAGGGTTTATCCCAGATGTAGTGCACGGAACCGTGAGGAGGTACAACAAGTGGAGGTCTGGTGTGCCGGGGTCCAGGTCAGCACCAGTTGCGGCGGAGAGGCCGCTCTATTCCCACAAAATCCCATTGAAACCCATGCCGTACCATGCTATTCACAATTCACGGAAGGCGGCGGTACTTCGATCAAGGGCATCAAGACCCGAACAAGGAACCTGGCAGGTTTCATACAGGCCCGTAGTCTTTCGACGACGAAACAAGACCCGGCGCGGACCAGAGTAACGAGCAGAACCACTTGGCGCAGCCGGGCGCGGACCCAGACGGGACCAGATGGCGGGTCGTGCCCTCAGGCAGCACGGCCCGCCGTTTTGCGTTTCGGGGACCGGCGGCTGACGAGGCGCGGCAGGACAGGAGAGCTGGCCGGTGATACGGCGCTTCAGGGGCGAATCGGTCCACAAGGTGGACCAGAAGGGCCGCGTGTCGGTCCCCGCCTCGTTTCGCCGGGTGCTGGAGGAAGGCGATCCGGACTGGACGGCCGGGCTCAACCCCAACTTCGTGCTGATCTACGGGATGCCGAGCGGGAACTGCCTCGAGGGCTACTCGGTCGAAGGCGCGGCCAAGCTCGACGAGAAGGTGTCGCGGCTGCCGACGTTCTCCAAGCAGCGCAAGGTGCTGGAGCGGCTGCTCAACACCCATTCCATCCACGCCCAGGTCGACGAGAACGGCCGCATCGTGCTGCCCCAGCGCCTGCGCGAGATGTTCGGGCTCGATGCCGAGGCGCTCTTCGCCGGCATGGGCGAGCACTTCCAGATCCTGGTCGCCCGGCGCCTTCCGGCAGGACATGGACGAGCTCGACGGCTGGCGCGACGGGCTGGAGGACGACGAGGATCCGTTCGCGGCACTCGATGCGCTCGACCGCGAGAGCGCGTCATGATGATGGCGCCTTTCGCCCCGCACGTGCCGGTCCTGCTCGCGCCGATCCTGCGCGCGGTGGCGCCGGTCCGGGGCGTCTGGCTCGACGGTACCTTCGGGGCGGGCGGCTATGCGCGGGCGCTGCTCGACGCCGGCGCCGAGCGGGTGGTCGGGATCGACCGCGATCCGGAGGCGCTGGAGCGGGCGGCCGGCTGGGCGGCGGAGACCGGCGGCCGGCTCGACCTGCGGCAAGGCACCTTCGGGCGGCTGGACGCCATCGCGGCGGAGGCGGGCGCGCTGCCGCTGGGCGGCGTGGTGCTCGACGTCGGCGTCTCGTCGATGCAGCTCGACCAGCCGGAGCGCGGGTTTTCGTTCCAGAAGGACGGGCCGCTCGACATGCGGATGAGCGGCGCCGGGCCGTCGGCGGCGGATCTCGTGAACGGTCTGCCCGAGGCGGCGCTGGCGGACGTCCTCTTCCGGCTGGGCGAGGAGCGGGCATCGCGGCGGATCGCGCGCGCCATCGCCGCCGACCGGCGGAGCGCGCCGTTCGAGACGACGCTGCAGCTCGCCGGGCTGATCGAGCGGCTGCTGCCGCGGCCGAAGCCGGGCCAGCCGCATGCCGCCACAAGGAGCTTCCAGGCGCTGCGGATCGCGGTGAACGACGAGCTCGGCGAGCTGGCCCGCGGGCTCGGCGCCGCCGAGGCGGCGCTGGCGCCGGGCGGCTGGCTCGCCGTGGTGACGTTTCATTCGCTGGAGGACAGAATCGTGAAGCGCTTCCTGCAGCTCCGCTCCGGCGCCGCGCCGCTCGGCAGCCGCCACGCGCCGGAAGTCGCTCCCGAGGCGCCGCGGTTCGCGCTGGTGACGCGCAAGGCGGTGGTGCCGGACGCCGCGGAGGTCGCGGTCAACCCGAGGGCGCGCTCGGCGAAGCTCAGGGTCGCGCGCCGGCTCGACGCGCCGGCGGGACCGGTCGACGCGGCGGCGCTCGGGGTGCCGGACGTGGCGCGGGAGGGCCGGACGTGAGGGTGCTGCTCTATCTTTCGGCGACCGTGCTGGTGGTGGTCTGCGCCACCTGGGCCTACCGGGTGAACTACGCGACGCAGGAGGCGATGGACCGGTTGGCCGATCTGAGGCAGGAGATCGCCGCCGAGCGCGAGGCGATCGCGGTGCAGAATGCCGAGTGGGCGTACCTGAACCGGCCCGACCGGCTGCAGGCGCTGGTCGCGCGCAACGCCGGGCTGCTGGGGCTTGCGGAGCTGACGCCGGAGCAGTTCGGCGACCCCGACACGGTGGCGTTCCCGCCCGTGCCGGCCGACCTCTTGGCCGCGGCCGCCGCGTCCCGGCCGGAGCCGCGCCAGTGATCCGCCGCCCGCTGCGCCCGCTCGCCCGCATCCTGCGCGCCCGCGCCGACGGCAAGGACCCCGACCTCGTCGAGGCCGAGGAGCGCGCCGCCCGTCTCGAGGCGCGCCACCGCGACGAGCGCGCCAAGGCCGAGACGCGGCTCCTGCTCCTCGGGGTCGTCTTCATCCTGGGGTTCTCGACGGTGGCGGGGCGGATGGCGCTGGTCTCGGCCTCGGTGCCGGTCGAGCCGCGGGCCGGGGTCCCGGCCGAGCCGATCCAGGCGCAGCGGGCCGACATCGTCGACCGCAACGGCGCGTTGATGGCCACCAACATCGTCACCGCCTCGCTCTATGCGCAGCCGCAGGAGATGATCGACCCGCAGGCGGCGGCCGCGGGGCTGGCCGGCATCTTCCCCGACCTCGACGCCAGGACGCTCGCCGGCGAGTTCACCGACGGGCGCAAGTTCGTCTGGGTCAAGCGCACGATCTCGCCGGAACAGCGCCAGCGGGTGCACGACCTCGGCGAGCCGGGGCTGCTCTTCGGGCCGCGCGAGACGCGGCTCTATCCCAACGGCGCGGTGGCCGCGCACGTGCTCGGCGGCGCCAGCTTCGGGCGCGAGGGGGTGGGTGCCGCCGAGGTGGTGGGCACCGCCGGGGTCGAGCGGGTGTTCGACGCGCGGCTGCGCGACCCGGCGCGGGTCGGCCAGCCGCTGCGGCTCTCGATCGACCTCGAGGCGCAGACGGCGCTCGAGGACGTGCTGGTGCAGGGCATGCGGGAGATGCAGGCCAAGGGTGCGGTCGGCATCCTGATGGAGGCGGACACCGGGCAGATCCGGGCGCTGGCGAGCCTGCCGGACTTCGATCCCAACCTGCGCCCGCCGCTGCCGACCAAGGGCGACCCGGCCGACAGCCCGCTCTTCAACCGGGCGGCGCAGGGGCGCTACGAGCTCGGCTCGGTCTTCAAGGTCTTCACCGTGGCGACGGCGATCGAGGCCGGGATGATCTCGCCGCACACCATGGTCGAGTCGAAGTCGCCGATGCGCTACGGCCGCTTCACCATCCGCGACTTTCACGACTACGGGGACAGGCTGACGGTCGAGGACGTGCTGGTGAAGTCCTCCAACATCGGCGCGGCGCACATCGGCATGATGCTGGGCAAGGACCGCCAGCAGGCGTTCTTCAAGAGGATCGGGCTCTTCGACGCCTCGCCGGTGGAGCTCTCCGAGGCGGCGCGGACCGCGCCCTTGCTGCCGAAGCGCTGGACCGACCTCTCGACGATCACCATCTCCTACGGCCACGGCATGGCGGTGACGCCGCTGCACCTCGCCGCGGGGTACGCGAGCCTGGTGAACGGCGGGCTCCGGGTCACGCCCAGCATCATCGCGAGCGACGCCCGGCCGACCGAGGCCGACCGGGTGATCTCGGCGCGCACCAGCCGGGAGCTGCGCGAGATGATGCGGCAGGTGGTGGTGCGCGGCACCGCGCGGGCCGCGGACGTGCCGGGCTACGACGTCGGCGGCAAGACCGGCACCGCCGACAAGCCCAACGCCCGCGGCGGCTATGCCCGCGACAAGACGATCTCGACCTTCGCCGCGTTCTTCCCCGCGAGCGCGCCCAAGTACGTGCTGGTGGTGCTGCTCGACGAGCCGACGAGCGTCATCAACAAGACCGCGTTCCGCACCGCCGGGCTGACCGCGGCGCCGGTCCTCGCGCACGCGATCCGGCGGCTGGCGCCGATCCTCGGGATGCGGCCGGTCGAGGCGCCGCAGGACGGCGCGGCCGAGCTTTACACGATTGCCGGAAACGAATAGCCGGGGGGCCGGAGGGCGCCGGCGACGGTGCGGACGAAATGACGGGCACGGATCGCACGGACAGGCTGACGGGTTTCGAGGCGCTGGGGCTTTTGACCGGCACGCGCCGCGCGGGCGACTGGTCGGGACGGCTGCCCGAGATCACCGGCCTCTCGGTCGACAGCCGCGACACCCGCGGCGGCCACGTCTTCGCGGCGCTGCCCGGCAGCCGGATGCACGGCGCGGCGTTCATCGGCGCGGCGCTCCGGATGGGAGCGGCGCTGGTGCTGACCGACCCCGCGGGGCTGGCGCTCGCCGAGGCGGCGTGCGGACCGTTGGCGGTGCCGGTGATCCTCAGCGACAATCCCCGCCATGCGCTGGCGGTCGCGGCGAGCCGCTGGTTCGCCAGCCAGCCCGAGGTGATGGTCGCGGTGACCGGCACCAACGGCAAGACCTCGGTCGCGAGCTTCACCCGCCAGCTCTGGGAGGCGACCGGCGAGACCGCGGTCAACCTCGGCACCGTCGGCGTCGAGGGAGCGGTGTCCGCGGCGCTCAGCCACACCACGCCCGAGCCGATCACCCTGCACCGGCTGCTTGCCGATCTCGCCGACAAGGGCGTCACCCATGCGGCGATGGAGGCCTCCTCGCACGGGCTCGACCAGCATCGGCTCGACGGCGTGCACCTGGCGGCGGCGGGGTTCACCAACATCACCCGCGACCATCTCGACTACCACGCGGACTTCGAGGGGTATTTCGCCGCCAAGCTCGCGCTCTTCGAGCGGGTGCTGCCGCGGCGGGGCGCCGCGGTGATCAACCTCGACGACCCGCACGGGCCGCGGGTGCGCCGGATCGCCAAGGCGCGCGGCCAGCGGCTGATCACCGTCGGGCGCGCCGAGGGCTGCACGCTGCGGGTGATCGGCCAGCGGTTCGACGCCACCGGGCAGGAGCTGCTCTATGCCTGGGGCGGCAGGAGCCACAAGGCGCGGCTGGCGCTGATCGGCGGCTTCCAGGCGCACAACGCGCTGGTCGCGGCCGGGCTCGCCATCGGCGCCGGCAGCGACGCCGAGGCGGTGCTCGTGGCGTTGTCTGGGCTTCGGACCGTGCGCGGGCGCATGGAGAAGGCCGCGACCCGCGCCAACGGCGCCGCGGTCTTCGTCGACTACGCCCATACCCCCGATGCGCTGACCACGGCGCTGACAGCACTCCGGCCGCACGTGATGGGGCGGCTCATCGTCGTCTTCGGCGCCGGCGGCGACCGCGACCGCGGCAAGCGGCCGATGATGGGCGCGGCGGCGGCGGCGGCGGCGGACGTCGTCTACGTCACCGACGACAACCCGCGCACCGAGGACCCCGCGGCGATCCGCGCCGCGGTGCTGGCCGGCGCGCCGGAGGCCACCGAGATCGGCGACCGGGCCGAGGCGATCCTGACCGCCGCCTCGGCGCTGCAGCCGGGCGACGCGCTGCTGATCGCCGGCAAGGGCCACGAGACCGGCCAGATCGTCGGCCAGGACGTGCTGCCCTTCGACGACATCGAGCAGGCGAGCGTCGCGGTGGCAGCACTCGACGGGCTTGGCGCGTGAGGCCGCCCGCCTCCGGCGGCGGCGGAGGCGGCGCGGCGGCGGCGCGCGCCGTGCGGCGTGGCGCGCGCGCCGCCCGGAGAGGGTGGTGAGGGTTTTGGCCGGGCAAGAGAAGGCAAGGTCTGCTTGGGAGGCGCCTGAGGAAGCGGCTGCTTCCTCGGGGCGCCTTTTCCATGGTGGGGCTGCGAGTCGCGCCGGCGTCAAGGGCAAGCGGGCTTGCGCCCGCCGCGTGCCGCGGCCCTTGACCCCGGCGCGACTCGCGAAAGAGGGGCCCTGCCGGTGACGGTGCTCTGGAGCCGGGATGCGGCGGTGGCGGCGACCGGGGGCGCGAGCCCGCGGGACTGGGCGGCCACGGGCGTGTCGATCGACACCCGCTCGCTGATGCCGGGCGATCTCTTCGTGGCGCTGAGCGCGGCGCGCGACGGGCACGACTTCGTCGCGGAGGCGCTGGGCCGGGGTGCGGCGGCGGCGCTGGTGGCGCGGCGGCCGGACGGGGTGGCGGCGGATGCGCCGCTCCTCGTGGTGCCGGACGTGCTCGCGGCGCTGCGCGCGCTCGGGGCGGCGGCGCGGGCGCGCTTTGCCGGACGGCTGGTGGCGGTGACCGGGTCGGTCGGCAAGACCGGCAGCAAGGAGATGCTGCGGCTGGCGCTCGGGGCGCAGGGCCGGGTCCATGCCGCGGAGAAGAGCTTCAACAACCACTGGGGCGTGCCGCTGACGCTGGCGCGGCTGCCGGCGGACGCCGACTTCGCCGTGCTCGAGATCGGCATGAACGCGCCGGGCGAGATCGCGCCCCTGGCGGCGCTGGCGCGGCCGGACGTGGCGGTGATCACCGCGATCGAGGCGGTGCATCTCGCGGCGTTCCGCGACATCCGCGGCATCGCCCGCGAGAAGGCGGCGATCTTCGGCGGGCTGGTGCCGGGCGGCGCGGCGGTGATGAACCGCGACACCCCGACCTATCCGGTCCTGCTGGCCGCGGCGCGGCGGGCGGGGGCGCGGCCGGTGCGGTTCGGCCGGACCGGGCGGCCGGAGTTCCGGCTCGGCGAAGTGCTGGTCGGCGAGACCGGCACCAGCGTCGCGGCGCGGGCGCACGGGCGGCCGTTCCTCTTCCGGCTCGGCGCGCCGGGGCGGCATCTCGCGATGAACGCGCTCGGCGTTCTCGCCGCGGTCGAGGCGCTCGGCGGCGACGTGGCGCGGGCGGCGCTGGCGCTCGGCCACTGGCAGGCGCCGGAAGGCCGCGGCGCGCGCTGGCGGGTGCTGCTCGGGCCGGGCGGGCTCGATGGCGCCATCACGCTGATCGACGAGAGCTACAACGCCAACCCCGCGGCGATGGCGGCAGCACTCGAGGTCTTTGCCGGCGAGCGGCCCGAGGACGGCATGGGCCGGGTGTCGCGGGGGCGCCGGGTGGCGTTTCTCGGCGACATGCTGGAGCTCGGCCCGCACGAGCGCGAGCTGCACGCGGGGCTGGCGGCGGTGCCGGCGCTCGACAGCGTCACCACGGTGCACTGCGCGGGAACCCGGATGCGGGCGCTCTACGAGGCGCTGCCGGGCCGCCAGCGCGGCGAGTGGTTCGCCGACGCGACGGCGATGGCGGCGCGGGTGCGGCGGCTGGTCGACGCCGGCGACATCGCCATGGTCAAGGGCTCGCTCGGCTCGCGGGTCGGGCAGGTGGTCGAGGCGATCAAGTCGATGGGCGAGGCGCGCCCGGCGGAAGCTCCGGAGGCATGGACCGCATAATGCTCTACTACCTGGCCGAGTGGTCGCAGAACCTGAGCGTGCTCAACGTCTTTCGCTACATCACCTTCCGCGCCGGCGGGGCGTTCTTCACCGCACTCGTCTACGGCTTCCTCTTCGGGCGGCCGCTGATCGAGCTTTTGCGGGTGCGGCAGGGCCGGGGGCAGCCGATCCGCGTCGACGGGCCGGCGAGCCACATCCTGACCAAGACGGGCACCCCGACGATGGGGGGCCTCCTGATCCTGTCGGCGATCCTGGTCTCGACGCTGCTCTGGGCGCGCTGGGACAACGGCTACGTCTGGCTGGTGATGTTCGTGACCCTGGGCTTCGGGCTGATCGGCTTCGCCGACGACTACGCCAAGGTGCGCAAGCAGACCCACGACGGGGTGTCGGGGCGGATGCGGCTGATCATCGGCTTTGCCATCGCGCTGATCGCCGGGGCGTGGGCGATGTACCTCCACCCGGCGGAGTTGACCGGGCAGCTGGCGTTCCCGGTGTTCAAGACGCTGCTCCTGAACCTCGGCTGGGGCTTCGTGCCGTTCGCGATGCTGGTGATCGTGGGTGCTGCGAACGCGGTCAACCTGACCGACGGGCTCGACGGGCTCGCGATCATGCCGGTGATGATCGCCGCGGGATCGCTCGGCGTCATCGCCTACGCGGTGGGCCGGGTGGACTTCACCGACTATCTCGGCGTGCACTACGTGCCCAACACCGGCGAGATCCTGATCTTCGTCGCGGCGCTGATCGGCGGGGGCCTGGGGTTTCTCTGGTACAACGCGCCGCCGGCGGCGGTCTTCATGGGTGATACCGGGTCGCTGGCGCTGGGCGGGGCGCTCGGGGCGATCGCGGTGGCGACCAAGCACGAGATCGTGCTGGCGATCATCGGCGGGCTCTTCGTCGTCGAGGCGCTGAGCGTGATCATCCAGGTGCTCTACTACAAGCGCACCCAGAAGCGGGTGTTCCTGATGGCGCCGATCCACCACCACTTCGAGAAGCTCGGCTGGGCCGAGCCGCAGATCGTCATCCGGTTCTGGATCGTGTCGCTGATCCTCGCGATCATCGGGCTCGCCACGCTGAAGCTGCGGTGAGGGTTTCGCAGCGTTTCGCACGCGAAATTGGTGGCAAGAGTATGATTTCGTTGCGATTCATCAACGTTAAAATTCTCCGGAGGCACGGCGCGCGATGATTCCGGTGCGCGGCTATGCCGGCCACAGGGTCGCGGTGCTCGGGCTCGGGCGGTCGGGGCTGCCGGCGGTGGCGGCGCTTGCGGCGGGCGGTGCGGAGGTGATCGCCTGGGACGACGGCGAGGCGGCGCGGGAGCGTGCCGGGGCCGAGGGGATCGCGATCGCCGACCTGCGGCGGGCGGACGCCTGGGCGGGGGTGAAGGCGCTGATCGTCTCGCCGGGCATCCCGCACCTCTATCCCGCGCCGCATCCGGCGGTCGCGGCGGCCTGGGATGCCGGGGTGGCGGTCGACAACGACGTCGGGCTCTTCTTCCGGTCGTTCGCGACGCCGGACTGGGACGAGTTCGACCGGGTGCCGCAGGTGGTGGGGATCACCGGGTCGAACGGAAAGTCGACGACGACCGCCCTCCTCGCGCACGTGCTCGCGGCGGCCGGGCGGCGGGTGCAGGTGGGTGGCAACATCGGCCGCGGCGTGCTCGACCTCGACCCGGCGGCGGACGGCATGGTGGTGGTGCTCGAGCTTTCGTCCTACCAGATCGAGCTGGCGCGGGCGCTGCAGCCCGACATTGCGGTCTTTCTCAACCTCTCGGCGGACCATCTCGACCGGCATGGCGGGATGGGCGGCTATTTCGCGGCCAAGCGGCGGCTCTTCACCCAGGGCGGGCCGTCGCGGTCGATCATCGGCATCGATGAGAACGAGGGGCGCTTTCTCGCCAACGCGATGCGCGAGGAGGCCGGGACCGGCGATCCGGTGATCACGGTCTCGGCGACCCGCAGGCCCGGAGGGCCGGGCTGGGGCGTCTTCGCGCGCAAGGGGTTCCTGAGCGAGTGGCGCGGCGGGCGGCAGGTCGCGTCGGTCGACCTGCGGGGCATGGCGAACCTGCCCGGCGCGCACAACCACCAGAACGCCTGCGCCGCCTATGCCGCGGCGCGGAGCCTCGGGATGGGGCCGCGGCAGATCGAGCCGGCGCTGGCGGGCTATCCCGGGCTGCCGCACCGCAGCCGGCTGGTGGCGGAGTGGAACGGGGTGCGCATCGTCAACGACTCCAAGGCAACGAACGCCGACGCCGCGGGACGCGCGCTCGGCAGCTTCGAGCGGGTGCGCTGGATCGCCGGAGGGCGGCCGAAGGACGGCGGCATCGAGGCGCTGAGGCCGCTCTTCGGGCGGGTGGCGCGGGCCTACCTGATCGGCGAGGCGGCGCAGGGGTTCGCCGCGACCCTCGGCGCGACGCCGCACGTGGTGCTCGGCACGCTGGAGCACGCGGTGGAGGCGGCGCTGACCGATGCCGAGCCGGGCGACACGGTGCTGCTGGCGCCGGCCTGCGCCAGCTTCGACCAGTTCGCGAGCTTCGAGGCGCGCGGCGAGGCGTTCGAGGCGGCGGTGAAGGCGCGGATCGGTGGCTGAACCGGAGCTGCCCGGCCGGGTCCGCGCGGTCTACGAGGCCGGGGCCGCGGACTTCGACGAGACGCGGTCGCGCGGGCTGGTGGAAGCGGACTGGCTCGAGCGGTTCCTGCGGCTGCTGCCGGCGGGGGCGCCGGTGCTCGATCTCGGCTGCGGCGCCGGCGAGCCGATCGCGGGCCATCTGCTGGCGCGCGGGCACCCGGTCACCGGCGTGGACTTCGCCGCGCCGATGCTGGCGCTGGCCCGACGGCGGTTCCCGGCGGCGACCTGGATCGAGGCGGACATGCGCGAGCTGGAGCTCGGGCGGCGCTTCGGCGGCATCGTCGCCTGGGACAGCTTCTTTCACCTGACCCGCGAGGACCAGCGGGCGATGCTGCCGGTGTTCACCCGGCACCTCGGGCCGGGCGGCGCGCTCCTGTTCACGTCCGGGCCGGCCGACGGCGAGGCGGTGGGCGCGGTCGGCGGCATGCCGGTCTACCACGCCAGCCTGTCGCCGGCGGCGTACGCCGGGCTCATGGAGGCGAATGGCCTGGTGGTGCGGGCCTTCGTGGCCGAGGATCCGGATTGCGCCGGGCACTCGGTCTGGCTGGCGCGAAAGGTCTAGGCGGCAGGGGTTATCCGCGGCACTTGGGCCCGCCGTCGGCGCGGCCGACCGATGCCGAGCCGGGCGACACGGTGCTGCTGGCGCCGGCCTGCGCCAGCTTCGACCGGTTCGCGAGCTTCGAGGCGCGGGGCGAGGCGTTCGAGGCGGCGGTGAAGGGGCGGATCGATGGCTGGCCCGGGGCGGCCCGGCGGCTGACCGGCGGCGACGTCGCCTTCACCATCAGGGGAACCGGCGGTAACGACGGCCTTCGCGCCCAGCGGAGTCGGCACGACCACGACCATTGCCGGCAACGACGGCGACGACGACGGCACCCCGATCGCGACGTTCGGCCTGCCGCCGACCGTGCGGGGTTGTCGCGGCCCCTTCGTTAAGCGATCATCGCTTCACGCGGTCGGGGGCGGCGAGCAGTGGACGACGAGGCGTTGTACCGGGCGACGACGGCCATCGAGCAGGCGCCGGCGTTGGAGGTTGTCCGTGAGCTGGCTGCGGCGGCGTTTCACGCCAGCGGAATTTGCCGGGTCGTCTATCATCACGTACCGCCGATGGGCCATCCCGACGGCGAGGCGGTCCAGGTGGCAACGGAGGGATTCCCCGAGGACATCGTCGCCAAGTACGTGAGCAAGCAGCTCTATCGCCAGAACTCGGCTTTCCTCGGTGCTCTGGCCAGCACGCGTCCCGCCGCGGGATCGACCTACGGCCCGCTCGACAGCGACGACCCCGAGGCGCAGGCGATCTTCGCCGAGGCCCGCAAGCTCGTTCCCGGCGAATGGCTGGTGATCCCGGTCTTCGGGCCTTCGGCGCGAAACGGCACCTTCGGCCTGGTTTTCGATGGCGATGTGCCGCAGGTCAACTCTCCCGTCGTGCGCCGGCTGGGGGAGTTCTGCCAGGCGATCCATCTGCGGGTCTGCGACCTGATCGAGGCGACGCAGGCCCGACCGCCGGTGCTGTCCGGCCGCGAGACGACGGTGCTGGGGTGGGTCGCCCGGGGCAAGAGCAACGGCGACATCGCGACGATCCTCGACATCTCGCCGCGCACCGTGGACGCGCACCTGAGCCGGGTCTACCTCAAGCTCGGGGTCTCGGACCGGGTCAGCGCCGCGATCCGCGGCGTCGGCTACGGCTACATCCTCCGGGTCAAGACCTGAGCCCCGGTGCGGGCATGGATCGCGGCAAGGGCGGGGGAGCGTCAGCCAGGGCAGGGTCTACTTGAACACGTCGAAGGCGAAGCGGTAGCTGGCGCCGAGGCCGACGGTGAGCTGGTTCGCGTCCCCGGCCTTGACGATCGGGCTGTCGCCGGCGTCGCCGATCAGCCGGTCGTAGCGCACGTTGCCGACGAGGAAGACCTGGTCGGTCACCGCGTAGCTCATGATCGTCGCGACCCCGACCGATCGCAGCCCGCCGCTGGCGGAGTAGGCATCGAGACGACCGCCGGACGCCGCCAACTCCGCATCCGAGACACTGAAGTAGGTGTTCATGTAGTCGTCCGCCGCCCACGCGAGGCGCGGACCGAAGCTGATCGACAGCCGATCGGCCGGTGCCGCGATGACGTCGGCGCCGATCTGGCCGCGAAACCCGGAGTAGCCGTTGAAGCCGTAGTCCACCTGGGCGAACACGCGCCACCAGTCGTAGCGATAGCCGGCGCCGAGGCCGACGGCCAGCGCCCAGTCGACGTCCTTGGTGCCCTGAAGGTCGTCGCTGTCGCCGGAGTCGCGCGACCCGATGTAGTCGAACGTCGGAAAGAAGAACACTCCGCGCTTGGCTTCCGGGCCGCCGAACTCGCCGAACCCGGGCAGGGTCACCCGGCTGAAGCCGATGATCGGGACCGGCTGGACGAGGTACTGGTTCGAGCCGTCGTAGCGCGGTCCGACGGAGGCGCCGAGCCCGAGGTCGATCACGAACTGACGGTCGGCGACCTTGACGTCGGTGGATTCCGGCAGCCCCGGGTCCTGGGCGAAAGTTGGCGAGGCGAATGCGAGCATGAAAGAGGCAGCGAGGCTGGCCGCCAGAAAATCGCGTTTCATTCGTGTATTCCTTTGGGTGAATGATTGGCCGAGGCGCGTCGAGCGCGGACGGGCTCCAAGTAGCGTTTTCAAACCCGGTTTCCACAAAACGAGCGGACCTGCGGGAACAGACTGACAGGAGGAGGGGGTTTGCACGCCGCAGGCGCAAAAGAAAAGGCCGGGTTGAATGACCCGGCCATCAAGTCTGAGGGACAGTGATACCGATCAAACACCTGATCGGGACGGTGGTTCCCTCATCGCGTCACGCCTATCGTCATGCGCTCATTTCCGCCCGGACCTGCTGGCGCAGGAAGTCGATCGGCACGCTGACGCCGTCGCGCCGGAAGTGCCAGTAGGTCCAGCCGTTGCAGGACGGCGCGCCTTCGAGGGCGGCGCCGACCTGGTGGATCGAGCCGCGGATGTCGGCGGCGATCAGGGTGCCGTCGGCGCGGATGCGGGCGGCATGGCGGCCGTCGAGCGAGACCAGGGTCTCGCCGGGCGCGAGGAGGCCGCGCTCGACGAGCTGGCCGAAGGCGATGCGCGGCTCGGCGCGCTTGGGGCTGGTGATCGCCGCGGCTTCGGCGTCGAGCGGGCGGACCGCGGCGATGCGGCGCTCGGCGGCGGCGCGGTAGCCGGCCTCGCGCTCGATGCCGATGTAGTGGCGGCCGAGGCGCCGGGCGACCGCGCCGGTGGTGCCGGTGCCGAAGAACGGGTCGAGCACGACGTCGCCGGGCCGGGTCGAGGCGACGAGCACGCGGTGGAGCAGCGCCTCGGGCTTCTGGGTGGGATGCGCCTTGTCGCCGGTGTCGGTCTTGAGCCGCTCGGCGCCGGTGCAGAGCGGGATCAGCCAGTCCGAGCGCATCTGGAGGTCCTCGTTCAGCGCCTTCATCGCCTCGTAGTTGAAGGTGTATTTCGACTGGTCGGACTTCGCGGCCCAGATCAGCGTCTCGTGGGCGTTGGTCAGCCGCTTGCCGCGGAAGTTCGGCATCGGGTTCGACTTGCGCCAGATGACGTCGTTGAGGATCCAGAAGCCCGCGTCCTGCAGCGTGGCGCCGAGCCGGAAGATGTTGTGGTAGGAGCCGATCACCCAGATCGCACCGTCGGGCTTGAGCAGCCGGCGGGCGGCGGCGAGCCAGCCGCGGCAGAACTCGTCGTAGGCGGCGAAGGAGGCGAAGCGGTCCCAGTCGTCGTCGACGGCATCGACGCGGCTGTTGTCGGGGCGGTGCAGGTCGCCTCGGAGTTGCAGGTTGTAGGGCGGATCGGCGAAGATCAGGTCGACGCTTTCGGCCGGCAGCGCGCGCATGACCTCGGTGCAGTCGCCGGGCAGGATGACGTCGAGGACGAGCGGTTCGGCGGTCTGGGCGGGTCTCGGCACGGGCGCGGTCCTTCGGGGGAGGCTGCGCCCGAGAATGAGTCAAAACCGAATCACGGTCAAACAGTTTAAAAGAATCAACTACTTACACGAAGCTACTTCACACAAGATGTTGTGGATCGGCTGAAACGAGCGCCTATGGTGAGCGGTGACGCCGAGCCGGGCCAGCCCCTCGGCGTGGGCGCGGGTGCCGTAGCCCATGTTGGTCTCCCAGCCGTAGCCGGGAAACTGTTGCGCCAGCGCCACCATCAGCCGGTCGCGTGCCACCTTGGCGACGATCGAGGCGGCGGCGATCGAGAGCGCGAGGCCGTCGCCGCCGACGATGGCGCGCGACGGGCAGGGCAGGCCGGGCGGCTGGATGTGGCCGTCGACCAGCGCCAGCGCCGGGCGCAGCGAAAGCGCGGCGACGGCGCGGCGCATCGCGAGAAAGCTCGCCTGCAGGATGTTCATCGCCTCGATCTCGGCGACGCTCGCCATGCCGACGCCGACGATGGCGGTGGCGTGGATGACGCCGGCGAGTTCCTCGCGGCGCTGGGGCAAGAGGCGCTTGCTGTCGTCTAGGCCGTCGGGGAGGAGGAGCGGGTCGAGGATCACCGCGGCGGCGACCACCGGGCCCGCCCAGGGGCCGCGGCCCACTTCGTCGATGCCGCAGACCGGGCGGGGCGCGTCGCGCTCGTGGGTGAAGTCGGGGACCGCGATCCGGTCTTCGGGCATTGCTCTCGTCGCCTCGCGCCTGTTGTTTTCCCCGGTGATAGCCGATCGCCGGCGCGCGGCGCAACGGCCGGGTCAGGCGACTTCGATGGCGCCGGTGATGAGGCCGGTGGCCTCCTCGGGCGAGGTGGCGGCGATCGGCTTGTCGGCGACCTTGCGGCCGCGGCGGAGCACCACGAGGCGGTCGCAGACCGCGAAGACGTCGGGCATGCGGTGGCTGATGAGGAGCACGGTGACGCCCTGCGCCTTGAGCCGTTCGATCAGTGCCAGGACCTGGGCGACCTGGCGGACGCTGATCGCGGCGGTGGGCTCGTCCATCAGCACGAGGCGGGCGTCGGCGAGGCGGGTGCGGGCGATGGCGACGGCCTGGCGCTGGCCGCCGGACATCATGCGGACCACGTCGCGGGGGCGGGTCTCGGACTGCAGCTCGGCGAAGAGCTCGCCCGAGCGGCGGGCCATCGCGGCAGTGTCGAGCAGCCGGAACGGGCCGAAGCGGCGCTTGAGCTCGCGGCCGAGAAAGACGTTGTCGGCGGCGGTCAGGTTGTCGCAGAGTGCGAGATCCTGGTAGACCGCCTCGATGCCGCGGTCGCGGGCGTCGAGGCTGTCGGCGAAGCGGATCTCGGTGCCGTTGAGGCGGATCCGGCCTTCCGACGGCTGGAAGTTGCCGGCGATCATCTTGACCAGCGTCGACTTTCCGGCGCCGTTGTCTCCCATCAGGCCCACGACCTCGCCGGGCGCGAGCGCCACGTCGACGTTCTCGAGCGCGTGGATCGCGCCGAAGCGCTTGGAGACGTTCTGGAACTCCAGGAGCGGGGTCACGTCTGCTGCCTCCGGCCGGCGGCGAACTGGTCGAGGGCGACGGCCGCGACCAGGATGACGCCGATGATGATCTGCTGGACGAACGACGAGACGTTGAGGAGCACGAGGCCGTTGGTCAGGACGCCGATCAGGAGTGCGCCGACGACGGTGCCGCCGATGGTACCGATCCCGCCGAAGAGGCTGGTGCCGCCGATCACCACCGAGGCGATGACGGTGAGCTCGAGGCCGAGGCCCGCCACCGCCTCGGCGGAGTTGAGCCGGGCGGAAAGCAGGAACGCGGCGAGGCCGCAGAAAAAACCGCTGATCGCGTAGACCGAGAGCACGATGCGGCGGGTGGAGATGCCGTTCAGCGCCGCGGCGCGGGCGTTGCCGCCGGTGGCGTAGACGTGCTTGCCGAACGCGGTCAGGCGCAGGACGGCGTGGGCGAGCAGCGCCGCGGCGAAGAAGATGATGACCGGGACCGGGACGGTCGCGATGCGGCCCTGGCCCCACCAGGTGAAATCGGGGGTGAAGCCCGAGATCGGCCCGCCGCCCGAGAAGAGCAGCGCCGCGCCGCGAAACGCGGTCAGCCCGCCGAGGGTCACCACGAACGGCGGGACCCGGAGGCGGGTGACGATCAGGCCCTGCAGCGCGCCGCAGGCGATGCCGACGACGATCGCCGCGCCGGCGGCGAGGATCACCGGGTTGCCGTGCGCCTCGGCGGCGCCGATGGCGAAGCGGTCGGCAAGCCCGCCTTTGGAGACGTAGGCGCCGACGAGGCCGGCCAGCGCCAGGAGCGAGCCGACCGACAGGTCGATGCCGGCGGTCAGGATGACGAAGGTCATGCCGATGGCGACGAGGCCCGAGATCGATACCTGGCGCAGCACGTTCAGAAGATTGAGCGGTGTCAGGAACCGCGGCGACAGCAGGGTGAAGGCGATGACGAGGAGCAGGAGAAAGAGCGGCGCGGCGTAGCGCGCGAGAAACTGCACCGGATCGCGCTGCCGGTCTTCAGCGCCGGTCGTGTCGGTCATGGGTCACCGCCGATGAGGAAGCGAGGCCGGCGCCGCCGGCCTCGGGGCCGCGGTCGCGGCTAGTTCAGCTCGTTCAGGCGCTCGGCCTTGTCGAGGTTGTCCTTGGTGATGGCGACCGGGGTCAGCAGCACCAGCGGCTCGGGCTTGGTGCCGTCGCGCAGGTAGTCGACCATCGTCTGCAGCGCCTTGGCGCTCTGGCCGCCGGGGAACTGCTCGATCGTCGCGGTCAGGTCGCCGTCGCGGATGGCACCCAGCGCCTCGGGGAGCGCATCGAAGCCGATGATCTTGATGTCGAGGCCCTGCTCCTTGACCACCTGCATCGCGCCGAGCGCCATGTCGTCGTTGGCGCAGAGGATCACGTCCGGCGGCGTCGCCATGCCGGCGAGCAGCGACTCGGTGATGGTGACCGCCTGGTCGCGGGAGAAGTTGGCGGTCTGCTCGGCGACGAACTTGTACTTGTCGGCGGCGGCGTCGAGCACGTTGTGCGCGCCCTTGTTGCGGTCGATGGCGGGGCTGGCGCCGGGCTGGCCCTGCAGGTTGATGATGCTGGCGCCGTCCGGGAAGAGCTCCATGATCAGCTTGCCCTGGGCCTCGCCGCCGAGCACGTTGTCGGCGCCGACGTGGGCGAGCACGCCCGGCACGCCTTCGACCCGGCGGTCGATGGTGACGACCGGGATGCCGGCGTCGACCGCGCCCTGCACCGCAGGCTGCATTGCCACCGCGTCGAGCGGGCTGATGATGATGCCGTCGACGCCCTGGGTGACCGCGGCCTCGACGTCGGCGGTCTGCTTGGTCGTCTGGTTCTGGCCGTCGGTCTCGATCAGCTTGATGCCGCCGATCTGGTTGGCCTCGTCTTCCAGCGCCTTCTGCATGTGCACGAAGAACGGGAACTCGAGTGCGGGGAGCGACCAGGCGAGGGTCAGCTCCTTGTCCTGCGCCTGCGCCGGGCCGAAGCCGGCCAGGAGCGTCGCCGCGGCGAGCGCCCCCGGAATGAGTGCGCGCATCGAAAAGGCTTTCATGGTTTTCCCCCCTCGCCGCTCGGCCCGGTGGGCGGCGGCCTTGCTTTTGGCGTTCACCGCACGGGTGCCGCGCGGTGGGCGAACGCTAGTCCGGCGGCGGCTGTGCGGTCAATGGAGGAACGCGCGGGAGAAAGATGGCGACCCCGGGCGGAGTCGAACCGCCGACCTACCGCTTAGGAGGCGGTTGCTCTATCCTCTGAGCTACGAGGTCTCGCCGCCTCTCTAGCAAGCGGCAGGGCGGCGGGTCAATCAAGCGGTTGTGTTTTGCCGGGGGTCGTTGCTCGGGGGCAGCGTCGATCGGAAGGTGAGGGGAGTTGGCATGCGGTTTCGCGCAAGGTTCGTGCTGGTCGTGCTCGCGGCGCTCGCCGCGGCGGCGGCGGCGCGGCCGGCCGAGAGGGAAGGCGCAGCCGATGCGGCCGTGGTCGCGGCGCTTGGCGGCGCGTACCGCGATCCCGCGCTGACCGCCTACGTCCGCTCGGTCGGGCTGCGGCTGGTCGCGGCGGCCGGGCGGTCGAGGGCCGCGTGGCATTTCGCCGTTCTCGACACGCCGGAGGCCAATGCCTTCACGCTGCCGAACGGGCGCATCTACGTCACGCGGGGGATGCTGGCGCTCGCCAACGACGAGGCGGAGCTCGCGGCGATCCTCGGGCACGAGATCGGCCATGCCGTGGCCGGTGACGGGACGGTCCGGCGCGGCAGTCGCGCGCGGCGCGCTTCGGAGTTCGCCGCCGACAGCCTGGGGATGCGCCTGATGGTGGCGGCCGGCTACGATCCCGCCGGCGAGCCGGATCTCCTCGAGGCGCTGCTGGCCAGCGACGCGCTCTCGCTGCGGCGGCGCGGGCGCAGTCCCGCCCCGGCCCATGCCGGCCATGGGGACCATCCGGCGATCGCCGATCGGCTGGCGGTGGCCAGGGCCGATGCCGGGGCCGTGGGCGCCGGCACCGGCAGGCGCAACCGCACGGCGTACCTGCGGGCGATCGACGGGCTGGTCTGGGGCGACGGGCCGGCGCAGGGCTTCGTGCGCGGGCGGAGCTTTCTCCACCCTGACCTGCGCTTCGCCTTCGACGCGCCGGCGGGGTATGCGCTGATCAACCGGCCCGACGCGGTGGTGGCGGCCGGTCCGGGCGGCGCGATGCTGCTCCTCGACAGCCTGCCCGACCCCGGCGGGACGCCCGAGGGGTACCTGGTCGGCGGCTGGGTGCCGGAGATCGCCCGGGGCGTGCGGACCGGGCCGCTCGAGGCGGTGCGCAGGACCTCGCTGCACGGGATGTCGGCGGCCGAAGGCGTCCTGCCGCTGGCGACCGGCGACAGCGCGCGGGTCGCGCAGCTGACCGTCGTGCGGCACGGCGGCCGGCTCTACCGGCTGACCGGGCTCTTCTCGCCGGGCGACACGGCGGGGGCGAGGGCGCTCGACGCTGCCGCGTCGAGCTTTCGCGCGCTCTCGGCGCGGGAGGCGGCGCGGGCCGAGCCGCTGCGCATCGGCATCCACCGGATCGCCCGCGGCGACGACGTTGCCGCGATGGCCGCGGCGATGCCGGTCGGGGCCCCGCGGGCGCAGTTCAACGTGCTGAACGGGCTGAGGCCCGGCGATGGCCTGCGGGTTGGCGACTGGATCAAGCTGGTGGCGGACTGAGATTCCGGCCGTGCCCGAGTCTGGGCATGGGTTAAGCCATTGAAATTGTAAGAGAACGGTTTATTGCTCGTTCGTTAACGGGCGCCGTCAGAGGAGCGTGCCGAGGGTGACCAGCGCGGCGCCGACCAAGGCGCCGATCAGGCCCCAGGCCCACGGCGGGAGGCGGCGCCGCTCGGGCGGCGGGTCCGGCGCGTTGGCGTGGGCGAGGGCGGCTTCGGCGAGCTGGGGCAGGCGCGGGCCGAAGCGGGCCAGCACCCGCGCGGTGGCGGCGAGATCGCGGGCGATCGCGGCGGGACCGAGATTGGCGGTGATGTAGTCGGTGACGACCGGCCGCGAGGTCTCCCACATGTTCATCGCCGGATTGAGGCTGCGGGCGACGCCTTCGACGACGACCATGGTGCGCTGGAGCAGGATCAGCTCGGTGCGGGTCTGCATGCCGAAGCGCTCGGTCACTTCGAAGAGGTGGGCGAGCAGGCGCGCCATCGAGATGCGGGTCGCGTCCTGGCCGAAGATCGGCTCGCCGACCGAGCGCAGCGCCTGGGCGAAGGCGTCGATGTCGCGGTCGGGCGGCACGTAGCCCGCCTCGAAGTGCACCCGGGCGACGCGGGCGTAGTCCTTCTGCAAAAAGCCGATCAGGATCTCGGCGTAGATCCGGCGGGTATAGCCGTCGATCCGGCCCATGATGCCGAAATCGAGCGCGATGAGCGCGCCGTCGGGGCCGAGCTTGAGGTTGCCCTGGTGCATGTCGCCGTGGAAGTAGCCATCGCGCAGCGCGTGGGTCAGAAAGGTCTGGATGATCCGCTCGGCGAGCCGGACGAGATCGGCGCCGCTGGCCTGGAGCGCCGGCAGGTTGCCCATGTTGATGCCGCTCGCCCATTCCAGCGTCATGACGCGGCGGCCGGAGGCGTACCAGATCACCGCGGGCACTCGGAAGCCGGGGTCGCGGGCGGTGGTGGCGGCGAACTCGGCGGCGGCGGAGGCCTCCATCCGAGGTCGAGTTCGCCGAGGACCACGCCTTCGAAGTGGCGGATCACCGCCTTGGGGCGCAGGCGGCGCGCGAACGGTGCGAGGAGCTCGACCATGCCGGCGGCGAAGTAGAAGGCGTCGACGTCGCGCAGGAAGGCGCGCTCGATGCCGGGGCGCAGCACCTTGACCGCGACGACCTGGCCGGTGTCGCGCAGGGTGGCGCGGTGCACCTGGGCGAGGGAGGCGGCGGCGACCGGCGGCTCGAAGCTGGAGAAGACGGTATCGAGCGGCTGGCCGAGGTCGTATTCGACGGCGGCCCGGGCCTCGTCCATCGGAAAGGGCGGCATCTTGTCCTGGAGGACGGAGAGCTGCGCGGCGAGCTCGGGGCCGACGACGTCGGGCCGGGTGGAGAGGAGCTGGCCGAACTTGATGTAGGCCGGACCGAGCGCCGAGATCGCCCGCAGGATCGGCGGCTGGGTCGGATCGCCCGGGTAGCCGAGCCACTGGAACGGCCAGCCAAGCACCCGGGCGGCCGCACGCAGCGTCGGCGGCGCGTCGAAGGCCTCGAGCGCGGTCTTCATCGCGCCGGTGCGCTCGAAGGTGGCGCCGGTGCGGATCAGCCGCCAGAGATTGTGCGGACCCCTCACCGGACGAACCAGTCCTCCTGCGCAGGATTGCCGCCGAACCGGAAAGGCAACGCATGCGTTGCCCGGTTCGGTCGCCCGGAGCGCGTGAGCGCGGAGGGCGAGGGGGGTGCCGCCTGTGCCGGCGGGGCCGATCGGGGCGAGGCTGCCCGGCTGGCGCGTTGAAGACGCGCCTGCCCCGGCAGGGCAGTCGCGTCACGATCTTGCCGACGGTCAAGATCGTGACGTGGAAGCTGCACCGTTCTGCAGAGGGCCAGAGCCGAATCATCATGGGGTCCCGCATCAGAGCTTCCAGGCCGAATGCAGTGCTGCGATGCCCATCGAGAGGTTGCGGTAGCGGACCTGGTCGAAGCCGGCGGCGGCGATCATCGCGGCGAACGCGTCCTGGTCGGGGAAGCGGCGGATCGATTCCACGAGGTACTGGTAGCTGGCGCGGTCGCCGGCGAGCACCTGGCCGAGCGGCGGGATCACGTTGAACGAATAGCGGTCGTAGAGCCAGCGGAGCGCCGGCTCGGGGACCTGGGAGAATTCGAGGACCATCAGGCGGCCGCCAGGCCTCAGCACGCGGAAGGCTTCCGAGAGGGCGTCCTCGATGCGGGTGACGTTCCGGATGCCGAAGGAGATGGTGTAGGCGTCGAAGCTCGCGTCGGCGAACGGCAGCGCCATCGCGTCGCCCGCGACCCAGTCGAGCGCGGTGGCGAAGTCGGTGGCCTCGGCGCGCTTGCGGCCTTCGGCGAGCATGTCCTCGGTCATGTCGAGCACGGTGGCGTGGCCCTGGCCGCGGACCCGGCGCAGGAAGCGGAAGGCGATGTCGCCGGTGCCGCCCGCGACGTCGAGGAGCGCGGTGCCCCGGCGGGGCGCCAGCCAGTCGAGCATCGCGTCCTTCCAGAGGCGATGGACGCCGAGGCTCATCGCGTCGTTCATCAGGTCGTAGCGCGCGGCGACCGAGCTGAAGACGCCGCGGACCCGGTCGGCCTTTTCGGCCTCCGGGACGGTCTCGTAGCCGAAATGGGTGGTGGGCTCCTCGGCCATCCGCGCGGACTTTCGATCGTTGTCGCCGCTCCTTATAAGGCAGGGCTTGGGCGCTGCAACCGGCGTCGCGGGACGCGCGGAGGCGAAGTGCCGGAACTGCCCGAAGTCGAGACGGTCCGGCGCGGCCTCGAACCGGTGCTCGCCGGGCGGGTGATCCTCGCCGCCGACGTGCGGCGGCCCGACCTGCGCTGGCCGTTCCCGCCGCGGCTGGCCGAGCGGCTGGCCGGGGCGCGGGTGACGGCGCTCAGGCGTCGGTCGAAGTACCTGCTGCTCGACCTGGACCGCGGCGAGACGCTGATCGTGCACCTGGGGATGTCGGGGCGGCTGCTGGTCTCGGGCGCGCAGGTCGGCGCGTTCTTCCACGAGCACCCGGCGGTGGCCAAGCACGACCACGTGGTGCTCGACGTCGAGGGCGGCGCGCGGGTGACGCTGAACGACGCGCGGCGTTTCGGGGCGATGGACCTCTGGCCGACCGAGGCGCTGGAGACGCACCGGCTGCTGGCGGGGCTCGGGCCGGAGCCGCTCGGCAACGCGTTCGACGGGACCTACCTCGCGGAGCGGCTGAAGGGGCGGATCACGCCGGTCAAGGCGGTGCTGCTCGACCAGCGCGTGGTGGCGGGGCTCGGCAACATCTACGTCTGCGAGGCGCTCTGGCGGGCGCGGATCACGCCGCTGCGGCTGGCGCGCGACGTGACCGGGGCGGAGGCCGAGACGCTGGCCGCGGCGGTCCGGGCGGTGCTTCTGGACGCGATCGCCGCGGGCGGGTCGAGCCTGCGCGACTACCGCCAGGCGGACGGGGAGCTCGGCTACTTCCAGCATTCCTTTGCGGTCTACGGCCGCGAAGGCGAGCCGTGCCGGCGCGGCGACGGGGTGATCGCACGCGTGGTGCAGGCGGGCCGGTCGAGCTTTTACTGCCCGGCCTGCCAGCGCTGAGCGTCCTGCGGACGTTGTGGAGCTGCCACATGCTTGCTACACACTGTTCGTGTGTTCAAGGAGCTTTCGATGTCCGATCCGCTTCGCAAGGCCCGCACCAATATCACGGTCGACCACGCAGTCCTCAAGGATGCTCGGGCCTACGGCCTCAATGTCTCCTTGATCTCCGAGCGTGCGCTGGCGGCGGCCGTCCGGGCCGAGGGGGCGCGGCGATGGGAGATGGAGAACGCCGAAGCGATCGCGGAGCGCGCTGCCTGGATCGAGCGTCATGGACTGCCGCTCGCCGACGTGCAGGTCTGGAAGCCCTGAGACCTGGCATGGCGCAGTATGACGTCTACCGGCTTCCCGATGGGCGCCTGGTCGTCGACATGCAGGCATCAGTTCTGTCCGCGCTTCCCACGCGGATGGCGGCGCCCCTGGTGCCGACCGACACGGGTCCGACGCCCCTTGCCCATCTCGAGCCGGTCTTCGACCTCGGTGACGGCGCCTGCGCGCTCCATGTCGGCGAGATGGCCGCGATCGCCCGCAGCGTCCTGGCGGGAGAGCCAGTGACCACGCTGGCCGATGAGGCGTATCGCATCACCAAGGCCATCGACTTCCTTTTTACCGGTTTCTGAGCCAGTCACCGACGGTCTTCCCGGCGCTTCGGCCCCACCGCTCGCTGCCGCACCGGCGGACGGGCAGGGTTGATCGGGCCTGTCCGGGTGCTAAAGCTGGCGCGGATTTCCCGACAGCGAGGAGCCTGCCAGTGGCCTACGGAACCGTCATCGTCGAGGTCGAGGACCACATCGGCACCATCAGGCTGAACCGGCCCGACGCGCTGAACGCGCTCAATACCCAGCTTCTGGAGGAGCTCGGCGAGGCTCTGACCGAGATGGACGCCTCGAACCGGGTGCGGGCGATCGTGCTGACCGGCTCGGAGAAGGCCTTCGCCGCGGGCGCGGACATCCGCGAGATGGCGGACAAGAGCTTCGTCGACATGTTCGTCGACGACGTCTTCACCGGTCCGACCGAGACGATCCTGCGCTGCCGCAAGCCGATCATCGCGGCGGTGGCGGGGTACTGCCTCGGCGGCGGCTGCGAGCTTGCGATGATGTGCGACTTCATCATCGCCGCGGACACCGCGAAGTTCGGCCAGCCGGAGGTGAACCTCGGGGTGATGCCGGGCATGGGCGGCACGCAGCGGCTGGCCCGCTTCGTCGGCAAGTCGAAGGCAATGGAGATGTGCCTGACCGGCCGTTTCATGGACGCCGCCGAAGCCGAGCGCTGCGGGCTGGTGAGCCGGGTGGTCGCGGCGCGCGACCTGATGCGCGACGCGCGCGAGACGGCGGGCAAGATCACCGAGAAATCGCCGCTGACCGTCCGGGCGATCAAGGAGGCGGTCAACCGCAGCTACGAGACGACGCTGCGCGAGGGGCTGCTCTTCGAGCGGCGGCTCTTCAACGCGCTCTTCGCCACCGAGGACCAGGCCGAAGGCATGGCCGCGTTCGCCGAGAAGCGCAGCCCGCAGTTCCGCGGCAAGTAGCGCGCCGCGGCCCCCGGCGACGCGCTCAGCCGTTCCGGAACGCCGCTGCCGCTTCGGCGGCGAAGGCGCGGTAGGAGCGGAGCGGGCGTCCGAGCATCGCCGTCAGACGGTCGACGTCGCCGGGCTCGGGCAGCATGCCGTCGCTCTGGAAGCGCTCGGCCATCATCCGCATGTCGTAGGCGGCCCACGCCGGGGCGAAGCGCCGCACCGCCTGCTCGAACGCCGCGGTATCGTCGCCGCCGTAGGCGATGGCGCGGCCGAGGACGTCCGACCAGATCGCGGCGATGGCCTCGCCGGTCAGGATGTCGGGGCCGACCACGTCGATCCGTTCGCGCGGCAGCGGCCCGGGCGCCGCGTCGCGGCGGAGGAGCTCGATGGCCGCGATCTCGGCAATGTCGCGCGCATCGGCCATCGCGAGACCCCTGGAGCCGATCGGCATCGGATAGACGCCCTCCTGCAGCAGCGCCTGCTTCTGGGTGATGTCGTTGTTCATGAAATACGCCGGGCGCAGGATGGTGGCGGGCAGGTCCATCTGCTCGATCATCCGCTCGACGGCGTGCTTGCCCGCGAAGTGCGGCACGTTGACGTAGATGTCGCTGTGGATCACCGAGAAGTAGACGATCCGCTCGATCCCCGCCTCGCCCGCCAGGTTGAGCGCGATCACCGCCTGGGTGAATTCGTCGGGAACGACGGCATTGATCTGAAAGAGCGTGCGGGCGCCGTCGAGCGCCGCGCGCAGGCTGTCGACGTCGAGAAAGTCGCCTTTGGCCAAGGCGACGCCGTCGGGCAGGCTGGCCTTGGCCGGGTCGCGGACGAACGCCCGCACCTCGGCGCCGCGGGCGACGAGCTGGCGGACGACTTCGGAGCCGATGGTGCCGGTCGCGCCGGTGACCAGAATGGTCATGTGAAAGGTCCTCCTTGGTGGTTGGCCGTGTTTGCCTGACCGGGAGATATCGGGCGCGGGTGGCGCGGAAAGGCGCTAGGAAGAGACGGGCTGTCTCATGGATGAAACGGATGGATCTTCCCGCGCTCGAGGATTTCCTGCTGGTCGCCCGCCACGGCGGGTTCGGCCGCGCCGCCCGGGCGACCGGCCGGTCGAAGGCCACGCTGTCGCGCCGGGTCGCCGAGCTCGAGACTGCGCTCGGCATCCGGCTCTTCGAGCGCGGCCGGCATGTGCCGCGGCTGACCGAGGAAGGACGCGCGCTGCAGGAGCGGACCGCGCCGCTGATCGCGGAGATCGACGACGTGACGGCAGGGATCGCCGCGGGCAGCGGCCATCCCCGCGGCCGCCTGAGGATCAGCGCGCCGCTGCAGTTCGGGCAGGTGGCGATGGGCCGGCTGGCCGCCGGCTTTGCCGCGCGGTACCCGGACGTGCGGCTCGAGGTCACCGCCGAGGATCGCGCCGCGGACATGGTGGAGGACGGCTACGACCTGGTCATCCGGGTGAACCCGCCTGCCGACCAGGCGCTGATCGGGCGGTGCTTCCTGCGCGACCGGCGGGTCGTCGTGGCGCCACCCGGCTTGGTCCGGCCGGAGGCGGGCGCGCCGGTCCCGGCGGTGATGCTCGGCGCGGCCGACGCGTCGCTGCCCTGGCGGCTGCGGTCGGGCGCCACCGGGACGGAGGTGCTGCCGCAGCCGGTGATGCGCCTGTCGTCGCTGGCCATGGTCCGCGACGCGGTGCGTGCCGGCGCCGGCATCGCGCTGCTGCCGCTGTCGATGACCAGCCGCGACATCGCGGCGGGCAGGCTGGTCAGCTGGGGCGACGCCGAAGGCAGTGCGGTGGAGCTCTGGGTGCTCTACACGTCGCGGCGGCTCCTGAGCGACAAGGTCACGGCGTTTCTCGACCATCTGCGCAAGGCGTTTCCCGAGGGCATACCCGAGGAACTGGCGGCGCTGGAAGCGCAAGGCGAGGCCGAGGCGTCGAACG
The DNA here is from genome assembly GCA_963819995.1 of uncultured Alphaproteobacteria bacterium. GTDB lineage: Bacteria > Pseudomonadota > Alphaproteobacteria > Rhodobacterales > Rhodobacteraceae > Amaricoccus. The sequence continues at coordinate 57,137 of CAWFYR010000007.1, read as the reverse complement.
GCGGTTGACTCGGGTCCTGCGCGCGGCTATGGACGCGCCTTGATTTTCGCATGAGAGACCGGGTTCGAGAACATGGCTAATTCGCCGTCATCCAAGAAGCGCGCGCTGCAGGCCGAGCGCCGTGCAGACATCAACAAGGCGCGCCGCTCGCGGATGCGCACCTTCATCCGCAAGGTCGAGGAAGCGATCGCCGCGGGCGAGTCCGCCGGCGCCGTCGAGGCGCTGCGCGTCGCGCAGCCCGAGATCATGCGCGGCGTCACCAAGGGCGTCATGCACAAGAATACCGCCAGCCGGAAGATGTCCCGCCTGGCCAGCCGGGTGAACGCGCTCGGCGCCTGAGCCTGATCCGGTGCAGCGGGCCGTTCGGCCGGTGCTGCACCGATCCCCTTGGGGCGGCGGTTTCCTGACCGCAGCCTGACCGGTTCTCCTGGTCGAATCCTGCCGAAAGGCATCCCCCTGATTTTCCGGCTTGCGCTCGGACTGCGTGCATCCAGCTCCGCAGCTATCGGGGTACTGTGATCAAAGATACACGCTTGGGTTGAGTTTTGCAGTGTCGGAGTGATGTTCCGCCTTCGGTCCTGTTGTCCGCTCCGGGGGGGTTCGGTATGGTTGTGTCACGGAACGATTCCTGACCGCTGCGTATCCTGGTTAAATTCCGATCATCAGTAGTGTACGTGCAGAATAGACTGTAACAAATCCGTTGCAGTTGCTGCATCGCAATAGTGCGGCCTGAACACAATTCCGCCACAAAACGGTAAGAACCGACGGGGAAGGTGAGTTTCAATTGGACGCGATGACCCGCGGGCTTCGAGCCCGTGTTCCTATCGTTGCAGCAGCTTTATCAGATCTGCTCTCTGACCCCCGGCGCTGCGCGGCGTTGCGGGTGGCTCCATCCCCTGCCTGTTGCAGGCCCGGTCCGGACGGGGTCCGGGTCGGGCGGAGCCCCGCAGAACCCGTCCCTTCGATCTGATGCCGCGAGCCCAAATGAAACATCAGCCATTTATGGACAGCATGGATTCTTCGAACGAGGCCTGGAACCGGGTGCGCGCCGCATTGCTCCAGCAGCTCGGCCAGGACTCGTTCCAGAACTGGATCGATCCCCTGGTCTTCGTCGGCGCCGAGCAGGGCGTCCTGCACCTGACCGCGCCCACGAGCTTCATCGGGACCTGGGTGTCGCGGAACTACGGCGACACAATCCGCCAGCTCCTCTGCAAGGACGGCATCGCGGTCAACCGGATCGAGTTCTCCGTCGCCGTGGCCAGCGCGCCGCCGGCCAAGGTCGCGTCGCCGGCGGTGGTGGTCGCTGCGGCTGCGGCGGCGCCCGGGTCCGATGTCGATCTGCCGGCCTCGCCGCTCGTCGGGCGATGCACCTTCGACAACTTCGTCGTCGGCAAGCCCAACGAGTTGGCCCATGCCGCGGCGCGGCGGGTCGCCGAGGGCGGTCCGGTGGCGTTCAACCCGCTCTTTCTCTACGGCGGGGTCGGGCTCGGCAAGACCCACCTGATGCATGCGATCGCCTGGGAGGTGAAGCTGCGCAACCCCGACGCGCGCGTCCTCTACCTCTCGGCCGAGCAGTTCATGTACCGTTTCGTCTCGGCGCTGCGGTTCAAGGAGATGCACGGCTTCAAGGAGATGTTCCGCTCGGTCGACATGCTGATGGTCGACGACGTGCAGTTCATCTCCGGCAAGGACTCGACCCAGGAGGAGTTCTTCCACACCTTCAACGCGCTGATCGAGCAGCAGAAGCAGATCGTCATCTCGGCCGACCGCGCGCCGGGCGAGATCGACGGGCTCGAGGAGCGCATCCGCTCGCGGCTGCAGTGGGGGCTGGTCGTCGACCTGCACCCGACCGACTACGAGCTCCGGCTCGGCATCCTGCAGGCCAAGGCCGAGACGCAGCTCGAGCAGAATCCGGGCGTGGTGATCGGCGCGGGCGTGATGGAGTTCCTCGCCCACCGGATCAGCTCGAACGTGCGGGTGCTCGAAGGCGCGCTGAACCGGCTCATCGCCCATTCCAGCCTGATCGGGCGCGAGATCAACCTCGACATGGCGCAGGACTGCCTCGCCGACATCCTGCGGGTCTCCGAGCGCAAGGTCACCGTCGACGAGATCCTGCGCAAGGTCGCCGACCACTACAACCTGAGAATGTCCGACCTGCTGTCGGCGCGGCGGGCCCGGCAGGTGGCGCGGCCGCGGCAGGTGGCGATGTTCCTCGCCAAGACGCTGACGTCGCGGTCGCTGCCCGACATCGGCCGGCGCTTCGGCGGCCGGGACCACACCACGGTGATCCATGCGGTGCGCAAGATCGAGGAGCTGAAGGCGACCGACAGCCAGATCGCCGAGGACGTCGAGCTGCTCAGGCGGATGCTGGAGGCCTGACGCCGGCCATCTGCCAGCCGGTGTGAGCGACGAGGGCGGCGAGCACCACGCCGCCGCCGATCAGCGTAGAGGCGGCCGGCACCTCGCCGAAGAAGAGCCACACCCAGACCGGGCCGAGCATGGTCTCGGCGATCCCGAGGAGGGCGGCGATCGCCGCGGGCACCAGCCGCGCGCCGGTGGTGAAGAGCGCCAGCCCCAGCCCGAGGTTCAGGACGCCGAACCCGAAGAGCACCAGTCATCTGCGGCCCGCTGGCCGCGAGGGTCCCGGCGCGTGTGGCGGCGAACCCGGCCGCGAGCGCCACGCCGAGGCAGACCGCGGGCACCATCCGGATCCGGGCGTTGCTGCGGACCATGACGATCACCGCCGAGAAGCTCAGCACGATCCAGAGCGCCAGCGCATCGCCGACGAGCGAGCGGCCGCCGGAAAGCGAATCCGACACCATGATGCCGATGCCCGCCAGAACCGCGGCGATCGCCGCCCAGGTCGGTCCGGGGACCCGCTCGCCGATCACGGCCCAGCCGAGGAGCGCCGCGATCAGCGGGGCGCCGGCCTGCATCAGCAGGATGTTGGCGACCGAGCTGTACTGCAGGGCGATGACGAAGCAGGCGGTGGAGCTGCCGAAGAGCATCGCCACGACGAGGCCCGGCAGCCCCATCGCCGGAAAGAGCCGAAGCGTGCCGCGCGGGCCGTCGCGGACCAGCATGAACGCCAGCAGGAACGCGGCGGCGAAGGCCGAGCGCCAGAAGACGATGGCCCAGGGGTCGAGGCCGTCGCCGAGGAGCCGGCCGAAGCTGCCGCCGAAGCTCCAGGCAATGGCTGATGCGAGGATCAGCCATCCGCCAGTGCGGGAGGTCGCGGGAGCGGAGGGCGGCCGGTGCATGGCGGCACTATGGACCTCCGCGCGGCGTCGGCAAGCCTGGCCGCGGGACGCCTGGGAGGGCGCGGCGGGCGCACGTGCGGCGGCTTGCCCTCTCTTGGAAAATCGCTAACGTCACGGTCCGCGCAACCGCTCCGGAACCCGCGGGTCGGACCTCTGCAACGGTGGCAACAATGAAACTCAGCATGGAGCGCAGCGCCCTTCTCCGGGCCATGAGCCGGGCGCAGTCGGTCGTCGAGCGGCGCAACACCATCCCGATCCTGTCCAATGTGCTGATCGAGGCGGACGGCGAGCGGGTGAGCTTCCGCGCCACCGACCTCGACATCGAGGTGATCGACACCGCGACCGCCATGGTGGGCCGCGGCGGGGCAACCACCGTGCCGGCGCACACGCTGCACGAGATCGCGCGCAAGCTGCCGGACGGGTCGATGGTCGAGCTCAGCGACGACGGCCTGTCGGGGCGGCTCGAGGTGCGGGCGGGGCGCTCGCACTTCAGCCTCTCGACGCTGCCGCGCGAGGACTTCCCGGTCATGGCGAGTGCCGAGTACCAGTGCACCTTCGCCTGCCCCGCGCCGGTGCTGCGGCGGCTGTTCGACAAGGCCAAGTTCGCGATCTCGACCGAGGAGACGCGCTACTACCTCAACGGCGTCTACATGCACGCGGCCAAGAGTGCGGAAGGCCCGGTGCTGCGCTGCGTCGCGACCGACGGCCACCGGCTGGCGCGGATCGACGCAGCGCTCCCTGAAGGTGCCGCGGACATGCCGGGGGTCATCGTGCCGCGCAAGACCGTGGGCGAGCTGCGCAAGCTCCTCGACGACGACGACACCGAGATCGCCGTCTCGGTCAGCGAGACCAAGGTGCGGTTCGCGACGCCGGAGGTGACGCTGACCTCCAAGGTGATCGACGGCACCTTCCCCGACTATGCCCGGGTGATCCCGACCGGCAACACCCGGCGGCTCGAGGTCGACGCGGCGGAGTTCGCCCAGGCGGTCGACCGGGTGGCGACGGTCTCCTCGGAGCGGTCGCGGGCGGTGAAGCTGGCGCTCGAGGACGACCGGCTGGTGCTGTCGGTCAACGCGCCCGACAGCGGCGCGGCCGACGAGGAGCTGGTCGTCGCCTATGGCGACGAGCGGCTCGAGATCGGCTTCAACGCCAAGTACCTCCTGGAGATCGCCGGCCAGGTCGACCGTGAGAACGCGGTCTTCCTCTTCAACTCCGCCGGCGACCCGACGCTGATGCGCGAGGGCAACGACGAGTCCGCGGTCTATGTCGTGATGCCCATGCGGGTGTGACCGCGCTCGCCCTGCGCCGGCTCACCCTGTCGCATTTCCGCTCGCACCGGGCGACGGCGCTGACCCTCGATCCGCGGCCCGTGGCGATCTGGGGCCCGAACGGCGCGGGCAAGACCAACCTGATCGAGGCGGTGTCGCTGCTGTCGCCGGGGCGCGGCCTGCGCGGGGCGGCGAGCGAGGAGATGGCGCGCACCCCCGAGGCGATCGGCTGGAAGGTCACCGCAACGGTCGGCGATCGCGAGATCGCCACCTGGTCGCAAGGGGCGGGGCGCTCGGTCGAGATCGACGGCAAGGCGGCGACGCAGACCGCCCTCGGCGGCGTCGTGCGGGTGCTCTGGCTGACGCCGGCGATGGACCGGCTCTGGATGGAGGCGGCGGCGGAGCGGCGGCGGTTTCTCGACCGGGTGGCGCTGAGCCTGATCCCCGAGCACGGCGAGGTGGCGATCGGCTATCGAGCGGGCCTTGCGCGAGCGCAACCGGCTGATCCGCGAGGGTATCGGCGACCGGGCGTGGTTCGAGGCGATCGAGCGGCAGATGGCGGGGTTCGCGGCGCGGGTGATCGCGAACCGGCTGGAGGCGCTGCGCCGGCTGGAGGCAGCACCCGAGGGGGTGTTTCCGGTCGCGGACCTGGCGCTCGAGGGCGAGGGGCCGCGCGATGCGGCGGGCCTGGCCGCGGCCTGGCGCGAGGGGCGGGCGCGCGACGTCGCCGCGGGGCGGACGCTGGTCGGGCCGCACCGGGACGAGCTGGTCGCGACGTTCCGGGCCAAGGGCGTGCCGGCGCGGCTCTGCTCGACCGGCGAGCAGAAGGCGCTCCTGATCGCGGTGGTGCTGGCCAATGCCTGGGCGGTGGGGCAGGATTTCGGGGTGCCGGTGCTGCTCCTCGACGAGGTGGCGGCGCATCTCGACGTCGACCGGCGGCGGGCGCTTTATGACGCGGTTGCGGCGCTCGGGGCGCAGGCCTGGATGACCGGGACCGGGCCGGAGCTCTTCGAGGGGCTCGAGGCGCAGCGGCTCAGGGTCGAGGAGACGGGCGGGCTGTCGCGGGTCGAGGCGGTGTGATATCGCGGCGTAACACGCGTGAAATCATCGGTAAGGGCTTGATATCGCTGGGGTTCGTCTTCGATAATTTTCTCTGAACGGCCGGGGAGGGCCAACGCATGTTTCCCAAGGCAATCACGCTCGTCACCCTCGGGGTCGCCGATCTTGAGCGGGCGCGGGCGTTCTATGCGGCGCTCGGCTGGGAGGCGGCGCAGGCGCCGGAGGGGGTGGTGTTCATCCAGCTCGCCGGGCAGGTGCTGGCGCTTTTCGGCATCGACGACCTCGCCGCGGACATGGGGCGCGAGCGGGCGGGGCTCGGGACCGGGGCGATGACCCTGGCGCGGAACTTCGCGACCGAGGCCGAGGTCGACGCCGGTTTTGCGCTGGCGATCGAGGCGGGCGGCACGGTGATCAAGCGGCCGGAGAAGGTGGTCTGGGGCGGGTATTCGGGTTATTTCGCCGACCCCGACGGCCATGTCTGGGAGCTGGCGATGAACCCGTTCTGGCCGCTGGCCGAGGACGGCACGCTGACGCTGCCGGCCGAATGAGGCGGTATGGAATGCGTCTGGAAAGCGTATGGCATGCATATTCATCCTGATTTGGTCAGGTATTGGTCGCGGTGACGCTGACCTGGGCGATGATCCTGCCTTATGCCGGGGCGCTGGCGCTGCTCGTCGCGACGCCGGGGCCGGTGGTGGCGGCGCTGATCGCGCGGGCGGCGACCGGCGGGGTGCGCGGGGCGGTGCCGCTGGCGGCCGGGGTCGGGGTCGGCGACGTGGTCTGGCCGCTGATGGCGATGCTCGGCATCGGTGCCGTGGCCGGGGTCTGGGCCGGGTTCCTGACGGTGCTGCGCTATGTCGGGGCGGCGATCCTGGTCTGGATGGGGGTGCAGCTGGTCCGCAAGGCCGAGGCGGCGGCGATCCGCGCCACCGCCGGCGGCCGCGGCCGGGAGAGCGCCTGGACCGGGTTCGTCGCCGGGCTGATGGTGATCGCCGGCAACCCCAAGGCGATCCTGTTCTACATGGGGGTGCTGCCGGGGTTCTTCGACTTCCGGGTGCTGACCGGGTGGGACATGGCGCGTCATCTGCTTCGTCTCGGCGCTGATCCCGTTCCTCGGCAACCTGGCCTGGGCGGCGCTCTTCGCGCGGGCGCGGCGCTGGCTGGCCGACCCGGTGGCGATGAAGCGGACGCACGTGGCGGCGGGGTGGCGCTGGTGGCGGTGGGGGTGGCGATTGCGGTGGGGTGAGGGGCAAGCGGCAGGCGCCTTAAAGTCCGGATTCAAGCTGTTCTGCGATATGCTCCAGGCAGCTGCAAAATCTCTCAGAAATTGAGTTAGCGCACTCGAGCGAACAACGAATAAGGTGTTTTCCTTAATGTCGGCTGGATGGATGCCTTTCTCGTAGTCTACTGGCATAAAGTAGCCATTCGCGCTCAGACATCTGTTTCGCTGAACCTGATACATCTCGACCTCGTGAATGGCTCCAGAAGTAGAGCGTGCCGTCGCAGCGCCGCGAGCGGTGAATGCCGATTTTCGCGTCGGGTCGACTGTTCGCAGCTGATAGGCCTGAGGGGCCAATTCAGTCAGGCCACAGCGCGCCCAGCGGAAACTCCAGCGCCGCGAACGGCGCCGCTCGCACCTCTTCGCCGTCCCCGAAGGCAGCGGTGAGATTCCACGCACCATCGCGGAGGGTGAAGGCCTCCAAGGTGCGGGCGTCGGGGTCGACGAGCCACAGGTGGGCGACGGCGTTGGCGGCGTAGAGGGCGCGCTTTTCGGTCAGGTCGAAGCGGCGGGTGGAGGGGGAGAGGATTTCGCAGGCCCAGTCGGGGGCGAGCTCGATGAAGGCGGTGTCGGGGAAGACCGGCAGGCGTTCGCGGCGCCAGCCGGCGAGGTCGGGGACGAGGATGTCGGGGCCGAGGTGAAGCTCGGGCTCGATGGTGAGGTGCCAGCCGCCGGGGCCGGAGGAGCCGCCCTGGAACATCTCGTCGAGGCGGCCGGCCATGCGGAAGGTGGCGCGGGAATGGCGCATCGCCGGGCGGGGGTGGAGGTGGAGGCGGCCGCCGGCGATCTCGGCCGTCATGTGCGGCGGGGCGTCGAGGACGTCCTGGTAGGTCGCGGGCCGGGCCGGGCGGGTCTGGGTGTTCATCGCGGCAGCTTAGCGTGGCGGCGGCGCGGTGTCATTCGCAGTGGCCGGCATTCACGCTTGCGTAACCTCTGCTGCGCAGGTTTTCTGGCGGAGCCGGCGATGCCCTTGCGCGCTCCGGCGGGAGGCGGAATGCGGATCGCGATCGGACACGACCTGATCGAGCGGCACACCGACGGCAAGCCGCAGTCGTTCTCGGCGCTGTGGAAGGCGATGGCCGACGAAGCCGGCATCGAGGCGGAGGTGATCGATCCGCTGCAGCCCGGGGCGATCGGGCGGATCGGCGGGTTCGACGGGTTCATCTGGCGGTACAATTTCCGGCTGCCGTGGACCGACGCGGGGCCGCGGATCATGGAGGTGGTCGAGGCGCAGCACGGGCTGCCGGTCTGGCCGCCGCGGGTGCTGCGCGAGACCTTCGAGAACAAGATCGCGCAGGCCTACGTGCTCGACGCGCTCGACATCCCGCGGCCGCGGACCTGGGTGTTCTGGCACGAGGCGGATGCGAGAAAGGCGCTGGCCGAGCTGCCGTTCCCGCTGGTGACCAAGCTGTCGCGCGGGGTGCGCGGCGAGGGGGTGGCGCTGCTCAAAACGCGCGAGGAGGCCGAGCGGCTGATCCACCAGATGTTCAGCTTCGGGCTCGGCTCGATGGAGTTCGTGCGCGGCGGCAAGGCGGCGCGCTGGGGCAAGTACACGCCGATGCTCGAGGCGCTGCGGCGCGGGCGGTTCAAGGGCAACCACGAGCGCGGCTACGTGATCTTCCAGGAGTTCATCCCCGGCAACGCCTTCGACACCCGGGTGGTGATCCAGGGCGACCTCGGCTGGGCGAGCCGGCGGCTGAACCGCGAGGGCGACTTTCGCGCGTCGGGCAGCGGGGTGAGCGACTACGATCCGCAGGCGATCCGCACCGAGGCGATGGCGCTGGCCTGGCGGCTGGCGGATGCGATGGGGGTGCGCTCGCTGGTCGCGGACGTGATGCAGCGCGGCGACGAGCCGATCATGGGCGAGATCAGCTATTCGATGGCGGTGCACGTGGTGAAGCGGTTCGAGGGCCACTGGCGGCGCGGGCCGGAGGGCATCGCCTGGGACGCGGCGACGCCGGACTGGCCGCGGGCGGTCTTCGAGGACTTCGTGGGCGAGGTCCGGGCGCGCTCTGCCGGGCTTGCGGAACCCGCAGGCGGTGATTAGATAACGCCTTGAAGCGGCAGGAATTTCAGGCCGCGGCAGCGATACTCAGGGCGTGACATCCGCCGCGAGAGCGGATAAGGTGCGCCACCATCACCAAGGACTTACCCCGCATGGCCGAAGCCGCCCGCGCGCCCGAGGAATACGGCGCCGATTCGATCAAGGTTCTCAAGGGCCTGGAGGCGGTGCGCAAGCGGCCGGGGATGTACATCGGCGACACCGACGACGGCTCGGGCCTGCACCACATGGTCTACGAGGCGGTCGACAACGGCATCGACGAGGCGCTCGCGGGGCACGCGACCGAGGTCAGCGTGGTGATCCATGCCGACAGCTCGGTCAGCGTCACCGACAACGGCCGCGGCATCCCGGTCGGCATCCACGAAGGCGAGGGCATCTCGGCGGCCGAGGTCATCATGACCCAGCTGCACGCCGGCGGTAAGTTCGACCAGAACAGCTACAAGGTCTCGGGCGGGCTGCACGGCGTCGGCGTCAGCGTGGTCAACGCGCTGAGCGACTGGTTGGAGCTGCGCATCTGGCGCGAGGGCTTCGAGCATTTCGCGCGCTTCGAGGGCGGGTTCACCGTGGAGCCGCTGCGCCGGGTCGGGCCGTCGGAGGGACGGCGCGGCACCGAGGTGCGGTTCCTCGCCTCGACCCAGACGTTCTCCAACCTCGAGTACAGCTTCAAGACGCTCGAGCACCGGCTGCGCGAGCTCGCGTTCCTGAACTCGGGGGTGAGGATTTCGCTGCGCGACGAGCGGCACGCCGAGGTCGAGGAGGTCAAGCTCTGCTACGAAGGCGGGGTGCGCGAGTTCGTGAAGTACCTCGACCGCTCCAAGGCGCCGCTGATCGCCGCGCCGATCTGGATCGAGGGCGAGCGCGACGGCATCGTCGTCGAGGCGGCGCTCTGGTGGAACGACAGCTACTACGAGACGGTGCTGCCGTTCACCAACAACATCCCCCAGCGCGACGGCGGCACCCATCTTGCGGGCTTTCGCGGCGCGCTGACCCGGGCGGTCAACGCCTATGCCGGCGAAAGCGGCCTCGCCAAGCGCGAGAAGGTGACGCTGACCGGCGACGACGCGCGCGAGGGGCTGACCTGCGTCTTGTCGGTCAAGGTGCCCGACCCGAAGTTTTCCAGCCAGACCAAGGACAAGCTGGTCAGCTCGGAAGTGCGGCCGGCGGTCGAGGGGCTGATCGGCGAGAAGCTCGCCGAGTGGTTCGAGGAGAACCCGGCCGAGGCGCGGATCGTCGTCGGCAAGATCGTCGAGGCGGCGGTGGCACGCGAGGCGGCGCGCAAGGCGCGCGAGCTGACGCGGCGCAAGACGGCGATGGACGTGGCGAACCTGCCGGGCAAGCTCGCCGACTGCCAGGAGAAGGACCCCTCCAAGGCCGAGATCTTCATCGTCGAGGGCGACAGCGCCGGCGGGTCGGCCAAGCAGGGGCGCAGCCGGCAGAACCAGGCGGTGCTGCCGCTCCGGGGCAAGATCCTCAACGTCGAGCGGGCGCGGTTCGACCGGATGCTGTCGAGCGAGGCGATCGGCACGCTGATCACCGCCCTCGGCATGGGGATCGGCCGCGACGAGTTCAACCTCGCCAAGCTCCGCTACCACAAGGTCGTCATCATGACCGACGCCGACGTCGACGGCGCGCACATCCGCACGCTGCTGCTCACGTTCTTCTTCCGGCAGATGCGCGAGCTGATCGAGGCCGGGCACCTCTACATCGCCCAGCCGCCGCTCTTCAAGGTCAGCCGCGGCAAGTCGGAGGTCTACCTCAAGGACGAGGCGGCGCTCGAGGCGCACCTGATCGCCCAGGGGCTCGAGGGTGCGACGCTGCGGCTCGGGTCGGGCGCGGTGCTGGCCGGCGCCGATCTCGCGCGGGTGGTCGAGGAGGCGCGCACCGTGCGCGCGGCGCTGGCGTCCTTCCCGACGCAGTACCCGCGCCACGTGCTGGAGCAGGCGGCGATCGCCGGGGCGCTCATGCGCGGCGTTCTCGACGACGACCCGCAGGGCACGGCGGACCGGGTGGCGGCGCGGCTCGACCTGATTGCCGCGGAATACGAGCGCGGCTGGCAGGGGCGGCCGACCCAGGACGCGGGCCTGAGGCTCTGGCGGACGCTGCGCGGCGTCGACGAGGTGCGGGTGCTCGACGGCGGCGTGCTGCGCTCGCCCGAGGCGCGGCGGCTGGCGGCGCTGACCCCGGCGCTGCAGGAGGTCTACGCCGAGCGGGCGAGCCTGGTGCGCAGGGACCGCGAGCAGTCGATCGTGGCGCCGACCGAGCTTCTCGACGCGGTGATGCGCGAAGGCGAGAAAGGCCTCGCGATGCAGCGCTACAAGGGCCTCGGCGAGATGAACCCCGAGCAGCTCTGGGAGACGACGCTCGACCCGGAGGCCCGCACGCTGCTGCAGGTCCGCATCGACCAGTTCGACGAGGCCGACGAGGTCTTCACCAAGCTGATGGGCGACGAGGTCGAACCCCGCCGCGACTTCATCCAGACCAACGCGCTGAGCGTGGCGAACCTCGACATCTGATCTCTCTCTCGCTTCTTTTCCTGCGGTCGCTGATGATCCGGCTGCGGGCTCGCGGTCGGCGAAAGCGTCGGCCCTGCAGCGTCGGGCGGTGGCGGCCGGGCACTGCGGTGCCTGGAACCGCAGACGGGCCGGTACGTTGGTCCGGAGCCTGCCGATCCGATATCCTGGAACGCACATCACGCACGAGGAGGAGGCGCCGATGGCCCGGCAATCCCGACCGATCCTTGTTCCGGTCCTTGCGCTCTCGGGCCTGCTCGCCTGCGCCGGAGCCGGGAGTGCCGCGAACCTGATGACCGCCTGTGCTCCCGAGGTGCAGAAGTATTGCAGCGACGTCAGGAAGGGCCGCGGCCGCATCACGGCTTGCCTTCTCGGCCGCATCAACAAGCTGGACGCGGCCTGCAAGCCGGAGGTGCTGGCCGTGCGGCGGAGCCCGATTACCCCGGCCCGTGCCCGACAGGTCTTCGACCCGGCCTTCCGCGCTCCGCTGCCCAAGGCCTGCGTTGCGCCGGCCGACAAGCTCTGTCCCGCGGTGCCGACCGGCGACGGTCGCGTCTTCGCCTGCCTCTACGCCCTCGGCGAGCGGGTGCCCGGGGCCTGCGCCAAATCTGTCCGGCAAGCGCTGAAGTAGACGAAGCGGACGAGGTTCATTCGGCCGCATGCGGGGCGCGATACCGCCACCGGTCGGTCCGGCGGCGTGGCCAGCTCCCGCTCCGACGGGAACGTCGCGCCGGCGAGATGGCTCTCGCCGGCGTCTGGAGCTTCAGGCGGCGCCGCGGGCGGGGAGGGCGCGGGCGCCGGGGAGCTCGATGTTGATCTCGAGCGTGGAAAGCTCGTCGCCGCGCTCGAGCTTGATGTCGACGCTGTCGCCGCCGACCTTCATGTAGCGCTTGATGACCTCGAGGATGTCGCGCTGGAGCATCGGCAGGTACTCCGGGCTCGAGCGGTCGGTGCGCTCGTGCGACAGCAGGATCTGCAGCCGCTCCTTGGCGGTGTCGGCCGAGCGGTTCTCGCGGGATCTGAGAAAGAAGCTCAGCATGGTCAGGCCGTCCGCCGCAGCAGGCGCTGGAAGAGCCAGGCCCGTTCGGGCTGGACCTTGACCTCGATCTGCTCGCCGATCAGCCGCGAGACCGCCTCCTCGTAGGCCTTGCCGGCGGTGGACTTGGCGTCGAAGACCACCGGCGTGCCGACGTTGGAGGCCTTCAGCACCGCGGTGCTCTCGGGGATGATGCCGAGGAGCGGGATCGAGAGGATCTCGAGGATGTCCTCGAGCTTCATCATCTCGCCGCGCGCGACGCGCTGCTGGTCGTAGCGGGTCAGGAGCAGGTGCGCCTTGACCGGACCGTCGCCCTTCTCGGCGTGGTTGGTCTTGCTCGACAGGAGCCCGAGCACCCGGTCGCTGTCGCGGACCGAGGAGACCTCGGGGTTGGTCACCACCACCGCCTCGTCGGCGTAGTACATCGCCAGGTGCGCGCCGCGCTCGATGCCGGCCGGGCTGTCGCAGATGATGTAGTCGAACTGCTCGCGCAGCTCGTTCAGCACCTTCTCGACCCCTTCGCGGGTCAGCGCATCCTTGTCGCGGGTCTGCGAGGTCGGCAGGATCGACAGGTTCTCCAGCCGCCGGTCGGTGATCAGCGCCTGCTTGAGCTTGGCGTCGCCCTGGATGACGTTGATGAAGTCGAAGACCACGCGCCGCTCGCAGCCCATGATCATGTCGAGGTTGCGCAGGCCGACGTCGAAGTCGATCACGACGGTCTTCTTGCCGCGCATCGCCAGCCCCGCGCCGATGGCAGCCGTGGAGGTGGTCTTGCCGACCCCGCCCTTGCCGGAAGTGACTACGATGATCTTGCTCAAGCGAGGCTCCTTGTGCTGCTGGGGGTTACTTCAGAGGCTCGACGCAGAGCGTGTCGTCGCGCAGGAGCGCCTGCACGCGCTGCTGCCTAACGCCGGGGCCGAGATCGTCGCAGGTCCGGTAGAGGCCGGCGACCGCGACGAGTTCGGCCTCGAGGCTCTGGCAGAAGATGCGGGCGGTCCGGTCGCCGTTGACCCCGGCGAGCGCGCGGCCCCGGAGCGGCCCGTAGACGTGGATGTTGCCGTGGGCGATCAGCTCGGCGCCGGAGCTGACCGAGGCGACCACCACGAGGTCGCCGCGGTCGGCGAAGATGCGCTGGCCGGAGCGCACCGGTTCGGTGACGAGGATGGAGGTGGCGGCCGGAGGCTCCGGCGCCTTCGGCGTGGCGGGGGTTTCGGTTGCCGGGCGTTCGGGCCGGACCTCGCGGCCGCCCTGCAGGGTGATGAGCCCGGCGCCGAAGGCCGCCGCGGCCTGCTCGGGCGTGCCGTTCTGGATGCCGACGGCGCAGAGCTTGCGGGCGCGCAGCTCGCGGACCAGCTTGACGAAGTCGGCCCGGCTCTGCAGCGCGCCGGCCTGCTCGAGGTCGAGCACCAGCGGCGCGTTGACGAAGAAGTGCGGCGCCTGCCGCATCAGCCGGTCGAGCGCGTCGAGAAAGCTGCGGTCCTCGACCCCGGCGAGGCGCAGCACCACCGCGGTGAAGGACCGGCTGCGCAGCTGCAGCGGCATGGTGCCGACGGTTACGGCTTCGCCTTCGGGGAGGGTCACGGCTTGCACGCTCACGCTGATCTCGCTGCTCCTGACATCCCGAGCGGATGCTCTTGAGCGCATCATCATGGGCTTTGCCCCGAGTCGCAACCCATCATGTAGAATTTTTCGCCGAACGCGCGATTGCCCCCCGGCGGGCCTCCCGCGGGTCAGCCGGGGCAGGGCGCGCCGGCGTCGAGCCAGGTGCGGACCGCCTGGTGAAACCCCGCCTGCGGCAGCGGCGGCGTCGTTCGCGCGGTGCCGTCGGCGTGGGTTCCGGGCGTCCAGCCCCATTGGACCAGCGGGTCCACCGTCATGTGCGCGCCCAGTGCCGCGGGGTCGCGGCCGCCGTTCCGCACCGGGTCGGTGACCGCACGGCAGAGGGCTGCGGCGTCGAGGCCGGTCCAGTCCATTTCGACCGGCGCCAGCGCCCAGCCCGGCGCGCCCGGGACGCTGCTCGAGGGGTTGTTGGCGGCGCCGTGGCAGGCCGAGCAGGGCATCGCCGCGGCGCCGGTGCCGTCGGGGCCGCGCGCGACGTTCAGCCGGTGGACGTGGCCGCCGTCGCCCTGCAGCGGCCGCTCGGGCTGGTGGCAGTTGAGGCAGCGCGGCGAGGTCATCACTTCGAAGAGCGGCGCGAACGTGTCCTCGGCCGCTGCGGGCGCCGCCCCGAGGATGAGTGCTATGGCCAGCGCCCTCATTGCCCGGCCGCCTTGTGGATGGCGGCGCGCACCCGTGGATAGGTGCCGCACCGGCAGAGGTTGGTCATCGCCGCGTCGATGTCGGCGTCGGTGGGCGCGGGGATTGCGTCGAGCAGCGCCGCCGCCGCCATCAGCATGCCGGACTGGCAGTAGCCGCACTGCGGCACCTGCAGCTCGATCCAGGCGCGTTGCAGCGGGTGCGAGCGGTCGGGCGAGAGGCCCTCGATCGTCGTGACGGCGCTGCCGGCGGCGGCCGAGAGCGGGACCGAGCACGACCGCGCCGCCTGCCCGTCGAGATGGACGGTGCAGGCGCCGCAGGCGGCGATGCCGCAGCCGAACTTGGTGCCGGTGAGGCCGAGCTCCTCGCGGAGCACCCAGAGCAGCGGCGTGTCGGGCTCGGCCGTGACGGTGCGCGCCGCGCCGTTGACGGTAAGGGAGAACGCCTGGGTCATGCGAAACTGAATCCTGCCTTGGAGAGCGGAAGCTCGGTGATGCGTTCGCCGGTGAGCGCGCGCAGCGCGTTGCAGGCGGCGGCGAGGAGCGGCACCGGACCGACCTCGCCGACGCCGCCCGGCCGGCCGCCCGACGAGACGAAGTGCGTCTCGATGGCGGGGGTCTCCCAGAGGTGGAAGGGGTCGAAGCCGTCGAAGTTCGTCACCGTGGGCGCGCCTGCCTCGAACCCCACCTCGGTGCGCAGCGCCGAAAGCCCCCAGACCACGCCGCCTTCGACGTTCTGCCGGGCGATGTCCTCGTCGAGCACCTCGCCGAGATCGACGACCGAGGTGACCTTGAGGAAGCGCACGGCGCGGCCGTCGAGCCTCAGGCACACCGCCTGGGCGATGCGCGAGCCGTAGCACTGGGCCAGCGCGATGCCGCAGGCCTCGCCGGGCGGCGGAGGCGTGCTCAGTGCGGCGCTGCGCTCGAGTTCGTCGAGGAGCGCCAGCATCGGGGCGTTGCCGACGAGCAGGCGGCGGCGGTAGGCGAGCGGTTCCTGCCCGGCGGTGCGCGCCGCCTCGTCGATCAGGCTCTCGAGGCCCCAGTTGTTCGGGCCGTGGCCGGTGGTGCGCCAGACCGAGACCGGCACCTCGCTGCGGTAGCGGTGGAAGTCGAGCCGCTGGGCAGGAACCGCGTAGGGAATCTCGAGGAGGCCCTCGACCGGCATGACGTCGTAGTCCTCGGGCGGGTCGATCGCCTCGGTGACGTCGGCCATGTCCGGAAAGCTCGACCGCGGCCAAGTGTAGAGCAGCATCGAGGGCGAGACGACCCGGTGCGCGATCGCCAGCGGCAGTCCGTCGCCGCCGAGGGTGGCGCTGGCCTCGTGCAGCATCATCGGCCGGAACGCGTCGGCGGCGAAGTCGCTCTCGCGCGGCCAGATGCACTTGACCGGCGTGCCGGTCGCCTTCGCCACCTCGATCGCGGCCTTGACGAAATCGGCGAGCAGCCGGCGCCCGAAGCCGCCGCCGAGATAGGTACGGTGGATGTGGACCGCCTCGTCGGGGAGACCGGTCTGCTGGACCGCCGTGAGGTGGGTCAGCTCCATCGCCTGGGTCGGCAGCCAGATTTCGCAGGCCGTGGCCGTGAGATGCACGGTGCAGGTCATCGGCTCCATGGTCGCATGCGCCTGGAACGGGCTGAGAAAGGTGAGCGAAATGTCCGGCTTTTGCGGCGGTGTCTCGCCCTCGGCCTTGAGCGTTCGCATCGGCAGGTCGCGCAGCGCCGCCTCGTAGCCGGCGCGCAGCGCCGCGGTGTCCTTGTCGAGGCCGCCGGTCCAGACGGCCGCGGCGCTGCCGATGGCCGCCTGCGCCTGCCAGAAGCGGTCCGCGACGATGGCAAAGCCGCCGGTGGAGAGCCGCACCACCTGCCGGACGCCGGGCCGCGCCAGCACCGCCGCCTCGTCGAGGCTCCCGAGCCGCGCGCCGCTCCTGGGCGGGATGACGACGGCGGCGTTGAGCATGCCTTCGACCTGCACGTCGATGCCGAAGATCGCCGAACCGTCGACCTTCGCGGGCACGTCGATCCGGCGCCGCGCCAGCGGGCGGCGGAGGGCCGCGGGCTTGAGCTTCGGCTCGGCCGGCGGCGCCAGCCGGGCGGCGTCGGCCGCGAGGTCGCCGAAGTCGAGGCTCTGGCGGCCGTCGGTCACCTGCCCGCCCTCGGCCCGGAGGCTCGCGGCATCGACGCCGAGCCGCGTGGCCGCCGCGGCGATCAGCATCTCGCGGGCGGCGGCGCCGGCGGTGCGGACGATGTCGGCGTAGGTGGCGATGCTCTCGGAGTTGCCGGTGAACTGCCAGTAGTAGACCGGGTGCCGGAACGCCGGATCGAAGTCCGGCACCACGAGGTCGACCTGGTCGGGGTCGGCACCGATCTCGTCGGCGAGGATCGCCGGCAGCGTCGTGCTGATCCCCTGGCCCATCTCGGCGTGAAAGAGCGCGATCGTCACCCGCCGGCCCGGTCCCGCCGCGACGAAGGCCGAGAGCGGCAGCGCGCCGCCGCCCATCGCCTTCGCCCGCGCCGCAGGGAGCTGCAGGACCACCAGCCCGACCGCCCCCGCTCTCAGGAAATCCCGCCGCGTCAGTCCGTTGCTCATCGGCCCGCCTCCCTCTGCAGACCGAGGATGGTGACGCCGCAAAAGCCCTTCAACGTTCCAGTTGGTTCGTGGCCCTTTTCCGCGACGCCGGTTGCTGCCACTTTCGCCCGAGGCGAAGGAGGTGGCGGACCATGGATGGGCGGTTTGGGGCCGGGCGTTTTCCGGCGGCGGTGGCGCGATGAAGCGGCTGCGCAAGCGCTACTCCTGCGCCACGGAGCTGACGCTCGACTGCCTCGCCGGCAAGTGGAAGACCGTGCTCCTGTGCTGGCTCAAGGACGGCCCGCTGCGCTACAGCGACCTCGCAGCACTGGAGGAGGGGTTGTCGGACAAGGTCCTGACCGAGCGGCTGCGCGAGCTCGAGGAGGCGGGCTTCGTCGAGCGGCTGACCGCGGCGGCCGACGGGCGGCGCGTCTACGGGCTGACCGGGCAGGGGCTCGCGCTGAAGCCGGTTCTGGAGGCGCTCTACGACTGGGGCGAAGCGATGGCGCCGGCGTTCGGCGTCAGCCTGACCGGCCGCGACCGCTACCGCGAGGCGCTCGGAGCCGCACAGGTCGAGCTCAAGCGCCGCGCCTGACGCCCTGCGTGGGCTCAGTCGGCGCGGCCGAGAGTGTCCAGCGCGGCGCGGAGGGCGGCGACGCGGCCGGCGTCGGTGCGCCGCGCGCCCGGCGGCTGGAAGCCGAACCGCGCCAAGAGGGGCGCGGGCGGCGGCAGCGGCACGGAGCAGGAGGCGTGGACCTCGCGCAGCGGCAGGCCGGCGAGGGCGGGCAGGGTCTCCGGGCTGACGCCGGCGCCCGGCATCACGACGAGGCGGCCGTCGGCCGCGCGCATCATGCGCGCGAGGCGGTCCACCCCCGCCGCGGCGGTCGCCGCGCCGCCGGAGGAGAGGATGCGCGGGATGCCGAGCGCCACCGCGAGGGCGACCGCCTCCTCGGGGTCGGGCGCGAGGTCGACGGCGCGGTGGAGGGTGACGTCGAGGCCGCGGGCCGCGGCGAGGAGCCGCGCCAGCGTCGCGCCGTCGAGCCGGCCGTCGGACAGGCTGGCGCCGATGACGACGCCCCGTGCGCCGGCGGCGCGGAGTTGCGCGATCTCGGCCTCCTGCGCCGCGACCTCGCGCGCGGACCAGACGAAGTCGCCGGCGCGCGGGCGGATCATCGCCAGCGCCGGCATGTCGGTGCGGGCGGCCTCCGCCACCAGCGCCGGCGACGGCGTGAGGCCGCCGAGCGCCAGGGCGGCGCAGAGCTCCAGCCGGTCGGCGCCACCGGCGCGGGCGGCCGCGAGGCCCTCTGGGTCGTCGACGCAGACTTCGAGCAGGATGCGGGTCATGCCGGTGCCATTTCGTGAAGATCACTCTCGACGTTGACCTGTCGTCTCAGCATACCGGATCACTCAACCGATGACATCGTAAGGGACCGGCCGTGCGAGACAGCGAGGCGATGGCAGTCCGGGGCCGGGTGCGGCGTTGATCCTCTGCTTCGACATCGGCGGCACCACGATGAAGGGCGGCCGCGCCCGCAGCGTCGAGGACATCGCGGTGCTGGACCGGGTGCCGACCCCGGCGCGCGACCTCGACGCCTTCGTCGCGGTGCTGGCCCGGGCGATCGCCGACTGCCCCGAGCCGCCGGCCGCGCTGGCCGCAGCCATTCCCGGCATCGTCGATCCGGTGAGCGGCCTCGGCGTGGTGGCGAACATCCCCTGCCTGCACGGCATCCCGGTGCGCCAGCGGCTGGAGGTGGCGCTGGGCCTGCCGGTCCTTCTCGCCAACGACGCCGACTGCTTCGCGCTGGCCGAGATGGCGGCGGGGGCGGGGCGCGGGCACCGCACGGTCTTCGGCATCATCCTCGGCACCGGGGTCGGCGGCGGCCTCGTCATCGACGGGCGGCTCGCCAACGCCGCGGGCGGGGTCGGCGGCGAGTGGGGGCACGGGCCGATCGCCGCGCGCATCGCCGGCACCCCGCCGGTTGAAATCCCGGCCTTTCCCTGCGGCTGCGGCCTCGCGGGATGCCTCAACGTCACGATCTCCGCCCCCGGGCTCGAGACGCTGCACCGGCACCTGTGCGGGCGGCATGCGGCGGCCCCCGCCATCGTCGCGGGCTGGGCGGCGGGCGAGCCCGAGGCGGCGCGGACCGTCGCGATCTGGCTCGAGATCGCCGCCGGACCGCTCGCGGTGCTGGTGAACGTCACCGGCGCCGACATCGTCCCGGTGGGCGGCGGCCTCGGCGGAACCCCGGCGCTCGTCGCAGCACTCGACGCTGCGGTCCGGCCGCTGACCCTGCGCCGGTTCGACCGGCCGCTGGTGGTGCCGGCGCGCTGCCGCATCGAGCCCGGGCTCGTCGGCGCGGCGTGGCTCGGGTTTGCGTCGGCGCGCGGGGCCGGCGCGTGATTGCGCCGCCGCCGTCGCGGCGAAGTTGCGGTTGCCGCCGCGATCATCCGCGCCATCTGCTGCGGCGCGCCCACCTTTTCACCGTCCATCCGGAGCCCTTGCCCATGCCCGACTCGCTCTTCGACATCCCGCTGGACCGGATCGACGGTTCGCCGGCCTCGCTCGCCGACTTCACGGGCCAGGTGCTCCTGATCGTCAACGTCGCCTCGAAATGCGGACTGACCAAGCAGTACGATGGCCTCGAGACGCTCTACAGCACCTACAAGGACCGCGGCTTTGCGGTGCTCGGCTTTCCCGCCAACGACTTCAAGGGCCAGGAGCCCGGCAGCAACGAGGAGATCGCCGAATTCTGCAGCGCGACATTCGGCGTCGACTTCCCGATGTTCTCCAAGATCGCCGTCACCGGCGAGGACAAGCATCCACTCTACCGGGCGCTGACCGAGGCCGAGCCCGAGGCGACGTTCAAGCCCGGAAGCCCGTTCCAGAGCAAGACGCCGCCGAGCGAGATCCACTGGAACTTCGAGAAGTTCCTGATCGACCGCAGCGGCACGGTGGTCGGGCGCTTCGCCCCCGACACCGAGCCGGAGGATCCCGTTGTCGTCGGCGCGATCGAGACCGCGCTGGCCCGCTGAGCGATCACGGAACGGCTCGAGATCGGCACGGCCGACGGCGAGGCGCCCGCCAGCCCGCACCTGCGGGGCGCCCGAGATTCGTCGGCCGGATCTATGTCGGGGTCGCCGGCGGTCAGGCCCCGGCGCGGGCATGGAGCCGGGCGAAGGCGGCCAGCACCTCGGGAAGCGCCACCTGGTGCAGCATGTGGCCGATCCCCGGCAGGCGGGTCAGCCGGGCACCCGGCACCTCGGCGGCCAGCGGCACCGAATGGATCTCGAGGCCGACGGTCTTGTCGGCGTCGCCGTGCAGGATCTCGACGGGCATGGCGAGACCGGGATAGCGCGGCACCATCGGCCGGATCTGCGCCTTGAGCGCTTCCAGCTGCAGCGCGTTCTCGCGCAGGCTCGACGGCTGCAGCACCAGCCCGAGATCGAGATGCCCGAGGTAGCCCGGCGGCACCGGCTGCGGCGCAAAGACGTGCTCGAGGGTCCGCTCCGCCATGCCCGGCGTGACCAGGTGCGGGATGCCGTACGCGAAGAGCGGGCCGGCAACCGGGTTGGCCAGGATGTCGTTCAGCGTTCCTACGCCGCCGTTCCAGGCATGCGAAGGTGCTGCGAGAAGCATCAGGCCTTCGACGCTCTCCGGCGCATCGAGCGCCCAGGCCAGCGCCACCGACCCGCCGTAGCTGTGGCCGACCAGAAGCGTCCGCTCGATCCCCGCCTGCGCCAGCGCCCGCCGCAGCAGCGCGGCCTGTTCGGAGAGCGTCGTGCCACCCTGGCCCGGCACTCCGCTCAGCCCGTGGCCCGGTCGGTCGAAGGCGATCACCTGGTGCGTCGCGGCCAGCGCCGGGGCGACGCGGAAGGTCATATCGTTGAGATTGCCGCTGGCGCCGTGCACGAGCGTGACGGCCGGCCCGCGGCCCATCCGCCGGAAGTGCAGCCGCACCCCGTCGACGACCTGGAACTCGCCTCCGGCCTGCGAGGCAACCTCCGGTGACATCGGACGCGTATCCACGGCTTCTCCTCTGCACCCCGAAGCGATCAACCCGCCCGCCGCCATCGCCAGAACGGCGCGCCGGGTGAGGCGGTTCCTGCCACTGACAGATGAACGCAACGTCAAGCGCCGCGGGACCTGGTTCCGTCACGCATGGCGCAGCTCCACCTGCACCACGTCGGTGCGCCCGACCGCGAAGCAGGCGGCGCAGGCCTCGAGGTAGTACTGCCAGTGCCGCAGCGCCGCCGGCCCGTAGCCGAGCCGCGCCAGCCGCTCGCGCCGCTCGGCGAGCGACGCGGCCCAGCTCCGGCAGGTCCGGGCGTAGTGTTCGCCGAAGGCGAAGCGGCCCTCGGCCTTCAGCCCCGCCTGTGCGGCGCCTTGCGCGATCGCCGCGTCGCAGAGCAGCATGCCGCCGGGGAACGTCGAGTGCCGGATGTAATCCGAGCACGACCGGTAGGCCGGGAAGGCCGCATCCGGCACGGTGATCGCCTGCAGCACCGCCCTGCCGCCTTCCGCCAGCCGCTCCTTGAGCGTCGCGAAGTACCGCGGCCAGTAGCGCTCGCCCACCGCCTCGATCATCTCGATCGACACGATCCCGTCGTAGCGCCCGGTGGTGGCGCGGTAGTCCTGCAGCCGGATCTCGGCGCGTCCGTCGAGCCGCGCGTCGGCATAGCCCTTCTGGCTCGGTGAGATCGTCACGCCGGTCACCGCGTGCCCCCGGTCGGCCGCCCGCTCGGCGAACCCGCCCCAGCCGCAGCCGATCTCGAGCACCCGCTCGCGCGGCCCCAGCCGATCGAGGATGCGGTCGTACTTGCGCAGCTGCGCGCGCTCCAGGTCGTCGTCGCCGTCGGCGTAGAGTGCTGCGGAATAGGTCATCCCCGGGTCGAGCCAGGCGAGATAGAACTCGTTGCCGACATCGTAGTGCGCCCGGATGTTGCGCTGCGCGCCTCTGGCCGTGTTCGCCCGCATCAGCCGGTCGATGGCGCGGAACTTCAGCCCGTTCCAGAAGCTCGGCATCATGGTGGCCGCCGTCAGCGGCTCGTTCCTGAGCGCGAGCTCGATCAGCGCCTCGATCGACGGCGAGTCCCAGAGGCCGGCGACGTAGCTCTCGCCGAAGCCGATGTCGCCGCGCGCCGACAGCGCGGTGACCACCGACCAGTCGTGCAGCACCAGTTCCGCCTCGGTGCCGCCTGTGCCGAAGTCGTGGACGTGGCCCTCGGGCGTTCGCACCCGGAGCCGGCCGGTCTCGATGCCGGCGCAGGTCGCAAGGAAGTCCGCCTCGACGCGGCGGGCCAGGAAACGGCTCATGTGATCTCCTCGATGGGCGGAACCGGGCGCTGCCGGTAGGGCGCCCCCTTAAGGGCCAGGCGAAGCGCCTGCCAGTGGATAAGTGCGACGGTGCGGACCGCCCCGAGCGGCCGCCGCAGCGCCGCCGCCAGGATCGCGCGGCTGGTCAGCGGCCGCCGCGTGCCGTCGAGCGTCGCGACCAGCCGCTCGGCGCCGTTGGAATGCACGATGCGAATTGAAATCCGCTCCGGCCCGATGGCGAAGGTGAAGGCGTAGCCGCCCTCGACGCTCTGGAACGGCGAGACGTGAAACACCTTGGCCGCGGTCATCGCGTCGCCGGGGCCGATCGGCGCGAAGTCCTCGCGGTGGCAGAGATAGCTGTGCCGGTCGCCGAAGGTATTGTTGACCTCGGCGATCACCGCCACCAGCGCCTCGGCCTCGAAGACCAGCCAGAAGCTCACCGGGTTGAACACGTAGCCGAGGGTGCGCGGCTGGGTGAGGAGCAGCACCCGGCCTGCCGGGGTCAGCTCCAGCCCGCGCGAGGCCAGCACCTGCCGGACCCAGGGGGCGCCCTGGCCCTTGCCGCGAACCCCGCCGTGGTCGCGGTCGTGCACGGAAGCGAGGTTGAAGCGGTTGCGCGCGAAGAGCCAAGGCCCGCTCCGGCTCTCGGGATCGATCAGCACGTAGTCCACCGCATAGCGGAACGCGTGGCTGACCGCACCGCGCCGGCCGTGATAGGTCACGGCGGCGACCTGCTCGGGCCGGCGGCTCACCGAACCGGCACCTGCATGCGCCGCGCGATCCGCACCGCGCTCGCGATGCCATCCTCGTGAAAGCCGTTGCGCAGCCAGGCGCCGGCGAACCAGGTGTTGTTCTCGCCCTGGATCGCCGCAAGGCGGTCCTGCGCCCGGATCGCGGCGCCGTCGAAGACCGGGTGGTGGAACGTGGTCTCGTCGTAGATCGCCTGCCTCGCGATCGCCTCGCCGGGATTGAGCGACACGAAGAGCGGGTCGCTCTCGGGGATGTTCTGCAGCCGGTTCATCCAGTAGGTCACCCCCACCGGGGCATCCTCGCCGGCCCCGTCGGAGCGATAGATCCAGGCCGACCAGCAGGCCCGCCGCCGCGGCATCTGCCGCGCATCGCTATGCAGGACGGCCCGGTTGGCACGGAAGCGGATCGCGCCGAGCGCCGCGGTCTCGGCAGCGGTCGGCCGCTCGAGAAGGCGCAGCGCCTGGTCGGCGTGGACCGCGAGCACCACCTGGTCGAACTGCTCGGGCGGGCGTCCCTCGCACGTGCACCGCGACCCCGCCGTCGTGCCGCACGACGGCGCGCACCGCCGCCCCGGAGCGGACCTCGACGCCCCCGCGCAGCATCGCGGCCTCGAGCCGGCGGACGTACTCGATGCTGCCGCCGTCCACCGTCCACCATTGGTGCTGGCCGCGCGCGCCCAGGAGCGCGTGGTTGCGGAAAAACCGCAGCAGCGTCCGCGCCGGGAACGCGTCGATTTCGGCCGGCGGCGTCGACCAGATCGCCCCGCAGATCGGCCGCAGGTAGCAGCGGCGGAACCAGTCGCCGAGCCCCAGCGTGGCGATCAGCTCGCCCATGGTCGGATCGTCGCGCTCGGCGACCATCTCGGCGCTTGCGTTGAACCGGGCGATGTCGCGCAGCATCCGCAGGAAGCCGGGGCGGGCAGCATTGCTCCGCTGGGCGAAGAGCGCCGCCGCCGAGCGCAGCCCGTACTCGATCCTGCCGCCGTCGATCGTCACGCCGAAGCTCATCTCGCTCCGGGCGACGGGGACATCGAGCGCCTGGAACAGCCGGGCGAGATGCGGGTAGGTCGCGTAGTTGAAGACGATGAAGCCGGTGTCGACCGGCTGGTTGCCGTTGCGCCCGGCGAGGACAGTCCGCGCGTGCCCGCCGAGCCGTGGCTCTGCCTCGAAGAGCGTCACCTTTGCCGCGCCGCCGATGAGATGCGCCGCCGCCATGCCGGAAATGCCGCCGCCGATCACGGCGACACGCGGCAAGGCTCTTCCAGCATCGAACGGCATCGATTTCTCCGGCTTTGGTCTCGGTGGGTCTACGCCCCGGTTTTCGCGGCGGATCAAAAAAGGCTGATCCGTGTTTCGTGTCCGAGCGTAAGGGGGCTATGTTCCATGATGTCAATGACCGAGCCTTCCACGGAGGCGCCGGAATGAAACGCCCCCGCAGCCTTGGGCCCGCAGGGGGCAGGGTTTGGGACCGTGCAGGACCAAGGCAGGGCCGAGTTCTCGCAGCAGACGCTGTGGATGCTGGCGGTACGCGACGCCCGCGACCGGGACGCCTTTGCCATGCTGTTTGATTTCTACGCGCCGCGGGTGAAGGCGATGGCGATGCGCGGCGGAGCCCCGGCGGCGGTGGCCGAGGAAATCGTGCAGGACGTGATGATGCGGCTCTGGCAGAAGGCGGCGCAATTCGATCCCGAGCGGGCACAGGTCTCGAGCTGGGTCTACCAGATCGCGCGCAATCGCCAGGTTGACCTCGCCCGCCGGCTGCCGCGCCCGGTGCCCGAGGACGTCTTCGACACGGCGGGGGGCGAGGACGCCGGTCAGGCGCTGGCGCTGGAGCAGGAGGTTGGGCGGCTCCGCGAGGCGCTCGCCGCGCTGCCCGACAAGCAGCGCGAGATGGTCGAGAAGGCCTATCTGGGCGAGCTGACGCACCTCGAGATCAGCCGCGAGATGAACCTGCCGCTCGGCACCGTCAAGTCGCGCCTGCGTCTGGCGCTCGACCGCCTGCGCCACAGCCTGCGGGAGCTGCGCTGATGCGCGAGGTCCGCCACCATGTCCCCGACGCGATGCTCGCGGCCTATGCCTCCGGCTCGCTCGGCTACCCGTTCGCGCTGGTCGTGGCGTCGCACGTGTCGCTCTGCGACGAGTGCCGCAGCCGGCTCGGCGCGCACGAGCTGGCGGGCGGGCTGGTGCTCGAAGCGCTCGACGGCGCGCCGGTGACCGACGCCGCGCGGCGGCGGACCCTGTCGGCGCTCGACGCCGACGCCGGCCCGGTCGCGCCCCCCCGCGCCGTGGGCATCTTCCCCGCGCCGCTCGCTACGGTGCTCGGCGGCACGCCGCCCCGCTGGCGCTCGCTCGGCCTCGGCACCAGGCAGGCCATCGTCTGGCGCGGCGAGGAAGGCAGCGTCCGGCTCCTCTCGATCCCCGGCGGCCAGGCGGTCCCCGACCACGGCCACCGCGGCCTGGAGCTGACGCTGGTCCTCGCGGGCTCCTTCAGCGACGAGGGCGGCCGCTACGACGCCGGCGATCTCGAGGTCGCCGACGAGGCGCTGGTCCACATTCCCACCGCGGGCGCCGGCGCGCCCTGCATCTGCCTCGCCGCCACCGACGCGCCGCTGCGCTTCCGCAGCTTCGTCCCGCGGCTGCTGCAGCCGCTGTTCGGCATCTAGGCTCAGCCCGGGAAGAGCGTCAGGCCGCCGTCGACCCTGAGGACCTGGCCGTTGATGAACTTCGCCCGGGGACCCGCCAGGAAGCCGACCGCGTCGGCGATCTCCTCGGGTTCGGCGTAGCGGTGGAGCGAGCGGGCCGAGCTGTCCATCCGGTCGGGATCGAGCGTGCGCGTGGCCTGGAACCGCGCCGACTTGGTCGGCCCCGGGCTGACCGCGTTGACCCTGACGCCGCTCTCGATCAGCTCCTTGGCGAGGCAGCGGGTGTAGTGCACCACCGCCGCCTTCAGCGTCGAATAGACCGCCTCGGGCGAGCAGCCCATGTGCGCCGCCGCCGAGGCGATGTTGATGACCGTGCCCGACCCCGCCGCCACCATCGGCGGCACGAACGCCTGGCACATCAGCATGGTGCCGATCAGGTTGTTGTCGGTCAGCACCTTGATGTCCTCGAACGGGATGCCGAGTGCGGTGTTCGGCACCGGCTTGCCGCCCGCCGCGCCGATGTCGCCGCCGGCGCAGTTGACGAGGATGTGCACCGCGCCGAGGCTCGCGTCGATGTCGGCCTTCATCTGCGCCACCGCCGCGGGATCGCCGATGTTGCCGGTCACCGCCGTCACCCTGGTTCCCCGCGCGCCGATCAGCCGGGCGACCGCGTCGAGGTCGGCGAACTCGCCGTATTTCGCCGGCTGGCGGCGGTCGAGGTCGTGGATCGCGACGTCGGCGCCCAGCTCGGCCAGCCGTTCGGCCATGACCCGGCCGAGCCCGCGGCCCGATCCGGTGACGAACGCGGTCTTGCCGCTCAGTTCCCCTGCCATTGCCGTCCTCGCTCCTTCACATAATTCCCAGCGCCCGCATGTTCGCGGCGCTCCGCCGGATCATGTCGAGCTCGTAGTTCTCCAGCGCCGCGTCGTCCTGCCGCTCCCAAGGCGTGCGATGGTCCGCGTCCTCCGCCAGCCGGTTTACCTGCGCCGCGCGCAGGCACGCCGCGAGTTCCGACGCCGCCTTCGGTGGGTATCCCGTCCACCATTCCGGCGTGAAGAGCCGGACGTGCCGCGCCTCGAGCGCGCCGGGTTCCAGCACCGCCGTCAGCGCCGGGTTCGCCGCGTGGAGCAGCGGCAGCAGTCGAGCGAGCGGCACCGCGCCGTCGCCGATGGCGCAGCGCACCAGCCGGAAGCCTTCGTCGGTGAACTGCACGCGGTAGTCCTTGAGGTGGACGTGTATTACGTGCGGCGCCACGGTGCGGGCGAAGTCGAGCGGCGCCTCGGCCACCGGGAAGGTGTTGCCGGTGTCGAAGGTGATGCCGACCCCGCGGTACGCCTGGCAGAACGCCGCGAGCTCGGCGCTGGTGAAGTCCTGGTGGTTCTCGATGCCGAGCCGGTAGCCCGCGTCGTCGGCGCGCGGTCCCCACTCGGCGAGAACCTCGCGGATGCGGGCGCTCAGCGTGTCCCACTTCGCGCCCGCGGCGTTGCGGTCGCCGCAAAGCACCGGGCTGAGGCCGAGCCGGATGGTCGTGGCGCCGAGGAGCCGCGCCGAGCGGAACGCCGCCTCCATCGGTCCCATCATGTCGACGCCGGCGCTGACCACCGGCACGGCGCCGCGGTCGGCCAGCCGGGCGCCGATCGCGCGGACCGCGGCGTCCGGCATCGCCTGCAGCCAGGGGTCGAAGATCTCGACCACCTCGGCGCCGAGCTCCTCCGCCAGCAAGAGGAAGCCTTCGAGCCCGCGCCCGGCCGGGTTCGCCCGCGGCGTGCCGCGGCCCTGCAGGCCGAGCACCCAGGTCAGGCCGTAGGGGTTCAGCCCGACGCGCAAGAACGGTCCTCCGTGGGTCCATCAGCGGAGACCGGTATCGATGACGATGGCCCGCCTCGTGACCATACGGCCGTCACCGGCGAGAAACAGCAAGTCCCCTTGAGACATTCTTCCGGCGTGCCTCTGGCGTCACCGGCCGGGGGGGGCGCAGCATCCCTCCCGATGTCCCCGAGACGCGGAACGACTGGGGGCGGTAATGCAGCGCTGCTCCGCCGGCGACCGTCGTGATCAGCCGTCGGAGGCGGTTTGCACATCATGAAGCCGGAACGACGACCGCGTCGGTCCAACTCACCACGGCACGCGCTTCAGCGATCGCCGCTTATTGCCTCGGCTTCAGCACGACCTTGGTCCACTCGTCCTGCTTGCCCTTGAAGTTCGCGTAGCCCTCGGAGGCCTCTTCGAGGGGAAGGCGGTGGCTGATCAGGAACGTCGTGTCGATCTCGCCCTCGCCGATCCGCCGCAGCAGGTCGTGGGTATAGCGCTGCACGTGGGTCTGGCCGGTCCGCACCTGCAGCCCCTTCTCCATCAGCGCGCCGAGCGGGAACTTGTCGAGAAAGCCGCCGTAGACGCCCGGTACCGAGACCCGTCCGCCTTTGCGGCAGGCCATGATGGCTTCGCGCAGGGCATGGCCCCGGTCGGCGCCGATGCCGACCTTCTGCTTGACGCTGTCCATCACGTTGTCGACCGCGAAGCCATGGCTCTCCATGCCCACGGCGTCGATCACCGCGTCCGGGCCAATGCCCCCGGTCATGTCCATCAGCGCCTCGAGCACGCTGGTCTGCTCGTAGTCGATGATTTCCGCGCCGAGAGAGCGGGCGAGCTCGAGCCGGTGCGGGTAGTGGTCGATCGCGATCACCCGCGCGCCCATGATGCGGGCGCTCTGCACCGCGAAGAGGCCGACCGGCCCGCACCCCCAGACCGCAACCGTGTCGCCTTCCTCGATCTCGGCGTTCTCCGCCGCCATCCAGCCGGTCGGCAGGATGTCGGAGAGAAACAGCACCTGATCGTCGTCGAGTCCATCGGGGATCACGATCGGCCCGACGTCGGAGAAAGGCACCCGGACATATTCCGCCTGGCCCCCGGGATAGCCGCCGGTCAGGTGCGAGTAGCCGAAGAGCCCGCTCATCGCGTGCCCGTAGAGGGTCTCGGAGATGTCTTGCTTGGCGACGGGGTTGGAATTGTCGCAGGCGGAGAACTGCTGCTTTTCGCAGAAGTAGCATTGGCCGCAGGAGATCGTGAACGGCACCACCACCCGCTGACCCTTCTTGAGCGTGCTCTTCGGACCGACGTCGACGACCCGGCCCATGAACTCGTGGCCGAGGATGTCGCCCGCGAGCATGCCGGGGATCACGCCGTCGTAGAGGTGCAGGTCGGAGCCGCAGATCGCGGTCGAGGTCACCTCGATCAGCGCGTCGCGGGGGTTGACGATCTCGGGGTCGGGCACGGTCTCGACGCGGACGTCGTGCTTCCCGTGCCATGTGAGTGCACGCATCGGCTCTACCTCAATCCTGATTGCGGTTGTCGGAGGTGGCGATCTCGCCGGTCTCCATCAGCATCTTGAAACGCTTGAGCTCGCGCCGGCCCTGGACGCCGGGTTCGCGCTGGAAGAGCTTCGCGATCCAGCGGCCGATCTCGCCGCCGGGGGGCCGGTAGGCGATCTCCGCGTCCACGACCGTGCCACGGCCCGACGGCGCATCGCGGAAGCTGACGCGGCCCTCGGCCTCGACGTCGGAGCCCGGCACCGTCCGCCAGGCGATCAGTTCGCCGTCGCGCTCCTCGGTGGTCTCGGTGTCGAGATCGACCGAGAACCCGCCCGGGGCGGCGATGGTCCAAACGGCGCGACCCGGCTCGCCCTGCACCACCCGTTCGACGTTGCTCATGAACTTGGGCAGGTTCGTGAAGTCGCGCCAGAAGGCGTAGATTTCCTGCCGCGGGCGGTTGATCGTCACCGCGTGCCCCACCACCCGCGCTCCATCGGGCGCGGCCCGACGATCGCGACGGGGAGCGCTGTCGGGATAGTGCGCGACCCGCCTCCGCTGGCGATCGTGCCGGCGCTGGAGCGCGCCCGAGCCGATCAGCACCAGCCCTGCGGCGATCGCAACCGCGAGACCGGGGCCGAGCGGAGAGGGACGTCGCAGGTCGTCGATGTATCGGTGTGTCATGGGGCGCTCCGTTTTGTCGAGCAACCGGCGAGCCGTGGCATTGGTTCCTCCGCCGGAAGTAAATGCGCGCAGCGCCGTCCGCCGAAGTCTGCCGCGGTTCGGGTCGCCTCGATCCGGCGAGGCCCTCGGCTCCGGAAGCGGCGCCCGCCGAGCCCTTGCCCGCCCGTGTTGCATCAAGGGCGCAAAGCGCGCGGTTTCCTGGAACGAATCCGGAAAATGTTTGATTCGGAGCCGCGTGCTGTTCTCATGTCGCTGTCTCAACGAGAGGTCAAAGCCGTGACACAACGGTTTGCTGAACGCACGAGGACCAGCCTGCAGCCCACCCGTCGGACCGGACGGGGATGGGGGATGGCGCTCGTCCTGCCTGCTATGCTTCTGGCGATCCCGGCGGCGGGTATTCCGGCGCTGGCCGGCAGCTATCCCGACCAGAAGGTCGTCTACCACAACGACGGGTCCAGCGAGCCCGACTATTTCGTGCACCTGCTGGCCAACATCCACAACCACATCGAAGCCGTCGGGCAGGACCATGTCCAGATCCTCGTCGTGGACAACGGCGCCGGCGTCGGTCTTCTGCAAGAGGCCAGCGACGACGCCAAGCTGGCGGCGCGGATCGACGCTCTTCGGGCCGAAGGCGTGCGGTTCCTGATCTGCGCCAACACGATGCGGTCGCGCGGCATCGGCGTGGACGACCTCTATGGCGCAACGCAGGACGATGTGGTTCCGAGCGGCGTGGCGGAGATCGCAAAGCTGGAGCAGGAAGGCTTCGTCTACCTGCACCCTTGAGGGCGTTCCGTCTCCTCTTGGGCAGTGCGCGCCTTACGGCTCCGGCGCCTCGAGCAGGGCCACGTACCGGGCCGCCGATCGCGCCACGACGGCCTCGGCGTCGGCCAGCACGTCCTGGCCTGCAAACGCGCCGTAGAGCCGCGCATACCGCCAGGGCTCGAGCCGTGCCGCGAGCCTGCGGACGGTGCCGGCGGACAGCGGCATCATGTTGGGATAGCTCCACTGGAACGACACCCGGTCGGCTCCGGGCGTGACCTGCAGGATGTCTCCCGCAAGCACGGCCCCCGCACCCGCAGCCCCGTCCGCCCAGTGCAGTACCGTGCCGCCGGCGAAGTGCCCGCCGAGCCGCACCAGCGTCGCGCCGGGCGCGATCGGCTTGCTGTCGCCGTCCCAGAACCGGATCGCCGGGTCAGGCCTCATCACCCACTGCCGGTCGTCCGCATGCAGCCAGACCGGTGCGTCGAACGCCGCCGCCCAGTCCTGCATCACCGTGTAGTAGTGCGGGTGCGAGATCGCGATGGCGGCGAGGCCGCCGAAGGCGCGGACCAGCTCCTCCGTGGCCGGGTCGAGCAAGGCCACGCAGTCCCAGAGCACGTTCCCGGCCGGCGTCGCGACGAGGAACGCCCGCTGGTTGATCGCGACCGGCGGCACCGGCTGCAGGCTGGTCAGCCCCGGCTCGTGCCGCTTCCAGGCATTGCGGTGCCCGGCCGCCAGCGCCTCGCGCGTCGTCCAGCCCTGTCCCGTCCGCGGCACG
Organism: uncultured Alphaproteobacteria bacterium; assembly: GCA_963819995.1. Classification (GTDB taxonomy): domain Bacteria; phylum Pseudomonadota; class Alphaproteobacteria; order Rhodobacterales; family Rhodobacteraceae; genus Amaricoccus. Next base: position 25,611 of record CAWFYR010000007.1, on the reverse strand, counting down.
TACTGCCGCTCGTCGGCGCAGATCGGGCAGGCGTCCGGCGGGGCGGCGGCGTCCGGAAAAGAGGTGCCGCAGGCCGTGCACAGAAAGACCGTCATCGCTGTTCCTCCCCGGTAGCAAGCCTAGACCATGGCCGCGCGCTGCGGAATGTCGCAAAAGGGGATGGCGGCCCGCCGATGCGCGGATTACACAGCCCGCGTTCGAACGCGAGGCAACCGACCGGATGGCCAGGATCACCTATATCGAGTTCAACGGCACGCCGCACGAGGTCGAGGTGCCGACCGGCCTGACCGTGATGGAAGGCGCGCGCGACAACAACATCCCCGGGATCGAGGCCGACTGCGGCGGCGCCTGCGCCTGCTCGACCTGCCACGTCTACGTCGATGCGGCCTGGACCGACCGGCTGCCGCCGCGCGAGGCGATGGAAGAGGACATGCTCGACTTCGCCTGGCAGCCCGACCCGGTGCTCAGCCGGCTCACCTGCCAGCTCAAGGTCGGTGACGAACTCGACGGCCTCGTGGTGCGGATGCCTGAAAAGCAGATCTGAGGACCGCCTCGCGATTGCCGGCGGGCAGGAGCGATCTTCAGACCGCAGCGGGCATCCCGTCGACGCGGTGCTTCCCGCACCCAAGCTCCTTACGCTCGGCCTGCAGCACGTGCTGATCATGCCCCCATCGCCTGCCGCTGATCCTCGGGCGGGCGCTGCTGCTGGTCAGTCCTGAGAGCGCGGCCTGGCTGAAGTCGTCACCGACCTCGCCGGCAGCAGCGGCGGCACCGTGCCGGCGCCGCCGGCGGGCTTCACCACCGCGGCGACGATGAACCACCCGCTCAATGGAGCTTTCTCTCCAACATCGCGGCGCGGCGAGGGATCGTGGCCCGGAGACGGATGGCTCCCGACGGGTCCGGCACCAGGACGCGATCCACCTTTTCGGAGGCCGAGGGTCCATCATCGTTCCCTGCCGGGCGCCAGAGGCTTCGGCGTTTGCCTGCATGCGGTACCTTTCCGGAAAAAGCGTGGATGGTCGGTGTGTTGCATTCTTGCAACCAGTCCATGGCCGCCCTACCTCTGCAGTCGAGACCTTGCAGGATGTGCCGCCGTGCGGGCTTCGGCGAAGGTGCTGAGAGAGGGAGAGAGAAGAATGAACTTCGAGAAGTTTTCCGAGCGTGCCCGCGGATTCGTGCAGGCGGCGCAGACGATCGCGTTGCGAGAGAACCATCAGCGGTTCCTGCCCGAGCATCTGCTGAAGGCGCTGCTCGACGACGACCAGGGCCTCGCCGGCAACCTGATCCGCAGCGCGGGCGGCGATCCGGAGCAGGCGCGGACCGCGGTCGAGGCGGCGCTGGCCAAGCAGCCGCGGGTCGAAGGCGGCGACCAGCTGATCATGGACGGCCAGACCGCGAAGGTGCTGGCGGAGGCGGAGAAGCTGGCGCAGCAGGCCAAGGACAGTTTCGTCACGGTCGAGCGGTTGCTGACGGCGCTGGCGGTCACCAAGTCCGGCGCGAACGACGCCCTGAAGAGCGCTGGCGTCACGGCGCAGGGCCTGAATGCCGCCATCAACGACCTGCGCAAGGGCCGCACCGCCGATACCGCAAGTGCCGAACAGGGCTACGACGCGTTGAAGAAGTACGCACGCGACCTGACCGAAGCGGCACGCGAAGGCAAGATCGACCCGATCATTGGCCGCGACGAGGAAATCCGGCGGACAATGCAGGTGCTGTCGCGCCGCACCAAGAACAATCCCGTGCTGATCGGCGAGCCCGGCGTCGGCAAGACGGCGATCGCCGAGGGCCTGGCGCTCCGGATTGTCAACGGCGACGTGCCCGAGAGCTTGCAGGACAAGAAACTGCTGGCGCTCGACATGGGGTCACTGATCGCGGGGGCGAAATACCGCGGCGAGTTCGAGGAGCGGCTGAAGGCGGTCCTGACCGAGGTGACCGCCGCGGCGGGCGAGATCATCCTGTTCATCGACGAGATGCACACGCTGGTGGGCGCCGGCAAGGCGGAAGGGGCGATGGACGCCTCCAACATGCTGAAGCCGGCGCTGGCGCGGGGCGAACTGCACTGCGTGGGGGCCACGACGCTCGACGAGTACCGCAAGCACATCGAGAAGGATGCCGCACTGGCCCGGCGTTTCCAGCCGGTGTTCGTGAGCGAGCCGTCGGTCGAGGACACCATCTCGATCCTGCGCGGCATCAAGGAGAAGTACGAGGTTCACCACGGCGTGCGCATCACCGACAGCGCGCTGGTGGCGGCGGCGACGCTGAGCCATCGCTACATCGCGGACCGGTTTCTGCCGGACAAGGCGATCGACCTGATGGACGAGGCCGCCTCGCGGCTGCGGATGCAGGTGGATTCCAAGCCCGAGGCGCTCGACGCGCTGGACCGCGAGATCCTGCAGAAGCAGATCGAGGCCGAGGCGCTGAAGAAGGAGACCGATCTCGCGAGCCAGGACCGGCTCGAGCGGCTGGTGAAGGATCTCTCCGGCCTCGAGGAGCGATCGGCCGAGATGACCGCACGCTGGCGCGCGGAGCGCGACAAGCTCAAGGGCGCCGCCGACATCAAGGAGCGGCTCGACCAGGCGCGCGGCGAGCTCGACACCGCCAAGCGGCAGGGCAACCTCGCGCGGGCGGGCGAGCTTGCCTACGGCATCATTCCAGGCCTCGAAGCCGAGCTCGAGGCGGCCGAGAAGCGCGGCAACGAGGCGATGGTCGAGGAAGCGGTGACGCCCGAGCAGATCGCGCAGGTCGTCGAGCGCTGGACCGGCATTCCGGTCGACCGGATGCTCGAGGGCGAGCGCGACAAGCTGCTGCGCATGGAGGAGGGGCTCGGCAAGCGGGTCATCGGCCAGCGCGCCGCGGTCGAGGCGGTGTCGAATGCGGTCAGGCGGGCCCGCGCCGGGCTGAACGATCCCAACCGGCCTCTGGGCAGTTTCCTCTTCCTCGGGCCGACCGGCGTCGGCAAGACCGAGCTGACCAAGGCATTGGCGGCGTTCCTCTTCGACGACGACCAGGCGATGGTCAGGATCGACATGTCGGAGTTCATGGAGAAGCACTCGGTCGCCCGGCTGATCGGCGCACCGCCGGGCTATGTCGGCTACGACGAGGGCGGGGTGC
>CAWFYR010000007.1:0-17500 GCA_963819995.1 uncultured Alphaproteobacteria bacterium | reverse complement strand
TTGGCCGGTTTGGTGCGACACTGCGAATGGTCTGAGGATCGGTGGTTGAGACAGGTACTTTTGACCTGAATATATAGGGTTAAAAGAGCGAACGCGGGGAACTGAAACATCTCAGTACCCGTAGGAAAGGAAATCAACCGAAACTCCGTCAGTAGCGGCGAGCGAACGCGGACCAGCCGAGCCTCGAGAGGCAGCAGAACCATCTGGAATGATGGGCGAGATGGGTGACAGCCCCGTATGCGAACCTTCGAGAGGACACATCAAGTAGGGCGGGACACGTGAAATCCTGTCTGAAGATCGGGGGACCACCCTCGAAGGCTAAGTACTCCTTGCTGACCGATAGCGAACCAGTACCGTGAGGGAAAGGTGAAAAGCACCCCGACAAGGGGAGTGAAACAGTCCCTGAAACCGGACGCCTACAAACAGTCGGAGCCTGCCGAGGGCCTTTCGAGGTCATTGGACGGGTGACGGCGTACCTTTTGTATAATGGGTCAACGACTTGGTCTCAGTAGCAAGCTTAAGCCGATAGGCGTAGGCGCAGCGAAAGCGAGTCTGAATAGGGCGAATGAGTTACTGGGATCAGACCCGAAACCGAGTGATCTAGGCATGTCCAGGATGAAGGTGCGGTAACACGCACTGGAGGTCCGAACCCACACCTGTTGAAAAAGGTCGGGATGAGGTGTGCCTAGGGGTGAAAGGCCAATCAAACTCGGAGATAGCTGGTTCTCCGCGAAATCTATTTAGGTAGAGCGTCAGGTTACACCTTCGGGGGTAGAGCACTGGATGGGCTATGGGGACTCACCGTCTTACTGATCCTAACCAAACTCCGAATACCGAAGAGTGACTGCCTGGCAGACAGACGTCGGGTGCTAACGTCCGGCGTCGAGAGGGAAACAACCCTGACCTGCAGCTAAGGCCCCCAATTCGTGGCTAAGTGGGAAAGCATGTGAGACGGCCAAAACAACCAGGATGTTGGCTTAGAAGCAGCCATCATTTAAAGAAAGCGTAACAGCTCACTGGTCTAGACAAGCTGTCTTGCGGCGAAGATGTACCGGGGCTCAAGCCACGAGCCGAAGCTCAGGATGTGCACCTTCGGGTGTACGTGGTAGCGGAGCGTTCCGTGATATAATTCCGCGTCTCTTCAGCATCTTCGGGTGTTGCGGAGACCTGGAGTTTACTGTGAAGCCGGCCTGTGAGGGATCCGGTGGAGTGATCGGAAGCGAGAATGTTGACATGAGTAGCGATAATGCGGGTGAGAGACCCGCACGCCGAAAGTCCAAGGGTTCCTGCTTAAAGCTAATCTGAGCAGGGTGAGCCGACCCCTAAGGCGAGGCCGAAAGGCGTAGTCGATGGGAACCGGGTTAATATTCCCGGGCCAGGAGGATGTGACGGATCGCAGCTGTTGTTCGCCCTTATCGGATTGGGCGGGCCTCGAAGCGGTTCCTGGAAATAGCCCTCCATCAGATCGTACCCTAAACCGACACAGGTGGACTGGTAGAGCATACCAAGGCGCTTGAGAGAACTGCATTGAAGGAACTCGGCAAAATGCCTCCGTAACTTCGGGAGAAGGAGGCCCCGTCGGCGGGCAACCGTCGGCGGGGGGCACAGACCAGGGGGTGGCGACTGTTTACTAAAAACACAGGTCTCTGCGAAGCCGTAAGGCGACGTATAGGGACTGACGCCTGCCCGGTGCCGGAAGGTTAAAAGGAGAGGTGCAAGCCTTGAATTGAAGCCCCGGTAAACGGCGGCCGTAACTATAACGGTCCTAAGGTAGCGAAATTCCTTGTCGGGTAAGTTCCGACCTGCACGAATGGCGTAACGACTTCCCCGCTGTCTCCAATGCAGACTCAGCGAAATTGAACTCCCCGTGAAGATGCGGGGTTCCCGCGGTCAGACGGAAAGACCCCGTGCACCTTTACTACAGCTTCACACTGGCATTAGGCCGGTCATGTGCAGGATAGGTGGCAGGCTTCGAAGCGGGGACGCCAGTTCCCGTGGAGCCGCCCTTGAGATACCACCCTTGTCTTGCCTGATGTCTAACCGCGGACCGTCATCCGGTTCCGGGACCCTGTGTGGCGGGTAGTTTGACTGGGGCGGTCGCCTCCCAAAGAGTAACGGAGGCGCGCGATGGTGGGCTCAGACCGGTCGGAAATCGGTCGTCGAGTGCAATGGCATAAGCCCGCCTGACTGCGAGACTGACAAGTCGAGCAGAGACGAAAGTCGGCCATAGTGATCCGGTGGTCCCGCGTGGAAGGGCCATCGCTCAACGAATAAAAGGTACGCCGGGGATAACAGGCTGATACTGCCCAAGAGTCCATATCGACGGCAGTGTTTGGCACCTCGATGTCGGCTCATCACATCCTGGGGCTGGAGAAGGTCCCAAGGGTACGGCTGTTCGCCGTTTAAAGTGGTACGTGAGCTGGGTTTAGAACGTCGTGAGACAGTTCGGTCCCTATCTGCCGTGGGTGTCGGAGACTTGAGAGGAGTTGCCCCTAGTACGAGAGGACCGGGGTGAACGCACCACTGGTGGACCTGTTGTCGTGCCAACGGCAGTGCAGGGTAGCTATGTGCGGACAGGATAACCGCTGAAGGCATCTAAGCGGGAAGCCCCCCTCGAAACCAGGTCTCCCTTGAGGGCCGTGGCAGACCACCACGTCGATAGGCCGGAGATGTAAGCGCAGCAATGCGTTCAGTTGACCGGTACTAATCGCCCGATAGGCTTGATCCGATCCGGAAGCAGACGGACCCGTCCCCATGGGACGCGCTCCCTGCCCGGCAGAGGTCATCGACCCGAAACCAGTGACAAGACCAGGACAAGACGGTCTCGTGTGACGCGGAGTGAGCGACCAGGGCCTCAAGCCCGCCGTCGCCCACCCCGTGCGTTTTGCAGGTTTGGTGGCATGAGCGCGAGCGAAACACCCGATCCCATCCCGAACTCGGCCGTTAAGCGCCGCTGCGCCGATGGTACTGCGTCCCAAGACGTGGGAGAGTAGGTCACCGCCAAACCTGAAAAACGCACGGAACCCGCAAAGCTCTCTCCACAAAAAACCACCCGGCGCGGGGTGGAGCAGCCCGGTAGCTCGTCAGGCTCATAACCTGAAGGTCGTAGGTTCAAATCCTACCCCCGCAACCAACGCCACTTGCAAAAGCCCGTCACGCGAAAGCGCGGCGGGCTTCTTGCTGTCCGACGCCAGCGTCAGGATGCCGGCGAGGTCGCCGCGCAGCAGGATCTCGTAGCGCGTCCGGCGTCGGGCCGGAGCTCGATCGTCTCGATCAGCCCGCGCAGGATCTCCGCCGCCTCGGTCCGGCTGTCCGGAGCGTTGAGCGCCGCCGCGAGGTCGGTGACCTTCTGGCGGTAGAGATCGGCCATGGCCGGGTGCAGCACCGGCGGCGGGCTCTCCTTTCGCTCCGAGCTGGCCTCGAGCTCGGCCTTGCGGGCCTCGAGGGCCTCGAGCTTCTCCTTGACGGCGCGCGCCGGCGTGCCGTCGATGATCGCCTGGACCAGGCGGTCGATGCCGCGACTGACGCGGGCGAGCTCTGCGCTGCGGTCCGGTCAGCTGCGCGAGCGCCGCTCCGCGCCGGATGCCGGTTGGTCTCGGCGGTGAACTCCTCGCAGAACACCGCGAAGAGCTCGGGCTCCATCAGGCTGCGCCGACAAGGCGCCGAGCACGCGGTCCTCGAGCTCGGCCCGGGCGATGGTCTTGCGGTTGTCGCAGGTGCCCTTGTTGCGCGCGGCCGAGCAGCCGATGTGCGTCGCCGAGATCATCGACATGCCGCCGCCGCAGACGCCGCAGGTCACCATGCCCGGAGAAGAGGTAGCGCGGCCGGTTCGCCCGGCTGAGGGCGCTGCCGCGGTTCTCGCCGCGCGGCAGGGCGGAGGCGGCCTGGCGCGCCTTGGCGCGGTCCCAGAGCTCGTCGTCGACGATGCGCAGGTGCGGGACCTCGGTGACGACCAGCGCTCGCGGCGGGTTGGGCCGCGAGACCCGCTTGCCGGTCGCGGGGTCCTTGACGTAGCGCAGGCGGTTCCAGACCAGCCGGCCGACATAGAGCTCGTTGTTGAGGATCCCGGTGCCGCGCGCCGGGTTGCCGTGGATCGTCGAGGCGCTCCAGTGCGCCGCCGCGCGGCCCGGGAACGCCCTCGCGATTGAGCGCGCTGGCGATCGCCTTGGGCGACGTGCCCGGCGCAGTACGCCTCGAAGATGCGCCGGACGATCGCCGCCTCCGGCGAGTTGATCGTGCGCTCGCCGGTCGAGAAGCGTGCCGTCGGCCTGCGCGCGTGCGCACGACGTCGTAGCCGTAGCTGTTGCCGCCGCCGGAGCGTCCCGCCTCGACGCGGCCGCGCAGGCCGCGACGGGTCTTGGCGGCGAGGTCCTTCAGGAAGAGCTGGTTCATCGTGCCCTTGAGGCCGACGTGCAGCTCGCTGATCTCGCCCTCGGCGAGGGTGACGATCTGCACGTCCTCGAAGCGTCAGCCGTCTTGTAGAGCGCCGGCCACGTCGGCCTGGTCGCGGCTAAGGCGGTCGAGCGCCTCGGTGAGCACGACGTCGAACCGCCCGGCCGATGCCGCCTCGAGCAGGCCCTGCAGGCCCGGCCGCAGCATCGAGGCGCCGGAGAGCGCCCGGTCGGCGAAGGTCGCGACGACGGTCCAGCCCTCGCGCTCGGCGCGCTCGCGGCAGAGCCGCTCCTGGTCCTCGATCGAGGCCTCGCTCTGCAGCTGCGACGAGAAGCGCGAATATATGGCGGCACGCATGGTCATCTCTCCCGCTTCATCCGCGCGATCACCGCGGCGTAGTCCCGACCGGCCTCGATGCCCTGCGCGTGGTTGTAGTGGCGCTCGGCGGTCTTGAAGCTGGAGTGTGCCAGAACCGGGCGGATCAGTCGCGCGGCGTTTGGCGAATGCCGCGCGAGCGTGGTGGCGGCCGCGTCGCGGAAGAAATGCGGCGGCACCCGCACGCCGGTCAGCCGCAGGTCGTATTCGCGCGATCTTCCGCCCGACAGTAGTCGATCGCGATAAGGGTGGCCGTGGTTATCGACCCAGAGCTGGTCGTGGCGCGCGCCGCTCCGCGCCATCAGCCAAGGCCGCACCTCGTTGAGGTAGCGGCAAAGCGGCGGCACGACCGCGTCCGGGAACCGCGGTCTCCCAAGGCACGCCGGTCTTGGTCAGCTCCTCGGGCAGTGCGACGACGATCTCCTCCGGCATGACGAGAAGCGACTGCCCGAGCTCCAGGCCGGCGAAGGCGCGCCGGCGCATCGGCATCAGCGCCAGCATCGCCACCATCGCCCGTCGCGGCGCGCTTGGCCGCCTCGAGCGGGGTGGCCGCCGCCTCGGCGTCGGGGCCGGCGTGCCGGAGCCCGGCCTCGAGCAAGTACCGCCGCTCGAGAGGATGCGGCCGCGCTTGCGCTTCTGCGAGCCGCGCCCCGCGGTGATCCTGAGACGGGCCTCGAGCCGGCGCTGGAACTCCAGTCGGCCTCCGGCGCCGCGGCCCGCAGCACGCGCAGCGTGCCGGACACGAACATGATGCCGCGACATCGGCGTCGACATGCGCCAGTGCCTCCAGCCAGCCGGCGAGCCGGTCGATGGTCGCCCGCGTCCTCCGGAGGCTCCTCGAGGGCGGCGGGATCGTCGCTGGCAAGCCACGCAAGCCAGCGGCCATACTGGCCGACTCGCATCTTCAACGAGGTGGGCCGCAGATGCGACAGCGCCCCGCGATCGTCGAGCGGCCCGCCGGGCTGCAGCAAGGAGCGCCACATCGCCTGGTCGACCGTCGGGCCACGCCGCCAGGGGCAAGGCCGCAACGGCTCGACGCGGCGCTCACCGGCGGGTCTCCTTCTTGGTCGGCGACGAGGTCGGAGAAGGCGCGCGTCGCGGAGCGGGCCTCCATGCCCGAGTAGAGGTTCAGCGTTGGCTGATGGCGGAGTGGCCCGAGCAGCCGGCGGGCGGCCTCGTAGCTTCCCGGATTCGCGTCGAGCCAGATCATCACGGCGAGGTGGCGAAAGAGATGCGCATTGACCTCCAGCCCGGTCGCACTGCGGATCGCTCTGGTGATCCGCTTCGACATGTAGTTGCCGGCTCCATCGGGCCTTGCCCGTCCCGGCGGGGAAAGAGCCACGGCGTGCCGCTCGGGCAGAGCTCCGGCACCCGGCTGGCGAGGTGGCGATCGATCATGCGGACTGACGTCCTGCGGCAGCTCGAACTCGAGCGGCGCTCGTTCTTCACCTCCTCCTCCTCGAAGACCAGAAATACCCGGCCGTCGCCTGGCGCTGCAGGTTCCGCTCGAGGTGGATCTCCGAGAGGTTCTTCACCCGGATCGGGCAGACCTGCAGGATCGCGATGGCAACGGCGACTTCGCGGTCGAGGGCGCGGTAGTGCGGCTTGCGACCGGCCTTCGCCGCGGCTGAACAGCCGATCCGGCAGCATGCAGCAACGCCTGCATGTGCCCGGGTCCTGCAGCGCGCGCAGGCGGTCGCGGTTCTTCTGCGTCATGCCGACCTGCGGCTTCATTGCGACGCGCCACGCAGCTTCGAGACCTCCTTCCTGCACGTCCTCCGTCGCGCCGCAATAGTTGCGCGACACGTTGCGCAGGACGCCAGCGGTCTGCGCGATGACAGTTCGGTTGGTCCTGTTCTCGTTCCGCGCCAGCATCTGCCGCAAGCCGCGCTCGACCATGGCCGGCGCGCAGATCGTGGCGATGTCGACGATCGTCTCAGCGGCGCAACCCCGGAGCGCACGAGCTCCGCGGCGAAGCAAAGATCCGGCGGCGGTACTGCGACGCCGTGGCCGGGCGAACCGGCTCGCTGCCGGCGCCTCAGTCCAGCGGGTCGGGCTGGTCAGCTTCTCGTGCAAGCCGATCGAGGTCGGCGTGGAGGCTCGGCGGGAAGGTGTCGTCGGGCAGCTTCACGCAGCTTCTGCCGGCGCGGCACTGCAAGTTCGATCTGCGGCCAATCCGGCAGAAGGCGCAGCCGCCCGGTTCCAGCCCCTGACCGCGGCGCGGTAGGTGCTGTCGGGCGACTTGCTGATCTCGTTCGCCTCGATGCGCCTCGAGGTAGGCGATGGCGCAGGCGTCTGTGACCTCAGTCGGGGCAAACTGCCTTGGCGGTTCAGAAAATGCACGAAGCGGCACGAGCGCCGGCAAGGCTGCGATTGCCGGTTTCGAGAAGCACGCCCCACAGCCGGCGCCATTCCGGGTTCAGGTCGGCCTTGCCGGTTAAAGCGGCGGTCGAGATCGCCGTAGCGGCTCAAGCCCCGCGCGGGCGTCACTCAGGACATTGCTCCACGACTTCGGCGTTAACCCAAGAGCCGCCGGCTCCACCTTCTGCAGGCGCGGCTGCAGCCAGCCCGGTTCGGCCGGAACCTCTTCCGGCGGCCGGCCCGAGCGCGCGAGCCACGCGGCGCAGCCCCGAGATCATGTCCCGCGGTCGCGTCCCGAAGAGCTCCGGATTTTCCTCGAGGTGGCGGATGACGTCCGAGAGCATCGGCGTGCCGGGGCGGACGAACGCGGTGTCGAGAGTTTTGGTGTCGAGGTGCTTCATCGGGATGATCTCGCTTGGTCAGGAGTTGTCTCGGGTAGACAGGCGTGGACCGGTGTGGACATTCGGGAAGAGGGTAGCATGTGAAGCGGAAGTTTATCGGGGATGACCTCTTCCCGAGAGCTGCCTAAGAAGTTGACTAGAATAGACATGTGTGGACACGACTGGTCAGTCGCCTCGGTAGCGGCGGTAGATCTCGAGGGCCCGCGGCTCGATCCGGACGAGACGACCGAGACGAACGGAGTCGAGGAGGCCGGCTGCGATCGCGCGGCGTACCGTCTTCTCCGACACGTTGTTGAGCTGGGCCACGTCACGCACCGTTAGCAGTTGCGTGGGTCCATCAGTTTTCTTGAGGGGACGTCGGGGCATTTCCCTTCTCTTTCTGCTCGTATTGGGCGCTCAAGAACGCTTCTCGCGCGGCTTGTCGCGCGGTCAGTCGGATCAGAGCGGCGAGCGCAGAATCGGCAGCGCGATGTGCAGGTCCTTGACGGTGGAAGGCGTTGGGCAGGGTGGGGCGAGACACTGTTGCCACCCCTCAGCCGTGCCAACGGGCGCCACAGGGCGGCGACTGTTGCAGGAGAATAAAGTCGAGCTTTTTGCCGCTCAGCACATCGTTGTGCTCAATGTGGCAGAAGAGTAGGTCAAGACAACATTTGCAAAATGGAGGGTTCACGAACCTATCACGGCCAGGCTCTTTCCCTGACGCCGTGCCCTTGATCGTGACCCTCGGCATCGCACCGATGAAGTCGGATCCTGATGGTTGAGTTCGGAGGCGTCCCTATCCCAGGGATCACCGGGTGAGCGTGCTTCTCAGCGCGGTAGTTCCTCGACCGGGATATTAAACTTGTAGCTCTTTCCAGCTATGATCTTCATTTCACGAAGTTCGCTCTTGCGGGTCTCAATGATGATTGTGCCGTCGAAGTACCCGTGTTGCAAACCATCGACTACGATCTTGCACAGCCTGTTCAAGGCGGCTTGAAGCTGTGGACCACCCGAAGCGTTTGCATCTACGTGTAGATGCTGCTCATTCAGGTTGCTGCCGCCTGGACTGGTGGGGCGGTTGCTCAATTGCGTATCCCTGCCATTGATTTGCTTATTTTGCGGATTTCGTTTGCGGTAATCGTCCGGATTGCCCGCATCCCGCACCCCGCAATTCTAGATGCACTTTTTAGGTTGAGGCTCCCGCTTAAAAGCAAGTTAATCGCATTACAAGATGCCAGCTCTGGGAAACAAGCAATAAGCTCATTTAGTTTTGCAGAAGCTGCCAAGTCTAAATACTTACAGTGCCGCCTATCCGTTGTCACTTCAGCGCCCAACGTTGATGCTTCTACTGATAATAGAATATAATACCGATCGATGCACGGAGGGTACTGGAAGTTTTCGAAAATTACAGTCAGTAAATCCTCCAGAGTGTGTTCTGGAGCTAGGTTAACCCCTGACATCAGCCCCTCCGGTCGACGCGTGTTTTGTGTCTGCAAAGTTCGAAGTATCTCAAAATCAGGAAGAACTTTGCTCGGTGGCTGGCCGGTCATCAGCGCTAAGGTCATGCGCGCCGCGTCGAGCGGCTGCATTTCCGGCGCGTTGACGCCGCGGGGTCCAGTCGTCAACCAGCCAGCCTCGCGCATTACGCGCGCGATGACGGTCACGCTGCTTTCAGGCAGGCCGTAGGTCTTGGCGAGCAATTCAATGAATGGACCCATTCGCATGGCGCCATCTGTGCACGACGCGTTTAGACTGTCAACTCTCAAAGTGCGGAGCGCAATTAGACAAGCCGTGACGGAGCCGCTCGGTCTTAAGCGCGACGGCGATTGGCGGAGCGGATGGTCGCGCCGCCAGGCGCGTTAACGATGAGACGGTCGGGGGCTGAGGACGAGCCCGGCCAACGGGGCGACGGCGCTCACCACCTTTGCGCGATCTGACATGATCCAGTGTCTCATCCACCTGCGACAGCGGACAGGGTGTTTCCAAGTGGCTCGGCCGCCCGTTCAGGCGGCCGCCGAGATTGACGTCGCCCTGTTGATATATGCTTGGGCCGGAGTTTTCCCGCCAAGCGACGAATGCGGCCTTCTGCCGTTGTAGAAACTCAGATACCGGCCGATCGAGGCTCGGGCCGGAGCGACGCCGGCGCAGGCGCGCAGATAGACCTCCTCGTACTTGATGGTCCGCCAGAGCCGTTCGACGAAGACATTGTCGCGCCAGGCGCCCCTGCCGTCCATGCTGATCGCGATCTCGGCGGTCCTCAGCACCTTGCGGTGTTGCTCACAATCCGAAAGGGGGACAAGGTCATCGGAGAACGCCGGCTGGTCATAGATTACGTTCCCGACCATTCCGAAGCTGAAGGATCATTCCAGCTGCCGGAGATAAACGAGCCGCTCAGTCGCGACCTTGCGGTCGAGGGCTATCTCCGATCTGACCTTTCCCCGCGATCAGGGCCGCGACGAACTGGAATCCTCCGGTTTGAACTGGGCGATGAGCGGCAGCGCGGAGCCCGCAAGAGGCTCAAGCGCTGCTGCGGCGGTGTTGGTGAGGACCTCCATCGGAGTGCGGTAGCCGAGCGCCGAATGGGGGCGCTCGGTGTTGTAGTGGTGACGCCATCGTTCGATCTCCTCGCGGGCATGCCGCAGCGAGCGGAACCAGTGCAGGTTCAGGCACTCGTCGCGGAACCTGCCGTTCAGGCTCTCGACGAAGGCGTTCTGGACCGGCTTGCCCGGCTCGATGAAGCGCAGCCGGACGCCGGTCCGCTCGCACCCGCTGTTTCTTCCGGATCTTGCCGAGGATGTGGTGGTCGAGGCACTGGCGACGGCGGCGGGCGAGCGAGGATCGATGGCGGAATACCTGCGCAGCACGATCGAGCACCTAGAGGCGCGCGGCATCCACGAGTGGCGGATCGACTGGAGCGAGACGGCAATCCAGACTGATGCCTTCAGGGTCGCGAAGAGCACGGTCAGGCTCGCGGTCCTGATCATCAGAGATCGGCCGCGCTGGCGGCATCTCAGTGCTTAGTACGAAGTCGCTCAGAACCGGCGCGGCGTTCAGGCGCTCGCGCAGCTCGAGGTAGTCCCGCCGCGAGCTCGCGATCTGCTGCGGCGTCGGGTCGTAGGAGACTGTCTCTTCGTCGCGGGCGGAGACTGCGCGGTGGTCGCGAAGCGTATCGGTGAGGACGTCGCACCCGATATCGGTGGCCGCGGCGACTGCGGCCGTCGAGATGACGATGTCGCCAATGACGGGGTGCACAGCGATCCAGGCGCCGCGATGGCGATGACGCGGCTGCCAGAGCAAGCCGGCGTTACCCAAAGCGCGCGCAAGTTCTTCGGCAAACTTGTGCTGGTGAATTTGGAATACGTCGTCGCGCCCAAATTCGGCGAGGGTAGCGTCCCGGCTGTATCGGTACAGGAAAGCATCGTCAGCGAGGTCAGGCGCCATCCGATGTGCGAGCCGGAACCCTGCCTGATGCGCATTGGGCAAATCCAGCGGATATGTGCCGACAAGGGGCTCGCCGCGCCTTCCGGGAGTCTCCGTGAGTTCGCGCACGAATACCGGCCGCACGCGGCAGAGGGGTCGTACCTGCTGCGCCGTCAGCGCCTGGCGGCCCTGGAGACGGACGCGAAGCTCGCGACCTACGTCACCGACCGGCTGGCCGAAGGCTGGACGCCGGAACAGATAGCAGGGCGGCTGCGGGCTCGGACTTGAGACCGGCCTGCGCGCCGTCTGCGTGGAGACGCTCTACGGCTGGGTCTATCGTGCCGGCCAGAAGGCGGAACGGCTGTGGCGCTTCCTGACCCGCCGGCATGCCCGCCGCAGGAAGCGCCACGCTCGGGTGTCGCGCGACACGATCGCCGAGAAGGCCCATATTTCTCAGCGATCTGGCGACGCCGACGCCCGGGAGACGGTGGGGCATTGGGAAGCTGATCTGGTGATCTGCAAGCGGTCGCGTCCGGTCCTGGTGCTGCACGAGCGCAAGACCCGGATCACGCTGATGTCGCGCCTGGCGGGAAAGACCGCCGCCGAGAGGGTCGCCGCGATGATGGCCACCTTCCGGCGCCTCGATCCGAGGATGCGCGGCTCGGTAACCTTCGACAACGACACCTGCTTCGCTCGCCACATGCTGCTGCGCGGGATGCTGAGCGCAACGACCTACCTACTTCTGCGACGCCTACGCCAGTTGGCAGAAGGGCGGGGTCGAGAACGCCAACGGGCGCATCAGGCGATGGCTCCCACGCGGCACCGATCTCGACGAGATCAGCGAGCAGGACATCCAGGAGATCGCCATGACCATCAACCTCACACCGCGCAAATGCCTCGCCTACAGATCACCCGTCGAGGCCTTCCTGTCAGAGCTTGGCAGGGACGTCGAAATCAGGTTCGCTTGATGCGTTGCGCTTCGCGCTGGAATCCACCGCCGCGTCAGCGGCCTCCACGGCGCCGAAGACGCCAGAAGCCCCTTCCAGCAGCTGCGAAGGCCACTGCGTGATCTGATTGGGATCGACATCGAACTGCTCGGCCAGCAGCCAGCGTCTTATTGCCCTTGATGGCCGCCAGCGCCACCTTTGCCTTGAAAGCCGGCCTGTGGTTTCGGCGCTCTCCTCGCTCTGGCAATCATGCCGATAGTCCGCGGATCATCCACTCATCCCCACCGTTCAGATTTCCCGGGCCACCTCTCTGTGCCGAGGTGAATTTCCAAAGACAATCCGCGTCGACCAGGGCAACGAGTTCATCTCGCGCGACCCCGACCTCTGGGCCTACCCGCAATGGCGTGACGCTCGACTTCTCGCGGCTCGGAAGCCGACGGACAACGCGTTCATCGAGGCGTTCAACGGCAAGCTCCGCCAGGAATGCCTGTCGGCGAACTGGTTCCTGACGGTCGCCGACGCCCGCGAAAAGCCGGAGGCTTGACGCAGGTCTACAACGAGGACCGACCTCACAGCGCGATCGGCTACAACGTCCCGATCGCGCTCACTAACAATGGCGGCGAGGCCAGCCCGACGGCATGACGAAGCCCGGATTTTCCAGCCCGGGGAGGCCCGAGGTTCGGGTTCAGCGCACAAACCGGAGGATTCCAGTCTGTCGCGGCCCTGATTTGAGGGGCAAGGCTCAAAATCTGAACAATCCAGATGCTGCAAGGCAGCATGTTGGCGCGCGAGGTCAATGCTCCGTGGTTTGGGATATTTGACTTGAATCCCGAAGTCGACCTGCGAGTGTTCCGTCAACGCAATGCCAGAATGCGCGTCGACCTGACGGTGGAATTTCATTGACCCCCGTAGCTCGGATGCCGAACGGGAAGCATCTAACTCGGGCAGCTTGAAGACAATGCGTAGCATCATTTCCTATCGTTACCACCCGGCCAACGGGCAGCAGCGCGAAAACGCTCGTCAGAAACGCTAATCCGGCATCGCGCTCCCGTCGCGTGTGCATCTCGGTTCGACTGCGGCTGGTCCGTCTCGTGCGGATGGAAAGGGAAGACGTTCCAGAAGAACAGTTTCGGCACTGGCGCCCGAGCCAGATGTATCTCGGTCGCCGTGCGCTCGCGCATGACCGGGCCGTTCGTTGCCTCGATCAGACCTACGACGTCAATCGAGCGCGCGTAGTCGTCGAGCGAAGTTTCATCCACGAGCGCGACACCCGTCCGTTCCCGCCGCGCCAACCCAGATCGCGACCAATCGAGACGTCGACCTCATCTCGGCATCAGCACAGGCGAACAAGACTGGTGACGAGTTTCTCGCGCCGGATTGGAAGCTGTCTTCGACGTCTACATGCTCGCAGTTCGTCGTCCATGGGTTGAAGACGCGTGCCGCCGTGTATGCCGCGATGTCATTTGAGAAAGGTTTCGATGGCATACCGCACGCGCGTCACCATCATCGAAGTTCGTTCACTGGTCTGCGCTCCTCGGCAATGTCGCTGGCTAAGCTTCTACCTTCGCTTGTTCGTCATCAGCAACACACAGGTGCGCCCCGGCCCAGTCGTTACTAGAGCCTCAGCTTGCCAAGGATCAAGGTTAAATCGTTGTATGAAGGCGGACCCACCCAATATCACCTTCTTCGGCGGCAGCGCTCGGATCTTCGACGTCAAGATGGTCTTTGAAATGGGCGCCGTGGGCATGAGCTAGTTCCACCAAGTATTTGCGACGACGCCGGCGATCGATGCAATAGCTAGAGCTCCAGCCAACGTCAGTATACCAAGCACGTAGGAGAGGCGCCGATCGAGATGGTCAATTTGACCTTTGAGCGATGTTAGGGACGCGTTCTCAGCGGGTAGGCGTGCCATCAGCTCGGTTTCGATGGTGTGGTATCCAGCCTTTCCCGAGCGAATTTCCGCGTAGCATTGTCGAGGCGGGCGAACCAAATGAAGAATGCCGGCTGGTCGCAGCGCACCGTAATCGACTGCGGTCCCGCATTGAGAACGGCGAACAGGAGTTGTCCCGATAACCCGGATCGACGTGAAACCCACTTACGTTTACCAGCCCGCTCATCTTCGGGCCGCTCCTCAGGTCGATGAAGCCGAGGACATCATAAGGCACCGTGACGAACTCCCGGGTCGTAAGATAAGCAAACTGCCCGGGTGGGATCACTATCGGCTGGCCTTGGTTCAGGCGCACAACAAGGCCAGGCTTCCGGGCATCCTCGGCTCTCCGGAACTTCGACGAACGCTTCGTCACCGATCCGCATCGTGTACGCGGCGCCATCGACGTACTTAGGGTCGAATGGCATGATCCATTCGTTCCCGTGCTCGGCGATGCTGTCCCCGGACATAAACACTATTCGACCTGCGCGTGAACAGGTCGACGCGCCAGTTGCCGGCGACGTTCGACGACGAGAGCGTCGAGATCAAGCTTGCTGGCCACAGCGCTGCGCACGATCCATTCCACCAGGGCCGCATTTGCATTGAGGGCGATCGTGCGGAACTCCTCTAGATGGTCGATTTTTTCGCACGCGTCCGCAAAGCGCCCCGCTTGATCGGTGAACTCAAGGTCCGAGGGACTTCCCTCCATCCATGACTTCAAACGTCGGGCAGCCGCTGGTTCAGGGCGTTCGCAGCGCTCAGCGCGACGAGAAAGGCGTCGACCAAGGTTTGCGAACCCGACTCTTGGCCTCTGCTTCGCCTCGCGCGAAGCGCCCCGCATATTTTGCGCAAGTGTAGTCCGTAGTGCTTCAGTCGGTCTATACGCGAGAGCGACAGGATATCAAAATGGCTCTGTAGATCGTGCTCTTGCTGAGATTGCTGCCGCGCCCGCATTATCATTTGCGTTCGTCGATTCTAATCGAGCGAGCTGCGTCCGTTACCAGGCCCAACGACTTCAACGAGCGCGTCGTGTCGAGGGTCGCGATGAGGTTGAGATAACACCCCGAGGCAAATCGGGATCAAGGCAGGCATGGGTGGACTGGATCGTAAGCGTTCCGAGCTCGAACCCTGTTTCGCGAGCAACAAACTGGAGGAGTTGTCCCAACCCGATGAGGTTCCCAAGAGTGCGTTGAATATAATAGTGGGCCAATTAGCGGGGGACCGTTTTCCCGAGCGGCCGGTAACTGACGGAATTGTATGGACATTTGTGGTCAGAAGTGGTCAATACACTTGTCCCCTGCGATAAGCCGCGTGCGCTGCGGGGTGGGGTCCCGCAAGAGCCTTCCACTCGGCCCGATGCGAATGGCTTCGAGCAAGCCCGCCTCGATCGCCCGCCGGACCGTTTTCTCCGAACAGTGATCGAGAGCCGCGACGTCTTTGACGGTCAACAGCGTTATCCCGCCGTCAATCTTGGAGCGGCGCTGCATTCTTTTCGACCTGTTTGGCGATGGTGATACCGAGTTCCGCATCGCGCGCCGCCTGCCGCGCTAACAAGCGTACCAACTGCTTGATGGCATCGTTGACCTGACTGCGATGATCCGGAGCGGCAGCAATGGCGGCATGGTCTGTCATGCTGGAGCCACGACAGATGTAACAATTTGATTGCAGATCCGCTTACCAACCTCGGGCCCAAACTGTCCCCTTATTGGCCGACTGCTAAGGTTGGTCTTAGTATCGGCGTCGACCGTAGGCAGATAATGCCGCTCGTCTACGAAATCTGCTTTTGGGAGGCGAATAGGCGACTGCGTCATCGGGAGTGCCACTGGATGTGAGTTGTAGAACCCGCATCGGGCACTCCTGCGCCTTCGCTTCGTAAGGACGCTAACACTACTCGCCTAGAAAGGGAAGGGCAAATCTACCAAAGGTTGAAAGGAAGCGTCGGCCTGACCGCTACCGGGTCCAGCGCCATGGGAGCAGTTGTCGACCTTGATGGTCTTGTAGACGGGGATGCGCGCGAGTTGTCTGCCCCCTGAAAAGTGGTCCTCCCTGAAGTAGGCTTTCGAGCCTTAGGAGGATGCCAGGAATGCCGCAGAAGAAGCACAAGCCGGAGGAGATCGTCGCGAAGCTGAGGCAGGCCGACGTGCTGCTGTCGCAAGGACGGCCGGTCGCAGAGGAGATCCGCGCGATCAGTGTGACGTCGTTCACATACTACCGCTGGCGCAAGGAGTTCGGCGGGTTGGTAGTGTCTCAGTTTGAAATCTGACGGCCCGCGGCGTGGCAAACGCTGGTCTCGCGCGAAGCCTCGGCCTCCTATATGCTTAGCAGGAAGCATGGAGGCTGGAAATGGCTGAGGCAGATAAGCTCAAGCGCGACATGGAGACGCTACTAGAATCCAACTCAGGCGGGATCGGCTGGATGTATCCGAAGGCCGCATCTCCAAGCGTGATGCCATCGGGCACGTCGAGTGGTGTATATCAGAACTAAGACGCTTGATAGCCGATGGGAACGATGCCGGTGCCTAAGGGACCCAAAGGCGAGAAGCGCCCCGCCGACGCCATCGGCCTCGCCGTCATGGTCGGCAGGATCGCGACGGGTGAGATTGAGGATACACCCGAAAAGCGGGCTAGCGTCGAGCCTCCACACAAACCACTTGATGAGCGACCTAAGACGCGGAATCCTTTCCACTCTGAGAACTAAATGCGGCACGCATCGACTTTAGCTTTTTGCGGGTCAACCGGTATTTCTCGGCCCATCTGCTGTTTTTAGTTCTCGATAGCCAAGTCCAAGACAGTCGCTAACAACTTAGCAGTTGCTGGCCCATCATCACCCCGATTTGTTCGAGAATCCCTCGCGGACTGTCATCAATCCCAAACATAATTTTAAATCTATTTTCATTGACACTGAACCCAAGGGCATCAGCCGCAATGTACCGAAAGTCGCTTTGTCTGGTAATGTCCTGTTCTTTAGGCACTGATTCCCTCCCTTAGAAAGGTTTTCCTGGCGGACATCGAGGTTATGTCGGCGGTCAAGTCCTCGGTGGCCTGAATGGGCGCTGTCCGGCCCACTACAAAGAACGGTTTTTCCTAGGGGCTCGCCTATCGTTAGCTGTGATCGGAGGCGGTTTGGCGGTCTTCATGGACGCCACAGGCGCATTAAACGCCTTCACGGTTGACGCGAGCGCTCCTTTGCTATTGGACAGACTAGGGCGTGGCGTCCGTGTCGAACATACCGACTAATACCAACCTGCATTGATCAGAACCCTTCGGCCCATGAGCGGCGGCCGATGGACCGGATGCGCCATGGCTGATCGATGAGGTCGTTCCAGGCGGCGCAGCAGTGGGCGACGATGTCGGGGTATCCGTTGAAGACGCGGTTCGAGAGCCAGTTGTCGCGCATGAACTGCCAGACATTCTCGACCGGGTTCAGCTCGGGCGAACGCGGTGGCAGCGGCAGGAGCGTGATGTTCGCGGGCACGACAAGTGCGCCGGCGAAGTGCCATCCCGCCTGGTCGAGCAGAAGGACCGCGTGGGCGTTCGGCGCCCCCGTGGCGCCGATCTCGGCAAGATGCGCCTGCATCGCCTCGGTGTCGCAGAACGGCATGACGAGCCCGGCGCCCTTGCCCTCGGCCGGCAGATCGCCCCGAAGAGATAGGCCCAGGCGGTGCGCTGGTCGTGCGGCGCCCGCGGCCGGGTCCCGCG